>JBCDFZ010000007.1:0-110871 GCA_039177115.1 Myxococcota bacterium
CCAGGCACGCTCGTGAAACCAGGTGCCCTCTTTCGCGAGCGCCTTGAGGGAGTCGTCGGTCACGAGGTCGCCCAGCACCTGCTTGAGCAGCGCCCGGATTCCGTCTTGGTCTTCAGTGAACGAAAAATCCATGCTCAGCCCCTCATCGCCTTCCGAGACGCGGCATCCGAAGGCCGGCCTGACAAATGATGTCGCGCTGAATCTCGTTGGTGCCCCCTCCGAAGGTGAGCACGAGCGACATGCGGTAGTATTTCTCGAGACGGCCTCGAAGCAGCGCAGCTTCGGAGCTGTGATGGAGTGTTCCCGCGGCGCCGTGGATCTCCATCAGCAGCCGGGAACCTTCGACGTAGAACTCGGAGCCGTACACCTTGATGGCCGAGGCATCCGCGGGAGAGAGTTTGTCCCGCGCGATGCTCCAAGCCTGCTGCCAGTTGAGAAGCTTCAGCACCTCGAGCTTGGCGTACACGCGAGCGAGGTTCGTTCGCACCCAAGGAAGGTCGGCGATGGTGCCGCCTTCGCCGTTGGGCGTGTTCTCCGCCCAAGCCACCGTCTCCGTGAAGATGCGACCGAGCGGACCGACCGAACAGAGTGCAACGCGCTCGTGGTTGAGCTGCGTGGTGATGAGATGCCAGCCGTTGTTCTCAGCGCCGACCAGGTTCTCGACCGGGACGCGGACGTTGTCGTAGTAGACCGCGTGCACGTTGTTTTCTCCGAGCGCGTGCATCGGCGTGATTTGCACTCCGTCCGCGTCGGCCGGGACGATGATGATTGAGATGCCTTTGTGGGCGGGCGCGTCGGGATCGGTCCGGCAGGCCAACCACATGTAGTCCGCATGATCTGCGAGGCTGGTCCAGATTTTCTGTCCGTTGATGACGTACTCGTCACCGTCGCGAACGGCCGTGGTTTTTAGCGACGCCAGGTCGGTCCCCGAGGCAGGCTCGGTGTAGCCAATCGAAAAGTGGCAGCGGCCTTCGAGGATCTTCGGCGGGTACTTGGCCTTCTGCGCGTCGGTGCCGAACTTGAGCAGCGTAGGCCCGACGGTGTTGAGCGTCAGAATCGGAACCGGGAACCCGGCGCGCTGAACCTCGTCGAAGAAAATGAACTGCTCGATCGGGCCGCGACCCTGTCCTCCGTGCTCCTTCGGCCAGCCGATGCCGAGCCACCCGTCTTTTCCAAGCCGCCGCATCGCTTGGTGGTAGAGGGGGCCGCCTCCCTCGGCTCCGTTCAGCTCGTCTTCGAGCTCGTCGGTAATCAGATCATCGAAGTAGGCGCGGAGCTCGTCGAGAAGCGCCTTCTGCTCGTCGGTGTAGTCGAAAAACATGCGAGTGAAACATGTTCTACTTTGAAGACCGACCAATGCAAGCCGACACGAAAAAAGCCGGCCCGAAGGCCGGCTCGTTCCGAAAAGCTAGTTTGGCGCGCGCTCAGTACTTCTTCTTGGCGGCGTCGGCACCCACTTTGACGCGACCTTCCGCGTCCTCGGCCGCTTCCTTCACATCATCGGCGGCCTTCTCCATGCCGTCGGCGGCCTTGTCGGCAGCCGCTTCGACCTCTTCGGCAGCAGCCTCGACGGCGCCTTCACCGTCGGCTGCAGCCTCCTTGGCGTTGCCCTCGGCGTCCATTCCTGCCGCGTCGGCGCCTTCGGCGGCATCCCCGGCAGCCGCGGCCGCGTCATCGGCAGCGCCTTCCATCGCGTGATCCGCATGGTCGGCGGCTTCGGCGGCGGAGTCTTCTGCCTTCTTACAGGCCGTCAACGCACCGAAGAGTGCGAGGACCAACCCCAATCGCATGACGTTCTTGATCATGTTTCCTCCAAGAGAGCTGTAGAGCTGTTTCGAAGCACACCGGCTATTCGGCGGCTTTGTCCTTCATTGCATCGGCCATGTCACCGGCCTGCTCGGCGGCGGCATCTGCGGCAGCAGCGGCCTCGTCGGCAGCCTCGCCAGCGGCTTCGGCGGCTGCGTCCGCAGCAGCTTCGGCGGCGTCGCCGGCGGCCTCGGCAGCCTCGGCAGCCTCCTCGACCGCTTCCTCGGCGGCTTCGGCGGCTTCAACCGCGCCTTCGGCGGCGGACTCGGCGGCCTCTTCCGCGGCAGCCGCCGCATCGTCTGCGGTCTTCTGACAACCTAACAGCGCCCCGCATACCGCGAGGAACAGGCCCAGTCGCAAAACGTGTTTGATCATGATGATTCCCCTGTGTGCGCGGTGCGGGACGTCACCATGTCACCCACATGCCCCGCTTCCGAGGTTGGGTTAGCGGTTTGCGCGAATCCCGTCAAACATGATGCGAAGCCGCCGGAAGACTCTCGACGGTCGAGGCAGGGTGCAAAACGCCTCGGAAACATGGAGGAAACCCGAAAAAGCCACTCAAATCATAGAGAAAGGCCGATGCGGGCCAGTTTGGACCCAGCCGAACGGGCCTCGCAGAGCGATTTACTCGCCCGTGCGCCACTTGTCATTTTGTGTAGACGCTGCGGATTGAACCGTCTGCACGTTAGGGAGCGTCCTCATCCTCGGCGATGGGGATCGCCATCACCTCGACCCGCTGCAGGTCGTGAATCTCGTCTCCGTCGTAGAAGTGCTGCTCGAAGAACACGCGCACGCGCGTCGCTTTCGACTGACCCATATAGACGTTTGGCGGGAACGTCGTTTGAAAGTGATAGGGAACGGAGAACCACGATGGGAGGAACTCTTTCTCGTCGCCGCGCATGACCGCTCGAACGTAGCGCTGAATGAAGCGACCGAAGTCGTAGCGGAGGGACCGATTGAACTGGCGCACGGCGTACTCACGGTAAACCTCTGGCAGGTCATCCACGGTCGCCTCCTGAAGCGCAGCGAAGACGGGGTAGCGATGCGTGACGCCATACGTCCCCGGCAAGATGGGTTCGGGAGCGGTGTAGTAGAATCGACTTTGGACGAACACGATGTCGTACGGAACGAAGTAGCGGGGGTCTAGGTCGTAGGTTTCCCCGGACTCCGTCTCCACTTCGTAGGTAAAGAACTGGGCGTGCCTAGTGTCCCACCACGCGAACAAGATGCCGGTGACCCTCGTGTGGGCCGCTCCGAGGATGAGCGTGGCCGCGGTGAGTGCGGCGATGGCGGGTTTAGCCACGTTGACGTCCGGGACGTTCCACTTCCACAGGCTGCCTGCAAAGTAGATCATGGAGGCATCCACCACGATCCACTTCCAGAAGAAGATGCCGGTGGTCGAGAGGATCCCGAGGTGCAGGAGGATGCACGCTGCGAGGAAGAACCGCGCCACCCGCCGGTCGAGTAGCACCAGCGCAGCACCGATTTCTGCGAAGAGCGTGAACGCATTGTTCACGACGCCGACTCGCTCGAGGAATCCCGCGGCTTGGACGATCTGCGCTTCGCTGAGATGTCCGAGCCAGTTCCCCTGCTGGTACGCGGAGACGAAGATGTTGGCGGTGGGGTTCTCGAGTAGCCAAGTAGACCACACAGGGCCGATGGCGATTTTGGAGAATCCGGCGTGGGCGTAACCGGACCCCGCGACGAATAGCCCGAGGATGAGCGGAAGGCGCGCATCGGTCTTGACGAAGATCCGCAGATAGATGAACCACACGAAGACGAACAGCATGTGGGTCGGCATTCGTTTGTCCGGCCAGTTCCACATGCCACCGGGGAGCGGGTGGTGGATCTGGAGCGCGAACACCATCATCGTGATGACGAACGGGAACAGAAATCCGGGGTGAAACCAAACGCCGACCAAAAGCGCGAGAAGCACGACGCGATCGAGCAAAAACGCGTGGTCGTAGTAGTAGTTGTAGTCGGAGAGGATGAACGTGATCCCCATCACGGAGGCCACGATCATCACGAAGGTTCGCATCTTGAGCGACTCGTCGATCTCGCTCCATGTGATCCGCTTGCGGAAAACGAACAGGGGCAAGATCCCGACGAGAAGCATGACCAACGTGGTCGGCCGAGAGAGCATCGCGACGACGAGGTTGCCGGACTCGTACGCCGAACGAGGCAGAAAACACGACTGGTAGAAGACCCTCTGCCAGGTCAGCAGGTAGGCGATGATGCAAGCGAGAACGTGAACGACAATCAAGTGAACCCGGCCTTGGAGTCTAGTCGTGCAGCAACGAGGCGCGCGAATTCATGAGCATCGCAGTCCCATTCTTGGCGACGTCTCGAGTCACGGGATACGATCGTCAGCATGGGGAGGGACCGCTGGTTCGCGATCAGCTTCTGGGGGTGCTGTGCTCTCCTCGTCGTTCCAGTGTGGAGCGTCGACTACCTCCCCATGGTCGACTTGCCGCAGCATGCGGGCCAAATCGGCATCTGGACGCGCTGGTCTGATCCCGAGTTCGGGTATCAGGACATCTACACGCGCAACTGGTTCACCCCGTACCTCTTCGGGTATCTGGTCACCTATGCGCTCACGGCGTTCATGTCGGTCAACGCCGCGCTCAAGACGATCATCACACTGGCCGTCGTAGGAGTTCCCGTCGCCACCTCCGCGCTTCTACGCGAGGTGGGTGGAAACCGCTGGTGGGCGTTCGCCGTGTTTCCTGGGGTTTTTGGGTTCGCCTTCGATTGGGGGTTCTACAACTTTCTGGTGGGGGTCCCGATCGCCATCGGCGCACTCATACTTGCGCTTCGATACGCCGAGAACCCCTCCCGACGCGGCGGTATCTGGCTCGGGCTTCTATTCCTCGCACTGTTCTTCGTCCATGCGCTGCTGTTCGGGTACGTCGCGCTAATTTTCGGCTTTACCGTGCTGCTGAAGCAGGACGAGTGGAAAACCGGCCTCCTGACCCTCCTTCCCGCTCTCGCGGTGTCGCCGGTCGTTTTCGCATGGCTGACCGTCACGAGAAATAGCGAGGCCATGACACACTGGGCGACGATCTGGGAGCTCCCGGGACAGAGCCCCCGATTGCTCCGCCTGCTCTCGGAAGCGGCGGGTGACGCGGTCAACGCCTGGACGCTCGTCGTCGGCGTGCTGGCGTTTGCACTGCCGGTGTTGCTGGGGGGTCGTCCCTCACGGTCTGCGAAGCGGTGGGTCCCGTTCAGCGTGACGGTCGTACTGTTCCTGCTGGTGCCCCATGAGTTTCTCGGAACGGCATTCCTCTACTCTCGCTTTGCGGTGTTCGCGATACCCACGTGGCTGTACGCGATGGAATGGGACCGTGAAGCCGGCATCGCGCGGTACCGCCTGACGATTGGTCCCGCCCTGGCGATTGCATGCACGGTCGCCACGACGTTCCAGTTTCGGGCATACGCCGGCGAAGTTGCGGGGCTCGCGGAAGTGATCGCTCAGATCCCGGAGAACTCTCGCGTGATGTCGGTACCGGTATTTCGATCGAGCCGGCACGTACGCACACCCGTCTTTCTGCACACTCCGGTATGGTACCAGGCCGAGCGCGGCGGAATGGTGGACTTCTCTTTTGCGATCAACTTCCCGCTCCTGTTCCGGTACAAGCCGGAGACCGAGCCGAAAGTGCCGCACATGCTCGTGTGGAACCACCGGCTCTTCGACTGGGACGCATTCGAAGCCGACGACTACGACTACTTCGTGGTCCGCGACTACAGCAAGGCTCCGTCCTCGATTCTGCGGCAGTCGAACGGCAGCGTACAGCTGCTCGGTCGTGCCGGGCCATGGCAGCTCTTCGGTCGCCCGTAGTCTCGTCTTAGTCTCGACCTAGCCGCCGATTCGTTTTCGGACGTTTGCAAGCGCGTCCGTCGCCCACGCCGGAAGTTGGCGGATGATCGCCTTCCGAGCCCGGTACGCGGCGGGCGAAAGATCTTTGATGCTCTCGTGCGCGGGCACTCGGGTTCGGGCAATGTTCTCCGGAAGGCTCGCAGCAAGGTCGTCGCGGACGTAGAGGACCGGGTTGTACCGATGCCAGGGAGCCACGGCATCGTCATGTACGACGAGCGGACGAACGAAGTCGTACGCATCGAACCCCTGCGAGGCAAAATGCGCCCGCCAGTAGTCGTACGGCTGTTCGTTGACGTGGTTCTCGCCGCCCTGCCCAGGAGGAGCCGCGCCAAAGAGCACGACGTCTGCATGACCGCAAAGATCCGCAACAAATCCGCCAGCCCGGCTCTCGGGAAGGTGCTCTGCCACCTCGAGACTCTGCGCCAAATCGAACTTCCGACCGAGGTCAATCCGAGAGGAGAGGTCGCTCGCCATGAAGTTCGCGCGCGGAACCTCGAGTGCACGGGGATCGATGTAGTCCCCGTCGACACCGAGCGCGTCCGTTGCGCCAGCCTTCATCCAACGGGAAAGCCACACGCCGCAGCCACAGCCGAGGTCGAGGATGCTATTCGGCGCGAGCGCCTCGTAGACGAGGGGCACGATGGCGTCGGCCGACCTCGCCGAAACCGCGTTGGTGTACTCGAAGAACTTCTCGTCGTAGGTGTACGTGGGCATGGCGATCGTCAACGGCCTGCGACACCCCGAGCCTCGCGCCAAAGCTCGAAGTTGAGGAGTGTCCAGAGCGTCTTTCTATGGTTTCGTTCATCGCGCCGGTGCTCGTCAATCATTCGGCGGACTTTCGTCGGGTCGAAGTAGCCCGCGTCCGCGGTGCGGCTGTCGTTCAGGAGCTCCTCGACGAGCGGCGTGAGGGGCCCCTTGAGCCACTCGGCGACCGGAATCCCGAACCCCTTCTTCGGTCGATCGATGACGAAGGCGGGCAACCGGTCGCCCATCGCGGACTTCAGGATGGCCTTCCCTCTCGTTCGTCGGGCAAGCTTGGCCTCCGGCGGAAGCGAAGCGGCGAACTCGACCAGCGCACGATCGAGAAAAGGGGAACGGGCCTCGAGAGACGCGGCCATGCTGGCGCGGTCGACCTTATGCAGAATGTCTTCAGCAAGATAGGAGCGACAGTACTGGTACGACAGTCGCTGCAGATGCGCCTTCGATTCGGGCGCCTCGTAGAGGCCAGCGACGAACGCGAGCACCTCATCGGCAGGATGCCGTCCCCGCAGGTCGGGGTGTAGCGGATCGTCCGCGCTCGCGGGAATGACGCTGCCGAGCCAGAGCGGATGACGCCAGGCCACCGGAGCATCCGCTGCGCGCAAGAACGAGTTGACCTTGAAATCGAAGCTGAAGTTCTTGGTACTGACAGGAAGAGCTCGGCCGAGGCCGCGAATGCCTCGACGCGCAGACGTCGGGAGCATCGAGAAGCCACCTGCAAACGGGTCGGCCAAGAACGTCGGGTACCCGAGCAGAAGCTCATCGGCTCCGTCACCCCCGAGTGCCACCGTGACTTGCTCGCGAGCGAACGCGCTCAGCAGGTAGGTCGGCAACAGGCTCGCGTCACCGAAAGGCTCATCCAGAATCGAGGCGACCTTCGGAAGCACCTCGCGCATGGAGTCGGCGGTGAAGATCCGCTCGTGGTGCTCCGTGCCAAGATGCTCGGCAACCTGTCGCGCCATCGACGACTCGTCGTAGCTTTCCTCACGAAAACCAATGGAGAAAGTCTTCACGTTGGCTGCCGAACGCTGTCGGACCACCGACGCAGCGACCGAGCTCGAGTCGAGCCCTCCGGAAAGAAATACCCCAAGAGGGACATCCGCCATGAGCCGACGCGCAACCGCATCGTCGAAGAGGGCCGTGAACCGATCGACGGAGTCTTCTGGTTCCGGGTCGTCGACGAATGGGATATCCCAGTAGCGATACGCCTCGACGGCTCCGGCGCGAACGTCGAGCCAGGTCCCGGGAAGGACCTTTCGCACCCCCGAGACGATGGAGCGGATGCCGGGGATGTACTCGAACGTGAGGTAGGCCGCGAGCGCCGCCTCGTCGACGACCGGCTCGATGTCGGGGTTGGCCAAGAGGGCTTTCACCTCCGACGCGAAGGTCAGCGTCCCGTCCGCCGCGCGGTGGTAGAAGAGCGGCTTCTGACCCATGCGGTCCCTCGCTAGGATGAGTCGTCGCTCGACTGCGTCCCACAGCGCGAACGCAAACATGCCGTCGATGCGTTCGAGGAGCTCTGCGGGGCCCCATTGGCGGTAGCCGTGAACGAGCACCTCGGTATCGCAGTGCGAGCGAAAGCGATGGCCGTCCCTTTCCAACTCTGCGCGAAGGGGCTGATGGTTGTAGATCTCCCCGTTGTAGGCCACCCACACCGTCTCTTCGCGATTGGACATTGGCTGCGCGCCGCCGCCGAGGTCGATCACCTTGAGCCGCCGGTGTCCGAGCGCGATGCCCGGGGCCTCGAAGAACCCGTCGGCGTCTGGCCCGCGGTGCGCAATGGCGTCGGTCATCGCACGAATGGTGTTGGGCGCGATGAACCGAGCGCCATCCGCGCCCGCATCAGCCGACACGATCCCGGTCAGCCCGCACATGACCTAGGGCCCCGCGACAGGCCGTACGCTCGGCACGCCCTCGGGACGCACATCGCTGGCGAGCACGTAGGTCTTTCGGTGCCCTTGGCCGTGATAGATGCGCACGACCAACTCGGCCAACAGCCCGATGCAAAGGAGCAGCACCCCGTTCGTGACGAAGAACAAGGCGAGCATCATGGCCGTCATCTTGTGTGGCCAAACGTTCGTCGTGAGCCACTCGATGACCGAGATCGCCGCGAGGACGGCACCGACGCCTACCAGCGAGAAGCCGAGGCCGCCGAACAGGTATGCGGGCTTGGTGGTATAGCCGCCGAGGAACTTCACAGTGATGAGGTCGAGCAGTACTTTGAACGTTCGACCGATCCCGTACTTGCTGGTGCCGAATCGTCGGGGGCGATGGTTGACGACCATCTCGGTGATCCGACCGCCTCGCCACGAGGCGTAGATTGGGATGAAGCGGTGCATCTCCCCGTAGAGCTGTTGGCCTTTCAGCGCCGTCGCCCTGTAGGCCTTGAGCGTGCACCCGTAGTCATTGAGCTCGACCCCGGTCCACCGGCTGATCAGTTTGTTGGCAAGGAGCGAGGGGACGCGTCGGCTCCAGAGCCGGTCTTGGCGGTTCTTCCGCCACCCGCTCACCACGTCATACCCCTCCTCGACCTTCTCCACCAAACTCGGAATGTCGTGGGGATCGTTCTGCAAGTCGGCGTCCATCGGAACGATCACGTCGCCGCTCGCGTGATCGATGCCCGCCAGGATGGCCGCCGTCTGCCCAAAGTTCCGGGAGAATCGAACCAGGTGGACCCGAGGGTCGATCTCGCCGATCTGAGAGACGGTCGCAGCGCTCCGGTCGGTGCTGCCATCGTCGACCATGATGATCTCGTACTCCCAACGAGACTGCCCGAGGACTTCGCGCAACTCTTCGTAGAGCTCCGGAATGCTCTCCTCTTCGTTGTAGACCGGAATGATGATGCTCAGTTTCATCGGAGTCGCCCGTACAACTGGAGAACGATACTCGGGTTGGCCGCGAGGCTGCCAGAAAGCGGTACCCAGCGAGTTCATGGCGACGTCACCTCTCTCCGTCGCACGCGAAACGCCGGCCCTTCTGCCTCGAGCAGAAGCTGGTCGTTCAACATCGGTAGAGGATAATAGGCGTACACGGGCCGCCCGGACGCGAGTGCCGAAGACACGACGCGCGGACCGTACGCAGGAACGCTCACCACCTCGACGTCGGTGCGCTGCCGCAGGACCTTCCTGACGTACATCCCGAACACGGCGTCGTACTTCCATTCAGGGGGGGTCGTGAAGTTGAGGACGATCGCGGCCTCAGGAAGCTCTTGAATCATCGACGCGATGTACTCCTCCGTCTCGCCGAAGCCGCTCATGTCGACATCCCGGTAATTGCCAATCGCGAGCAACAGGGCGAACCCGATGAGCGCTCCTTCGACGAGTCTCGTCATGGCCGCCTGCTTCGTGGGCGACACCGCTCGGGCGACGAGCCCGATCGAGGCTTCTGCACCACAGGCGACGAGGCAGCTCGCAAGCATCGTGGTTGGCAAGAAGAACACGGCGAGGTCGTGTACCTGGTAGCGAAAGAAGAAACCGACGTTGCCGACCACCATCAGCCCGATCGCGAGCACGTCGAGAGGTCGTCGTCGCCAGAGCCAAACCACGCCAACGATCGCCAGAAGAAGTCCCAGGAGGAGAAGCTGCTCTTGGAAGGCTTCGAAGATCCCACGAACCCGCGCAACGAGGTCGAGCTCATCGGCAAACCATCCTTTATATGTGCCTCCGCTCACCACCCACACGAACTGGTCGAGCGTCGACGGGTCGCCGAAGTTGAGCGCCGGCTTTTGCGAGGCGCGAAGGGGCAAGTAGAGAAAGATGAGGCCGCCTGCGGCGGCAGCGACGCCCGCAAGCGCGGTCCTCCCGAAGCGCGCGCGGAATCCCTGTAAGCGGACCAGTTCCGCGAGGTCGGCCGGGCGATCGATTCGAGCGTCGAAAGCCCAAACCAGCAGCACGAAGCCGAGGCCGAGCGTCGCGATCGACATATGGACGCCGAGGCCGAGCCCCGCGAGAAACGACGCGGCCAAGACGAACGAAAAACGACGCCCTTCTCTCGCGCGGAGCAGGAGGTAGAGCACCGCGGCCATGAATGCCAAACCAGGGCAGTAAACCTCGGCAACCACCGCGTTTGCCCAAAAAAGCTTGCCGCCACCGAACACGCCTGCGCCGACGAACGCCGAGCCGGGTCGAGCGCCGAGCTGCCGGCCGATGAGATAAACCAGTGACACGGCCAGCGCGGCGAAGGCCGCGCTCATGAAGTTCACCGCAAGCGCGGGTTCGATCGGAAGCCACGTGAACGCGTGGCCGAGCAGCGTATAGAGCGGATACCCGGGCGGGTGCGGAATGCCGAGCGTGAAGGCCGCCGTAACGAATTCGGCACTGTCATACCAATAGACGATCGGGCACAGGGTGAGGAGATAAAGAACGAGGTACCCCAGGCCGACAATCGCCGCGATCCAGCCGTCTATTCGTGCAGCGCGAGAGCCCTCCCCCATCGAGGGTGCACCCTAGCCGATCGCGATGCGATATCGCAGTTCGTGCAGCGGCTCGGGCGCGACCCCTAGAAGGCGCGGCCACCCCGGTCCCGCACCATCCGCATGAGGTTTGCGAGAACCAGGGGCCGCAGCTCGTCGCTTTCGACGACCGAACGATGCAGCAGGTGGATGGGGCGAAAGACGTGAGAGGCACCGATCATCTCGCCTCGTCGGGTGCGCGCCGTGGTGGCGAACTCGGAGTTCAGCTCCCCGCACGGCACGGTCGGCGCGTTCGACAGCGACAGTCGAAACGCGAGCGGCGAGCCAACGAATAGCCCCGCGTGTTCGGTCGTGACGTCGGCCAGCCGGGCCGAAGCCGGGGCCGGACCGTCGCTCAGTCTCGAACCAAACAGCTCCGCCACGGGGGCGATCGACGCGCCGACGGCCAACACGGTCGTGCCTCGCGCGCAGAGCTCGCGGACCCAGTCCTTCAACCGCTCCGGGCGAGGGGCACCGGCCTTCGTTGCGAGAATCGCAAGCTGGCGGGGTTCCTCATATCGCGCAGAAAACGAGAGGCCGGGGCCTTCGGTGACGTCGAATCCGAGGTGTCGCAGCGCAGCGGACACCTCGAACGCGGAACCGTCATGCACGACGGACGCGGTTCGCGGTCCCGCCGGGGGCAGGGTCGAGAGTGGGATCGTGGATTGTGTCAGGTCGTTGTGGGCCATTGTCTAGGCTTCCTTGCCTCTCCCACGGCGACCTCGAGTCTAGATACCGAAAAGGCCGCCTCGGGAGGCGGCCTTGGAGCGACAAATGCGCGCAGGCCACCTCAGTCGGTGAACCAAAAGTAAAAGCGCGTGTTGTCGCAGTGGTGACTCATGTGAGACATGAGACTAAAGCCAGTGCGCCCAGCGGTCAAGGCTTGGTCCAGTCGCCCGAGGGGATAAGAGGCAACGAACGCGTGTCGCCGGTGTAAACGTAGGCCCACGCAAGCCTCGAGGCGCCGCCTGTGAGCACGCGCACAACGGAACGTCGGTACAGGGAGTCGTCGCGCCCGTAGCCGAGAAAGTCCTCGTAGGGGTCCAGTACGCGGAGAGCCTGTTCGGGGTCCCGAAGGTCGAAGACCTCTCCGTGAACGACGCCGGAGTCGTCGAGAATCATGCCGGGGTACCAGTCGACTTTGACGAGGGCTCCCCCATGAAATCGGGCCGGCCCCTCGACAGACTCGAGGTAGCCCGAGACCAGATCATGAGTGCGCTGGCCGGTCATCAAAGTCCCATAGACGAAGAGGGTCCCGAGCGTGGACGGCGGAGCCGCTCCTGTGGCGACGGCCTCGAACTGGGTGGTCGAATGACCAAAGCGTCGAAGGCCGCGAATCACCACGTCGCGGTACTCGGGTCCTGGAGCGACGAAGTCGCGCACCCGGTCCTCGCAGACAGTGTACGTGATCGCGTCGTGCGAGCGACCGTCGTCGGTGAGCGCGGTGACCGGGATACGGCGATAGTAGGAACCCGACACCCCTTCCTTGGCGTCGAGTCCTTTCCAGTCGTGTACGCGAAAGAGGGCTCCTGGAGCCGCGGTGCCGCGACGCGGTCGAACATCGAGGGCCCCACCCTTTCGCAGCCTCGACTGATAGTGAAAGATCGGTTCGTAGTCGGGAAGCCAGGCGGGCCCGACAGGTTCGATCGACGCAGGGTCGAAGCCTCGATTCTCGCACCACTCGGCCCAGTTGTGGACGTCGAGGTTGGAGCCGTAGCCGAAGTACAGCACGCGGGGACTCTAGCAGGCCTACTTTTTCTGCCCGGTAAACTGATCGCCCTTCTCACGAAAGAGGACGTTGAAGGTGGTCAGAGAACCGTAGCAGCCCGTGATGTACTGCTGGAGCTGCACCTTATCCTCATCGGAGAGGCCTTTGTGGCCGTTGACCTTCTGCTCGAGCACCCGAAGCTTGTCGCGAACCATGACGATCTTCTTGAAGAACATGTCGAGAGGGACGCGCTTTTCCTGTGTCCCCTCACGACCCGGTACGAGAACGAGTTCGCCCCCTTCCCAGCGATCGCCGATGTTGGTGTCTCTTACGCCGAGTTCGTCCAGCAACACTTCGCGGAGAACCTGACGAAACTCATCTTGATCCATGTCGATTCCAATCTCCGAGGGGATCCTCGGTCGGGGCGCAGGACTCGCAGCCTCGCGGTAGCGCCGCGGTGCACCAGCAACCGGCTTTCGCTTGAGCGCCTCTCCCCACGGCGTGTCCTTTGATTTGTGACTCGAGCACGTAGCTGTGTCCTTGAGGGGCCAGTGCCCCTGCCCGAGCCGACAGTTGCCAACCCAGTAGCCTTCCGGTTCCTCACGCTTGCGGATGTACCAGCCGCACGTGCCGCACCGCCCCAAGAGGTCTCGCGTCATCGGGCGGAAGTTTAGAGGAGACCTCGGCTCAGAGCATGCCGAGTTCGAGTTTGGCTGCTTCGGTCATGCGTTCCGGTGTCCAAGGCGGATCCCAGACCAGCTCCACGTGCGACGTACTCACCCCGTCGACGCGCCCCGTCTTCTGAGCCACCTCTTCCACCAGCGCCCCGGCGACCGGACACGCGGGAGCCGTGAGGGTCATGCGGATCTCCGCGCGGGCCTCGTCATTGACAGACACGTCGTAGATCAGACCAAGCTCATAGATATTCACCGGGATCTCGGGGTCGTAGATCGTTTTGAGCGCCTCGACGATGGCCACCTCGAGTGCCGTCGTATCGACCGGACCCGCGGGCTTCTCGCCAGAGCCCGAAAAGGCCTCGTTCACCGGCTCCGAGGGACGGAGCGGGGAACCCGCCTGCGGCAGAAAGACGTGGTCCGACGTGGATCTCGGCGGGATCTTGTGAACCTTCAGATGCTCAATGTCGTCGCCCACGATCTACTCCGTCGTTGCTTCCGAACCGTCGTCTTCTAGTGCGGAGTTCATCGTGTGCCAACCGAGCGTGGCGCACTTGACCCGCATGGGAAACTCGCGGACACCCGCGAACACCGCTAGCTTGCCGAGTGAGCCGAAGTCGTCGTCGGCGCCTTCTTCACCCATCACCATTGCGTGGAACTTCGCAAAGAGCGCTTCGGCTTCCTCGATGGTTTTACCCTTGATCGCCTCGGTCATCGTGGAGGCGGACGCTTGAGATATGGCGCAGCCCTGCCCCACGAACCCCACGTCTTCGATTCGATCGCCGGCGAGCCGCAGCCGCAAAGTGATGCGATCACCGCAAAGCGGGTTGTAGCCTTTGCCCTCGCGGTTGTGGGGATCGGGGAACCGATGGTTCCGAGGGTTCTTCCCGTGGTCGAGAATGACCTCTTGGTAGAGCTCGCGAAGGTCCATCAGCCGAACAGCTCCTTGACCCTGGCGATCGCCCCCACCAACGCATCGATGTCGTCCTGCGTGTTGTAGATGCCGAAAGACGCACGCGCAGTCGCGGCCACGTCGAAGTGCTCCATGACGGGCTGCGCGCAGTGGTGCCCGGTCCGAATCGCCACCCCCTCGGCGTCGACGATGGTGCCGATGTCATGCGGGTGGGCCTGGTCCATGAGGAACGAAATCGCGGCCACTTTACCAGGTGCCGTGCCGAGAATCTGGAGCCCATCGACCGACTCGAGGGCGCGCGTCGCGCGTTTCAGCAACTCGTGCTCATGAGCGTGAACGGCGTCGACATCAAAGGATGTGAAGTAGTCGATGGCGGCGCCGAGCCCGATCGCGCCGGCGATGTTTGGGGTCCCTGCCTCGAACTTGTAGGGAAGGTCGTTGTAGAGCGTCTCTGCGAAGGTCACCGAGAGGATCATGTCGCCACCACCCTGGTACGGAGGCATGCCCTCGAGGAGGCGCTCCCGCCCATAGAGCACGCCGACACCCGTGGGGCCGTAGAGCTTGTGGCCGCTGAACGCGTAGAAGTCGCAGTCGAGCGCTTGGACGTCGACCGGGACGTGGGCCACCGCCTGGGCTCCGTCGAGCAATACCACCGCGCCTCGCTCGTGCGCGAGCCGCGTCATCTCTTCGACGGGCAGAACGGTCCCTAGCGCGTTCGAGACGTGCGCCATGGCGGCAATGCGCGTGCGCGGCGTCAGGCACTCTGCGAATGCATCCACGGTCACCTCGCCACGATCGGTCATCGGGACCACGACGAGCTCCGCGCCCGTTTGCTCGCAAACGATTTGCCAAGGCACGATGTTCGAGTGGTGTTCGAGCTCCGTCAGCACCACTTCATCGCCCTGGTGCAAGAACGTGCGCGCCCAGCTTTGTGCGACGAGATTCACCGACTCGGTGGTCCCGCGCGTGAAGATGACCTCGCTCTTTCGCTCTGCGTTGAGGAACGACCGCACCTTCTCGCGCGCCTCTTCGTAGCGGGCCGTCGCACGCTGGGACAAGAGATGCACCGCGCGGTGGATGTTGGCGCTGTCTCGCGAGTAGACGTCGGCGACTTCATTGATGACGACTTGGGGCTTGAGCGTGCTCGCCGCGCTATCGAGGTACGCCAGCGGCCTGCCATGCACCTCTTGGTGGATGGCTGGGAAGTCGGCGCGCGCTTTTCGGGGGTCGAACCGGGTGGCGCTGACCTCGGTGGCCGCGGACGGCGCGGTCATGTCACGTCCCTCACCGACTCACCCTCCGGGATCCTTGCGAGCACGGCCTCGCGAAGCGTCGCCCGAGTCTCGTCATCAGGGACCTCGTCGACGACCTGCTCGATGAAGGCAAAGGTGAGCATCGCGCGAGCTAGATCTAGTGGGATGCCGCGGGCGCGGAGATAGAAGAGCTGCCCGTCGTCGAGGGACCCGACCGTCGCGCCGTGGCTGCACACCACGTCGTCGGCGTCGATCTCGAGGTGCGGCTTGGTGTGAACGGTTGCGGTTTCGGAAAGCAGTAGGTTTCGGTTCTCCTGATGGGCCTCCGTCTTCTGGGCGTCCCGGTGGACCACGACGATACCGTCGAACACCGCGGTCCCCTTCCCCGAGGCAATGCCGCGATAGACCTGGTCGCTTCGGCAGTGAGGCGCCCTGTGCTCGACTAGCGTGTGGTGGTCGACGTGGTCGGAGCCGTCGGCCAGATAGGCCCCATCGAGGCGGCACTCGGCCCCGGGGCCGTCGAGCAGCGCTCGAACGTCGAGCCGCAGCAGCGCGCCTCCCAGCGTGACCACCACCGAACGGTAGCGGCTGTCGGCCTCCTGCCGAACGTCGACCCTGCCAACCTGGAGGCCGGTGTTCTCGTGGACCCGCACGTGACGCACCGAGGCGTTCTTCCCCACCTCGATTTCGACGAGGGAGTTGGTCAGGGCGTCCGAGCTGGTGCCTCGATAGGTTTCGATCAGCGTGGACTCGCTTCCAGGGTCGGCCGTGACGAGCAGGCGCGGATAGCTGACCGAGCGATCCGGAGAGGCAGGGAGCGCGTGGGCGATGTGAATGGGCGTGTCGAGCACCGCGCCCGCCTCGACGTGGAGCCATAGGCCGTCTTCGAACAGAGCCGTATTGAGGGCGGCGAAGTGCTCGGAAGCCTGGCGGCCGAGTCGGCCCTCGAGCAGCCCCGGATCGGTCGAGAACACCTCGCTCAGCCGCCGCACGGTGACTCCCTCCGGCAGCCGGCCGTCGATCGACGGAATCGCGGCGTCGGTGGAGGCGAACGCGGCGTCGGCCACGTGGCGTACCGGCGTAAAGCGCCAGGCTTCGGTCTTCTTGGTGGGGAGTCCTCCGGTGCGGAGCGCGTCGGCGGCGCTTTCGCGAACCGAACGGAGCCATTGCGGCCCGGCGTCGAACGCTCTCGGAAGACTCTCGAGAAGGGTCTGAGGTTCGGCCGTCACGGGTGCATCGCGTCCCGGACCTCGGCGTAGCCTTCTGCCTCGAGTTGCTGCGCGAGCTCCTTGTTGCCGGTTCGAACGATCTGACCGTCGATCAACACGTGCACCACGTCGGGCACGATGTGATCGAGCAAACGCTGGTAGTGCGTGATGACGAGCATCGCGCGCTCGGGGCTCCGAAGCGCGTTCACGCCGTCTGCCACGACTTTGAGCGCATCGATGTCGAGCCCGGAGTCGGTCTCGTCGAGCACGGCGAGCAAAGGTTCGAGCATCGCCATCTGGAAGATTTCGTTGCGTTTCTTCTCTCCGCCGCTGAAGCCGTCGTTGACGGAACGCTTGGTGAGCTGGTCGGGGAGCTGAACGAGGGCGGCCTTCTCTTTCGAGAGCTTCATGAAATCGATCGCGTCGAGCGGGTCTTGGCCCCGGTGTTTCCGGATCGCGTTGAGGGCGGCCTTCAGGAAGTAAATGTTGCTCACGCCCGGAATGGCGACCGGGTATTGGAAGCCGAGGAATACGCCCTCGGCTGCTCGCACCTCGGGAGCCAGCTCGAGGAGATCCTGGCCTCGGTAGAGGATCTGCCCTCCGGTCACCTCGTAGCCGTCGCGGCCTGCCAGAACGTACGCGAGCGTACTCTTGCCGGAGCCGTTCGGGCCCATGATGGCGTGCACCTCGCCTGCGTTCACTTCGAGGTTGATCCCGTTGAGGATCGGCTTTCCATCCACCTCGACATGCAGGTTGTCGATCTTCAGCATTACCCTACTGCCCCTTCCAGGCTGACACCGAGCAGCTTCTGCGCTTCGACGGCGAACTCCATCGGAAGCTCCTTCAACACCTGCTTGGCAAAACCGTTGACGATGAGACTCACCGCGTCTTCCTCGGCCAGACCGCGCTGGCGGCAGTAGAAGAGCTGGTCTTCTCCGATTCGAGACGTGGTGGCCTCGTGTTCAAGCTGCGCGCTTGCGTTCCGCACGTCGACGTAGGGCACCGTGTGCGCGCCACACTTGTCGCCGATCAGCAACGAGTCGCACTGCGTGTAGTTTCGTGCGCCCGTCGCACCGCGTGAGATCTTGACACCGCCTCGATACGTTTGCTGCCCGTGGCCAGCGCTGATGCCTTTGGAGATGATGGTCGACCGGGTGTTCTTCCCGAGGTGAATCATCTTGGTGCCAGTGTCGGCCTGCTGCCGGTGATTGCTGAGCGCGACCGAGTAGAACTCGCCGATCGAGTCGTCGCCCTTGAGAATGCAGCTCGGGTATTTCCAGGTGATGGCCGACCCGGTCTCGACCTGGGTCCAGCTGATCTTCGAACGCTCGCCTTCGCAGAGGCCGCGCTTGGTGACGAAGTTGAAGATGCCGCCCTTCCCGTTCTCGTCGCCGGGATACCAGTTTTGCACCGTGGAGTACTTGATCTCCGCGTCCTTGTGCGCGACCAGCTCGACGACGGCCGCGTGAAGCTGGTTTTCGTCGCGCATGGGCGCCGTGCAGCCTTCGAGGTAGCTCACGTAGCTTCCTTCATCGGCAACGATGAGCGTGCGCTCGAACTGCCCTGTTTTCGCCGCGTTGATGCGGAAATAGGTGGAGAGCTCCATCGGGCAGCGAACACCCTTTGGAATGTAGACGAACGAGCCGTCGCTGAAGACCGCACTATTCAGGGCCGAATAGAAGTTGTCCGCCACGGGCACGACGGAACCGAGGTACTTCCGTATGAGCTCCGGATGCTCCTGAACGGCTTCCGAGAACGACATGAAGATGACGCCCACCTCGGAGAGCTTTTCCCGGAAGGTGGTCGCCACAGACACGCTGTCAAACACGGCGTCAACCGCAACGCCAGCAAGCACCTCTCGCTCGTGGAGCGGAATCCCTAACTTCTCGTACGTTTCGAGCAGCTCCGGATCGACCTCGTCGAGGCTCTTGGGGGCATCGTCCTTGGATTTCGGCGCCGCGTAATAGCAGATGTCCTGGTAGTCGATTTCCGGGTAGTCGACCTTAGCCCAGCGCGGCTCTTTCATCTTGAGCCAGTGCCTGTAGGCCTTCAGCCGCCACTCGAGGAGCCACTCGGGCTCTTCCTTCTTCTTCGAAATAAACGCGACGATGTCTTCGCTTAGACCGGGCGGGGCGTACTCTTGCTCGATGTCGGTGACGAAGCCGGCGTCGTAGCCTTTGTTGAGAATCTCATCGATCGGTTGGGTCGCAGAGGACATCGCTCACTCCAAACTCAGTGCACTTCACCCGAAGGCTCGGTCACCCGCGCGCGATCCGCTTCTTTGGAAGAGCGGAGCAGCGTGACCAACGTGTCCTGAATGGGGAACGACATGTCGGCCAAGGTGATCTGAGCGAGGGCTTGATGAACGGCGAGGTTGATGCGCTGCCAGTTGGCGCGAACGCCGCAGCTGGTTTCGTACTCGCATAGCGAGTCCGTGGTTTCGTCGGCACACTCGGTGACGGCAATCGGGCCTTCGATGGCTTCGATGACCTGATGGATCCCGATCTGCTGAGGAGGCCGTGCAAGCGCGTAGCCGCCCTTCGCGCCACGCTGTGACGTGACCACCCCTGCGCGGCTCAGCTGCTTGAGCACCTTGCTCGCGGTAGGCTCGGGAATCTGGGTTTCCTGCGCGAGATCGCGCGCCGCGTGAGGGCCTCGCGTGGCCGCCATGTGCGTTGCGATCACGACCGCGTAGTCGGTCATTTTGGAAATGCGCAGCATTTTCAGAAGGTTACATACAGGACTGTTTAGGTCCTATATGCGGTTCTAGGGTGTAGACGACGGGGTGTCAAGGTTGGCCCGCCCGCAGGCGCAGTGCTCAACCCGAGGTCAGCGCAACCGGGCCGGAACCAAGAGAACCAGCATCGGCGCGATGCGAAGACACCGAGAGGCGGTGCTGCCGATCAGCAGTCGCCCGAGGACGTTTTGGTACTCGGTCCCCACGACGAGCACATCGGCCTCCACCATCACCGCCGCGTCGGCGAGCGCATGGGACGGATAGTCAGGGGAAACGACCTGATGCTGCTCTGCCCCGGGTGCATGCTCGTCGATGTAGGCGAGCAGCTTTTTCCCGGCTTCGATCTTCGACTGGTCGCGGAGGACCTGTCGCCAGGTTCGCTCTTCGTCGGGCTTCTCTTCGCCCCCAGCAGGGATGACGACGTTGGCCACGTGAAGCTGACCGCCCACACGAGCCACAGCGCGCTTGGCCCAGTTCACCGCCGCGGTGGAAGACTCCGAGAAATCAGTCCCCACCAACCAGGTGGTCTCTGCGAGCGCCTCGGGGATTTCCTTTTCACCCGTGGACACCATCACCGGACGGTCGGCAGCGCGAACGACCCGCTCGGTGGTTGAGCCGAGCACCCACTCCGTCACGCCGCGACGCTCGATCGTCCGCTTACCGCTCGCACCGTAGGCACCGATCACGATCAGAAAACTGGAGCGCTCCTTGGCGACTTCGGGAATCAGGCGCCAAGGCCGTCCCCGCACCACCAGAGCCTCACATTCGACGCCGGCGTCGACGCACCGCTTCTGGGCGGCCTGCAGTTTCTCCTCGAGTGCGGCCTCGTAGGCGGTGGCTTCCTTGCGCGCCTGGTCGGTCACCTCCTCGAGCTCAGCGGATTCGGGCCACCACGAATCGGCGTCGTCGATCACGTGCACGAGGTCGAGGCGTGCACCAAACGCTTGAGCGGCGGCCAACCCGACGTTGACCACCCGCTCCCCGTATTCGGTGAGATCCGTTGCGCAGAGAATGCTCGCTCCAGCCATACTGGGGAGCATAAACCAAGGCGTTGGAGGCGCACATGGTCGGCGCTACCCTAGAACCCAACATGGCCGGAGACCCGATTTACTTGGACCACCACGCCACGACTCCGGTCGATCGCCGGGTTGTGCAGGCCATGCTTCCGTTCTTTTCGGAGCGCTACGGCAACGCGGCGAGCTCGACCCATCGGTTCGGTCGCGAAGCGAGGCAGGCCGTCGAAGAAGCGCGTGCCGAAATCGCGAACTGGCTCGGCACCGCCGCGGACGAGGTCGTCTTCACTTCCGGTGCGACCGAGAGCGACAACCTCGCCATCCTCGGGACCGCGCGCGCGCTCCGCGATCGAGGCCGTCACGTCGTCACGCTGCGAACCGAGCATAGGGCGGTGCTCGACAGCTGTCGTGCCCTCGAAAAAGAGGGTTGGCGGGTGACCTACCTCGATGTCGACGAAAAAGGCTTGGTGTCAGCAGACGAAGTCGCCGAGGCATTGACCGAGGACACCGTCCTTTTGAGCGTCATGCTCGCCAACAATGAAATCGGCGTCGTGCAGGACATCCGGGCGCTTTCAGCGTTGGCCGCAGAGCGGGGTGTCCTGTTTCACTGCGACGCGGCCCAGGGGCTCGGCTACCTGTCCGACCCCGTCGCGGACGCCGACCTGATCAGCCTCTCGGCACACAAGATCTACGGACCCAAGGGCATCGGGGCGCTTGTCGTTCGCGAGTCGGCGCGCGACCAGGGGGCGCCTGCGGCGCTCGTGCACGGCGGGGGCCACGAAGGCGGCCTTCGGTCGGGGACGCTCGACGTGCCGAGCATCATCGGTTTCGGGCAGGCCGCGGCGCTGATGCGGCACGAGGGTGCCGCCGAGGCCGTCCGGTTAGCGTCGCTCCGAGACGCGCTTCGCGACCGCCTGCTCGCAGTCGAGCACGCTCGACTGAACGGGTCTTCCGACCGCCGGCATCCGGGGAACCTCAACGTGTCGTTCGGGTTCGTCGAAGGCGCTGCGCTCCTTCTGGCCGTGAGCGATCGAATCGCAGTGTCGAGCGGCGCGGCCTGTAGCAGTGCGGTGCCCGGTCCGAGCTACGTGCTCGAGGCACTCGGGGTCCCGAAGGAAGAAGCTGCTGCCTCAATTCGCTTCGGCGTCGGCAGGGAAACCACGGAGGCACACATCGAGGCCGCGGGCGACGTGGTCGTCGACGCGGTCGCCGCGCTGCGCGAGCGATCCCCGCACTGGAAGCGACGAGCCCTCGGAAAACCCGTCGATTGGTGACTTCTCCGGCAGCTTGGTGGCCAAAACCAAGTCAGCGCCTTAAGTAGAACCCATGAGCGAGACGCAGAGCATCGAACTCACGCCGCGCGCCGTGAAAATGGCCAAGCAGAAGGTGGCAGGCGCCGAAGAGCCCGTGGAAGGGCTTCGCCTGGGGGTCAAAGGCGGCGGCTGTTCCGGCTACTACTACGTCTACGATTTCGCGAAGAAGATTCGCCCCAAGAGAGATCTCGTTTTCGACTTCGACGGGCTCAAGGTGATCGTCGACAACCGAAGCATCGAGTTCTTGAAGGGCGCCGTTCTCGACTGGGAGTCGAGCCTGATGAGCTACGGCTTCAAGTGGAACAACCCAAACGCAACGGGCGACTGCGGCTGCGGCGAGTCTTTCGACGTCACTTAGGCGGGAGACCGCTCAGAAGTCTTCGCTTGCCGGAACCGGTATCGGCGTGGGCGAGTTCTTGTAGGGCGCGAGATCTGCGGCAGTGCACTCGACCGGAAGGAGCGTGTCGTCCGAGAGCTCGGTCGACACGCAGCATCGACCGAACGCAGGCTGCAAGCCGCTGGTCGGTGGAGCGTCGCACGGATTCGGGATAGGCAGCGCGACAGGCGCAACCGCATCGGCGATTCTCGCGCGCATCCCCTGGAAGGTATAGGAAACGCCCGTTGCCGAACACGAATCGGTGGCGCTCCCGCCATCCTTGTCGACGCGCAGGTCGAGATTGTCGCGGACGAGAGACACGATGCTCTCCTGGAAGCTCTCTTCGCATATCCCGAGCGGGCTCAAGGAGTCGATGAAGTCGTCGACCGCCGTTCGCCCTGCAAAAAGCCCCTTCTCGAGCGTCTGCCCATCCTGGCTGAGATCGGCGAGCAAGAACCCGTCGACTGCGAGCACGAGGCTTCCGGCGCCGGTCAAGAACGTGAGCGGCGACCCGGCAGCGAGCGGCATGACGATTCGCCCTTTCGCAACGTAGGCATCTTGCACCCGCACCCGCGGAGCTGCGAGATCGGCATCGAGGCTCACCGGGTCGACGAAGAAGAAGTCCTCTCCATCCCAGGCTGGATCGGGCGCCTCCACGACGTCACTCGACGGCTCGACGAGCAACGCACCATTGGCCCCGCCCCACAAGAGGTCGCCGACGTCGTCGCGCGACGTGCCGTCGACTGCCGTGACGATCGAAACCTCAACCTCGGCGTCGTCGCGGCTACCGTTCCAGTTGCTGAGCTGCACCAGGATGGTGCCGAGTCCGCGCCCCTGATTGAGCGCGATGTCATCCTCCATGCAGGAGACCAGGTTGACCAAGGCCGGCAAGACGTGTTGGCCGAAGGAGTTGTCGATGCCGCGGTCGCCGTCGAGCTGTGGTCGTCCGTTGGCGGCCAGGCACTCGGCGTCGCTCTCGATGGAGGAGGTATCGAACCCGTCGAGGTCGAGCCCGAGCCGCTGCCAGCGAGTCCCGGTTTGGTCGAGCGAGAAGTTGTAGAGCGCAAAGGTCGCTTCGTTGGCATCGTCGGCCGACGAGGTCTCCGCCAGGGGGCGCTCAGGGACGCCGGCCGACCCCTCCTCGATGAGGGTCGGGTCGTAGACCTGGCAGGCGGCGACCCCAGCGGTCGCGGCGAGAAGACACGCGTTTCGAAGTAAAGTCATGGCAGCCCCTCGTCCACGGCGGACGAAATACTGCCTCACTATAACAATCCTGCTAGAGCGGAGTAGGGAGCCTGTGAGCTAGCTCACAGTGTCGTTCCTCCGAGAGCCTAGTCGCGCTCGGACGCGGTTTCGCCGAGTTCGGGGTCGCGAACCACGAGCAGCTCGATCACGTCGAGGACTCGATGAGCTGCGCGATGAAAGATCGTTGCCAATGCCATGTGCTCACGGTGATCCCGTTCCGTGTCCGAGAGGTTTCAGCGCGTGAAACTCTCCGCAACTTCCTTCGGTGGATGGCGCGACCACCACGCGGCCGCCGCGCTTCCGAGAATGCAGTGGGTGATCGCGGACAGCGCCGACGGGATGGCCGTAAGGGGATTGACGAAGTGCGCGTGCGCGAGCACCGCCCCGAGCCCGGAGTTCTGCATGCCGACCTCGATGGAGATGGTGCGCGCAACGTTCCCGAAGCCACCGCTCAGCCCGCCGAGCACGAAGCCGAAGGCAAAGCCGAGAACGTGCGCCGTCACAATCGCGCCGAGCAGTTGCGTGCCACTCTCGAGCACTGCGCCGCGCTGCTCCCCCAAAATCGCGGCCACGATGAGAACAATCATGAACACCGCCGCAACCGGTGCGATCGGAAGGATGCGGTTCGTGACCTTGGGTAGGAAGCGCCGCATCACGAGCCCGAGAATGACGGGCAGAAGCACGACTTTCGTGGTGCTCCAAAGGAGCCCGACGGCATCGACGTGGACTCGGCTGCCAACGAGCCACGTGGTGAGCAGAGGCGTGCACAGCGCGGCAAGAAGAGTCGAGACCGCGGTCATCGATACGGAGAGCGCCACGTCGGCCTTGGCGAGGTAGGCGATGACGTTCGAGGCCGTCCCGCCGGGACAGCAGCAGACGAGAATCAGCCCGACGGCAAAGGGTGTAGGAAGCGCAAACACCGTGCTCACCCCCCACCCGACGAGAGGCATGACCGAGTACTGAAGGAGGACGCCCCAGGCTATGGGAAGCGGCATCTTGGCCACGCGAACGAAGTCGGAGAACTCGAGCGTCAGCCCCATCCCCAGCATGATGACCTGCAGCCCAGGGGTGATCAGTCCGTAGTTGAGAAACCACGAAAAGAGCGGCGGGTGCAGCAGCGCCGCAACTCCACCTGCCGTCACCCAGAGCGGAAACAGACGCACGATCGCGGTCACGAGCGCCGATGTAGCACACGCCCGGAGCGAAGCGGGACGTCGATAGGCATCCGTGCTAACAATGGCCGCCTATGTTTCGCCCCGCGACCGATGATGTCCGGATCGACGGCCTCCGGCCGCTGATTCCGCCCGCCATCCTGATGGAGGAAATCCACCCGGGAGACGAGGCGATCGGTCGAATCTCGGAGGCCCGACGACAGATCGCAGACGTCGTCCACGGGCGCGACGACCGCATGGTCGTCGTGGTGGGACCGTGCTCGATCCACGACCCGCAGGCGGCACTCGAGTATGCGAACCGACTCAAGCCGCTTGCGGACCAGCTCCGCGACGACCTCTTGATCACGATGCGGACCTACTTCGAGAAGCCGAGGACCACGGTGGGGTGGAAGGGTCTCATCAACGACCCGTATCTCGACGGGAGCTTCGACATCAACCACGGCCTCCGGGTGGCGCGCGGCCTCTTGAGCAGCCTCGCGGAGCTCGATCTGCCCGCGGGCACCGAGTTTCTCGACCCGATCTCACCCCAGTTCGTCGCCGACCTCGTGTCGTGGGGCGCGATCGGCGCGCGGACCACGGAGAGCCAGGTGCACCGCGAGCTCGCGAGCGGCCTGTCGATGCCCGTCGGCTTCAAAAACGGCACCCGCGGGACCATCAAGATCGCGGTCGAAGCCGTCAAAGCGGCGCGAAATCCTCATCATTTTCTGTCGGTGACCAAGCAGGGCCTGAGCGCCATCGTCGCCACCAAGGGGAACCTCGACTGCCACGTCATCCTGCGAGGCGGAACGGGCAAACCCAACTACCATCCAGAGGCGATTGCGGAAACGACCGACATGCTGCGGCAGGCCTCGATGGAGCCGCGTCTCATGGTCGACTGCAGCCACGCGAACAGCGGTAAGGACCACGAGAAGCAGCCCGACGTGGCCGGCGAAGTCGCGTCGCAGATCGCGAGCGGCGGCACCGGCGTGTTCGGCGTCATGCTCGAGAGCTTCCTGGAGGCCGGACGCCAGGACAAAAAGGATGGCGAAGAGCTCGTCTACGGGAAGAGCATCACCGATGCCTGCATGAGCTGGGACGCTACCGTCCCAGTCATCGAAAACCTGGCCGCTTCGGTGCGGACCCGACGCGCGGCCGGCACCTGACTCTCAGAAGAAGTCGGGGGCGGCGACGGGAAGCGCGATCGTTTCGGGGAGCGCGTCGAACGCAGCGGCCTTGAAAGCTTTTTCGGTGCTTGCGCACGTCTCTTCGCGCGCCCGACCTGCGAGCCACTCGCTCGGGCAACAGCGGTCGATTGGCGGCACGTCTGCCGACCCCGCGCACGGAGCGAGCTGAGGACGAGACCTCGGCGCGGCGCCGGCAACCTGTCCGCTTACACCGACGAACGTGACACCGAGGCTAAAGGCATCGCATTCCGTGCCGAGACCGTCGTCCGCCGGGTTCGAGGGGACGTCCGCATACTCGCCGAACAGCGTCTCGATGACCGTTGCGTTGAGCGCACAGATGCCGATCTCCGCGGTCGCGCTGGCGAGCGTGTCAAGCGTCATGCGACCCGTGAAAAGCCCATGCTCCAGCTCGGTCGCGTCCTCGTTGATGTCCCCCATCATGATCCCACCGTTGACGAAGACCGACATCGAACCGTCGCTCGGGAGCGACCCGTCCCCGGCGATGAGCTTGAAGCCGCTGCCCGGACTGAGCGGAAGAACCAGCCGCCCAAAAGCCACGTAGGCATCCGTGGGAGACTTCGGACGGGCAAGATCGACCTGTCCGTCGTCCCCCGTTTCGAAGTCGGCGGGGTCGACGAACCACGCGTCTTGATTCGCCCAACCCGGGTCGGGCGCGTCGTTGCCGCTATCCTTGTAGACGAGCTCGTAGTCGTCTTCGTTGTCGAAGCCGATGAGGTCGGGGTCTTCGCGAGTCCCGTCGACCGAAGTGGTGAGCGTGGCGGTCACGTGGGCGTCGTTTGGCTGACCGTTCCACCCCTGAAGCACGATCAAGATGGTGCCGACACCGCGCCCCATCGTGAGCGCCAGATTGTCCTGTAAACAGGGCAACACGGCGCCCGCGGCAGGAAGGAGCGTCGTGCCGAGCGAGTTGTCGACTCCCTTGTCTCCATCGACGACCGACTGCCCGACAGTCTCCCCCTCGACCCGCCGCGGAATGCAGCTCGCGTCGTCCTCTCCGGTGGTGATGATCGAGTCGATATCGAGACCGATGACCGAGGCATTCTCCGCGGACTGCTCGACGAAAACGTCCTTGAGCGCGAACACCAAGGACTGCGAGTCGTCCTCGGAGCTCGTTCCCTCCCCCGGTCGAGGCGGCACGCCCGCGGTGCTGTCCTCGATCAGCTGCGAATCGTAAACGCTACAGCTCGACATCGCGAGCCAGACGAGCCCCGCGGCGAAGCGGGTCCAAGTAAGAAAGCGCATACTCCGTTCCCCCACCATTCAGCGTAACAAAGCCGGTCCGCCGGCGAAAACGCGAGGTGGGTTGATGTGCGAAACGGGACGCGGTTAGGCCGCAGGCGCCATGGTGCGGATGAACATCTCGACCATGTTCCACGGGAGATTCGAAGGCAGGTTCACAATCGGAAGCGTGATTCCATAGTCGCGGCGTCGACGGAGCTCCTCGATGCAGTGCTTCGGGTCACCGGCAATCGTGAGGGCCTCGATCATGGCGTCAGGCACCGCGTCGGCTGCCTGAGAGCGGGTGGCCTTATCGCGGTAGAGGTCCTCGATGCGCTTGCAGTCGTCGGCGTATCCGAATCCGCTCAAGAGCTCCTTGTAGTAGTCTCCCATGCCGCCGATGTAGAACGAGACGATCTCACGCGCCTCCTTCACACCCGCGTCCCCGAGTGGGATCACGGTAGTGAAAGGCGCGGTCGCGATGTCGCTTGGATCACGGCCTGATTTCGCCGCACCCTCTGCGATCCACTCGTGACCGCGCCTGAGCTCGGTGTAAGGCCAGAAGGTTGGGATCCATCCGTCGGCAAGCTCACCAATCGAAGTGATTGATTTCTGCTTGAGCGCGGCGACGTAAATCGGGATGTCCGGACGAACAGGTCGCATCGCGAGGTCGAAGGGTCGGTAGTCGTTCAGCTTGGCGTCGCTGTCAGTGAGCTTCCTGCCACTCAGAAGTGCGCGGGAGACGCGAATGACATCACGGACTTGGGTGAGTGGCTTGGTAAACGGTCGCCCGTGAAACCCTTCGATGACGCGCTTACCGCTGGTGCCGATGCCGAGGATGAGCCGGCCTTCGCTGATCTCGTCGACCGTCGCCGCGTTCATGGCAATGAGCGATGGTGTGCGGCTGAAGACATTGACGATGCCGGTGCCGAGCTTGATCCGCTTCGTGTGCACCGCCATCTCGGTGAGCAGCGAGAAGATCTCGTAGCCCCAAGCTTCAGGAATCCAGAACGAATCGTAGCCAAGCTCGTCGGCTAGAATGGCCGCCTTGAGGTAGAGCTCGCGATCGTAGTTCTTCCAAAAAGCAATCAGACCCGTGCGTTCCGTCATGGACACCTCCAGCTCGCGGGGTAGAACGAACAGGTGCTGCATACAAGGTGTCTCCGCGCTGCAACAACGCCACGGCCCCCGCTTGACACCGGGTCTCGTTCCGTGGGAGGAGCCACCCTTTCGGGAGCAAACTCATGAAGATCGACGCCGGGCTCCTCGCCGCCGACATCGACCAAATCGTCCAGAAGTCACGCGAGCTCGAAGAGGCTGGCTTCGATGGCTGCTTCACCTTCGAGGGGCCCCACGAACCCTTCCTCAGCCTCGTGCTCGCCGCGGAGCATACGAACCTCGAGATCGGAACCGGGGTCGCGGTGGCTTTCGCGAGAACGCCGATGACGGTCGCGAACACCGGTCACGATCTCCAGCAGCTCTCGAAGGGCCGCTTCTGGCTCGGCCTCGGCTCCCAGATCAAGCCGCACATCGAGTCGCGCTACAGCATGAGCTGGGGCAAGCCGGTGACGCGCATGAAGGAGTTCGTTCGTGCCCTTCGCGCGATTTGGGCGGCCTGGCACCACGGCGAGAAGCTCGACTTCCGGGGGGAGTACTACAAGCACACGCTGATGCCGCCGATCTTCAACCCAGGGCCCGCCCCCGGAGGACCCCCGCCCATCTATCTGGGCGGCGTGGGACCCAAGATGACCGAGGCGGCAGGCGAGGTTGCCGACGGCATGCTGCTTCATCCATTTCACACCGCGAAATCGCTCGCGGCCGTCACGATACCGGCGATTCAGCGCGGACTCGACGCATCCGACCGCACGCTAGATGACTTTTCGTTGAGTGCCCAGGTCATCATCGCCACGGGCCGCAACGACGCGGAGCACGAAAGCGCACGCGCCATGGCACGCAACCAGGTGGCGTTCTACGCGTCTACACCGGCCTATCGCTCCGTGCTGGAATCGGAAGGCCAAGGGGAGCTGCAGCCTGAGCTGCGAGAACTGACCAAGCAGGGACGCTGGGCCGACATGGCCGCGAAAATCGACGACGAGCTTCTCGAGAGCATCGCCATCGTCGGCACGCCCAAGCAGGTCGCACACACCCTTCGAGAGCGATACGGAACCCTCGCTTCGAGGATCGCCTTTGCATCGCCGTTTCCGATCGCACCCGAATGCTGCGCCGAGATCATTGCCGCGTTTCGTGCGCCCGATTCATGAGTCCCCCCGTTTGCATTCCCCTCGACGCGATCGGCAACCTCGAGGTTGGAGGAAAAGCCGAGGGACTTGCCTGGCTCAGCAGAAACGGGTTCGACGTCCCGCCGGGCTTCGTGATCGTCGGAGCGACGACGGACGCGCTACCAGAAGACCTCGCCACGCACTACGACCGGATTGGTGGCGGCAAAGTGGCCGTTCGCTCCTCGGCCACCGGGGAGGACTCCGAGGTTGCCTCGTTCGCGGGGCAATACGAAACGATCCTGGACGTCGAGGGCCTCGATGCGCTCGAAGAGGCCGTAATGCGATGCGTTCGGTCGACGGACAGCGCACGTGCGGCGTCGTACCGAAGCGCGCAGCTCGACGACGCATCTGTGGTCATGAACGTGGTCGTGCAGGTCATGGTCGATGCGCGCGCCGCCGGAGTGATCTTCACCGTCGACCCGGTGAGCGCACGACGAGATCGGATGGTCATCGATGCTGTCAGAGGGCTCGGGGAAGCGCTGGTGAGCGGAGAGGCGACTCCCGACCACTGGCTGCTCGACCGAAGCGGGGCCGTCGTCCACGAGGACATCCAGGGCAACTTGGCGTCGATCTCCGAGGCGGAGCTGTCCACCCTTCATGAAGGGGCGGCACGCGCCGCACGAACCCACGGCTCGCCGCTCGACATGGAGTGGGCGATCGGTGGAGACGGACGACTTCACTGGCTTCAGGCGCGCCCGGTGACGAATCTTCCGAGTGACCCCAACGAGCTCGACACGGTCCCACCAAAGAACGCGGTCTACACGTGGGCGAACATCGGCGAGATGATGCCGGGCGCGGTGACACCGCTGACCTACTCGGTCACCGCGCGCGGAATCGACATCGGCATGCAGCGCATGTATCGCCACATCGGCTCCGAAGTGCCCGAGACGGAGGGCCTTCGCTACGTCGCGATGTTCTTCGGGCATCTCTTCCTCGACCTCCGGACGCTTGCAGAGCTGTCGGCCGACGTCGCGGGCTCGACCAAGAAGCAGATGTGCCTCGCTCTCTGCGGCCGCGACGTAGAGGAGGTTGAAGAGCCGGAGCCCGCGTCCCGGTGGCGCAGGGGTTCGAACGGAGTTCGGTACTTTCGAATGCTCACCGCGGCAAAACGTCACGGCCGCAGCCTCGACGCACTCAAGGAGAGCCTCACGCTGCCCACGGCGAGCGGTTTCGCGGACTACTATCGCAGCATCGACGAGACGCTTCCCGCCGTGTGGCGCGCGTACGAGCTTCACTTGATGTCATCGGCCGCCGCGGGTGCGCTCAGCCCCATCTTGCTCGGAATCGTGGCGAAGGGAGGCGAGCCCACCAGCGAACATCACGCTGAAGTCGCGGAGATGCTCTCGGGTGCAAGCAACGTGGAGAGCGCGGACATTGCAGAGGGGGCAGAGCGAATCATCGATCGACTGGTGTCTCACCCAGAAGCGCAGAGTGCGTTCGAGTCTGCGTCTCCCGAAGACGCACTCCGCTTCATTCGGTCGCCCGAATCGGGTGAGGCGGGGCGAGAGTTCGCGGCGTACCTCAAACGCCATGGGCATCGAGCGGTGCGCGAGCTGGAAATGCGTCAGCGCGGATGGGCTGACGACCCGAGCCCCGTGATCGCATCGCTGCAGTCGGGGCTCCGCGCCCGGCGACACTCCGGGCCGCGGACTCGCCAAGTACGCGACCCCTCGGAGATTCGACGCGCGCACCCCATGCTGTCGCGATGGCTCCCCCTGGCCCACGGCGCGGTACGCTGCAGAGAGCACACCAAGTCGGGACTGGTAGCCGTGACCACCCACTTCAAGCGGGCGTACCGCGCGCTTGGATCGATGCTGGCCACTGCGGGAGTCCTCCCCGACGAGGACGCGGTGTTCTTCCTCACGCACGAAGAGATCGGCCGACTCGTAGAAGGAGAAACCGCGCTGGCGGACCTGGCCGCAAGTCGCCGTCGGACGACTCCTCACCAGATGCCGCTGCGCTTCGAGGAGGTTTTCCTCGGACGACCCGAGCCGATCGCACAGGCTCGGAGTTCGGATGATGCAGCGCTGGTGGGCCGGCCGGTCAGCCGCGGGAAGGTGACGGGCAGAGCGCGGGTCGTACGCACCCTCGCTGAAGCCGCGGCGCTCGAAGCCGGTGAGATCCTGATCGCGCCCATCACCGACGTGGGCTGGACACCCTACTTCAGTCTGATTGCGGGACTCGCGACGGATGTGGGCAGCGCGGTATCGCACGGAGCCGTGGTCGCACGCGAGTATGGGCTGCCGGCTGTGGTGAACCTACGCATCGCCACGACGCAGTTCAAGACAGGGGATCTCGTCGTCCTCGATGGGGATCGAGGCACGCTTGCCTCGCAGACGTCTGCCGACTCGCTTCCTGGGGCTCTTGACATCTCCAAGTGATATGCGATCGCAAGCCGCGACGAGGAGCTCTTCATGGTAGCCACGATTGGACTTACCGGCCTGCGCCCAGACCCGACGCACGTCTCGACGATCACGTCTCCTCCCTACGACGTCATCAAGCCCGGCACGCCACTCGAGTCTCGGCTTCGAGATGAGCCCGACTCGCTGTTTCACATCATTCTCGGAAGTCAGCCGAAGCAGGCCATGGACCGCTTGGCTTCGGAGGGGAAGCTCGTCGAGGACGACGAACCGGCTTACTACGTGTACGAGCAGTCTTGGGGGGACCAAAGCCGCGTTGGCGTATTCGTCGCGGCGGCGGTCACGCCGTACGAAGAGATGCAGGTCATCCGGCACGAGAAGACCTTCGACGAGAAGGTCAAAGGGCGGATCGCCATGCGCGAGGCAACCGGGATGCACATCGGGCCCGTGTTCGTATTGACGAGAGCCCCGATCGCGCACGCGCTCCACGCGGTGACGGAAGAGGCCCCGCTCTACGACTTCACGAGCGACTTCGGTGGGACCAGCGAACTCGAGGGCATTCGAAACCGTATCTGGAGAGTGCCGCAGGAAAGCGAAGCCGGCGGCGAGATCCAGACAGCGCTCGGAACCGCTCCGCTATACATCGCGGACGGCCATCACCGGTACCACGCAAGCCTGTTAAACGGCCAGTCTCACTTCCTCGCGTACGTCACCGAAGGGGCAGTAATCCAGGCCTATAACCGCGTCATCAACGGGGTGGTTCCGTTCTCGAAAATTCGCGACAATCTGGCCCTCGAGCCGGTCGACGCCTTCAAGACACCCGACAAGCATCGCTTCTGCATTTACACGAAGGAAGGCACCTACGAACTGGCCGCGGAGGAGATCCCGTCGGACGTCGTCGGGCGGCTGGACTGTGCGATTCTGGAACGCGAGCTCTACCCGCAGCTCCGGCTGACTCACGACATGATCGCCGATCCCAGCCACTTCGACTACTACTCCGAGTCCGCGCTCGCGGACATGCGGGCGGTGGTCGACCGAGGTGACTACGACCTCGCCGTCGCACTTCACCCCGTCAGTTTGGACGAGTTGATGGCCGTGGCGGACGCAGGCCTCGAGAATCCCGAAATCGTGATGCCGGAAAAGAGCACGTTCTTTCAGCCCAAGATCCTCTCGGGCCTGTTCCTCTATCGCTTCGCGAAGGCCACCGCCGAATGAGCGCACTCCCGCAGTACGGGAGGCACCTCGACCGTGAACGAACGATGCGGGCAGTCGTCATCGATCGCTACGGTGCGGCTGACGTCCTGCACGAAGTCACCGTCCCCCGGCCCGTGCCCAAGCGAGGCCAGGTGCTGGTCAAGACCGATTTCATCGGCGTGAATCCGAAGGACGTCATCGTTCGCAAGGGCAAGTTCAAGATCGCGACCGGCAACAAGTTCCCTCTGATCGTCGGTCACGACGTTGCGGGAAAGGTCGTCAGCACGGGTTCTCGGACCGACCTCTCGAAGGGCGACCGGGTCTACGGCATGATCAACGACTTCGCGGGGCGCGCATACGCCGAGTACGCCGCGATCGACGCTAATCAGCTCGCCCGCGCACCCGAGTCGATCGAACCTCGGATCGCAGCCGCCGTTCCCCTCGCCGCGCAAACCTCTCTACAGGCGCTTCGTGACGACGCCGGCCTGACCACGGGACAGAAAGTCCTCGTGAACGGAGCTTCGGGCGGTGTGGGGGTCTTTGCCGTCCAGATCGCGAAGATTCTCGGCGCACACGTGACCGCGGTTTGCAGCCACAGAAACGTCGACCTCGTACGCGAGCTCGGCGCCGACGAAGTGATCGACTACACCGAGCGCGACCTGCTGGGCGTCGATGAGAAGTTCGACGTGTTCTTCGACGTATTCGGCAACTACCACTTCGACAAGGTGACCGGCCTCCTCGAGAAGCGCGCCACGTACGTTCACACCATTCCGACAGGTCGCATCCTCAGAGACGTAGCCTTGACCGCGATGCGAAAACAGCGCGCCAAGCTCGTTGTCGTCAAATCACGACGCTCGCAGCTCGACTGGCTCCGCCAGCAGATCGACGGCGGGCACCTCCGCGTGGTCGTCGACCGATCGTTTCTGCTGAGCGAAGCTCAACAAGCTCATGAGTACATGGAAACGAAGCGTGCGCGGGGCAAGGTCGTACTAGAGGTGCACCGAGGCAACCCATGAGTCGAGTGCACGCAGGCCTGCTCACCATCGTCGTCGCGCTCTTGGCGATCGGCAGCGCCGCGGCCGCCGGCCGGGCGTACCGGGAAGTCGATTTCCCAACCGCTGGCGGCATTCACGCGCACGCGGACGTCTACCCCGCGGAGGGAGAGGGTGGCACGGTCATCGTACTCTTTCACCAAGCGGGATGGAGCCGCGGCGAGTATCGCGAGATCGCCCCTAAACTGGTTTCGCTCGGCTACCGTGTCATGGCGGTCGATCAGCGAGCTGGAAAAGCCGTAAACGGTGTCCGCAACGAAACCAACCGGCGCGCGCAGCGCAAGAGGATGGCGACGCGATACCTCGACGCCTACGTCGATCTTCTGGCGGCCCTCGACTACGCGCACCACACGCTTCAAGCCGAGCAGGTGATCGTCTGGGGAAGCTCGTATTCGGCGTCGTTGGTGTTTCGTCTAGCCGCGGAGCAGTCCGAGCGGGTCGCGGCCGTGCTGTCGTTTTCGCCGGGGGAGTATTTCCGCGGTCAGGGTACGGAGTTCATCCAAGGCTACGCGAAGACCGTCAACGTACCGGTCTTCGTGACCTCCGCGAAGGCCGAGCGCGAAAAGGCCAAGCCAATCTACGACGCGGTCCCTGCCGAAAAGAAGATCCTATTCACGCCAGCCTCGCTCGGCCAGCACGGCTCGCGCGCGCTGTGGGAGCGGTGGGGCGACAACGATGTGTACTGGGCAGCCGTGACCGGCTTCCTCACCGAGTACGCGCCGGCAGCTGGTAACAAATAGATACGTGTCGGTTGGCCCAAGAACCGGTCTTCTGACCAACGACGAAGCGAGGCAGGTCGCACGCGCATTCGGCGAAGACCTCCGCGTTCCGCAGGAGCTGGTTCCGTACGAAGGGCTTCGGTGGGATGGAAGCGGATCCGAGTGGCCGGAGCTACATCTCGACGATGTATCGGGGATCCCGTTCCTCGTCGACGTGGCAGGTGTGGAGGAGTACCAGCACCGAGGTCGGCTACGCGCAGGAAACGGCGACGTCTACGCAACCGTCACCCCTGCGGCCGACGGCTACGAGCAATACTGCCAAAGCACGCTGGCAATCGGCGCGCCCGAGCATTTGGTCGCGGAGCCCGTCGGTCCACCGATCATGGTCGCGCAGGCCTGTGCTTCGGGCAGTACCTATCGGCGGCTCGTCGAAGTGGCGTCCAGCGCGGGAGGTTTCGTGGTTCACCCGTACATGGGCATCGAGGCCGTTTGGGAACTCGCCCAAAAGCTCTCGGTCGACGCTCGTGTTTCCGTGCACGTTCTTGCGCCGCCCCCGCCGGTGACGTGGGTCGCGAACGACAAGGCGGTGTTCGACGACCTGGTGTCGCGCGTGCTCGGGCGAGGCGCGCTCGTCGCGACTCTGACCTCTACCGTGCCCGACGAAATCGCGAGCAACCTGCAGAAACTCGCGGCCGACTACGAGCGCGTTGGGCTGAAGCGCACGCGCTGTGCGTCTGCGATGGGGAACTCCGTGTTCGCGGCATCTCAGGTGTCCACGGCAGCCGACGCCAAAGCTCACGCCGAGGCGTTCCTCCGTCGGACGGAATGGCCTGAAGGCGAGCCTGTGCTCGCCGTCGCCTGGCACGACACCGACCTTTCTCCCTCGACGCAGCTTTGGGTCCCGCCGAAAGGCCAAGGAGATCCGCGACTCGACGGAGTCTACGAGCAGATCCTGGCCGGCGAGGAGAAGGTCTTCGTCGGCAGTCGGCCGTCGACCTTGCCGCCCACGCTCAACGAGGCGCTGGGAGCCTCTGCGATCCGCGTCGCGGCTGCGCTTCAAGAACTAGGCTACGTGGGAAGATGCTCTTTTGATCACCTGGTGGAGGGCGACCCGCACGGCGAGTTTCGGGTGCTTTTCACCGAATGCAACGGGCGTTGGGGAGGAACCAGCATGCCCATGAGCTTGCTCGACCGCGTGGTTAGAGGGCCGCGTCCCGCGTACCGTGCACAAGACGTCGTCTACCCCGAACTCGTCGGCGCGAGCCTTGCAGACGTACTCGAGCGCGTCGGAGACCATGTCTTCGACACGGCGTCCGGTGACGGGCGGTTTCTCTTCTACAACCTCGGGCCGCTCCGGGCTCACGGGAAATTCGACGTGATCTCCATCGGACGAGACCCCGAGGATGCGGAGCACGGGATGCTCGAGCTTCTCCCCGAGCTGCTCTCTCGATGAGGGTGGTTGCGATCGCACTCGGTGTGAACGTAAGGTGCGTCGCATGAACTCGGACGACCTTACCCCGACACGAACACTCGTCATTCGCATCACTGCGGCCTCGTTTGCACTGAGCTCCTTCGTCCTCGGCGCATGGATGATGTTCAACCCGGAATCGTTCTGGGGATTCCTCGGTGTGGGCGGAAATCCGTTTGCACAGGCGATCTACGGAGGAGCGATCATGGGCGAGGGGGTGATGTTCGCACTCATGACCGTATGGCCCGCCCGGTACGTCATTTTTCTCCAGTATCTCGTGTTCTACAAAGGCTTCGCATGCATCGCGGGCCTCTCCACGCTCCTCCAGATGCCCACGCAGCCCGTCGGCGCATGGTTGATTCTCGGCGGGTGGGCGTTCGCGGGGATCGCTTCCGCGGCGGTGTATCCTTGGCCCGAACGATCGAAGCGCCAGCTCCTCCGAGAAGCCTGAGTCACCCACCGCGTCGAACGAGCGGGCGCTCTAAGGCGAAGCCGCGATCTCAGGTGTGTCGATTTGGGCGATGGCGCTGTCGACGTCCTGCTGAGACAGCTCGTGTCTTTCCAGCTTACCTGAGAAATAGGCCTCGTACGCCGACATGTCGAAGTGGCCGTGACCACAGAGGTTGAAGAGGATCACACGCTTGCTTCCCTCCTCTTTGGCCTGTTCGGCCTCGCGAATGGCCGATGCCACCGCATGGTTCGCCTCGGGGGCTGGAATGATGCCCTCGGCGCGTGCGAACGTGACGCCGGCCTCGAAGCTCTCGAGCTGGTCGATCGCCTCCGCCGAAATCAGTCCATCGTTGAGCAGCTGGCTGACGAGCGCCCCGGCGCCGTGGTAGCGCAGGCCACCGGCGTGAATCTTCGCGGGAACGAAATTGTGCCCGAGCGTGTACATCGGCAGGAGCGGCGTCATCCCAATCGTGTCGCCAAAGTCGTACCGAAAGACTCCCCGAGTCAGTTTCGGGCATGAGGTTGGCTCGCTCGCGACGCATCGAATCTTCTGCCCTTCGGCGAAGTTCAACCGGAGAAACGGAAAGCTGAGGCCCGCGAAGTTCGACCCACCGCCGAACGGAGCGATGACGACGTCGGGAAGCTCTCCGGCCTTCTCCATCTGGCTCAGTGCTTCCTGGCCCACGACGGTTTGGTGCATCAGTACGTGATTCAACACGCTTCCGAGGGAGTACTTGGTCTCCGGGTCACTAGCCGCTCGCTCGACGGCTTCCGAGATGGCGATGCCCAGACTTCCCGGCGAGTCTGGATCGTCCGAAAGGATCTTTCGGCCGGCCTCGGTTCGATCGCTCGGTGAAGGCACGACGTCAGCGCCCCAGGTGTTCATCATCAGCTTCCGATAGGGCTTCTGGTCGTAGCTGATCCGAACCATGTAGACCTCACACCCCACTCCGAAGAGCTGGCACGCGAAGCTCAGGGCGCTGCCCCACTGACCGGCGCCCGTTTCGGTGGCGATCCGTTTGACGCCCTCCTGTTGGTTGTAGAACGCCTGTGCGACCGCGGTGTTTGGCTTGTGTGAACCCGCTGGGCTGACGCCCTCGTACTTGTAATAAATGTGCGCCGGTGTATCGAGCGCCTTTTCGAGCGCGTGCGCTCGGTAGAGAGGCGTCGGCCGCCAGCGCGTGTAGATCTCTCTTACCGGTTCGGGGATCGGCACCCAGCGCTCTTCGCTCACCTCTTGTTCGATCAGCGTCATCGGGAACAAGGGCGCGAGCGCCTCCGGGCCGATAGGCTCATGTGTCGCGGGGTTGAGCGGAGGGCGCGGCCGGGTCGGCATATCCGCGACGATGTTGTACCAGCGTTCGGGGATCTCGCGCTCGTCGAGAGTGATCTTCGTGGGCTTCATAGAAGCGCAAGACTATCAGTGCTCATCGTTCGACACGACACTCAATGAGGCATGGGTCGCGCGATCGACCAACGCGCGCATCGTGTACATCTGCTCGGCGCCGAGGCCCTGACCGATCAGCGTGGCCCCATATACGAAGCCGAAGAGACCCACGGCTGCTGGCGCCACAAGGGCGCCCCAGGGTGCCTCTCCCATGGTGTATTGGACGAAGCCCCATACGATTCCCGCCAGAAACACGATGCCGAGGAGGATGTAGACGGCCATGAAGAGCGTCCAGACGTGAGGGTGCGGTGCGAACCGACCGCGCACGACCGAGCCACCGGGCTCGTCTTCGACGTCGAGGTTCAGGTAGGGGGACCAGAAGTGCTTGGCGGCTGCACGCATCTCCACCACCGCGTGATGCCGAAACGTCTGACCACGGCACAGGTCGCGGTCGGCGTCGAGCTCGTCGCGCACTGCGCCTAGCCATCGAGCAGCGTCGACCGGAACCTGAAACTCGAACCGCGGGCGCATTCGCGGAGGGCGGGACATGCGCGAAGCGTACCCGAACCGCGCGCTCACGAAGTCGAAAAAGGCTTGCGGGGGATCAGCCCTTCGGAGGCAGTGACCGCGCGTAGCGAAGCCCCTGCTCGATCCAGCTCCTCAAACCTGGAGCCCGCGAATGACCCGCCCGGTCCACGAACACCATCCCCTTCATCGGACGACCGGTGAAATCCATGGCCCTGGCGCCCTTCTTCTCGAGCGCTCGTTCATAGGCAGAAGGTCCGACGCGGACCATCAGGTCGTCCTCGTGCACCCCGCAACACATGTGGCCATTCACGAGAAACGCGAGACCTCCGAACATCTTCTTCTCGGTGACGCCACGGCGCCGCTTGAGCACGCCTCGAACGCGCTCAGCAAGCTGCTCGTCGTAGGCCATCGGTCAGAAGTATTTGATGCTGAGGTCGATGAGCTTCTGCTTGAACTGCGTGAACGGGGCAGTCATGAGGCGGAGCGCCAGGAACGGCGAGGCCATCTTCAAAACGCCGCGGGCGTTGGAGAACGCCTCGAAACCGAAGAAGCCGTGGCCCTTTCCGATCCCGCTGTTGTTCGACCCGCCGAAGGGGAGGTTGGCGTTGAAGTAGTGGATGGCGTTGTGGTTGATCACCGTGCCGCCAGCGCGGGTGTTGGTGATGATCCGATCGACGTTCGCCTTGTTCTTGCTGTAGATGTAGAGCGCCAGCGGCTTCTCTTTCGAGTTGATGACGGAAATCGGTTCGTCGAGCGTCTTGTACGAGAACACCGGAAGCACGGGTCCGAAGATCTCGTCGGTCATCAGCTTCGAGTCGAGCGCCACGTCGGTGACCACCGTGGGCTCGATGTAGTCTTCGTTGCCGTCGGTGCGCCCACCGTAAACGAAGTTGGCCCCGTTCGCGCGAGCCTCATCGATGTAACCGTTGATGCGCTGGAAGTGACGATTGTTCACGATGCGCGCGTATGAGGGCGACTTCTGTGCGTCGTCACCGTAGTAGCTGCGAATGTGGTGGCTGAGCCGGTCGAGGAACTCGTCCTTCTTGCTCTCGTGCACGAAGAGGTAGTCGGGTGCGATGCACGTTTGGCCGTTGTTGGTTAGCTTGCCCCAAGCGATGCGCCGTGCAGCCACGTCGACGTTTGCGGTCTCGTCGACGATGGTGGGCGACTTGCCCCCGAGTTCGAGCGTCACCGAGGTGAGGTGCTTGGCGGCCGCCTCCATGACAATCTTGCCGATCGACGGGGCCCCGGTGAAAAAGATGTGGTTGAACGGGAGTGAAAGAAGCTCCGTGGACGTCGATATTCCACCTTCGATGAGGGCGATCTCGTTCTCTTCAAAAACCTCGTCGACGATCTTCTTCATGACGGCCGAGGTGTGCGGCGTCATCTCGGAAGGCTTGATCATGACGCAGTTGCCGGATGCAATCGCCGAAACGAGCGGCCCGAACGTCAGGTTCACCGGATAGTTCCACGGGGAGATGAGGAGGCACACGCCTTTCGGCTCGTAGTGGATGTGGGACTTCGTCCCAAGCAGGGCGAAAGGAGTCTTGACCTTCTTCGGACGCATCCACTTCGAGAGGTGCGCAATGGTGTGCTTGATCTCGCTGGTGACGACGTACGTCTCCGTGAGGTCTACCTCGGACGGGTGCTTCTGGAAGTCGGCGTGCATCGCATCCCGGATCTCTTGCTTGTAGCCAAGGATGGCCCGTTGGAGGCGCTTGAGCTTCTCCTTCCGCTCGTTTGCGGTTGTCTTGGCAACCGTGAACTGGTGCGCCTGCTGAAGCTTGAAGATGCGCTGAATCTCGTCGGCGCTGGTTTCGGACGCGGGCGCCGGAGCGGGAGCGATGTGCGCGGTGCCATTGGTCTGCGGTTGGATCTGAGCGGTGGACTGAGACATGGGGGACTACCTTCCGTACACGGCCGTCGACCTGCCGTTACGTTCATGAGCATGGGTGGGCACGCTTCGTATTGTCAAGCCGTGACCTCGGCCACGATTCGTTCCGAAACTTCCCAGAGCTTTTCGGCCATTGCAGGGTCGCGCCCATGCCTTCCTGGGCGCGATTCGTTGCAGTCGGCGAGATACTTTCCGCGGACGCCCACCATCGACGGATGCGTTGCCGCGTAGCACTGAGTGGCAGCTCCCTCCGCGATGCTCTTCAATACGAGCGGTGACGCAATCGCCATCGCCAGATCGGCGACAGGGTTCATACTGCGCGTGAGACCGGTTTTGATGACCCCGGGGTGAAGGCTGTTGGCGGTTTTGGAAGTGCCTTCGAGGTTCTTCGCCAGCTGATTCGCGAAGAGAAGATTGGCCAGTTTCGCCTGCCCGTAGTTGCCGAAGGCGGTGTATCCGCGTTCCCCCGACAGGTTGTCGAACTGAATGCCTTCGGACGGCGCCCGATGATGGGCGTCGCTGCTGACGATCACCACCCGGCCGTCGTCTGCGAGGTTCTCGAGGAGAGACGTAACGAGGAGGAAGTGACCAATGTGATTGGTGAAGAACTGAAGCTCGTAGCCGAACTTTTGATTGAGCTTCGGCAAGGCCATGATGCCCGCGTTGCAGATCACCGCGTCGAGCGGTCGCCCGAGGTTCTTCACGCTGTCGACGCATGCAAGCACGGAGGACGGTTCCGAGAGCTCGCACGCGACCCCGGTAAACGCCCCTCCCGCGCGGGCCCCAGCCGAGTTGGCCTTGTCGACCGTACGGGCAGCCGCGACCACGTGCGCGCCCCGTTTCGTGAGCACGCGAAACGTCTCGAAGCCGATCCCCGAGTTGCACCCCGTGAGAAGGATGGTCTTGCCAGTGAGGTCGATACCCTCGGTGACTTGCTCCGCGGTAGTCCCGTAGCCGAAGCCGTTGGCGCCCTTGGGTTTGAAGTGAGATAAAATCGACATGCGCGTCAGAGCCCGGTGCACTCGTCGAGGCTCGGGCAGTTGTCGAGAGCGCACTGCGCACACTCCTGCGAGCCCGGGTCGGCGGCACAAGGTTGCAGGCAGAACGCGGTGGAGCAAGCGGCAATGGACCCGTAGCAGTCGGTGCACATGGGAGAAAGCCCGCTCCCGTCGGCGATGCACTGTGCGATGCAGTCTCCGAGCGCGATGCGAGACGCGTCGGAGCCACCGCTCGTCAGAACGTCGGTCAGCTCGGCACCGCAAGCGCTGCCCGGGCAATCGGCAGCGAGTTCGCCGATGGCGCCGGGGCCTCCTGCAGCGTCGAGCGCCGCCCGATCGGCGTCCCCGACACACTGATCCCTAGGACTGTCGATCGGCGGCGGCATCGCGCCTCCCGCTCCGCCGCTCCCTGGCATACCGGGCCCGACTCCCCCACCCCGCGCGATGAACGCCTGCACCCCGCTGAAGGTGAACATGGTAGTGAACGCCCCGCAAAGCCCGGAGTCGGCATCGAAGTCGGCATCGGCATGGGCGGCCATCGCCTCCTCGAACTCCTCGATGGTGAAGTTTGCCGCGTTCCCGTTGTCGGTGGTCGGCTTGCCGATGATGTCGCGGATGTTGGTCACATCCCATAGGCCGGCGATCAGGCCCTGAAACGTCTCGTCGCCGAGTTCGATCTGGAGCCAGGCCTCGCGAACCACGAACTCGTCCCGGACGATCTGGATGTTGATCGGAAAAACCAGATCGAACGGACCGGCCGTGAGCACGCCATCGACGATGCTGCCCGTCAGCACCTCGGTGTGATACGCCGTGTCGGGGTGAACGCTCAAAGTTGCGAAGGGCAGCACTTCGTCGTCGGTACCTTTGAACGGCGAGTCTTCGCTCCCGAAGACCTGGACGGTCACCTCGTCGTCGTTGTCGAAATCGTCGACCCCTTGCACGTCGAGGAGGACGGTCATCGAGCCATTCTTGACAGCACCGTTGATGACGCCGTCCACCAGCTGACCCTCTCGAAACCCACCGAAGAAGAACTGCCCATCCTCCTTCATTCGGCTGTCGAAGATGATCTGCATGAAGTTGTAGTCGATGCCTGGAGTGCCGTCGGGCGACACGAAATCGTCATGCGGACACTCGTCGTTGGCTGGGGCATCCGCGCTAGAAACGCGGCCGTCTAGGTCGAAGCCGTCGAACTGGCTTTCGAGTCCGTCGGGGTAGAAGAAGCCAAAGGTAGAAGCCACGTAGCCGGATGTGACCTGGGCGGTCGGGAGATCGGTGCCTCCCGCGCCCCCAGTGCCGTCGTCGAGCATCTGCGGATCCGATGCACCGCTACACGCCAGCAGACCGAGGGCGAGCGTGGACGCCGAGGCCACGGCCAATGACAGGCGAGTCCGGTGCATGCTCTGGCGAGCTTACGACAATCAGATTATCGGTACAAACCCTACTCGGCGGGCACTTCCGTGATCGTCACGTACCCGGTGAAGAAGGCGTTGATGTCGGTGTCGGGGTCGATGCCGATCGCGTCACAGTCCTGCGTTCCGCTCAGGACGAACCCGTTCGGGTTCTCGGTACCGAGCGGAACCGGGAGGGGGTCGAGCGGGTTTCGGATCGAGCTGCCTCGGCAGGTCGGAATGTTGATGCTGTCGATCGTCGCGATTGGCAGCGTGCCCTCGGCGATTGCGGTTCGGTTGACGGCCAGCCACTGAAGGACCTCGTCGACACCGGCAGGGTAGTCGAACGGTTCGCCATCGCCCTGAGACGAAGCGAGCGCGGGGACGCCGCGCCGAGCCGCGGTCTTCGCAGCGCCGACCGTGCCGGAGATCTGCGACAGCAGCCCCACCGGCGGAAGGTTGCCAACGTTCTGCCCCTCGTTGATGCCCGAGAGAACCACGTCAGGCGGGTCGTCTGCAGGATAGAGGTTGTCGAGCGCGTAGTTGACGGCATCGGCCGGGCAACCGTTGACTGCCGTTGCCGGGAAGCCACTCAGCGTTTCGCCCTCGACGCCGACCAGGGGATCGTCGCCGTTGCAGTCCGTCATGTCGCCTGATCCGCTCCGGTTCACGTCGGGTGCAGACACGATGATCTCGTTCGCGGGATTCTCGGCCAACGCCTCGACGACAGCGTCGATGCCGTCGGCGCGAAACCCGTCGTCGTTGGTGACGAGAATGCGAAGCGCGACGTCGGCGGCGCCGCCCGATCCACCGTCGCCGCCAGTACCGGAGGACCCGCCGGTGCCGCCGGTGTCACCGTCATCTGAACAACCCGAGAGCAACAAGATGAAGGTCAGCGACGCGAAGCCCACCAACCTCAGAACGCCGTGAATCATGGGCCGATAGTAAGAACAAGGTCTGGGCCAGGCAAGGGGCTTGCGGATGGGCGTTACACGCCTCAATGATCGCGGCGTGAGCGAAACGATCATCGACGCGTGGATTCAGCACCCGACCCGAAACTTCCTGAGCCACGAAATGTTTGCATCGCTCCGCCGGTGGATGAAGATGGACACGATCCCGGAGGTCATTCCTCCAGAGTTTACGCTCGCGGCACTCGACGCCGCCGGCATCGATCGCGCGCTCGTGTCCGCGTGGTGGGGGCCTTCAGGCGCACTGCTCTCGAACGACGAGGTTCACGCGATCACCCGCGCGCACCCGGAAAGGTTCGTCGGAATCGGATCGGTCGACCTCCATCGACCGATGGACGCGGTTCGGGAGCTCCGCCGCTGCGTTCGCGAGCTTGGTTTCGTTGGTGTCCGGCAGCTCCCCTGGCTTTGGGGTCTGCCCCCGAACGACCGCCGCTACTATCCGATCTACGCAGAGTGCATCGAGCTCGACATCGCGTTCTGCCTCCAGGTGGGACACGCCGGACCGCTCCGTCCTAGCGATCCCGGTCGACCGATTCCGTACCTCGACGATGTGGCATGCGAGTTCCCGGAGCTTCGCATCGTCGGAGGTCACATCGGCTACCCGTGGACCGACGAAATGGTGGCGCTCGCGACCAAGTACGAGAACGTCTACATCGACACGTCGGCGTACACGCCGGAGCGATACCCGGACGCCTTGGTGAAATTCATGCGCGGCCCCGGCGCCCGGAAAGTCCTCTACGGAAGCAATTGGCCGATGATCCCGCCTGCCAAGTGCATACAGCAGATGGAACTACTCGAACTCTCGGGCGAGGCGCGTGCCGCCTTCCTGCACGGGAACGCCGAAGCCGTTTTCAAGCTCGCCTGAAATGACGCACGTCGCCGTTTCGGGAAACGGGACGGAAACAGGCTCCGAACCACCATTGCCCGTACTTGGGTCGCGGGCTACATCCATGGAGATATGAGTAACAAAGCGACGCTGAACTACGGAGACAACAGCTACGAAATGCCGATCGTCGAGGGCTCCTACCAGGAGCGTGGCGTCGACATTCGAAGCCTCCGAAAAGACACCGGCCTCATCACGCTCGACAGCGGTTACATGAACACCGGTGCCACCAAGAGCGACATCACCTTCATCAACGGCGAAGAGGGTGTGCTGCTCTACCGAGGCTACCCGATCGAACAACTGGCTGAGCATTCCACGTTCGTGGAGACGGCCTATCTTCTGATTTACGGCGACCTCCCCACCGAAAAGGAGCTCGCAAGGTTCTCGAAGTCGCTCACCTATCACAGCATGCTGCACGAAGACATGCGTCACTTCTTCGATGGGTATCCGTCGCGCGCCCATCCGATGGCCATCCTGTCGTCGATGGTGTGCTCGCTCTCGGCCTACTACCCCGATTCCCTCGAGCCCGACGTCAATAATCATGAGCACATCGCCCGGCTGCTCTCGAAGCTCCGAACAATCGCCGCTTTCAGCTACCAAAAACAGCTCGGGCGTCCGGTCGCCTACCCACGCAACGAACTGAGCTTCTGCGCCAACTTCTTGCACATGATGTTCTCGCACCCAGCAGAGCCCAAGTACGAGCCGGACCCCGAGCTCGTGAGGGCGCTCGACGTGCTGCTCATCCTCCACGCCGATCACGAGCAGAACTGCTCCACGTCCACCGTGCGGCTCGTCGGTTCGAGCCAAGCGAGCCTTTACGCCGCCATCAGCGCCGGGATCTGTGCTCTCTGGGGGCCGCTTCACGGCGGAGCCAACCAGGCCGTGATCGAGATGCTCAAGGAGATTCTCGACGAGGGCGGCGACTGCAAGAACTTCATGAACCAGGTGAAGGACCGCTCGCGCCGCCTGATGGGCTTCGGGCACCGGGTCTACAAGAACTTCGACCCCCGAGCGACCATCCTGAAGAAGTACGCCGACCGCCTGCTGACGCATATGAGCATCGACGACCCCCTCTTCGACATCGCGCGCGAACTCGAAGAGGTCGCGCTGTCCGACCCCTTCTTCATCGAGCGAAGGCTCTACCCGAACGTCGATTTCTATAGCGGGATCATCTATCGAGCGATGGGCATCCCGACCGAGATGTTCACGGTGATGTTTGCGATGGGGCGGATTCCCGGTTGGATCGCGCACTGGAAAGAGATGATGGAGGACCCGGATGTGCGAATCGGCCGGCCACGCCAAATCTATACCGGCGCCACCGCTCGCGACTACACGCCCGTCGGCAGCCGCTGAGCGGCGCAATCACTCGAACGGCGCGTTGAACACGTAGCTCTTCTCCTGGACGCGGCGGCGGATTCGCCAACCGGCCTCGGTCCGCACGTAGTCGTCCAAGTACCAAAGCCCGCACATGAAGATGTGGGTTTTGTCGTCGGGCATGTTCATCTCTTGCGGGTTCAAGCACATGACACGCCCCGTCGCCGTGTCACCTTCGACTTCAATTTGCACGTTGGTGTTGAGGTGCTGGTGGTTCGGGAACATGATCATCACCTTCTGCAGAAAGGCGATGATCTCTTCGCGGCCGCCAACCGGTGCCCCAAACGCGCTGTAGTCCACGTGTGCGTCTTCCGTGAACACCTCCCGTAAGTCGTCGAACCGCTTCTGGTCGACGATGGCCGAGTACTTGAAGACCAGGTCTTGGATCTCGAAGCGGTCTGAAATCTCTTGAAGCGACAGCGTCATGCGTTCCTCCGGTACACCGCGGTTGTAGCAGCTCGCCGGCGGAATTTCAGCGCGCCCCGACCTCCGCCATGAGCCACCGATGCAGGGGCGCTAGCTTCTTCCATTCGCGCGCGCAGTAGGTGGTGAACTTCGCGGTGCCGAGCTCCGGCGGACGCTTACGCTCGACGCTCGCGGAGAGCCCTGCGTAGAGGACTAGGTCGGCACCCGCAGCGTTGCCGTTGAAGCCGCGGGGGGGTTTCTTGTAGTGCCTTCCAGATATCGAGAAGCCGGCCCTTTCGGCTCGCTTGAGAAGAGACGTCAATGCCTTCGCTTTCTTCTCGTAGTTCATCTGCTCGCGAAAACGCGAGAGCGCTTCTTTGTCGAACCCATGCGAACCGGCACCGAGGTAGATCCGGTCGTGACGGATGCGGAGAAAGAACCCCGAAAGCGCGGTCTTTCGTTGACCTTCCCAGAGCCAAAGATCGATGTGGTCTTTGTAGGGAGTTTTGTCTTTCGAGAAGCGAATGTCTCGGTTGACCCGAAAGATGGATCCGTTGACGCGTGGCTCGAAGGAGATGTTCGGCGCGAATTTTTCGACCTTGAGGCCCACCGCCTCCACGAAGGCCTTGGCGGGTTCGATGTAGTAGGCGTCGTACTGCGCACGGTGCGCCTCGAACCAAGCTTTATCGTTGTTCTTGCCGAGACCGCGGAGAAACTTCCGCGTCTCGGTACCAAAACCAGTGAACTCGCTCATTTCGTCTCCAACGTGAGGAAGTCGCGACAGCGTAGACTGCACCCTATCGACCAGTCCACGACTGGGATGCGTGAAAAGGTACGAGCGCCGCGGCCCCTTTTTTGCTGTCGGTGCGATTGGGTTTTTGGGAGACTCGGCGTATGGCAGGGCAGCTCAACCCGGAACGGCGCGCGCACGAGCTGCCGCGAGAAACGCTGGTCGAGCTGTGGTCCCGAACCCAGGATGCGCACGCCCGCCTGAGCCGTACGTGGCACGCCGCCGTCACCGATGCCCACGGACGGGTAGTTGCCGAGAAGGCCGCGAACGCGGGGTGGCCGCGTCGAGCACGTGGCGCAACGCCCACAGAGCTTTTCTTCGACGACCTCCGCTTCATCGTCGCCGTGACGGAGCTCCAACCCGCGATGCTGACGGTGGCCGACCGTGGGCAGGCCCCGACGCCGGCGGAGCTATCGACCGGTCGGTCGTGGTTCGCTTGGCTCACGCCTAAGCGCAGTAAAGCGACCCGGCAGAGGGGCCGTGCGGGCCGCGATCCTTCGTGGATCGGCTCGCCAGGGAGGCTGAAGGGCCAGCTCCGCGGCACCGGGATGACACTCGGCTTCGTGTTCCTGCTCAAGGCTTGGCAGCGCGCTCAGGGCGACAGGCCACTGCCCTTCGACGTCGACGCATTCGAACGCAGAGTCGCGCAAGAGTTCGGCCCAAAGACGCTCGCGTTGCTCTGGAACTATGCAGCCCTCGCCTACATGCTCGGCACCGACCGATGGTACACGCAGGTTCGCAAGCGCTGTGGCGACATCGAAGCGCAGCGACTCGAAAAAGAGGTTTGGCTCGACCGCGGCGCTGCGGAGCACGACCTACAAATCGGCCTCGACGCGATGCGTATCGAAGGGACGAACGTCGAATCCCTGCTTCGAGGTTTCCAGTTCGCACCCGGGGAAGTCGGCATCCTCGACGTCGAGTTCAAACTCGACGGGCCAAACAAAGGCGTACTCACGCATCACAAATGCCCGGCGCTCGATCGATTCGAACACTACGACGAAACACGCCTCCAGCACTGCTGCGAGATCTGTATCGCGGGAATGCCCATTTCGGGCGAGATGCTCAATGAGAAAATCCGCTGCAAACCGCTGAAGCTTCCCCCGCGTCGAGACTCGAACGACATCGCCTGCCAGTGGGAGTACACGCTGAGCGAGGCCGATTCTTGAGGCCTGCTTCGGTCCCGCGTTACAACAGGCGGTGCTTGAGGTAGCATCCCCAGCGTGTTCGATACCGCGATGGTGGTTTGCCCTTACTGCTTCGAGACACTCGAGGTCTACGTCGATCCAGAGTCGCGAGGCGAGCTAATCCGTGACTGCGACGTCTGCTGCCGACCCTGGCGCCTCTACGTCGCTCGATCAGAGGACGGCGATCTTCTGCTGCAGGCCGACCGGGCACAGTGAAAGTTGGGGCGATGGCAGAAAACAGTCCGAAAGGCGGGCAATCGCTGTAGACTCGCCGCGGATTCAGCCGGGGAGAGGTATGCGAAGAATTGCCCTTTGGTGCGGCATGGTGTTCGTCATCGCATCGAGCGAGCGCGCCCAAGCCGAAGACGAACTCATCGAACAAGAGATCATGGATGAGGCGAAGAGCGTCGAAGAAGACGCGGTTGGCGAGGAAGACGAGAAGACGGAAGAAGAGGAGGAAAAAGAGATCGCGACCTTCCACGACTTCCCCGTACGTTTCGCGCGTCGCCCCCTAGTGCTCGACAAAGGCATGGTGCGCGCCGACGGAAGGCTCCTCGTCGGTGGCAGCTTCGTAGCCAACAAGAGCACGTCGGCGCTCGACATCGGCGGTGCCGTCAGCCCCATCGACGGGCTCGAGGTCGGGTTGAGCACGGAGCTCACCGGCGCCGTGCCTGCACCTGGCGGCGTCGGGTTGATCTCGGTCTTGTTCTCGCCCGACGCGAGCTATGGCGACATCCCGATCTACGGGCGCTATCAGTTCTACGAGGGCGAGAAGGGGTTCCTCGCCGGGGTCGACCTCGTGCTGGTCATTCCGAGCAACACCGACTTCACGCTGACGGCAGGGATCCCCATGCGCGTGATCGAGCTCTTCGGGCTCTTCACGATGGACATGAACCTCAACCTCCTATATCGAGCCGGCAACAAGTTCGGCGGCCCTTCCGACAACACGGTCGACTTCACGTTCGGGGGTGCATCCGCGATCAACATCACGGATCACGGTTTCGTGGAGATCGGTGGCGGCGTCGGAGTCGTCAACATCAACGGCGGTAGCGGTTTCAACAACGTGGTCGAACTCCCGTTCTTTTTGGGCGGGGGCTACACCATGCAGCGCAAGGTGCTGGTCGACTTCTTCGCGCAGTTTGGATGGATGCCGCTCATGACGGCGAACGCGCCGCAGGGCCTCGACACGTTCAACATCGGCGAAACCTGGTTTCTAACGATTGGCGCATCGGTCTACACCGAGCCCCTGTTCGGTAAAAAGGGGACTTGAGGCCTAGCTCGAACCGAGGCGCTCGAGCAGCGCCTTGGCCATCTCGGCCACCTCCTGACGGTCGAGTTCGCGGCTCTCCTCCCGCTCGTAGTTCGTGGTGTCCGACTCGGGGAGCCCTCCGAGAAAGCGGCTCGGTGTCAGCTTCACGAGACGCCCGCGGTGCACACGCTCCCGCGGGCGCGTGAGGTAGAGCAGGTCGCGTGCTCGGGTCACGCCGACGTAGAAAAGGCGGCGTTCTTCCTCGAGATCGCCCTCGACCGCATCGCTGACCTTGGGATCCGTCACGCGAGCATGAGGCATGACGCCTTCGACGCAGCCCACCAAAAACACGACGTCGAACTCGAGGCCCTTCGCGGAATGAAGCGACGAAAGCGTCACTTCCGCGCTGCCCGTCTCCGCCCTCTCGTCGTCAGCTTCGAGTGTCATCTGATGAAGTAGGTTGAGCAGTGCGTCTCGGTCGCTGCCACTTCGGGTTTCAACGCGCGCGATGCTCTGAAGGAGAAACGCGACCTGCTCCCCGGCACGCTTCGCCTCGGGGTCGCTCGCCGCCGGGGCACAAAGGTCGACAGCCTCGAACAACGCTCTTGCCGAATCGTGGAACGCACCCTCACGAAACCCGCGAGCTGCACGGTCGATGGCTCGGGCGAGATCAACCGCCGAACGACTCGCTCTCGGTGAAAGCGAGGTCACCTGATCGGCGGCTCGAAGTGCTTGTAGAAGCCCAGTTCCCTTGGCCTCCGCATGCTCCGTGAGGCGAGCAATGGACTGTGCGCCGAGACCGCGCGGCGGCGCGTTGATGATTCGCCGAAGTGACAGTTCGTCGCGGGGATTGAGCGCCACACGGAGGTACGCGATGGCGTCCTTGACCGCCTTGCGATCGAAGAATCGAGTCCCACCGAACACGCGATAGGGGATTCCGGCAACGCGGAGCTCTTCCTCGATGCGCTTCGCCTGCGTATTCGATCGATAGAGGACGGCGATGTCGGAGAGTGTAACGCCCTTTTTCGTCAGAGTACGGATCTCTTTCGCCAAGAACTCCGCCTCATGCTGGGGCTCGGCGAACGCGCAGATCCTCACCGGGTCGCCTCCGACTCTACTGGCCTTGAGCGACTTCGCGTAGGGACGATTCGGGGCCTGCGCGATCGCCGCGTTGGCGACGTTGAGAATCGGGGCCACCGAGCGATAGTTGTGCTCGAGTTTGGTGACGCGTGCCCCGGGAAAGTGAGCCTCGAACTCGAGGATGTTGTCGACCCGTGCGCCGCGCCATCCATAGATCGACTGGTCGTCGTCGCCGACCACGCACACGTTGCCGCGGTCGTTGGCCAGCAACCGAACGAGTTCGAGCTGCGCTTCGTTCGTGTCTTGAAACTCGTCGACCAGGATGTGATCGAATCGGTCGCGCCACTGTCCGCGGATTCCTGGGCGTGAAGAAAGCAGAGACACGGGCCGGACGACGAGGTCGTCGAAGTCGACCGCGTGCATTGCATCGAGGCGTGCCTGGTAGGGGCCATAAATCGAGCCGGCGGCCTGGTCGTACTCGTCGTTCTTCGGCTCGATGCTCTCCGGCGTTTTCATGGCGTTCTTCCAGAGGGAGATCCGCGAAAGGACGGCCTGCGCGTCGAGCCGGCGGTCGGCGGTGCTTTCCGAGCGAAGCAGCTCGCGCACGACTCCGAGGGAGTCACCCTGATCGAACACAGTGAACCGTTTTCCGAGGTCGAGCGCTCGGTACTCTTGCTTCACGAAACGAACGCCAAAACTGTGAAACGTAGACAGCCAGAGCGCGTCCGCCGCGTCGCGTCCCATCCGGCGTGCCACGCGATCGCGCATCTCTCTCGCGGACTTGTTGGTGAACGTCACCGCCAAGATGCGTGAGGGCTCGACCCCCTGTGAGACGAGTCGCGCGATTCGTGTAGCGATTACGCGCGTCTTGCCGCTGCCCGCCCCGGCAAGAACGAGAAGCGGTCCGTCCCCATGTTCGACCGCGGCGCGCTGCTGTGGGTTCAAGCCCAAGGAACCGCCGGGGTAGCCCGACCGGGTGCTCAGTCAAGGCGTCCTGAGCGTCGTGTTGACGAGACGCAAAAGTCTCGTTATTATTGATATTGATTTTCAATAGCAGTAGATAGACCCGGGGTCTGCGATGCAATCGAACGCTCTAATTCAAAGTGATATCAGCACCTTAAGAAGTGAGGAGGTCGATGTTCCCCGCGAGGAGATCCTCCGCACCGTGCTGGCCATTACCCTCGATCCGACGACCGCTGCACGCTGCGCAGGGTGGCCGGCCGACGCGCCCGTCACACGCTGGCCGTCGACGCTCTACCGGCTGGTCGCGCGGGCCGCGATCGGATCGCCCCGAGTCTGGCGGCGCTGCGCGCGCGCGGTCGATCGGGCGCTCGCGACGATGGTGGCGCAGTACGAACACCACGCCGACGCCGATTTGGCGAACGCCTTCGTCGAGGGCCGCGAATTCCTTTCAGGAGACGAGCTCGCGGCACTGCTTTGGTGCCTCATCCGCAAACGGTCCTCGGTAGGGGACCTGTCGGCGGAGCGCCGTGGACCCGAACTCCAGATCGTTGCAGCGCGACGCCTCAACCAACCCAACTAGTCGGGGCGGTGCTCGGTGCCGTCACCCGCGGTGATCGAAAGGATGGAGCACGGCTTCGAGGCCTCGGCGATGTGCCAAACGCCTCTTGGCACGATCAGGTACGAGCCCTCGCCTTCCAGTGTGACCCGGCGCTCACCCTCCGGGAGGTCGAACACGAACGCGAGGGCGCCGCTCAGCAGGTAGATGATCTCCTCGCCGAGCGGGTGCATCTCCCAATGATCCCAACGGCCTCGAAAGTCGTACTTTGCGAAGAGCCACCCTCCCTGAAAGAGCTTCCCCGCACCGAGGTCCGCCCAAAACGCATCGTTCATAGGGAAGGTCTGCGCTGTGCCGGCGTCAGCCAAATGCACCACCACCTGGTTTAGGTCGAGCGATCGCGCCGTGCGGTCCGTCACGTCACCCTCCGTTCTGCTTGTCATCACCGCGCGTCACGGCTTGAGACGTGGGCGCGGGAATCCGCCAAGTGGTGACGCCGTCGATGTTGTAGCGTCGCCGAAGCTCGTCGACGGGCATGTCGACCACCGACCAGTAGTCCCAGTCCGCGATGAGATCGACGTTGCACCTCAAGCCCCGTTCGTATCCGCGAAGCGCCTGTTCGGGATGGAAATGGCCGCGCCCCGGCTCGACGAGCCCCGCTGTGGTGAACTTCAGCCCGAGGTGGTAGTCGAGGATGATCTCCATCAGCATCTCCCAGCCGTAGTCGGAGCGGCTCATGCCGGCCTGAAACGCGGCGACGTTCATCTCCCCATCCATGTCGGTGTTGAAACCGGCCAAGACGTGGGTCATGTCGTGGGACACGAAGAGCTCGCTGAACCCGCCTTTTTCGCCAGGGAGCGGGAAGTCGCGGTCGCGATAGAAGTGAAAGAAACCCCGCCCAAGGGTGCCCTCCTCGAGCTTCTCGAGCGCCTGGTACCGGGCCGCGACTACGGGATCGCCGACGTACTGATGCATCGCACTCACGATGCGGCGAATCCGCTTCCAGGTGGAGTCGTGCGGCAGGAACGCCTTCAGCCCCCTCCGGACGTAGTCGAACGCGAGCCACTTCAAGCGATGGTCCCGAACGCGGTGAAGATCGCGAAGCATGTCGGTCGACACGCCGAGGGCAGACGCGAACTCGTCGACCACGTGAACCTCATCCCGATCGAGCTCGAGCGGGAGGTAAGACGTGAGCACGAGGAATTGGAGCGCCCGCTCCCGCAGCTGCGTTCCCTCGAGACGCTCCGCGAGTTCTTCCGGGGTGATGTTCTCGAGGGTGTCGAGCATGACGTCGTGGTGAAGTACGTGGTCCCGCGTCGCCTCGAGCATCTCTTCGCCGACGGAGTCGAGTGGCATCGAGCCGTCGACGGTGGCGACGGTTCGCATCGCGCGCAGCACGGCCCTTGATTCGTCTGCGCTCCAGTTGAGTGCCTTCATCTTGTCTCCGTCTTTCCGACTAGATTGCGATAGAGTGTGGGCATGGGCCAGGAAATCGAGCGGAAGTTTCTCCTCAGCGGAGACGACTGGAAAGCTGGCGCGACGTCGACACGGTTTCGTCAGGGATTCCTATCGACCGAGCCCGAGCGCGCCGTCCGCGTGAGGCTGGCCGGAGAAAGCGGGACGCTGACGATCAAGGGCAAGACCGAAGGCGCAACCCGCCTCGAGTTCGAGTACTCGATCCCGCGCGACGACGCCGCGCACCTGCTCGATGCGCTCTGCCTCCGGCCCCTGATCGAGAAGGTTCGCTACCTCGTTCCGGTAGGGCCTCATACGTGGGAGATCGACGTGTTCGAGGGAGACAATGCCGGGCTCGTCGTAGCGGAGATCGAGCTCGCCTCAGAGGACGAGGCTTTCGAGCGGCCCCCCTGGATTGGCGAGGAGGTGACGCATGACCCGCGCTACTTCAACGCCAACCTCGTCCAGCATCCCTATCGCTTGTGGCGGCGCGACGCTTCGTAGGCTGGGCTCAAGGACAAGTGATCGTCAGGCAGCGCGTCTGCTCGCATTCGACGTCGCCGTCGTTCGCGCGTACGCAGATCTCGGTGGGACCCGGGAATGCGGGGTCGCATGTGTAGGTGGTGGTCGTCGCGGCAGGATCGCCGAACGTGCCTTCGCCCGAAGTCGTCGAGAAGGTCGTGGAGTGACCCGGATCCGGCCCGGGCGTGCACACCGGCGGGATGGTACTGAAGTCGCAGGTCTGCGGGTCGCAGTTGCTGCCGCAGGTGCCGTTCGGGTCGTAGGAGAAGACTTCGACCATCGCGACGGGCAGATCGGACGGGCCGAAGCTGCTCGGAATCGCGTTCATCCAGATGAGACGCGGACACGTGTTGCCGATGACCTCCGTGAAGTCGCCTTCGATGTCGAGATCGCCAGTCGGCGGATTGACGCTGAGTGAGCAGAGGAGAACGAGGCTGAACTCGTTGGCAGTAGCCGGGTCGCCGTCGTCGATGATCAAGAGGCTCTCCGTGCCCGAGCAGACGACCTCGTCCTCGTCGAACACCCACATCGACAGCGTGCAGGTGGAGGGCGGCAGGTCGGTCACGAGCTGCCAAATGGGAGGGCTCGAGCCTTCGACGATCCCGAAGAGGCCGGTGATGTCGACCGAGTCGTCGAACTCCGTTTGGCCGCTGTTCGTGCAGACGATCCGGTAGCTCACCGTGTCGACGCTGAACGCGAGTTCGTCGGGCTCGGAGTCGGGGTCGGCGATGAGCAGGTTGATCTCGGTGTTGCCCGCCGGAAGCTCGTCGCCGTTGGCTTTCGAAGGGTCGTCACCCTGCGTCCCGCACGCAAAGAGGAGGGCGGCACACGTCAGCAAAACGCTTCGAATGAGTGGCGTGGAGGGCATCGGAGGTTCGGAGCCCGGGCTGGCCCCGCTTGCTAAGGCGAGGACCGTACCGCGGCTGGGCCCTCGGGATCAATGCGAAGCAGCAGTCTTTGTGGAACGGGTCTGCGCTTTGTGCGCCTTCTGTGAGTGCGATCACACACACCGCCACATTCCACCACAGTCCGAATTAAGCCAGCGGATGGCTGAAATCGGCCATCGTCGGAGGGGACTGGGGTCTACGCGCCGGACTTGGCCGCGGCGATCACCGCCCGACAGGCATCGGCGCAGGCGCGACACTCGTCGTGATGGTGGGCGTGCTTGTCGCATTCGATGCGGCAGGCGTCGCAGACTTCGACGCACAGCGCGGTGGCGGCGGAGAGAAAGGACGACTGCGAGAGCGCAAGCGTCTGCGTCGACCCGCACACCGCGAGCATCTCGCGGACGCGGACGGCGCAGGCGCCGAGCGACTTGTCTCCCTCGGACAGCCGCCGGAGGCAGTGGGTGAGGCAGATCTCGCCCTCCTCGATGCAGTGCCCGACCGCGTCGGCAAAGGAGCTGACTTCCGTGCCCGAACCCACGTGCGCGGCGGCGGTCGTTCCTCCTTCGGCTTTGCAGCCGGTGGCCGCGACGACGGTTTGGGTCGCGGCGGCAGCCGCGCCAGCAACGAGTATCTTTCGCCGGTTCATGGGCTCGGGATACCCGAAACCGCGGGGACTTGGCAATAGAACGCGCGTTTGCGGGCGCTACTCAGGTGCTGTAGGCCTGCCTCATGTCTCTCCCGCCGTGCGGCGTCTATCGTACGACCGCGCCGATCGGCGCGGTCCCCGCTGGTCGCCTCGTCTACTTCCACAACCACGGCGACCCCGGCCCCGGGATCTACCTTCCGACGGCCTGGAAGTACAATCGAGCCGAGTTCGACAAAACGGGGCAGGTGCTCCAGGACCTCGCGTGGGCGGAGTGGCTGGAACCCTTGCCGCCAGAGGGGTTCTACCGGGTGGTCGCGCCGTTTCACTGCTGCGAGAAACTCTGCCGGAAGTTCGACGAAGACATGCTGCTTCAGCTCGGATACAATGCGAACGCCGAACCGATCCTGTTCCTCCCAGAGCTCGTCGACTCCATGCTGGCAGTGCCCACTCAGGGCTGGAAGACCACGCGCGAAACCGTTGCGAACCTCCAGCAGCTGCAGATTCCCGTCAGCAAGCGCGACGCCCGTCCGCCCCAGTAGCCCGGGTCAGGGCGCGAGGCACGCTTCCAGCAAGGTCGCGTCGATCGCGCAAAAGACTGGAGGAATGTCCGAGCACGCCGTGATGGCCCCGTCGCAGCTCGACTCGTTGCCGAAGCACACGGCGTTCTTTCGCCAAAACTCGGTAAAGCACGCGAGCTCGTCGGGTCCATCGGGCCCCAACATGGCGAGCTCCATCGCGAGAGTGTCCTCCATGCACGCAGACACGCTCGGATCCCGTTCCGCGTTCATGCAGTTCGGAAGACAGTCACATCGCGCCTCGCGGGCGTCCAGGAACGCGTCCACCCCGTCCGCAGCGACCGTCGCGGAACATTCAGCCGTCAACGGGATCACGTCGGCGAACGGAACCGGGCAGTCTTGCTTCGTCTGGGCGGTCGTCGTCTCGCAGGTCGCAACGGCCTCGGCGTCACAGGCATCGACGTCTCGCAAGCAGTCAACGCCCGCCAAGTTGGCCGCGACCAGACACTCGAGCCTCGTCTCGAGGGTCATGAGCTCTTCGTTCAAGACGATGTCGTCGAAGCACGCATTTTGGCGATCTGAGAATGGAAGGCTGGCTTCCACCGCGAGGCACGCGCTCTGCGCGATCGGCTCCCCCGGCTGACAGGCGCACCGCGCGTCCTGATAAACCAGCTCGGAAGCCTTCCATTCGAGAGACGACGTGATGGTCCGCGACGCACCGCCGCCTCCTCCGGCGCCGCCCATGCCACCGACGCCCATCTCGCCCCCGCCACCGCCGACGCCGGCCGTGTCGCCGCCCGAGCCGCCGGTGGCGCCGTCGCCGCCCGAGCCGCCGGTGTCCTGGGTCCCCGAGTCGCCGCACGAAGCGAGGAGCACCACCAAAGCGCAAGCTATTCGAATCTGAACACGCATAAGCCTGAAAATCTCTTCAGGCCGATCTACGCCGATCGAGGCTCGCCTTCCAGGGTTAAGAAAACCGGACGACAGCCCGATCGGGCTAGAGTATTGGGATCACGAACGAAACGCCATCGTCATCGTGTCTACCGGGACGTCGCTCGGAGCGAGTGGCGTCGCGACGGCCTCGGGCATGGGCCCGATCGCGTCGGCCACGGGGCGGAGCGCCTCGAGGTCGAATCGGTAGAGCGACGCGGCGTTCTCGCCGACCATGAGACGAACTTCGGACTCGTCGAGGTCGTGGAACGTGTAGCGGAGCGCGGCTCGGGTATGGGGATACGTTCCCTCGTAGTGGGGATAGTCCGTACCCCAGCATATCCGGTCCACGCCCACGACGTCGCGGTCGGCAATCTCGCGCGGCGAGGCGGCACTCGCCCCGTACCAGCAGTTCCGCTTGGCGTAGAAGCTAGGCGGCTCGGGCGAGACGGCGTCTTGGTCAAACTGAAACTCCCCGAGCGCGCCCGCACGGACGCGCTGCCAGACGCGGTCAAGCTCCTCGAGACGAGAAGGGACCCAGGCGCAGCCAGCCTCCGTGATGATGTAGCGAAGCTTCGGAAAGCGGTGAAACACACCCGACAACAGCAGATGCCCGTAGCTCCTCGTCGAAAAGAACATCACTTCCTGTACACGAATGGGAAGCGCGATCGGGTACTTCCCGTAGCCTGGAGATCCGGTGCCGCCGTGTTGGTTCACGACGACGTCGCAGTCCTGGCAGGCCGCCCAGAACCGTTCGTACTCCGGGGCGTACAGCGGTAGAATATGCGCCGAGTCGTCCGGCGGGACCTGCGGCAAGAGGATACCTCCCTTGAGACCGTTCTTCGCGATCCACTCGACGTCCTTGATCGCCTCGTCGATGTCGTTGAGGTACACGAGCCCGATCCCGGCTCTGCGGTGGGGGTGGGCGTTCTGAAAGTCGACGAGCCAGCGGTTGTGCGCCCTCATGCCTTCGAGCCGGAGAGCAAACGTCTCCGGACTGGGATTCGGCGCGATGAGCGCGCTCGTTCGGAAGAACGGCGGCACCGTGTTCGGGAAGATGACCTCCCCCGCGACCCCCTCTTGGTCCATGTCACCCAGTCGAATCTCGTCGTCCCAGTTCTTCTGCTTCTTCGAGCCGATGTGCTTCTTCTGTGGGTTCCGGTAGGAGCCGCGCCATTCGTCGAAGAGCTTCTGGTGCCTCGCATCGAGGTACTCGCGGTACGTCGCAATACTGGCGCCAGCGTGCGCGTCGGCGGTGATGACTGTGTAGGGGACGGAGGACACAGACCGCTTATAGCGTGGAACCCGCGCGGCGATGGAATGATTCTAGGACCAGGTGTGTTTCGCGGGTGGTCGCTACGTGCGCCTTTGGAGGAACCATGGCGAAGAAGACTTCCATCCTCTCCCTCATCGTGCTTGGCAGCGCTCTCTGGACGCTTCCGGCGAGCGCCGACCTCGCCGAGCAGGACGGCTACGTCTGCTCTGCCGCGTACGTCCCCGCGAACGGTTCCGGCATGTCGCCGTCGGACAACAAGGGACGGCTGGGGTACGTGACCTTCGACGTCTACTCCGGTCCTCACTGCAGTGGGCGACACGTCACCACGGGTTACTTCTGCTCGGTGGGGGCCACGTCACGGCAAGACTGCTACCCGTTCGCGCAGGTCGGCGAAGCCGCGGCACTCGCACAGAAAGAAGCGTCGCTCTTGAACCAAGGGGCGCGAGGCCACCTCGTCACCGTCTACGCGGCGCGACCGGACGGCCCAGTCGTTTTCGTCCGGTCGTTCGCTCACTGACCGCGGGTGCGGCCCAGATACGGCGGAGTGTCGACCCCGGCTTTCAGGTCGGCCGCAGGTCGAGGATTACCGAGTCGTTCGACGACGGGGACGACCCCGGCCCAGCAGTCGAGGGCGAGGTCCTCCGTATCGTCGACGGGGTCACCGGCGCGGATCTTCGCCGAAGCTTGGTCGATCGGAAGTCGCACGACCGCAGTAGATCTGACCTCTTCGGCGTTCGGTTGCCGGCTGTCGTCCCAGCGACCGGGCATGATGCGCTCAACCAGCGCTTCGAACGCCTGCTGCTTTTCAATGGGATCGTCAACGCGAGTCGCGTGCCCGAACACGACGGCGGACCGGTAGTTCATCGAGTGATGGAACGCGGACCGCGCGAGTACGAGACCGTCGACAAGCGTCACTGTGAGCGACGCAGGGCCACCCTCACAAAGCGCGGCGAACATGCGGTTGGCCAGAGAACCATGAAGGTACAAACAGTCGTCGATACGTGCGTGGATCGTCGGGATCGCGAGCGGCTGACCGTCTACCACGAAGGCGACATGACAAATGCGTCCTTCGTCCAAGATGGCGTAGACGGTGTCGCGGTCATAGTGGCCCCGTTGTCCCCTTCGCCGCACCCGGTTTCGGTCGTCGACAGAAAACGCGTTGCTCATGCACGAAACATGGTCGGATTCGAACGTCGCAGGTAGTAGACGCGCACGAGCGCGTAGAAGGCCGACGTCCAGATCGCGGCGTGAACCGCGAACGAAGAACCGGACACCATGCCGAGCCTCACGGCGACGGCAATCTGGAGAACATCGCCGAGCAGGAACGCCGCGATGACCGGGCGGAGGAAGCGATCGGTGCCCTCGCGGAGCGCCGCCAGCAGCACCAGAGAGAGAACGACCAGAAGCAGTGCGTACCACCGTCCGATCTCCACCGCTCCCGCAGGAATCGGCTCCGACGTGAACTGACCGAGAAACGCCCCTGGAGCGAACATGGCAAAGCCTGCGCTCCCGAGATTACTCAGAGCTTCGAAGTAAAAGACACCACGCGCGAATCGCATGGCCGGGAGCCTATCGTAACCCCGACCGCCGCGTAAGCGATTAGAGCTCGTATCCGGGGCTCTGCCGGTCGAGCTTTCGGAGCAGGCCGGGCCAGGCGAGCATCCCTCCGAGACCGTGAGTCACCGCCTGCTTCATCTGTTCGGCACCGGCGAGAATCTCGCTGGGGATGGGTACGAGTTCACGGCCCCCGGCGAGCGCACGGACTTGAACCATACATGCGGCTTCGAAGATGTACATCGCGAGAAATGCGTCTGCGACCGAGCCCGCGACCGTGAGCAACCCGTGATTTCGGAGCATCAAGAAGATGCTGTCGCTCAGGTCGGCGACGAGCCGAGGCCGCTCCGCGTCCTGTAGGGCGACGCCTTCGTAGTCGTGGTAGGAGAGCGACGCGAGGACGTAGAGCGATTGCTGTGAGATGGGGAGCACGCCGTCTTTCTGGCAGGAGACCGCGACGCCGTTGATTGAGTGCGTGTGCATGACGCACTTCGCATCCGTGCGCGCTTCGTGGACACAGCTGTGAATGAGGAAGCCAGCCGGGTTGATCGGAAACGGCGAGTCCATGACCTTCTCCCCCTTGATGTTTATCTTCACGAGAGACGACGCCGAAATCTCCTCGAACATTTGACCATACGGGTTGATGAGAAACGTTTCCTCTTCCCCCTCAGCGCCGGGAACCTTGGCGGTGATGTGCGTGAAAACGATGTCGTCCCATCCGTACATCGCAACCAATCGGTAGGCAGCCGCGAGATCTACGCGGGTCTGCCACTCCTCAGGGGAAACCTTGTTCTTGACCGATTCGACGTTTGCCATGGGAACCTCCTGGGGAGGGGGATCCTACCGTCTTGCGAGTCGACAATGAAGCGCTGTGTTCTGCCACCTCGAGTCAGCCCGTGGTTTCGTCTCGGGTTGCCGGGATTTCCCCGCGCTCGACCAGCCGTGCCCAGTGCCGGGCCCACTCCTCGAGCGCAATCATGGCCGGCCGGAGGCTCTCCCCGAGCTCCGTCAACCGCCAAGTCGCGTCTTCTTCACGTCGCACCAGACCAGCCAACTGGAGCTCCTGAAGCCGTGTGCTCAAGGTGTCCGGCGACATCCCGTCGCAGCGCGCACGCATCTCCCGAAACCCGGACGGCCCTTCACGAAGCTCCCACAAGACGCGAAGCACCCATCGACGGCTCAACAGATTGAGGGCAGCCATGATGGGGCGACCACTCGACGAACCGCGTACCGGTCTGCCTGGAAGCGGAACGTCGGCAGGGTCGACCTCTTTGCCCATCCGTTCCTGGTAGCGCACGGGCGCACGCGCCCCAAGCGGAGCCGGTGGACGGCTGTGCCCGATTCTGCTTGGTTTTGCGGAAACATGCATATACAAGTACCGCACGATGGGGTTCCGCTTGGCGGCACTGATGCTCGCGCCGTTCGCGTTCGGAACGGGCGCGTACGTGTTCGCAGGCCTGCTCGAACCGATGGCAGTCGACCTCGACGTATCTGTGCCGGTCGTTGGGCAGCTGCAGTCGGCGTTCGCCATCGCGAGCGCGTTCGGCGGCCCGGCCCTCGCGATCGCGACCAATCACGTCGAACGCAGGCGGCTCCTCATCGTGAGCCTCCTGGGGCTCGCACTCGCGAACGCAGCGTCGGCCATGGCAGGCGTGTTCGGAACGCTCGTCGTGGCGCGAATCACGGCGGGGCTCGTCGGCGCGCTCACGCTTCCCGTGGCTTCGGCAATCGCGGTCTCTCTCGTCGGGCCTGAACGTCGCGCCGTGGCTCTCGCGGCCGTGTTCTCCGGGATGTCGTTTGCCTTTCTAATCGGGATCCCGCTCGGGAGTTTCGTCGGCGCCGCCTACGGTTGGCCCGCCTCGTTCTGGCTGGCCACCGGTCTTGCTGCCCTAGCCTGTGTCGCAGCCATCGTGGCGATCCCTCGAATCGGTCAGCTTCCCGCGCCGCCGGAAGGAGCCCTCCAGGCGGCTCTTCGCCCACCCGCGAAAGGCCTTCTCTCGGTGACGTTCCTGTCGTTTCTGGCGACGTTCGTCAGCGTCGCGTTCATCGGCCCTCTCATCACGGCACTGACCGGGCTCGAAGGGGGCGGCATCGGAGTCATGCAGCTGTTCATCGGCATAGGCAGCCTGATCGGGCTTCCGATCGGGGCTCGGCTCGCCCAGGGCCTCGGGCTTCGCGCGCTCTCACCGCTGATGATGGTCGTGGTCGTGTCTCAGCTCCTGTTCACGGTCGGACTCGTCGTGGATCTTTCGAAAGCAGGATCCATCGCGTTCACCGCATTGACCATCGTGGCGGGCTCCGGCGCGCTCTTTGCGCTCGCGCCCATCGTCCAGTCGAACCTCGCCGCCATCGCGGGGCAGGCGGCGACCGTCGCCTTTGCCCTCAACGGGTCGGTCGTGTTCTTCGGGCAGGGGCTTGGGGCCGTGATCGGAGGCGGGGTGATCGCGGAGATCGGCCTGATCTGGACCGGGTTCGCTGGCGCTGGCATCGCCCTTGCGACGCTCGCCGTGACGCATCGGCTGAGAGCGGTCCGAGTCGTCGCTCCGTGAAGTCCGCGACCGCGGCGCAGGGAGTGGGCGGTCAGCCGGCGGCGAACTCTTCCTGCGTCACGCGGCTGACGCGCTCGGCGATAGCACTACGAACCCGCTTCTTCGTCTCCTCGTGCGCGGTCATGTCCAGCTCGGAGATCGCACGCGCTCGTTCCTGGGCAACCGTCAACACGTCGCCCGCCGGCACCACGCGATCGAGGAACCCCGCGGCGACGGCGTCTTCCGGCGAGAAAATCTCGGCCAGCAGCGCAGCGCGACTCAGGTATTGGACGGGAATTCGCTGGCGCGTGACCTCGAGCGCGAAGTGCGGGACGGTGAGCCCGATGGCGACTTCGTTCATGCCGATTCGGAACGGACCGTCCGCGCCAATGCGGTAGTCGCAGGAAAGCAGAAGGAACGAGCCCATGGCGATCGCGTGTCCGGTACAGGCGGCGATGACCGGTCTCGGGAACGAGAGGATACGCGCGTTGAGCTCGCCACCGGTGCGAAGCATCTCACCGAGAGGACCGGGCCCCTGTTTGAAGACAGCGAGGTCGAAGCCGGCTGAAAAGAGACCTTCGCGGCCCGCGAGCACGACGACGGTTCGATCCTCCTTGGCCTGATCGAGCGCGGCGTTGACCTCGTTCATGGTCGCGACGGACATGGCGTTTGCTTTCCCGTCGTCGATGACGATCGTGCTCACGTTTCCCTCGCGCCCGTAGCTGACTGACTTGCCCATGCTCGACCTCCTCGCGAGGAACGTACCCCATTCGGTCCGGGAAGTTCTGCAGGCCGATGCGGCGAGCAAGCGTGTGGCGCAAATTCCGTGCCCGGGCGCTCGCAAACCCGTCGGAACCTCGCGAATGATCGGTCTCGATGTCGAGCGGTCTCCCGGTCGGCGACGCGCTGTGCTACTCCCCGACAGGTCCCATGCGCCGACCCGGCCCTAGCTTCGCAGCGACTGCACTGGTCATGGTCGTGGCGTGTTGCAGTGCGGTTTCCGAAGCGCAGCCTTCCCTTCCTTCACCAAGCGAAGATGCGCCCCCCGGGGGCCGCGAAGTCGCGCTGACGATCAGCGGCGGCGTATCGCTCGGCGCGTACGAGGCCGGCTACCTCTACCTCACGACGCAGTCGATGCGCCACTCTCGAGGCCGCTACAACCTCAGGCTCGTGGCGGGGGCATCCGCAGGGAGCGTCAACTCGGTGCTCGCTGCGATGAGCTTCTGCCGAGCAGACAACGACGATCCGACGAAAGACCTCGGCTGGTCGCTGTGGACAGGACTCGGCTTCGACCAGCTCTACGACAAGAAGCAGGTGGGCCCGACCAACGTGTTCACGCGCGACGCTCTCGAGGGTGCGGTCGAGAAGGTCAGAGCCGTGTGGAACGAAGGGCTTCCCATCGATTGCGATGTCGTCCTCGGCATCTCGGCCACGCGTCTTCAGAGCTACCCCGTCGAACTCAACGACTCGCTTTCGCTTCCACGCCAAGAAGAGAAATTCACGGTTCGTATTCAGGGGCGGGGGCCAGGCGTGCCCGCCACGTTCAGCAACTACGTCAGGGTGGATTCGGGCGTCCCGGAGGCGCTACTTCCGCTTCACGGAGATGGGCGCCAAGAGGACTTCAATGCCGTACGCGACCTGCTCTTCGCATCGTCGGCGTTCCCCGTCGCGTTCAAGCCTCAGCAGCTCGACTACTGCCTCACCGATCCTCTCGACGCCTCGACGTGGACGTGCGACGCGCCGACTGAGCGAGAGCCCTTCATCGACGGCGGTGTGTTCGACAACAACCCGCTTCGACTCGCCGCCGACGTGGTCGAGTACGGCCTGGTCCTCGGGGAAGGTGGGCGAGGCGTCTGGTCCGATATCGCCAAGTCCGAGCTGCCAGACCTTCGGCCCGTCTACGAAGACACCCTCTTCGCTTACCTCGACACCGACACAACGGCTTACCCGCAGCCGAGCGTGATGACCGAAGAGGACCAGTCGAGCACATTGAGTTTCGTGCTCTCCATTCTCGGTGAGTTCGTGAGTACAGCCCGGTCTAAAGAACTCTACACCCTCGCGGAGGAGAAGCCGGAGCTGCTGCGACAGCTCTTGGTAACCCACCGAAACTTCCCAACCATCAGCGGGCTGCTCGGCGCTTTCCTCGGGTTCTTCGAGCAGCGGTTCCGCGAGTTCGACTACTACCTCGGAATGTACGACTCGTACGCCGAGGCGGGCCATCGCCTCGAGCACATACGGGACGAAGCGACGCTGTTCGCGCTCCTCGACGCGCTTCACCCCGCGTTTGCGACGGGAGACCCGTCGAACCTTCCCGAGTCGTGGAAACCCTTCGCCTGCATGCTTGGTTGGTATGAATCCTCGGCAGCGAGGTTTCGCGCCGCGTGTGACGGAGAAGACATGCGGGATTTTCGCATTTTGGTACAAGTCTCGCTCGACCGGCTCTACTCGCTTTGCCAACACGCGAACCAAAGCAGCACGTACACGAGCCAAGAGCACTTCCACTGTCGGCAGGCCGCCGCCGGACGACGTCCGCCTGAAGTCGTAGAGGGCGCTTCGGAGACCGCATTCGCGCGTCGCGAGGGTGAGTCCGAGTTCGACTTCGTGATGCGTCTGCTGACGGAGTATCAGTTTCATTTCGTCGATCTCGGCCTCGACCGCGACGAAGCCAAGTACGCAACTACCCAGATTCGACGACGCTTGCTCTCCATGGCGACCAAACTCTCGAACGCACAGCCCACACGGTTCGAGCGCGCTGCGCTGCTCACTGCGGGTCGTATCGCCGTGAACTCGGTCGCGTACGAGCCTCCGCAGCACTGGGGCTATTTCACGCTCGGCACCGGCATCGAGCTAGGAGGCAGTGTTCTCCCAATAAGCCTGCATCGAAGCTACATGCGCTTGAACCTCGCGTTTCAGGTGGGGAGCCTCCGAACGCTCACCGACCCATCTCCGGCCGCGATCACGTTCAGCTTAGTCGGAGGACCGGAGCTCGAGATGCTTTGGTGGACGACGCAGGTCATCCAACCGATGCTCGGTGTGCGCGCGGGGTACCAGTTCGGAACGGCCGACAGGTTCACCGCACGGCCGTGCACGGTCGGCAACTCACGAGACGACGCTCGAAACTGCAGCCAGCCGGTGTTTCAAACCTACGTTGCACTCGCGCTGATCGAACGCATTCGTACACAGTTCACGTTCGTCTGGTACCCGAAGGACCAGGAGGTCGGAGACCAGCGCTTCGATCTGCTCGCCGGGTTCGGCTTTCAGTTCTTCTAGCTCCTCGAGCCGCTCCTCGTGTGGTCACGGCATGGGTGCTATGACCCGCGGACATGCTTCGATTCTTAGTCTTTCTGTCCGCAGGCGCTCTCGTTTGCACCACCGGTTGCGGGTCGACTCCTCCGGCCGCGGGCGGCCCGAGTACTCCAGACCGGCCGTCCGAGACCGTCTTCGACATCGCAGACTTCGACACGAATGAAGGCGGGATCCTTCGCGTGCTTGGATCGACCGGGAGCGGAGCGCTTGGAGCACCTGTGGCCGCCGGAGGGGGCGATGCAGATGGTGATGGATTCGCCGACGTAGCGCTCGCGTCGTTCCTGGCGTCTCCGTTTGGGCGGGATCGCGCCGGGGAGGTGTACCTGGCCTTCGGAAACGGCACGACGTCTGGTCGAATCGACACTGCGCCGCTGTCCGCAGACGTACTCAAGATTGCAGGCGCGGACACGCTCGAAACGCTCGGGAACGAAGTTTGGATGGACGATGTGACCGGTGACGGCATCGCCGATCTCATCGTGTGCCGGCAGAACTTTAGGCCGAACGACACCCGCATTGGGGCTGGCGCGCTATCGATTGTGGTCGGAGGCCCCGAGCTCAGGACGTACGCCGCGTCGGAACGATACCTGGACATGGCAAGCCTTCCCGAGGAGCTCGCAGTGGTCACGTTCGTCGGCGCTGCACCTCTCGACCGTTTGGGGATCTGGGTGCGCACCGCAGATGTGACCGGTGACGGGATCTTCGACATCGTCGTCGGTGCAGACCAGGAAGACGTTCGCGGCGACAACTCTGGTGCGGTGTACTTGATCCGCGGCGGGACCCACCTGGCCGAGAGCCGAACCATCGACCTGGCGAACTTCGGCACGACGGCCATCGCAGGTGACATCGCGCGCGTGCTTCCGCCCGCAAACTCGGACGGCTATCACCTCGGAGCGACCTGCGCAGCGGCGGACCTAGACGGCAACGGTCGCGCCGAAGTGATTGCCGCGGCTGCCCTGAATCGTTCCGGGGCCGGGGTCGAGGCGGCGGACGCGCCCCCGCGGTCCGCCGAGGGCTCGGGGGGAGCCCCGAACGGTACGACGTACGTGATTTGGGACGACCAGTTCGCCGGCGATCCATGGGAGGCCGGCTACACGGTGGACATCGGAGAGCTGACCGACGACCTCACGCAGATCCGCGGTTCTACGCGCCACGACTTCCTCGGCGAAGAGATCACGGGTGGCGTCGACTTCGACGGAGACGGGAGCGCCGACCTCTTTCTCGGCGACCTGACGGCAGACTTCTCGGACGACGGCCGCCCACAGTCTGGGACCGGGCATGCGTTCTACGGTGCCGCGACGCTCCGCGGGCGCGACATCGACATGGGTGCGCTTCCAAGCGACGTCGCCATCACCACGTTCATCGGCGCGGGCGCGGGCCTCATTTCGTCCGACACCTCGGTGGTCGGCGACTTCGACGGGGACGGCCTCGGCGACCTCGCGATCGGCTCCCCGAAGGCAAGTCCCGCCGGCCGACCGATTGCCGGCGTGATCGACGTGGTCTTCGGGCAACCCGACGGCTGGCCTGAGGTCATCGATCTGCAAAGCCCACCCGAGTTAGAAGACGTCCGGATCGTGGCGATCTACGGTGCGCGAGGCACCGTCGGTGCCGATACGGGCGACATGATCTGCTACAGCGCGGCAGGGGGCGACATCGATGGCGACGGCCGAGACGACATCGTCACGAACGAAATGCTCGGCAACGGACTCGACCCGTCGGCGATCGACGTTGGGAACCTGGTCGTCGTGTCGGGCGCGCTTCTCAGCGAGCCGTAGAGCCCAGTCCTAGATGGGCTCTGGATCCTCGATGGGCAGGTCGACTGCGCAGCTGCGGCCTGTCGCGTCGGGGCTTGCGTTCATGATGATGCAGGCTTCGACACTCTCGGCGTCCTGACACATGTTCTGCGTCAGATCGTAGTACGTCGGGAGCTCTTCGGTGCCGAGGCATATCTGCGGGTCGGTCACGCCAGGGCGAACGTAGCCGTCCCAGATGATGGTCGGCATCGGGACCCCCGTGACGATCGAGATGTCGGCTAGAATGCTCTGCGGGTCCTCGCCGTTCGCGACGTACGTGTTGTCGTGGATGTAAATCTGCTCGGGATAAGGGTTGTAACCCGGGATCTCGTCGAAGTCGCAGTCCTGACCTGAGAGCTGACACAGCAAGACGTTGCTCACGATGATCATCCCGACCGACACGTTTCCATCGATGACGTTGTCGAAGATCTCGACGCCCGCGCCTCCAAAGCTCATCGCTCCCGTGCCCTGCGGTAGCTCTGCGACCGTGGATCCAGGGAGCGCGAAGTTCGATCGGTTGTTACAGAATACCTCGTTGTCGAACATGAACACGTTGGTGTTCGTCAGACGCCCGCCCGGGATTGGCTCTTGAAGCGCGAGAAGGCCACCGGTGTTGTCGAAGATCTCGTTGTCGAACACGTCGACGTCGAGCGAGTTCTCGACCTCGACCCCTGCCACGTTCGCATGCACCCAGTTGTTGTTGACGGTGCCACCTTCGCACTTTCCAACGTAAAGGCCAGCGTCCGACGCCCCGGACACTTGGTTGAACTCGATCACGGTGTCGAAGCAGTCGGTCGGGTAGATGCAGTAGGCGCCATTCTCCGTGATGGAACCAGCGTCCCAACTGACGTGCAGCTTACGAAAGACGGAGCCGGTGGTGCCGCGCTGCTCCACGGCATTCTCCGCGGTGTTCTTCACCCACATGTTCTCGATGGTGACGTCATCGACCGAGACGAAGATGCCCTTCGAGCCGCGCTCTTTGAAGTCGAGAACGACGTCGTCCGGCGAGCCTCCGATCCCCTTCAGCGTGAGCTCAGGCGTCGCGGTGATATCGAGCGTCGCAGCCACGTCGTACATCCCCGGGTTCAGGCAAATCACGTCACCGGTTTGCGCCTCGGTGATCGCCGTGATGATCTGCACTTGGTCCTCGGTTCCCGTCGCGTCGAGCGTGACGTCGCAGTCGTCGCTGGACGTCGCGGGCGCGTTCGGAACCGAATAGGCGGTCGTATCCGGAAGGTTGTCGCAGTCCTTCGGAATGACACCCCCCGTACCGCCGCTGCCGCCCTCGGCGCCAGAGCCGCCGTCGCCCCCAGCGCCCGCTGAGCCCCCGGTACCGCCCTCGCCGCCGCCGTTGTCCGAGTCGTCACCGCAGCCTGCCGCCGCCAGACACGCGGACAGGAACACCCCAACAAGCAACTTCCTCATGGGAACCTCCTCCTCAAACCACCGAGGGTGGATTGTACCACCAAGCGAAAGGCGTGAATAGAGTCAGCCTATAGAATCAACGGCGAATAGTATAATGATCTCATGGCTTTGAAGACTAAGTGGGAGAGGTCTGGAGGATGCCTCGAGCCGCTATTTCTCGGTGGCGTCAACGGCCGCCATCACGTCGAGGGTCATGCTGCCATCCGGCGACGGAACCTCCGTGACTGGATCCTCCACGTCGTCGTATTCGAGACGGAGAGCGCGCGACATCGTCGCATGCATCGCATAGGTACACGTGATGTACGTCAGCTCGAGGATCTCGGTATCGTCGAGCTCGGTGCGAAGCGCGTCAAACGTTGCATCCGGCACGCGCCCGCCCTCGAGCACGAGACAGTCGGTGTAGGCTAGAACTGCTCGCTCGATGGCGCTGTAGCAACTAGCCACGGACCAGGCGTTGATGTTTTGAATCTTGTCTTCGCTAAGTCCAACCGAGCGGCCCTGCTTGCAGTGCTGCGAGAACACGAACCGACTTCCGATCGCGTATCCAGCACGAAGCTGTCCAAGCTCGCGAAGCTGTGGGGAGAGTTTCCGTTTGGAGCTGCGATAAAACGCAAAGCCTTGCACGGTGTGGTCAAAGCAGTCAGGAACACCTGCAAACACCGTCCACCAGTTGCCGGGAGTCCCGGTCGACGTACCCGGCGAAGTCACCGGGTCTCGTTCTCCGAACATCATGTTGTAGATCACGCGGGCCGTGGGGTGGGCTTCGCTCTTCGGTACTTGTCGGAGTCGGGGCATCTGCCGGGTCCTTTCGCTACGACTTGAAATCGCGCGCGCGGTGAAAACGGTACTTGGGTGGGGAGTCGGGAAGAGGCGGCGCCTCGGAACGAAGCAGGACGAGCGCTTCTTCGGCGTCCTCCGGCGTGAAGGGCTTGGTGAGAATCGCAAACTCGACCGTGATGCCGTCTGGGTCTTCGGTATAGACGGACCGGATCCAGCCGTGGTCGATCTCGAGCACGTCGTGCCCGAGGCTCAGCCAGTGCGACTTGCGGCGATCGAGGTCTTCGACACTGCCTGCTTGGAAAGCCAGGTGGTTGGTGAGGGGGTCGAGGCCGAGATCGCGACTGATGTCGGTCTTGAGATCGCGACCGGCCGCGGTTGCCGATAGGTCCCAGAACGCGATCATCTGGTCCGACGGAGAGCCCGTGGAGTAAAAGACGTGCCTCGAAAACGTGCCTTTCTGCGGGACGATTTCGACCTTCACTAAGGTGAAGCCCATGGCCTCGGTGTAAAACCGATGTGTGGCTTCGATGTCCTTCACGGCAAGCGCGATGTGACTAATCCCCATTCGAGCCTCCCTCCATCGGGCCCTCGAGGCTTTCGAGCTTCGCGTCGTAGTCGGGCCATCCAACCAGAGACCGGGTGTCATCAAAGGTGGCTCGGCGGTCTCGCTCGTCGCGCCCCTTGGCGAGCTGCGACACGGCAAGTCGCATCGCGAAGATATTGTGAAGAAGCAGAGTGACCGGATAGATGACCAGTGAATACCCGAGGTCTTCGAGCTCCGCCGGGGAGAGCCACGGTGTTTTACCATCCTCGACCATGCTTGCCGTCTTCCATGCCGCGTTTGCGCCGCCGTAACGGCTGAGCTGCTCGCGGCTTTCCGGTGCTTCCAGGAACGTGAGATCGGCGCCCGCATCGGCGAACGCTTCCACGCGCCAAAGCGCCTCGTCGAAACCATGCGTCGCGTTGGCATCGCTTCTCGCCATGATCAGCAGATCGAGCCCGTGCTCGTCGCGCGCGCGGATCGCTGCGGTCACGCGCTGGAGCGCCTCGGTTCGATCGATGACGTCTTTGCCCGCCGTGTGCCCGCACCGCTTGGGCCAGCGCTGATCCTCGATCATGAGGCCGGCAAGTCCGACCCTGGCTGCACCGAGAACCGTGCGCTCCACGTTGACGGCGTTGCCGTACCCAGTGTCGGCGTCTCCGAAGATCGGAAGGGCCGTGGCGGCGCAAACGTCGCGCGCACGATCGATCATCTCGCCGTAGCTCAACAGCCCCACGTCCGGGAGGCCGAGGGATGCCGCTGAGAGCGAGAAGCCCCCGAGAAAGCCCATCTCGAACCCCGCTTCCTCGACGACGCGTGCCGAAAGCGCATCGAACACGCCGGGGCCCCTCACGAGGGTGTCGTCCATGAGGCGCGCCCGAAGCCCGCGGGAGCCGGCGGTCGCCGGAGGAAAGAGTCGCGTCGGAGATCCAGGTTTAGCCATGAGGTGAGCATTCACTCACTCACTGTAATTGTCTAGCACTTTCAGTATATTGCACGATTCTAGCGCGAAGGGATTGAGGGTTTACTTCGAGAGTGAGTGAGCAGATACTCACTTTCGTGGCAGCCGCGGAGTCATCGCCCAAGAACTTCGCCGCCCGCACGCGCCGTGCGGCCGCGACGCGTGCAAGGCTCCTCGAGTCGTCAGCCGCGCAGCTGGCAGAGCGGGGCTACGGTCGCCTCGCCACGGCTGCAGTCGCCGAGGGGGCTGGCGTCGCCCACGGCACGCTCTTCAAGCACTTCGCAACCAAGAGCGACCTGATGGCCGCAACCACCGAACATGTTCTCGAGGGCGCAATTACCGAGTTCCTCGGAATGGCGCGCGCATTCGCGGGCAAGACGGAACCGATGGACGAGGCGCTCCGAGCGCTTTGGGCGGTCTTTCGATCGGACCGCATGCAGGCAACGCTCGAGCTCTACGTGGCGGCGCGCACGGATGAAGCCCTGCGGGAGGCGCTTCGCCCTATCTTCAGCCGACACCGGGCCGCGTTTCTCGACGCTGCGCGTTCGCTCCTACCCGATGCGGCCGACCAAGCGGAGTTCGAATCGAACGTGACCGGGATCCTCGCGACGCTTCTAGGTGGCGCACTGTTGTGGTCGGTCGTCCCGGAGCAGAGTTTCCTCGAACGTGAACTCGCGTTCGTGGATCGGATCGCCAGAGGCGAGCTTGTTCGCTTGAAGTCTAGCGAGGACGACGAATGAACCGAAGCCAAATGTGGGGCGTCGTCGTGCTGGCGGCGACCCTCTCGATCGACGGTCGCGCAACGGCCAACATCGAGCCCTCTTCCTTCGACGCAGAGAGCATCGGAGCAGGTACGACGGGAATGGCGTATCTCGAGAACCCCTCCGCGCTGGCGATCAACCCAGCGAACCTCGCCGGTATCGAAAAGGGCGCGATGAGCGTGAACTTGACGCCTGTGTTCACGGTGTCCGAGGCACCGCTCGCGGGGCAAAACACCAGCGTTCGTTCCGACCTCGGATTCGGGCCGATACCAAGCATCTTCGGTGCGGCCCGGGTCGGAAAACGCGTGGTCCTCGGATTTGGAGCCTACGCCCTCGGGCTCTTCGGCGCGACCTACAGTGACGTCGAGAACATCTACGGCTCCGACCTCACCGGGGACTTCAAGCTGACGTTCGTTTCTGGTGAAGCCGCGGTGGGAGTTGCCGTGGAGATTCTGCCGAACCTCGACCTCGGGGTCACCCTACGCGTTCCGTTCGCCGTGCAAGACGCGAACATTCCCGTCGAACTCGTGACGATCATCCCCGTGACGGCCACGCTGAGCGGCGCCGGCTACCCGGGTGGTAGAATCGGGCTGACCTGGCGAGCAACGTCGAAGATCGCCGCGTCGATCATGTACCGGACCCAGGCGACCAACCGGTTGAGCGGCCGCTTGAGAACGCTGGAGGGGCCTGAGCTCAGCTCGAAGGTGAAGGCCCGCTTCTCGACCCCGAACGTCCTCTCGGGCGGGGTCGCGGTGTTTCTTCTGAACGGTGCTCTGACCCTCGCAAGCGAACTTCACGTGCTGTTCTACGAGGCGTCCAACCAGGCGCAGACGCTGACGTTTGAAGAGGGCTTCCTGTTCGACACGGTAGATATCCCACTGCTCTGGCAAAACGCGTTTAGTCTGCGGTTCGGGCTCGACTACGACATCAACCGTCTCCTGTCGTTTCGGAGCGGCTACGTCGCGAGCTCCTCTGCAACCACCAAGGAAGGCGCACAGCCGGTGACGCCTCCCCCAGCATGGGGACATTCGTTCGCGCTCGGACTCGGCGTTCATTGGAAAGCGTTTGCCATCGACCTTGCCCTTCAGAGCGCGTTCTCGAGAGGCCGAGTAGGGTCGAACATCGACCAAAGCGGCTGCGAGATGGGTTTCTTTCGAGTGGGCTGCGAGGGCGAGTACAAGACCGTCAACGGTTCTCTCTCGGTGCAGTTCGTCTACAAGCGTTGAGGAGACGATCCATGCTCCACCCACGCGATGAGCACTGGCACGAGCCCTCGTCGGCAAAGCACTGGAACGAGTCGTTCTACTTCAACGCGTTCGATACCGAGCGGCGATGGGCGTGCGCCGTGCGAGTCGGCGCGACCCCAGGCATCGGCGAACGAGACGGTTTCGTGTGTCTCTACCTTCCAGACGGGACCACCGCGTTCATCGAAACCGCGCAGCCGTCGAGCCGAGGTGTCGACTTGATTCGCAGCGAGTCACTCGACTTCGTATGCGTAGAACCGTTCGGAAAATGGCGCGTACGATTCGATGGCCCCGTCCATCACTTCCGTGAGCCAGCAAGTCCATCGAACCTCGAACGCACGCGAGACACCGCGACGCCTACGAAGCGACTCACGCTGGACCTCGAAGTGGCGCCGTTGCACGGGGCCATTCGCTACGACGAACGTTCCCTGCAACTGCGCCCCCTCGGTGATCTCGCCAAGAGTATACGAGGCCATCCATGGAGGTCTCTTCGGCAGACGGTTCGCGGTGTACGAATGCTGCCCTCGATGGTTGGAGCGCATCACTACGAACAGAGCACGCGTGTCGTCGGTCTTATGACGTTCGACGGCAAGACCTCGACGATCGAGGGCTACGGTCAGCGTGACCATTCGTGGGGTGTGCGGGACATGCGGGTGCCGAAGCGTTGGCGCTGGATCTCGTGCCAGTTCGGAGACGAGCTTTGCTTCAACGCCGTGGCCGTCGACGTGCTTTTGATGCGGGTGCAAAGCGGGTTTGTGCTGCGTAACGGCGTCGTGGAGCGCATTGGACGCTGGTCACTCGACGAACACCACCAAACCCACAGGTTCTGGCCCGATCAGATTCGCACCACGCTCACGACGGAGGGAGGCCACTTGGTGGAGCTCGGAGCGACGATCACCGATCCTCTCCCCGTCGTCGCGCGAACCGCGATGCGAAACACGATCGTCACGGCGGCACGCGCGCGGTTTGAGTGGGGCGGGCGAGCGGCGGACGGGATGGTGGAGTGCATGGAGCAGCTCCGGTGACCGTGGTTGCGCTGCAGGACACCGAGGCGCGCGACCCCGCGCTCACCGGCGGCAAGGGTGCGGAACTGGCACGGCTGCTTGCGGAGGGCTTCCTAGTTCCCCCGGGCTTTTGCGTCACGACCAACGCGTGCGCTCGAATCGTCGAAGGCGATACCGGGTACAGAGACCGCCTTCGAGCGCGGATCGCACACGCGGTGAGGCAAATCGTCGACGCCGACCCCGCTGCTCGTTTCGCGGTTCGCTCCTCGTCCACGAGCGAGGACGGGGCGAATGCGAGTTTCGCCGGGCAGTACGAAACGCGCCTCGGCGTCGCGCCAGAAGACATCGGCGACGCGGTCGTGGAGGTCTGTCGATCTGCCAAGGCGGCGCACGCCCGCGAGTACCGAGTGTACCGAGGAGCAAGCGACGGAGCGATGGCCGTCGTGGTTCAACAGATGGTGCGGGCCGAGCGCGCCGGTGTCTGCTTCACCAAGGATCCCGTCACGGCGAAGGACCACGTTCTCGTCAGCGCCAACTTCGGTCTCGGAGAAACGGTGGTAAACGGAGAGATCACACCGGACAGCTACGTGATCGACCGACGTACGATGAGTGTCGGCTCACGAAGCATCGGGTCCAAGGGGCGACGCACAGTGCTCGCGCCATCCGGGACCACCACCGTGGAAAACCGCGTCGAAGAGAGAGCTGCGCCATGCCTGTCCGACGCTGAAGCGTGCGAGGTCGCGAGGCTCGCGCTCCGCGTCGAGGCACTCCATGAGGCACCGGTCGACATCGAATGGGCGTTCGAAGGCGAGCGGCTCTTCCTGCTTCAAGCACGCCCGATCACGACACTCGACTCTCGGACCTCCGGACCCCCGAAGGGGTGGGCCCCCACTGACAACACGCCCATTGACCCGACGTACCCCCTCTACTCGAACGGAAACATCAGCGAGGTCCTGCCGGGCTGTGTCACACCGCTTTCATGGAATCACACGGGCCAGCTGATCGAGCACGCGTTCCTCTCGCAGCTGCACTCGCTCGGTGCAATCGAACGAAACGCTTCGCCTCGTGCGCTCGGGTTCTTCTTCCACCGACCCTACGTCAACGTCTCGCTTCTTCTCGAGGCGGCATCACGAACGCCGGGCATGACCGAGGACACCGTTCTCGAAGAGTTCATCGGGAAGCCTGAGACCCGATCGCCCCCGGTAGGTTGGCGCGATCTGCTTCCCAATCGCCTTCCCCGTCTTCTTCGCGTGCTAGCGGTGGTGATGCTGCGCACATGGACGCTCCCGAGGGCCATCGCCGTGTCCTGCCGTACGGCAGAGACCGACGCCGCCCGGGTGGACGATGCCTGGCTCGAGAGTGCGTCGGATCAGTCTCTTCTCGAGCTGACGAAGATGACTGACACGCTCGCCGCCCCCTCGGTCGTTCACGTGTGGGCTTCGACGCTGGCCTCGGTCGCCTTTGCTCAGCTCCGGGCCACGCTGTCAAAATGGGTTCAAGACGACGAAGGCGCATTGGCGTCCGCACTCGTATCGGGGATCGATGCGCTGCCGAGCGCGGCTCCGGGCGCTTCGCTTCACGCCCTCGGTCAGCGGGTTCGCGCGGACCAAACGCTCACGGCGGCTCTCGTGGGCGCCCCCTCCGACCAAGACGCGTACAGGCGGCTGTCGGAGAGCGAACTCGGCAGCGAACTCCGCGAGTTTCTCCTGCAATACGGGCATCGCGGAGTCGCGGAGGCCGAGTTGAGCAGACCGTGCTGGCGAGAGGACCCAAGCCAGGTCGTCGCTCTGCTCCGGAACCATCTTCGAGACGGCGCAGTAGCGCCGAAGTCGATCCAAGAGAGGCACTCTCGCGCGCGGGCCGAAGCGAACGACCGTCTTCGAGTTCTGCCCTGGTGGCGACGCGCTGTCGTCGTCTGGATGACCCGGCGCGCTCGCGAAGGGCTTCTCAACCGAGAGACCATGAAAGACGTGGTGATCCGCCGTCTCGACCGATCGAGACGTGCCTACGCGGAGTTGAACCGTCGACTCGTCTCGCGAAGACTACTCACCGAAAAGACCGATATCTTTTTTCTGAGATGGGAAGAAATCGATCGGCTCGTGTCGGGCGCTCTGTCGCCTGACGCCGCCTCGGGGATCGTCTCGCAACGCCGCCGAGACTTCAACTGGTCGAAACGAGTCGCGGTGCCCAAGATTCAGGAACGCGTCCCACGAACCATCGCTCTCGACGAGCTTGCTGCATCCATCGAGCTCAGAGGAATGGGCGTGAGCGCGGGCCAGGTTACCGGGGTGGCGCGGGTCGTTACCGACCCCCGACAGGATGCCCGGTTGGAGCCGGGCGAGATTCTCGTCGCTCCTGTCACGGACGTGGCGTGGACGCCCCTGTTCGCTCAAGCCGCCGGGCTCGTGGTCGAGGTTGGTGGGCTTTTGTCGCACGGTTCCATCGTTGCGCGGGAGTACGGCATGCCGGCCATCGTCGGGGTGAACGGCGCGACGCAGGCCATCCAGACGGGAGACAGGGTCTCACTCGATGGTCGCACCGGAGTAGTTCGAAAACTCGCCTGAAGCAGAAAGTGAATTACAGGTCAGTCCTCGGGACGCGGTCGAGCGGCTCTCGGTGCCAGCCTCCCTTCATGCACCGAGAAATCGAACCCGCAGTCCACATCTGGGGCACTCCCGTCGTCCTGGTGGGTCCGCGAAATCACGATGGGACGGACGACATCGCGCCAATGTCGTCCGCCTGGTGGGGGGAGTCGCGGCTTCATCGCAACGAAGACTCGCTCTACGAAACGTGGAAGCAACGCAGGCTCAAGCCCGCAGCGGCGGCGGTCATTGGCGCCAACGCCCGACGCCAGTATCGTCTCGACGACACGCAAGTGCTGGAGGCCCACCGATGAACCCGTCAGAGAACACAGCCAAGGCTGCACGATGGGAAGCCGTGCTCTCGAGAGCACCCGGGCAATTCTACTATGCCGTCCGCACCACCGGTGTGTTTTGCCGTCCGTCATGCGCGTCACGCAGACCTCGTCCCGAGAACGTCGAGTTCTTCGAAAGCACGCAGGACGCAAGGAGCGCGGGGTACCGGCCGTGCAAACGATGTCGGCCGGAACACGATCCAAGCGACTCACCGCTTGCCCACGCCGTGACGCACGCCTGCGAGCTGCTATCCGCTGAAAACGCGATGAAGACTCGAGACGTCGCAACCGCGGTCGGCCTGAGCGAGTCGTACTTCCAGCGCGCGTTCAAGAAGAAGCTGGGCGTCACCCCGCAGCAGTACCGTCGCCGCGTGTTGGCGGAGCGGGCCCGAGAATCGCTCAGTCGCGGACGCTCGGTGGTCGAGTCTGTGTACGAGGCAGGGTACTCGTCTAGCAGCCGGTTCTACGACGGCGTCGGCCAAGAGCTCGGTATGACGCCTGCGGCGGCGAGGGCTGGCGCGTCGGGCGAACGAATCGAGTACGCCGTCGAGCGGTGCTCACTTGGCTTGGCCCTGATAGCGTGGACCGCGCGCGGGGTTTGCGAGGTGGCCTTCGACGACTCCGAGGGCTCCCTCACGGAACGCCTCGCGGAGCACTTCCCGAACGCCGAGCTGGAATGCTCCGCTGCGTCTCCTTGGGTCGAGGCGGTGGTTAACGCGGTGGAACTGTCGGAGTCCGCCGATGTTCCGCTCGACGTACGAGGCACGGCGTTCCAGGAACGCGTGTGGCAAGCACTGCGTGCGATCCCGCGCGGTGAGACCCGAACCTACGGGGAGATCGCCGCATCGCTCGGCGCGCCAGAGGGTGCTCGCGCGGTCGCTCGGGCCTGTGCCACGAACAACTTGGCCGTGCTGATCCCTTGCCATCGCGTGGTCCGAAAAGACGGACAGCCATCGGGGTACCGGTGGGGAATCGACCGCAAGGAAGCGCTCCTTCATCGGGAACGAGAGTAGTCGTCGTATGGCGCACGGGCGTGCCCGCCCTCGCCTGGCGCACGGCGACCTTCGTGACAGGGTGCTCTCGATGCCAAGCGTACTCATCACGGGCTACGGCCCATTTGCCAACACCCCGGTGAACCCAGCGGAGCAGGTCGCCCGCACCCTCGATGGCTCGCGAATCGGCGAAGCGGACGTCGTCTCGAAGATCGTCAACAACAGCTTCTTCGAGGCCATCGACGAGGTAACCACCGCGATCGAGCAGACCTCCCCGGTGCTCGTCGTGATGATGGGAGAGTACGGCGGCAGAAGCATGATCACGGTCGAACGCATCGCGATCAACTACAACGACTCGACCCGGTACGGGCTCACCGACAACAAAGGCCGGTCTCTTCAGGGGGAGCCAACCGTTCCCGGCGGCCCGGCCGGTATCTATGCGACGGCGCCGATCCGCGCGATGGTCCAGGCCATGCGACAAGCAGGTGTTCCGGCGGACATCTCGGACACCCCTGGCACCTTCGGCTGCAACCATCTCATGTACGGTGTCCTCTACTATCTTCAGGATCGGGGCCTTGCGACTCCCGCTGCGTGGGTCCACCTTCCCGCGCTCCCGAGCATCGCCGCGCGCGACGAAAACGTCGGGATGCCGAGCATGTCTGTGGAAACCGCCACGAAGGGGGTCAGCGCCGCGATCGAGGCCGCACTTCGCAACCCCAACGACATCGATACGCCGCTCGCATCACGCTTTCAGATCTAGACCGCTCCGAGACCCGGCGACGCGTCGAGCTCGCCAGCCGGGATTCGAGCGGTGCGGACGAATCGGTCAGAAAGCGGGCGCTCCGAGCGTGATGCTGGGCGGACTGCCGCCGTCCCAGGTGCAGTTCGGGTCGGCGCCCACGTTCGAGAGGACGAGCTCGAGACCGCCGGCATCGATGATCACGGTGACCTCCGAGAGGTCGAGGCTGATCGAGCCGTCCGATACTGAGAACGTTTCAGTCCTCGGGTCTATGGTGACCTCGACTGGCGTCCCTGGGAAGAAACAAACCTCGCAGGGCACGTCTGTGAGGATGAGCGACAGCCGACTCGGCAAGCCGGAGGTGTCGACCGACCCGGTCGTGTTCGTGATTGTTGCAGAGTCTGCAAGCGCGAGGATCAGGTCGACGACATCCTCCGGGATGACCGTCTGCGCGGCCAACGTGATGTCGTTGTTTCCGCTGGCGATGGGGTCCGCAGCGAGCGCGGTGAAATTGAAGCTCAGGGGAATGGGGATCCCCATGACCGCGCACTCGAAGCCGCGAGACTCGACCGTGGAGCCGCTCGGGAACTCGTTCCCGATACCGCAAGTCTGCTGGCAGCCAGGGGAGCCACCAAATCCGCCGGTCCCGCCGACTCCGCCGCTCCCCGCGGTCCCGCCCACGGCCCCGGTGCCTCCACTGCCGCCGGTGCCTCCGTTGCACTCGTTGCCGGATGGGAGACCGCTGCAAACGTCGAAGTCCTGGAAGCAGTTGTTGTCGCACTGGCATTGGATGCATCCAGGCGCCGACGTGCTCGCTGCGCAAGGCCCAATACAGAACGCCGTCGTGCAGCTCACGGTGTCGCCGTAGCAGCTGAGGCAGCCGGAGGAGAGGTCGATCCCTTGCTCCAGGATGCAGTCCTCGACGCATGCTGCGAGGGCCGCACGGTTCTCCTCCGAGTTGTTGCCGATGACGAGAGCCGCCTCGGAGCCACACCCGTCGCTGACGAGCGTCGTAGCACCGAGGACGCAGTCATTGGCGATCTCCGCAACCGCGGCATCGCCGAAGAAAGTATCCCCGTCGTCGTTGGTGTACTCCGCGTTCTCGAGCGCCGCGCTGTCCGCGGAGTCGGTGCACAGGCCCATCCCAACGGAGCCGCCGGTGCCGCCGGTGCCGCCCGTACCCCCGACGCCGCCCGTACCGCCGGAACCGAGCGAAACGCGCGGAGGCGGGCCTTGCCAAACGCAGTTCGGATCGGGACCGTCGGTGGTCAGCGTGAGGGGCAGCCCGGCCGCGTTGAGGGACACCGTGACTTCGGTCAGCTCCAAGTCGATCGATGTTCCGGTGATGAAGAACTCCGTCGTGTTCGGGTCGTTCGTAACGACCACAGGCACGTCGGGCTGAAAGCAAACGAGGCACGGCACGGGGCTCAAGCCGATCGCGATGGGCGAAGGCTGGGCGGTCGTGAACACGAATCCGAGCGTGTCGGTCACGTCGACGCTGTCCGCCAGCGCGAGGATCAGGTTGACCACGCTCGCTGGGATGATGGTCTGAAATGCCGACGTGATCTCGCTCTGTCCGGGCGCGATGGGCTGTTGTGAGATCGCAGTCAGATCGAACTCGAGCGGGATCGGGATCCCCATCACATCGCAGTCGAGGAAGCCGCCGTCGACGGGCCCTCCGTTGGGGAACTCGTTGAACGTGCCGCAGGTCGACTCACACCCCGCCGAGCCTCCGGTACCGGCGAACCCACCGGTGCCTCCGCTTCCCCCAGTTCCACCGCCCGTGCCGCCGGTTCCACCACGGTCGACACAGGTCACGGGCACGGTCCACTCGTCGACGCAGTGGTCGGCGTCTGAGACCTGGATTCGGACGAACTGCTGACCCTCCTGACCACAGGTGTAGGTCGTATCGGGTGAAGACGGGTTCGCGATGGAGCCGCCGGATGCAGACCAAAAGTACTCCAACGGATCGCCCTCGCGGTCGACGGCCTCGGCCTGAAGATCGATGTCGTTTCCGATGGACGTTCTGAGCGGGGCCACCACGACCTTGATGAGCTCTCCGCAAAGGTTGATCTCCGTTTCGACTCGCACGCCCCCAGACGTTGGTTCGGTGCTGCACTGAAGCATGACGAACACCTCGGTCACTCGCCCGACCGAGACGCTGAAGTTGACCGAGCCCTTGCATGTCGTGAGGCCGTCTTCCGAGCTCGCGAAGAGTTCGAGCAGGTAGTCGTCACCCGCCTGCAGACCAAACACCTCGAGAGACACGGTCGAGCCTGGCGCACTGGTATCGATGTTGCCCTCCATGGGCGCCATTCCGTTACCGGTGATCCGCCAGTCGACGGTATCGATCGCGGCTCCGTCTGCGAGTACGAGGTCGAGTGCGACGGAACCCGAGGGGCCTTCGTTGCCGCAGCCGATCAAGAACAGGAGCGAAGTCAACCAACACCCCAACCAAAGCGAAGAACGAACTAAAGCCATGATACTTCCTTTCGACACGCCGCGCGTCGACCGCGGCGTTGCCTTCGTCGGCGGCCCCGACGCTAACACGAGTGAACGATCTCGTGCGCATGCGAATTCGATGGCATCCGCGTTTTGGTTGTGAATGTCACACAGTCACGAGAGCGAGTTCATCGCGGTCGTGTAACCGCGATTGGCGCACGACGCCTCGCGCGACGCACGCGATGCGTCAGCCGAGTTGGGCTAGCAATGACTCGTGTGCGCTACGCACAGGCGCGATCGCGCGGACCCACGGGTTTCGAGACCGAATGTCACGCGAGCGTGACGGTCAAGCGATGAACGTCGACGAGACAGGCACGCAGACCGGCCAGGTGTTCATGGACTCTCCACTCCTTCGTCCGTTGCCCGACATCGAAGACGCTATCGACCCCTCGAAAAAGGGTCAAGGGCTGTCTTCGCCGGTAGGCGGGAGGTACCAGATGGGCGCGGTGTATGCGCTCGGCGAATCGACACTCGAGCCTGGAACGCCGCCGGGTCCCGGCAGCTCGAAGGCCTGCATCACGTAGAACGAGGGCACGCTGGGATCGAACTCGGGGTCGATCCAAAAGCCGTGCAACGCCGGCACGCCGGGTTCGGTTGCGGGGGGCGGGTTCTTTCTTCGGTGCTTCCGCTTCATCTGCTCGATCTGGTACGCCGCGGCGCCGATTACGTCATACGCCTCCTCCCGAATCGAGCCGTCGGGCGCGAGCGAACCTTTGACGATCTGAATGCGCTCGAGCGCGGCGCCGTTCGGATCGGCGACAGCGTACACCATGAACTTGGGGGACCTGTCCTTCGGATTGCCCTTGAGTTCGCTACCCATCGGATGGCCGAACGTGTAGCCGAGCCGCACCATGCCGCTGTTGTTGCTCATCTTGCGGTTGAACTCCCAACCACCAAAGAAGCGCAGCCGAATACGGGAGCCACGGGTTGCGTAGATCTCAGACCGTTCGAATGAGCGGTAGATCGACGTGCGAGTGTTCTCTTCGGCCCACGCCGCGAGACTTGCGCGCGTGTCTACCCGCTGCGCGTTTGGCGGCCGAAGGGGGCCAGCCGACCGATCGTTTGGAAGGCCGACCACCTCGACGTCGGTGGACTCCGTCGGCGCGGCCTCCGGGGGCGCTTCAACGATCAGGGTTTGCGGTGGGACGCCCTCTTCAGAAGAACTCTTCCAACCGACGAGCGTGGTGTAGACGCAGGCCACGTACTCGGAGTCGGCGGTCTCGACGGCCTGGAGCCATGCAGCCTGAGTGATGCCCTCCCCGCCGCTCGTCGCCGTCACGATCGCAAAGTCAGTGGAGCGTTCGCTGCCGGTGTCCACGGTGCCGGCCTCGGCAGACGTCGCCTCGCCCCAAAAGAGATGATTGGGTTCCCGGGCCATGACTGCGGTTGCGGTTGGTGGGGGGCTCGAGCACCCGAGCCCGATCGCGACCACCAGCAGAAAAACCGGCACGCGCATCAGTACTGAATCCTAACTCCGATGGACCAGCTGAACCGTCCGTCGTCCGTGGTCTGCACGTAGCCGAACGGCATCACGGCAAGCATGAAAAACGGGAAACGATATCCGACACCGACACGACCTTGTGCCGCGGTCCCCAGTTCATCGAACAGCGCACCGGCCTGCATGAAGATCTTCACCGGCCGCACAGGCCACCACGCGATCCCAGCACCGATCCACCAGTCTTGATCGCCCTTGAAGAGCTTGCCGAGTTTCTGACCGAGCACCTCCACAGACACCGCGTTGAACTGACGATCGGTCAGATACTCGTAGCCCAACCCGACCGTCGTCTCCTTCCCGTCGCCACGCGTGGAACCGAAGTCCATGTGAATGTGGTGCCCACGCTCGCGAAACTTGAGCTGGTAGTTCTGCAGGTCCTCAGGCGTGGGCGCGACACCCGCAGCGTTCATCAAAGCAATCATCGCGGCCATCAGCATTCCGTCCTACCCGTCCTCTCCCGAGTCGTCCTCGACCGCGGCTTCCTTCATTCCTTTGTCGTCGCACTGGGTGCACTGCGGCGGATCGAAGCGGATGACTGTACCGATGACCCATCGGCCGTAGAGGTTGATTCCAGGAATCACGGCGTCCCCACCCGCCTGACAGACGTACTCGCTCACGACTTTACGGAACTTCTCCTCGTCGTTCGGGAGCTGCCCGGCCGAGAACGCGGCAACGTCGATCGTGCCGACCTCCTCGTAGGGCTCGATGGTCCGGTTCCGGACGACTTCGTAGTCGCAGAGGGGGCCGCGCGGCGCGTAGACGTGTCCAGTGCGTCGGTACTCCGCTGCGCCGCCGCACCCAAGCAGCGACACGCATACGATGACGACGACCCACGCGGATCGGTCGGCGTAGACATGTTCCCGTTGGTATCGGTCCATCGTGTCGTCTTAGACGCGTGCCCAGGCAGGCGGCCCTGCGTACCCGTCGCGGCCGAGGGTACCCCACGGTGCCGTCCAAGGGGAATCGCGATCTTCGCGTAGAGCCTTCGCTCTCACAGCGGAGGCGGGATCGGATACATACGTTCGAGAATGTCGTTTCGACGAATACCCACCGCTTCGCGATGAATGAGAAGGTCGCGCCGTAGACGGATCGCGTCCTCTCGACGACGTCGGAAAGCGTTCATCACCTCGGATCGTCGCAGCTGGGTTTGCGCGTCCTGAAGATCGCGTACGAGGAGTTCGAGCTCCAAGAGCGCGTGATCAACCTTGGCGGCGCTTCTCCCGAGCGCGTAGGCCATCTCTTGGACGATCTCTTTTTCGAGGATCGCGTGCTGTTGTCGAACGTCGAGAGTGGCTCGCAACCGATCGAGGTAGATGCTCTCGTACCCCTGGTCTTTGAGCTCCTCGACAAGACGTTTCCAGGGTGGGTCTTTCATGACCGAGCGAGCTTAGAATAGCCTCTGGCGCCCTGGATACGACAGGAAGAAATTGATCGAGAGCACGTGCGACATTCGATTCACGTCCCGCGACAGAAAGACGTTCAGGTAGCCGACCTCGACACGAAGGAACTTCGACACCGGGTACATCGCTAGGCCGAGAAACGCTCGGTGTTGCTCAAACCCCTGCGCCGCCCAGGCATCGCCACCGAACTGGAAGAACACCTCGTCCTTGAATGCGATCCCAACCGGAACGCTTTCCCGCGGACGGTAGTTCACGCGCACCAGCTCTCGAAAACGATTGGCGAGTCCAGGCGCCTCCTTCAACCAGCGTTGCTCAGCGCGCGTGCGCGACATCAGAAGCAGACCGCGCACACGATGCTTCAGGATCAACTGTTCGAACAAGCGATTCTCGGTGGTTCGCTCTGCGGGGCCATCAAACCAAGTCAGGAGCGATGCGTAGCCCACCCATAGCGACACCCAGGAAGCCAGCGTCACTCCGAGCGCCGGGCGCAGCACCTGAGCGGTGCTCCGGTCGTTATGCCTACCCTGGACATCAAACCAGAATGCGAGGCTCGGACTTCGCTGGTCCAGCTGCCCTGTGAAGAAGAGCGCACCCCAGATGGCAAAGTCCTGCTCTGGTTGTGCGGCGACGGGTGCCGGGGCGGCGAACAAGACCTTCACGATGAAGATCGAAGCGAGGACGGATCGTTTCATCGCGGGCAGGAGTCGAACTGTTCACTGCCCACGCCGATTCCGCAATCAAGAACGCTCTTAGAACCCCCAGCTCGACAGGTCCGCGATGGGTTCACCTGCCGACAGGCTCCGCATGCCCTTCACCACCCGGACGTACCACCATGCGAGTACCACGGCACCGACCACGATGGCGATGGGCGCGCCCACGACGGTGATCGAAAGCAAGAGCCAGGCCGCGGTCGCCGCGATCGAGAGGACGACGCCCCGAATGAACAGATTGACCTGGTTCTGGTAGTGGTTTCGGAGCAGCGACGGCGCCTCGTTTCGCTTCGACAGCGCAATGATCAGGCCGATAAGCGGGATCAGGGGCAGGAACGCGGCCGTGAGGTAGAAGATGTAGACGAGGTTCGTGGTGCTCTTCCCCTCCATGTCGCTGCCTGCTCCTTGGATGTCGGTCATGGAAAACTCTCTTTCGGTGGAAGGGTCCTACATGAACGGTGTCGACGCCAGCGCTCCGGTGTCAGAGCGCTGTAGTGGTCAGACTAGTCGTCGTCTGACTGGCATGCCCTGGTTCCGTGCGCGCGTTCGACCGCAGTTCGCCCCAGCTTGTCGAGTACATGCCAATCGGCCCCGGCTTCGTCGAGTAGGTCTACGAGCTCGGGGAGATCTTTCGCGCACGCGTACATGAGGGGCGTACTGCCAAGCTGGTCCTGGGCATTCACCGAAGCACCGGCTTCGAGAATCAGTTCGAGGACGGTCGGATTCCCGCTGAAGACGGCGTAGTGCACGGGCGCGCGACCAAGCTGGTCTTCCGTGACACTGCTCGCACCCTGAGCAAGAAGCAAGCGAATCGTATCGAGCTGGGCTTCGCTCGTAGCCCAGCTGAGCGGCGTGCGCCCCGACGGATCTGCTTCATCGGCAGGTGCTCCACGGCCGACCAGCCACTCCACGAACTCGGCGTTGCCCCCGCCCCGCACGGCGGCAACGAGTGTGGCATCTCCGGGCCCGAGTTTCGCGCCTTCCGCGAGCCAGCGCTCGGCGCGGGGGCGATCGCCGCTCCGCACGGCGAGCATGAACTGATCCTGCGGGGTCGGGAGCTTGGGGATCACCCGTTCGCTCGAGCCCATCATTTGATTCATGTTGCCCGTTTCCACAGGGGGCTCCGCCTCCAGCATTCGCTCCCGCTCTTCACGCACGGAGGGCCGCTCCTCGCAGCCGACGCACAGCAGCACCGTGGCGCCGCAAAGCGCGGCGAAGAAGCCAGGGTTCGTCAACCGCCGCTGAGAGCAGCGTCGATCAGAGGCGCGACGATGTTGATACCGGGATCGTCGTCGTTGTAGCCGTTGGGCGGCTCGACCAACCGGAAGCGCTGGTCCTGTCCGATGAATCGGTCGATGAAGTCTTCCATCGTTTGAAAGGTCCCCGGGCACTTCCAGCTCTGGCTCCACGGCCACTGCCAAGCCTCATACCACCGTTTCTTGCGAATGCTTGGGCAGTTGTGACTGCCGATGAAGGTAATGATGGTCGAGCAGTGGCTGTCGTTGATCTGGCGCTCATACGGAATGTTCCACGAGAAGTTCGGGAACTCCGAGAGCTGGTCGACGAGATCGTCCTGGTCCTGCTTCCACTTCGTGAGAATGCCTTCGGCGTCGATGCCCGGGTAGAACCGCTCATAGGAGAACCGGGAGAAGTTGAAGTCACGCGAGTAGCCGGTGTAGGCAAGCTGGTCGTTCGGAAACTCGATCGCGACCGTCCGATTGATGCTTCCGAAGTCGGAGGTATCGAAGGACGCGGGAAGCTGGTCGAACACCGAGGGCAGATCCCAGGACGCGGTGATCGTATCGTGCAGCGGCCGCGAGTTGGAACTCGCGTTGGGCGCGGGGAAGATCGGCCCCGAGTCGTTGATCATGTAGCCGGCCGCGGGGTTCAGAATCTGCCTGGCGAAGTAGTAGCCGACGCCCGTCGCGACGCCGCCCGCGCTATATCCGCTGACCACCATGCGGTTCACGTTGGGAAACTGCCCGGCGAGGTAGTTCAGCGCAGCGATGGTGTTGTTGTAGCCGTTGTGGAACCAGGTCAGCGGCGGCTCTGCGCCAGTTGGGTCCACGTAGGTGGTGACACTGTTGCCGACATGAACGTCGCCTGTGCAGTACGGCATGTAGACGACGTCGAAGCCCTTCGTGATGAGATCGGTTCGCGCACGAAGTGGGATACCGGGATCGGCACCGTTCACGAGCGGGGCGGCGAACTTTGGAACAGTCGTTTCGATGTAGTCGTCTGGAAGGCCGTTGCGGTTGGCCACACCGAGAATCCCGAGCCGCCCACTGCACCCCTCGTAGTCCCAACACGCACCCCCGCCCTCGAAGTAGAGGAGGAGGTCGGTCGACGACGGATTGTCGTACACGTAGAACTTGTACTGGGAACCGTTTCCACAGACGGTTCCAGGCAACTCGATCTGCTGCCACGGATAGTTGTTTTCGCCGTCGACGATGTCCTCGAGGCCAATCGCTTGGACGGCTTGTACCGGAACGAACGCGCACAGGAGCGCAACCAACGTCATCAACCCAGCTCGCATGAAAACCTCTCCTTGGGCTCGGGGCAACGGATACGGTGAGCGCACTATCATCGAAAACGGCCGGGCGAATCAACCCCAAAAACCGAGTCAATCCTGGGAATTTGTCGTATCGCCGACGAGGTTTTCGCGCTCTGCATCGCGCTGCGCCTGCCACGCGCGCTTTACTTGGTCGTACTCCTGCTTTCGACGCAGCGCATCGTCGAGCTTCGATGGGATCTCGCCAAGCCGCGACGCGTGCAGTGCGATCGTCAACTCGAGAAGACCGACGTCGCGCTCCGCGAGGTCGTCGCCGTGCTCGTCGAGTATCAGCTGGGACACCTCGATGTAGTCCTCGGAGAGTTTCCGGCGGTACGCGAAGTAATCTTCGATCTCCGCAGTCGGAGCCGAGCTCGAAAGCACCCGACCGTACTGTTCGTTCCGACGCACCTTCTCTTGGCGGCGGGCGTCCAGCACCTCGGGATCATCGGTTGGTGCGGCCATCAACCAGTAGAGGTTCCCAGGTGTTCGCGCGCGCAGCGCATCGAAGTCGAGGTTTGCGAGGTCGAAATACGGTGCCTGGATCACCGAGCCCGGCGGCACTTCGAGTTCGGGCTCGTCCTCGTCTCGCGGGACCATGCGGCGCGGTGCGGGCTTCGAAGCTGAAGCCGACGACGCACGGTCGGGCTCGGCGACACGCGGCACGTCTCGGCCCCGATTCAAGAACAACACGACCGCAACGCCGACGCACAAAACTATCCCCGCGACGATGACGGTCCGGGAAGACAACCCGCGCACGCGCGCAGACTATGCCGGCCGCGGTAGCGAAGCAACAGTTGCCCCAGCCGTGTATAAGGAAGCGCGTGTCGCTCCGCACAGTGTTGATGGCTCTTCTCGGCGGTTCCATGCTGGCGATGAGCTTCGTGTTGCCGTGGGCTTGGTGGATGAACGTTCCCGCGGTGGGTGCCTTCGCCCTGGCGCAAGCGGGTCCCTTGAAATCTCGTGTCGCGGCGTCGCTGGCATTCGGCTGGGCAGCCTTCGTGGGCGGCTACCATTGGCTGCAGCCGACACTCGTTTCGCTCTGGGGAGGCCTGTCGGTCCTCAGCTGGGCGGTTTGGTTCGCGTTGGCCGCGTGGTTCTCGCTCCGATTCGTGCTCGTGGGTCTCGGGTACGGCGCCCTACGTCGGCGGGGCGCAAACGCTCAGATGGCGCTCACCGTGCCGTGGATCCTCGCCGAATGGGCGTACCCAACGCTGTTCCCATTTTTCCTAGCGAGTCCTTGGATCGGCCGGCCGCTGTGGGTTTCCATCGTGTCACTTGGAGGACCGCTGCTCGCGAGCGCCCTTCTCTGCGCTCTGGGCGCGACACTTTCGGACGTCATCGAATCCCGGAAGAATCGCGGACGAGTGCGGTTGCGCCCGCTGATGGGCGTCTCCCTCGCGGTCCTCGCCGCACTCGTCGCGGGAACGTGGTCCAACGCGCGCGTATCTCGCGCGATCGAAGAATCGCCGACGCTCGAGGTGGCGATCGTTCAGGCCAACATCGACGTATCGAAGCCCACGGAACGCTTGCTGGCCCACCGTCGCTACCTCGACGAGAGCATGGCCATCGAACGTGCCGGCGACGTGGACCTCCTGGTTTGGCCAGAGACTTCATACGCCGTTCCAATCGACGACCGTTTCCCGACCTCGGGGGCGGCCGTCAGTGGAACACTGAGGACGCCGCTCCTCTTTGGCGGCGTGATCGAGGAGCGGAGCACGGGAGAACGATGGAACAGCGCTTTGCTCGCGGACGGAGAGGGGCAGATTCGGTCGATCTACCGTAAGCGTCATCGGATCCCGTTCGCCGAGTTCGTGCCATGGGGGGCGCAGTTCCCACGTTGGATGGAACTGATGCCGACTCGGAGCCAGTTCTCGCGGGGACGCGGGCCCGCTAGCATTCAGTTCGGAGAGTACTCGATCGCAACCCCGATCTGCTACGAGGCGATCAGACCGAGCTTCGTGCGTTCGCTCGCACGAGAGGCGCAGCCCGAGCTGCTGGTCACGCTCGCAAACGATGGCTGGTTCGATGATTCCGTGGGTCCAAGCATTCACCTCATGCTCGCGCGAATGCGCGCGGTGGAGCACCGACGCTTCATGGTGCGCGCCACAAACACCGGCATCAGTGCGATCATCGACCCGTTCGGCCAGATCGTCGCGCAGACGGCGCTACTCGAGAACGCAACGCTCGTCGGCGAGGTCAGGCTGTTGAACGAATCCACGCTCTACGCTCTGTTCGGCGACTGGCCTGCGGGCCTTGCCATCCTGTGGCTCATCGTGTGGCTACTTCACGGAAGAACAACGAAGCGCCGTCTTGTGTCAACGAACCAAAGACCGTAAGGAGTGTGCGTCTCGCGGCTTACACGGAGGTCCACCATGCTCGGCGCCGTACTACGAACCCTCACCCTTCTCACTGTCGCCGCGATGTCCGTGGCCTGCTCCGACGACGATGGCTCGAGCTTCGATTGCAGCGGCGGTGAGTGCATGTGTATCGATCGGTCTCGGTGCGACCTCGACTGCGGGGATCAGTGCACGGCGGAGTGTCAGAGTTTCGAGATCGACTGCGACGTCGACTGCGACGACAACTGCGAGTTCCGATGCGAGTCTGGGCCACGGTGCGAGCTCGACTGTGACGACGACTGCGTCGCCGAGTGTCGATCGGTGAGCCAGTGCCTAGTCGAAACCGACGAACGCGGTGACTACACCTGTGTCAGTGCCTCCGACTGCACCGTGGAGCTCGGTGACGATTCGGTGGCTCGATGTGAGAGCGTGGGCAACTGCAACGTCACCTGCGAAGGCCGGTGCACGACCACCTGCGTGAGCGTGGGCAACTGCAACATCACCTGCGAGCAAGGCAACCGAACGGACTGCGGAGACGGCGTGCTCGTGTGCGGCATCGATTGCCCCACCCCATGATCGAAAGGCGCCGGCTCGAGCTCGGCCGGCGCTACCGACCCTGGGCAGTCGCAACGACTACGAGATTGGAACCTCGGCGACGGCCTCGTCCTGATAGGTGTGAAAGAGATCGGTGCAGAGGGTGTCCCATCGGTCGCACGCCTCGATGGTCTCCGGATCGGTGGCGACGAGCGACTCGTACGCCAGCGCCTCGCCGAGGCGGTCTGAAAGTGTGGTGACCAACTCGCTATCGGTGTTCGGAAGGAGCTCCGCCACGAACTCCTTCGGGTCGTACCAACGCTGGGCGGCCCGCTGAAGGTCCATGAAGATCCTGGTGAGTAGAAGGTTTCGCGGGCCTTCCCACGCGCCGTTGAGCACCACGGAATCGCGATAGAGCCGAGGGATGGACGAGAAGTCCTCCATGAGCCCGTGACCTCCGAAGATCGACATCGCGGTCTCGGAAAGCCTGGCGGAGTCGGAGCTGACGACGAGCTTGTGGAGCATAATCAGCATCCGCATTCGGAACTCTCGGCGCTTGAGTGCGACTTCGTCGCCCGCGGGGGTCTCCGACTGCTCGATGTCTTCCAGCTCGAAGATTTCGCGCTGCATCTTGAGGATACTCGCCGTGCTGCGCTGCGAGGCTTGCTCGAGATCCTGAAGTTGCCGCGCAACGAGGCCGAAGCGCCCGATCTGTACACCAAACGCGGTGCGGAACTGAGCGTACCGCTTCGCCTCGCGGACACTGCGGATGAGGTTCGCGCCTGCGCCCATACCCGTGATGAACCGAGAGTGCGCGAGGACGACGCCGACGATGTTCGCCAAACCGCGCTTGAGGTCACCCACCGGGTACGCGACGGAGCCCTGGAAGGTGATTTCGGCTGTGGGCAACTCGCGGGTGCCGAGCTTCGACTTCAGCTTATTGATGACGTAACCGTTTCGTCGCTCGCGGGCCTTGTCTTCCCACATCGGAACAACGAAGAGGCCCACGTCGCGACTACCAGCCGGCTTTGCGGTGACGAGTGCGTAGTCAGCTTGCGCAGCCGAGCAGTAGAACTTCGTCCCGTGGATGCGCCAGCCGTCCTCGGTCTCGACGGCTTCGACCTTGTTGGCTTGCACGTCGGAGCCACCCTGAATCTCGGAGAGAAACTGGGCGCCGATCGCGTACTCGCCGTCTTTGCCTTCGGTGCAGTGGTCGAGAATCGCCTTGAGCTCGGGCGTGTCGGCGAAGCGCTGGAGAATCAAGACCAAGCCGCTCGTGCAGCAGTGCGCACATCCGACGCCCGCTTCGCCGAGCTGCGCCATCAGGAAGATCTTCAGGAACCGCTGCCACCGATCGGTCTTCGCGGAGAACATGGCTTCATTCCAAATCTCACGCTCGAGCTCGAGGGTTTCCGCCGGACGCACGATTCGATCGATGCGATTGTTGTGCGCGTCGAAGTACATCAGCGTGGGCGCGTTCTCCGGACGCCCCGCCGTGTCGGCCAGGTGCTGATAGCTCTCGGTCATCCGTTTCGAGAACGCTGCGACGTCGGCCTTGATGTCGTCGCTCAGGTCCGGTGCGTAGTAGTCGACTGCAGCGACCATGAAGGGGTCGTCACGCAGAAAGTCGACCTGGTCACGCCAAGCGAGAAACTCGTCGAAATTGTAGGGGTTGTTTCGATCGGGAAAAGACATGGTCTCAAGACTCCGTGCTTGGGTTCGTCAAGTTGGTGGGCTCAGGGCCGATCCGAAGGCCGGCAGAAATGAAGTTCCATACGTCGTCGGTGAGCGCGTCGCGATCCGGTCGTGGCTCCGTGGCGAGCGCCTGTGCGATGGCATGGCGGACGGCGCCGTTGATGAGGGCCGACAGCAGATGTGGGCCCGTCGCAGTGGGGAGAACGCCGCGCCGCTGCCCTTGCGCAATATTGCGTGCGCCTTCGTCGACGACGCCGCGCCATCGTTCGGACGCAACTCCCACGACCTCGGGATCCGAGGCGAGCTTGCTGAAGACGATCGCGGCGACCGGAGTGTCGTACACGAACTCGATGAACCGACGGGTGCGTTCTCGTTCGCGGCCACCCCAGTCGTGGGCGGGCCAGTGCGGGATGTCGGTGGCCTCGAACAGTTGGTCGTAAACGCGATGGACGACCGCTCCGATGAGCCCCGCCTTCGATCCGAATCGGTGGTAGGCGAGCCCAACCGACAGGCCGGCGCGCTTGGCCACGTCCTGCACCTCGAAGGCCCCATTGCCGTCGACCAGCGCGGCCGCGGCGGCGTCGACCAACCGGGTGCGATTCTCTTCGGCCCCACTCATTCATGAAACGTAGCAGCTGCTGAATTGAACTCAATTCAAACCTCTCCTGTGGTACGAGCCCACCGTCAAAGGAGACGCCCTATTCATGCTAAACGCCTGAGACTACTACAGAAAAGGGACAGTCGCGGCGATGGACGACATCTCTTGGAGCCGGGCGGAGGCACCGAGGGCGGATTCCCGCTGTTGGGCTTGTTAGGCTTCAAGGGGTGGATTCAGCGCTCAAGCAGGCTTCGTCGCCGCACCTCGAGGTCGAGCATCCATGGGTGTCGAACGACGAAATGCCCGTCTACCGGTGGACGTTTCCCGAAGAGGCGACGGACGATGAAGTGCTTGCGTGCCTCGAAGCAAGACGAGACTGGGCACTCCGGGCCAACTACCCGGTTGCGTGGATCGTCGACTGCTCGCGCGTAAAAAAGGTCACGGCAACGCAGCGGCAAGCGTTCGCAGAGCACATCGAGTGGTTCGCGCCCCACGACGAACGTTGGAACGCAGGGTCTGCTCTGGTCGTTCCGAATCGTTGGCTTCAAGGCATGGTCACGGCGATCTTCTGGTTCTCGAAGCCCGGGTGCCCGCACAAGACGTTCACTCAGGCCGCGGACGCCGAGGCCTGGGCGCGGAACCAGCTCGCGACGCGGTTGGCGTCTCCGCAGCACTGACGGTTACCAAGGAGGCTCATCGGGTGCATCGCCGAGCGCGTCGAGCCTCGACTGGAGCGCTTCACGAGACGCTTCGTCCGTGTGCTCGGTGAGTCCGAGTGCAGCCCTGAGGTGCTTCTGACCGACGTCCGTTCGTCCGAGGTCCATGGCCGCGTCCGCTGCCGCGACTTCCGCCGCTGCGCTTCGGGGGTCGAGCTCGATGGCTCGCTCAGCAAGGCGGAGGGCGTCGTGGGGATCCCCGTGTAGCGAGTGCCAGGTGGAGAGCGCAACATAGTGAAACGCGCTCGTGGCCGAGTCGCGAAGCTCGAGCGCCCAAGAGTGGAGCCGCCTCGAGTCGGCGCCTTTGATGGGCTTTTCACCTCGTTGCGCTGAGTACAGCTGAAGGCCCGCCGCCAGCACATCGGGATTGGCGGGTTCGAGGGTAGCCGCTCGATCGAGCGATCTTCGAGACTTGCGCCACCGCCGTCGGTCGGCGTGAAGCGCCGCGAGATAGAGCAGAGGATCAGCCGAGTCCGGGCTAGCCTTTCGCGCAGCATCGATATGTAGACGCGCTGGCTTGGCTCCCGAACGATGGCTCCAGTCGTAGAAGGTCGACAGCGTGAGAGCGACTTCGGTCGGATCGAGCTCCGCGACCATCGCTGCACCGTTGCTCGCTAGAGACAGCGGGGAGCGCATGAACTCATAGCTCTCGGTCAGGTGGTTCGTGTACCGCTCATCGATGTTGGTATCCCCAAAGCTCGCGCGCCACGCGGCCTCGTCGTTTTCGCCGCTGGACAGCGCTTCAATATAGCAGCGGAAGCGTCTATCGAGTTCGGGGTCGAGCTTCATCAGGTGCACAACGACCCAGGAAGCATGGTAGTTCGCGTCCTCCAAATAGAAGTCTGAATCATCCTTGTTCCTCAACTCTCCGAGCGTGGGTGCTGTGGACAGTGGCAACAGGTTGACGATGTCCCCATTGGAGAGCCTCGCGACGTTTCCTTCGAGGTCGCTGAAAACCGCATCCGGATAGCCCATACGGAGTTCACCGTCTTCGAAGCGTGTCGTCTCGTAGAAGGTGGCGAGTCCCTCGTGAAGCCAAGTGGGTGCACTCGGCACGCATTCATCGACGAGCCGGTGCGTGAGTTCGTGAAGGAACAAGTACGAGTCGCGGTCCTCGTCGACCGACTTGATCACGATGCTGGGGTCGAGGTCCAACATGGGCTCGAGCGGACGGAAGTAGAATCCGCTCACGTCGGTTCCGACGAACACATCCCCGTAAACGCCGCCAATGAGCACCACGTCCACGGGCTCCGAAATGCGGTCGAAGGCACATTGGAACTCGTTCGCAGCGACGGCGTCATGAGCCCTTTGGTACCGCTCGGCGAATACTTCCGCGTACACGGGAGGAAGGTTCGTCCGAACCCGAACGTCGCGCGTCGTCGCCGAGGTCCACCCCTCGGTGTGCGAGAGCGTGGAACAGCCTGTCAACGGCACCATGCTCGCAAGTAGAGCGAGCAAAGCGGCGCGCGGGCTGGAAGACGAGAGGAGCCGAGCGCGACGCGGGGAGCCGCAGATGTGAGAGTCAGTTCGAGCCACGGTTGACGTGCCGCTCCAGCCAGTCGACCAGCGCCGGGACCACGCGATCGACGTGGTCGACGATCATGTAGTGCGGCAGCCCGGGGAACAGCTCGAGATCGGCATTCGGAATCCGATCGACGAGTCGCCGGATGTAGCTGGTCGGAAAAATGGTGTCGTCGCCCGCCTGAAGCACCAAACCCGGCGTCCGGATGGAGTCAATGGGCGCGGGCGGCGGAGCGGTTCCGAGTGACGCGAGGGTCTTGACCCGAACGAACCAGGGAATCCAAGGGTCTTCGAGGAGTACGTGGAGCGCGTGGGGTTGCCCGCGTACGGGTTCTCGTCGAAGGTCGAGGTAGCTCTGCATCGGAACGGGGGCTTCGGGAAACACACGCGCGAGCCGTTCAATCCAAGGGCGAAGCGCGTGCCCTCTGTCTCCAAATCGCGTGAGCGCCACGCTCGATGGATCGGAGAGGTCCGCCAAGTTGTGGCAGACGTAGGCATCGACGCTCGGATCGGAAAGGGCGTAGTAGAAGGCGACGATGCCGCCTTGACTCGATCCCGAGACCACCACCGCACCGTCGCCGCTCATGCCTCGAGCGAACGAGACCACCGTCGCATAGTCTTCGAGGAGCTCGTCGATGGTGTACGAGCCGCGCTTGCCGTCGCTTCGACCGTGACCGCGAGGGTCGAAGGCGACGACGGCCCATCCTTGGTCCGCCATGGCGACGAGAAACTCGCCGTACAGCAGAGTGTAAGCGTTGGTCCCGGGCATGAAGACGAACACACGTCCAGGGGTCGATGCCTGTACGATGTCGACGTGAAGTTCGCCTGCCTGCCCGGCAATCCGGTGAGGTGTGAACCGATCGAACCAGCTCGGAACGCCTCGCTTGACGGCAAGCGCATCGATCCACGTGTGGAGCCGCTCGGGGTCGAGTCGCCGTTTACTAGGCACGGTGGAAACTGCCGCGCCATGCAACAGCTTGAGCCAACTAGTCGACACGGAACCTCCTGGCTCGCTTGATGTACGCTCGGCCGAGCCGCGCCATCAAGCTCGGACTCATCCGTTCGAGCCACCACATCACCTTCGCCGCGCCGGTCACGACGATGGTTTTTTCATTGGATGCGATACCTCGAAGGACTCGGTCTGCACAGTCGTCGGCGGTGACTCCCTTGGGCCACATGGCAAGAATCTTGTCGGCGTCGAAGCCACGGGTGGGCGACGTATCGTAGATGGGTGTTTGGACGACGCCGGGGCACACCAGGGAAACCTGAACACCCAGCCCGGCGGCTTCAGCGGACAGCACCTTCGTGAGCCCGACGACCGCGTGCTTGCTAGCGACGTACGGCCCCTCGCCTGGCACGGCGACGAGACCCGCAAGTGAAGCGACGTTGGCGATGATGCCATGGCCGCGCTCGACCATTCGCGAGTACACCGCGTCGACGCCATGAATGACGCCGTAGAGGTTGACCGAAAGAATGCGGTGCCAGTCCTCCGCAGTGTTGTCGCGCATCTCGCCGCCGAGCCCGACGCCTGCGTTGTTGATGAGAAGGCCGATTGGGCCGCGCTCGGACTCGGCGCGCGCGACGGCGTCGACGAACGCATCGCGCTTAGACACGTCGAGAGCGATGGCCGTCGCCTCGTGGCCCTGCGAACGGATCGCCGACGCTACCTCTTCGGCTCCTGAAAGATCGAGGTCGGCGACGCAGATCGGGACGCCGGCCTCGCCGAGCCCACGGCACAGCGCAGCACCGATTCCGGACGCGCCGCCGGTCACGAAGGCTTGCCCACGGACCCGCTCGGCGAGTCCGCGGCTCATGGGACTACCGCCTCCATGACGAGCTCGAGGAAGGTGACGGGGTCCCATCGCTCGCCGGGTGAAACCGTCCCGGTGGGAAGGATGCCTCCAAGCCCGAGGCCCGCAGCGGTGATTCCGACTGGCGCGATCGGCGGACCGTCCGGTCTCACGAAGAGCGCGTTTCGCACCACGACGAGACCCTGCTCAGGGAAGACGAAGATGAACTGACCGTCGAACCCCTGCGCCCAGTAGAGCGAGCGGGGGACGGTGGGTCGGTCGGGCCTACCGCCCTCCCCGTTGAGCCACCACGCGAGACCATAGCTCGGGTTGTCGGGCTGCTGAGCACGCGTTGCTTCCGAAACCCAGTCCTCGGGAAGCAGTCGCTCGCCCTCCCACACACCGTCCTGAAGATACAGCTGACCGAGCTTCGCGAAGTCGCGGCTCGTCGCGTCGATGCAGCAATACATGATTGTGTTGCCGCCTCCATCTTCCCACCATTCGGCCCGTTCGAACCCGAGAGGGTCGAAGAGTCGCGACTGCGCGTACTCGCTCGGATCCATCCCGGTGGCCTCCATGAGCACGCGGCTAAGCAGCATGATTGCGCCGCTCGAGTAGTTCCAGACCTCGCCGGGTGGGAAGCCGACTTCTTGGTCGAGCGCGTATCCTAGCTGATCGGTCCTCGTTCCAAGCGCGACCACGTCGTCGATCGGGCCGTCCCACTCCTTCCACACGTGGCCTGTGCTCATCGATAGAACGTCTCGCAGCGTGATCGATGCACTCTCCGTATCGAGCCATTCGGGGATGTAGGTCGTCATCGGCTCGTCAAGTGACGGAAGGAGCCCCTCGTGAAGTGCGATGCCGATCATCGTCCCGGCGAAGCTCTTGGCCACCGACCAGCTGGTCACCCAGTCTTCAGGACCACGGTCCGGCGCGTACCACTCGGCGACGACCTCCCCGTCCTGCATCACGACGACCGACTGTGTGTTCATGTCGGGCGCCATGGCGTACTCGCGGAGAGCCTCGAGGCCGGCGGGGTCGAGCTGGACCGCGCGCGCATCGTCTTCTGTACCGCCACAGCTGGCCAGCACGATGAGGGCAGTCAGCGAGGCGAACGCCGAAACGAGGGATCGAAGCGAGGTGGGCACGAGCGCCAAAGAGTCTAGCATCAATCGTCGCGGCAAAGACGCACGACGTCGCCGCGACGTATCGTCCCGTCTCGAACGATGCTCGCGGTCCAGCCACCATGACCGAACATGGCTACAAAGCCGCCTGCGCCGAGCGCCTCCTCCATCCGCTCGCACGGGTGGCACCGGCCGGTGATCTGGAGCTGCGTCTCGCCAATTTCGAGCACCCGCCCTCGTGATATCTCGAGATTGAATCCGCGAACACATAGGTTTCTTCGCGTCTGCTCGAACGCGACGGGACGACCGAGCAGCCGAGCGATGACGTCGAGGTGCTCGTGCTGAAAGAGCGTCACCGCCCTGGCGCTCGAACGACTGTGATCGACCGAGGTGCCGAGCTCCCAGGAATCAACTTCGACTGTGGGAGTCCGTCGCTCGGGCCGGACTCGAATCGCTTCCACGAAACCCTCCGGGTTCGTCGCGTCGATCCGCAACCTCGCGAAATGCGGGAGGCCCGAGTCACCATCGGACATGGCCGGAGTGTACCGCACTCGCTCCGCAGAAGCAGCAGAGCGACGTTGGTCAGGATGGTTTTTTGGCGGTCACGAAGCCGACTGTTTTCTTCGCACCCACGTCGGGAGTTGCGATGTCGACGAACCCAGCGTCCTCGATCTCTCGAAGCAGCTGCCTCGCCCTGAAGATTCCCACGGGAGGCGCCTTCCCGAAGAAACGCATCGCTGCGAGGATGGGTCGAAACGGGATTGCCGATTCGGCGAGAACCGCGGTCGACGATACGAAGAAGCCCCCAGGCTTGAGATACGTATGGATCAGCTCGAGCGTCGCTGGACGGTCTTCGACCAGGTGAAGAATGTTGTACGCGCAGATCCCATCGAACTGCCCACGGGAGAACGCGTCCGAGCCCTCCAGCGTACTTTGGTGGAACATGATGTTGTGCACGCCCTGATCTCGTGCCTTGCTCTTCCCGATCTCGATCATCTCCCGGGAGAAGTCGAGGGCGTGAACCTCCGAGGCGTGCGGGGCCAACTCGAGGGCGAGCGACCCGGTACCGCAGCCGACGTCGAGAACGACGTCTGTTGGAGAGAGGAACGACTTGGTAATCGCTAGCTTGCGCTCGTAGGCCGCAAGATCCGAAACGGGTTTCTTGGCATATCCTTCGGCAACACCGTCCCAGAAACGGGCATCCAGATCGTGGTTACGTCCCATGAAAGGCTTAGAATATCACGCATACACGAGGGCGCCGGGGCCCAAACCGGTGAGCTGGATCGCAGTCATTTTGTGTGGATCCGGGGCTCGGTTTAACCTGCGGAATCGACGGGCCGAAGGCCCGGTTAAGTTGGGGTCATGAGGCGAGTCACACACTGGGGGCCACGCATAGGGATGCTCTTGTTGGCATCCTGCGCACCCGTGCAGTCGGGCACGACCCCGGTGGAGTCGAAGCGACATCATCGCCACCACAAAGAGGATACGTCGGCTCAGCTAGCGGGAAGCGTAGTCAGCTTCTCGACCGCCGTGGCCGAGGCGATGAAAGACGAGGACGCTTCAGCGCTTCCCAACAATACCTATAGTCACCAGCGGGTGCTCGGCCGAAGGAAACGCTTCGGCGAGCCGCGGGTCGAGCTGATGGTCGACGACGATATACCGCTCCTGTCATCGACCGACTGCTCGGGTCTCCTCAGCTTCGTGCTCAACACCGTCTCGCCGTTGCACGAGGCCGTCCTCCAATCGCAGCGTCGCCTGGCGGAACATAACAAAGCATACTCCGAAGACTTCACGCTCCGAGAGCGTCTTCGACCCTGGCCTCGAGCGTTCGTCGTGACTCAGTTTCTCCGCGCCGACTATGCCGACGAAACGGGTTTTCAGTCGATCAGCGATTTCAGGAACCTGAAGGCTGGAGACATCGGAGCCTATGCCATGGGGCGATACGCCAAGCCCGCCGACGAGACTCGCCCCAGGCCAAGGGATACTGGGCACGTGTTCGTGGTCGTTGGCGAGCCGAGCGTCGTGCCGAGTGACACCAAGGGTTACGATGGCGACGGAACGCTCTCCAAGGACACCGCCACCGTCATTGCCATCCCGGTCATCGATTCGAGCGCTACCGTTCACTTCGATCCGGACTCTCGGAAGAATGAGAAGGGGCGCTACACGCTGCCGAAGACGCCTCCGCATCCACGGGCACGGCCGGGCGGCGTCGGAACTGGAACGATTTGGTTCGCGCTGAACTCCGAAGGGCGCGTGCTTCAACGACGTCTGGGGCCTGCGCAGAAATATCGCGCCGTCTTGGCGCGCGCCGCGCGGCTCAATGGGAACATCGAGCTCGAGGGCACCGTGCTCGACGAAGGGGATTCCCTCGTGGTGCGTGTTTTCGACAGCGCGCCGTCCGAGTTCCGAGGGGTCACGTACGGAGACGCACCGGTGCACCTGACCGGAAAGGGGGGTCTCCGACTCGCGAGCGGCAGACTGGTCCTCGACGGTGTGAACGACTTCACCGGTGGGGTTACGATCGACGCGGCCGAGCTGATCGTCGCTTCGCCGACCGCGCTCGGCTCGGGAGCCGTGTCCGTCCGCGGCGGGTCCATGAAGCTCGAAAAGCCGGCGATCGCCCGCACGGCGTCGCTCAGTCTCGCGGCTGAGCTGCCGGATGGCGCCGTTCAGCTGGATTTCAAAGGCAAGAACGTGCTCCAGGCGCTGCGAATCGGGGACGAGACGCACCGGTGCGGCACCTGGGGAGGGCCCGACTCGAAGGCGATGTTCATCGACCCGGTGTTTTCGGGCCAAGGGGTGTTGGAACTCGCAGGGCAGCCCATCGAGGCGTGCACACCGTCCCGCGAGGAGGCGCCGGAGCGACGCCGACGAGCGCGCAAGTCGTCCAAGCTCCGTGCCAGCGCGTACTGAGCCTCGCGGTCGCGAAGCCGAATCGCATTGAAACCCAGCCGACGGACCTCCAAGCTTCGGCTCGAACAAAGACCGAAGGAGGCAGTCGATGAATCGACCTTGGTTGTTCTGTGCAATGATGCTGACCCTGGTGGCATGTAAACAATCGAACCCTGGCGCCGAACCCGCGACTGAAAACGAAGCTGCCGCGACTCCCACGAACTCGGAGTCGGATGACGCCGGTAGCGACGCGAGTCTCGAGAAGTTCATGGACGCCGAGTGGGTGCTTTCGGAGCTCGAGGGCGCCCCTGCCGCAAAGGGCGCTGGTGGAAAGTCGCCCACCCTCACGCTTCACGGGACGGAAAAGCGTGCGAGCGGGTTCGCGGGATGCAACCGGTTCACCGGGGGGTACGAACTCGGCGACGAGGGCACGCTCCGGTTCCCCGGGGTCGCGATGACTATGATGGCGTGCCCGGATGGGATGGAGCTCGAACAGTCGTACTCAAAAGCGCTGGGTGCGACGACTTCATACGAGATCGAAGGAAACAGCCTCGTGCTCAAGGCTGAAGACGGCCGCGTGGTAGCGAGGTTCGACCTGTCTTGAGCGCGCCGACCGGAACACCGTAAAACGTCAGCCGGGGTGCGCGACGACTACCTTTGTCCGCTGAAATGGGACCGTCTCATCGCGAGTTGGCTGAGCGAGGACCCGAAGACGCGCGCGTCGCTGAAGCAGTTCGCCCTAACCGAAGGCGCGTACGGTGAGCTCGATCTGCGTTGAGTGGGCACCGCTCGATCGGGGCGAGCAACGCTACTTCTGACGGTCGAGGCGGAGCCCTGCGGCAGCGGCACGGCACGGGTTCTCGAACCCGTTCCCGTTGCAGGCGAGGACCCGATCGGGTTCGTTGGGACAGTCCTCGAGGTTAGGCTTGACCTCGCAGACGCCCGGGCCGTCGCAGGTGAGTGCGTTGCAGTAGGCGTCGGAGTCACAGTCGGCGTCATCCGCACAGTCGCAGGCTGCCAGCGCAGAAACTCGCACTCCGCTCGACGCAGCAGCGCAGGCGTTGTCGTAAGTGTTCGCATCGCACCCACACACCTCGTCGATCTCGAGGCTGCACGATTCGGGTCGTAGGACGCATTCGCCTGCGCCACCGCATGCGTAGGGAGCATCGCAGAACTCGCCCGGGTCGCAGTCGTCGTTGCCGAAGCACGGGCACTCACCCTCGGACGAGATTCGCACTCCCGCACGCGCGGCCTCACATCCGTTTCCGTAAGTTTGGAAGTCACATCCGCAGACGGGCTCCAGAATGTCGAGGCACTGCCCTGGCCTCGCGACGCACTCGCCTTCGACGCGACAGCCTTCGGCCTCGCAATACTCGTCGGCGGAACAATCCGTGCTGTCGACGCAGCCGCCTCCGGCCACGCCGCCGTCACCGCCCTGTCCGCCTGCGCCACCCGACGCGCCGGTTCCTCCGGTGGCAGCCGTGCCGCCGGTCGCCGCGGTACCTCCCGAACCTCCCGTTCCGCCACCGTCGCTATCGCTGCACCCCGAACTCGCCGCGAGGGCCAACGTAAAGAACACGGCGACTGCTGAGCGACACCACCCGATCCCCCTTCTATTCCGTCGAAGCATCTTTCGGACGACCTACGCGATTCCCCTGGTGATTGTCAAAGACGGACCGCGTCGGGCCCCGATACGCCTGCGCTCTAGGTCGGTGTGCGCGCCACAGCCTTCGTCGAGGTCTCGGGCGTTTCCGACGAGCGATAGCCTGCACCCACCGCGGACGCGCAGGTGACCCGTGCGATGTCGCGTGTTTCCCGAAGGAATATCAGGCAGCGAAACTGTGATTACGAGATGCCTGGCTGGCTTGTCGAACCGCGTGTAGCCTCTTCAAGTCTGACCAAAACGGCCCCATCGAGGTGCCAAGCGCGGAGGTAGACCGCATGTACAAATCCGTCCGTTCTCAGATGATCCACTACCTAAGCCGTCCAGACGAAGGGGTGATCCGCACGCCGCTCACCGGCGACGCCGCCTGGAAGGGCAGCGACTTTGCGGGCTCCGACGACTGGCAGGACCGGCTGACCGAACCGCAGGTTCGTGAGATCGAGCAAGCGATCCGGATTGCCAAAGCGACGGGCAAGCCGACGGCCAAGCTCACCAAAAAAGACTTCCCGCTCCCTACCCTCACCCGCAAAATCAACGAGTGGCGGTCGATTGTCGACGGCGGCCGGGGCTTCGCGCTGATCAAAGGGATCCCGGTCGATCGGTGGGGCGAAGCAGACTGCGAGCTTTTCTTCTGGTGCTTCGGGCTGCACCTCGGCGTGCCAGGGGCCCAGAACCCTCAGGGCGATTTACTGGGTCACGTGCGCAACATCGGACTCAGCCCGAAAGACAACCGATTCTACCAAACCAATGCGGCGCTCGAGTTTCATGCGGACGCGGCGGACGTCGTAGGGCTGCTCTGTATGCACGGAGCGAAGAGCGGCGGCGCGAGTCGGATCGTAAGCTCTGTGTCGATCTACAACGAACTGCTTTCGCGGCGACCCGAGCTGATCGATCGCCTCTACCAGCCGTTTCTCGTCGACACGAAGGGCGAAGGCGGCCTGAACTTCTTCCCCGTGCCGGCATGCGCCTACGCGGACGGTCGACTGCGCACGTTCTACATCGCCGACTACTTCCGTTCGTACACCGACCATCTCGACGCGCCTCCGCTCTCGATGGAAGACCGTGCTCTCCTCGACCTCTACGACGAGATCGCGGCCACCGAGGGGATGTATCTCGACATGAACTTCGAACCTGGAGACATCCAGCTACTGTCGAACCACTCAATCTTGCACGCTCGCACTGCGTACGAGGAGTACTCAGAGCCAAAACGCAGGCGCCACCTGCTCCGCCTGTGGCTTTCACTTCCGAAGGAGGCGCCGCTTCCGACGCGGGTCCGCCTGGCAACGAGCCGCGTGAGGGCGGTTGGCGTTTTCGCCCGAGCCAAAGTCGAGCACGAACTGTGGCGAGCCGGACTCATCTCGGGCGTGAAAAAGAACTAGCGCAGCCGAGCAGGATCGACGATGTCTGAGGATCGCTTCGCACGTGTGGGCCCGATCGAGATCGCATACCGCCTCTACGGACCCGAAGACGGAGTTAGCCTGCTACTCGTCGGCGGGATCGATACCACGCTCGTCACGTGGGATCCGGCCATGATCGAGATGCTCACCGAACGCGGCTTTCGCGTTCTGGTAGCGGACAACCGTGATTCGGGTCTGTCGACTCAACTCTCTGGGCAGAGAGTTGGCAGGCTCAGTTTCCTCGCGCGGTCGCTCAAGGGGCAGCTCGGCAAGCTCGGTCCGGCGGAAGTCGGATACACGTTGACCGACATGGCCACCGATCTCGTCGGGCTCCTTCGAACGGTCGGAATGAGCAATGTCCACTTGGTGGGTCACTCGATGGGCGGAATGCTCGCACAGGAAATTGCGATCGCGGCGCCGGAGCTCGTTGAGAGCCTCACCTGTATTTCGGCGAGCTCCGGAGAAACCGGCGTTGGCAAGCCTACACCCAAGGCCGCGATCCTCGTGGCCAAAGCAACGGGTAGCGACGTGGAGTCAGCCATCGAAGGCCTCACGCGTAAGTACGTGTTCACTGGAGGCCCGGAAGCAGACCCGACGTACGCGCGGGAACGGGCCGAGATCAGCCTGCGGCGAGCCAACACTCCAGACGGCCGACTGCGCCGACTATTGGCCGTCGCCGCCACGCCGAACCGGGTGGCCGCGCTCGAGCAGCTTCCGATGCCGGTCGTCATATTGCACGGTGCGCTCGATCCGAGCATCCAGGTCGACGGCGGGCGTCGTCTAGCAGAGCTTCCGCCACAGGCTGAGTACTATGAGGTCCCCCGAATGGGCCACGAGCTGATCCCGCCGTTCTTTCCCGATGTCGTCGAAGCGATCGAGCGGGCCCGAGCGCTCTCGATCGACCCCGAGTGAGCAGCCCGCTCCGTCAAAGAAACGCCCCGATGCGTCCCGTTTCGTGGCTCTCGGGCTGATGTAAGCTAGAAACCTCGGACCAACCCGAGGAATAGGTCATGGGCACCAAGAAGGACAACGCGATTGGCCTCTACATGGAGGGCATTCGAGATGGCAACGCGCGAGAAGCCATCACGAAGTACACTGGCGCGCGGTATACGCAGCACAGCACGGGAGTCGCCGATGGCCCGGACGGGTTCGTGGCCTTCTTCGAACCGTTTCTCGCTCGAAACCCAAAGCGCGACATTCAGGTCATCCGGGCCCTCGAAGACGGTCAGCACGTGTTCGTCCACGTGTACCAGAACCTGAACGACGGCGAGGCCGAATGGGTCACGACCGACTTCTTCGACACCGACCCCGAAGACAGAATCGTCGAACACTGGGATGTGATCGCAGCTTACGAGCCGAAGACGGCATCCGGGCGCACCAGCGTGGACGGCGACTACGAGGTTCGTGACCGGGAGCTCACAGAAGCCAACCGACAAACGGTTCAAAGGCTGATCGACGAGTTTCTCATACCCGGGGGCAAGACCGATCCGCTCAGGGAGTACGTGACAGAGGACCTTTCGCAGCACGACTCCACCGTCCCAGACGGCATCGCGGCTTACGCCGCGTACGCAGTGAGCGACGGACGCCGGCTCAAGTACGAGCAGGCAGTCTTGACTGTGGCGGAGGGCAACTTCGTCGCCACGCTGTGCAAAGCGAAGCTCGACGGCGAACCCGTGGCCCAAGTGGACGTCTACCGACTCGACGCGGGCAAGGTCGTCGAACGCTGGTCCAACCTGGAGCCGGTGCCGCCTCGCGAAGCGTGGGCCAATAGCGGCAAGTTCTAAACGGCACCGCCAGGCCACGCGGGCTCCAGCCCCGGTTCGGTCGTCAGGCGCTCTGCGACCTGAGCCGACCCGACGAGGCTGCTGCCCGCTCATCCGCGTCGGCGAAGATCGAGATCCGTCCCGGGTTCCGTTGGCCGTCGCTGTACCGGAAGAAGAGGTGCAGGCTCGAGTCCGCCTTGAACGAGGCCGCGCACCTCGTCAACGTCGTACCGACGTAGTCTCCAGGCTTGTCGTAGGTTCGGTAGGTGAGAACCGAGCTTTCCGTCGTGGTGAAGCCGTTGCCGAGATTCAAGGTGTTGCTGATCCTCGTCGGCTCGATCCGGCGAAGGGCCGACCCCCCGCTGTCGACGAACACGAGTCCGCTCAGCTCGATGTCGGTCATGACAGCTTCGGGCTCATCGACGACTATCGAGATGGTGGTTTCACCGCGTGACACTTGGTCGTCCGGTGTATAGTCGTCCTCTTCGGCGTAGTCCGCACACCGCCACTCAACCCGCCCAGCCGACCCGTCGTGCTGAAAGACGACCTGAATCTCCGGAACCTCGAGCACGAGTGTCTCAACGTCGACCGCTTCGCCCTGCAGCAGGCGCACGCATCTTCCGTTGTTTGTAGGCATCGCCTTTACCGCTCGCGAAGTCGGCGTGCTCGGACGTTCAACGTTTCGAAATTGTTTCATGGCAGTATCCTCTTCTATCCCGTTCCTCGGACCGGGCGTATCGCGCTCTGCAGCACGGCCTCGGTCATCTCTCCCAACATCGGAGGAGCCCCGAGATTCCAAAGGAAGGCCAGTCGACGCGTTGAGGAATCACTTTGGCGCCTTCCGGCCCGCAGTCGCGCGAATAGGACGCTGGCGTCGTGGGTTGCCCAACTATGAATCGAATTCGCGCAATCCGTTCCTGGTTCTTTCCCTCGTCCCGTTTCGACGCCCGACGAACCCAACCCGCCGAGCAGTCCAAAAAAACGGGCCTCAGCATTCGGCACGCCTTCGACCTGGCGCACCCAGCCGCGGCATTCGCCCCATCGCTGGAAGCCAACGCACGCTGACGCGAGGTGGCATCGAGCGAGTTCCGCGGCGGCGTGAGCTGACTCACCAACGCATCACAGCGCACCTTGGCGTAAAGGGATCGTTGCGAACGCCCTGAGCTGCACCGGGTTTACCCAGGCGGACCGCTCGAGTCTAGTTCGTTGGGAACGTGGAAGTAGCTTTGGTAGCGCTCGAAGCGAGCACGCTCCTCGGCGAGGTCTAGGCCGAAGTCTTCGAACCGATACTGGTGCGCGCCGTGCTGCTGAGCGGTGTGAACCTCTAGATATCGACGCATCTCGCCCTCGACCTCGGTCGTGAGCTCGAACCCGAGGAAGTCGTAGATGATCGCCACCTGCTCGAGCGGGGATGACATGAAGTCGTAGAAGCTGATGTCGATGATGCGGTCGCCGGTGATGAGCCCGGATTCGCGCGCATCGACCGATGCGTTGAGCGCGGACGCGTTCCAGTTGGCCCACTGTCGACCGACCGCTCGAGGATCCACTTGGTTGCTGGACATGACACGGAGGTTCGTCACCAGGCTGGCGAGCGACGCGGTGGTTTTCAGCGGATCGCGATGCGTCTGCACCAATCGGGCGTCGGGATACGCTTCCAACATCGCCTGAAGGCTCCAAAGGTGGGCAGGAGACTTGAGCACCCACCGCTCGGCGGGGCATTTCCATTGCAAAAGCTGGAGGAACTGCTTGTGGTACGCGTAGACAGGGCCGTAGTCGACGTCGTCAATCAGCCACTGCCCGTAGCTCGGCACTTCGTAGGAGATTCCGAAGATCAGACTCGCAAACTCACCGGTCGTCCAGCGTACACATTCCTGCGGGAGGGTGGCGCCCATGCGATGGATCTTCTTGAAGTCGGGAAGAATCTGATCGGTACGGTCGAGCCGCTGCTGAATCTCCGCGATGCGCGGATCGCTTTGATGGGTCGCGGTCTCCGGAGGCGGGAATGGCATGTCGACCTCCCACGTTGCAGGCGTCCGATTGCGAGGGTCGAGTGCCATCAGCTCGTGCAGGATGGTCGTTCCGGATCGACCCATCCCGATCATGATGACGGGGGCTTCAATGCGGCCCTCGCCGATCTCTCGGAAGCGACGATGGTGATCGAGCACCTGTAAGCGGCTAGTCAGCGCGCCGAGGATCTCTTCACGTGCGATCAGACGACCAATGGGCGTTAGGTTGGCCTCCTGATCGAGCGCGCGGAGGAGACGATCCAACCCAGCGCGATAGGTCGGCGAACCAAAGTCGCTAAGCCCAGCTTTCTCCGCCGCGAGCTCGAGGAGATCGTCGGCGCGTAGCGAACGTCCGAGGGGGGTGAGCGGGCCAAGCGCCGACAGGACGGCGTTGATCGCACGAACAGGACGACGGACACGAGGCGCCGAGAGCATGGGTCGGCCGCCAGTAGAGGCGGATCGCGCGGCGGTCGACGACGAACTTGCCTTGGTCATGAGTGGATGCCTCGGTCGGGATCTCTGCGAATCTACCCTGCTCCACGGTGCGTGCGCGCCAAAAAACGGTCGCCCGAGGCAGGTTCCGAAACGCGGCGGCGGCGCTATGATGCTCCAATGATCGGGAAGATCGCGCTCGCCTTCGCGGCGGTCCTCATCCTCGGCCTGGTCTATCTGAGGTTTGCTGCGCCGCGGATCTCGGGCGAGGAGGCCCAACGAAAGGTTCGAGAGGGCGCGGTCCTCGTCGATGTGCGAAGCAACGAGGAATACGACGGCGGTCACCTCGACGGCGCGCTCAACATTCCGATCCGCGAGCTCGGAGATCGCATGACGGAAGTGGGCGGAACCGATCGTGAGGTCGTCGTGTACTGCGCAAGCGGTACGCGAAGCGCAATCGCCAAACAGATGCTGGAGTCCGAAGGATACGAGCACGTCCACGATCTGGGCGGCATGAATCGTTGGTAGTCCCGCCGACCCTCAGGCACCATCCTCAGAAACCGGTATAATCTCGCTCCGGCACGCGAGTTCCGACTGCGAGAGAGCGAGGAGACTTCGACATGCGTTTTCTTCTATGGGTCATCGTTTGCGGCGTCGCCCTGACTGGCTGCGCGACACCCAAACCCGCCAATGCCGTGGGGTCAGATCGAGACGAGCACGGCTGCATTCCCTCTGCCGGGTACCACTGGTGCCCGCGCACCGAACAGTGTGAGCGACCGTGGGAGCTTGCCAGGACGGAAGGGTTCGAGAACGACGCCGGGGCGTTCGATGCTTGGTGCAGGGTAACGAACTAGAGGTCGAACTCGACGAATGTGACTTCATCCGAAGCGCACGGCGTCGCACTGTAGTGAAGGCCAACGCGCGCTCCCGCATGGGTCTCTCTTCGTGGTAAAAGTCCGTCGATCATGAGCGCGGAAACCGACCTTCCTCCGTATCCCATGGAGCGAATCGTCGCCGCTCCGTTTCCGGAGCGCGTGCGACTGGTGTGTCGAAGCTGGGCCGCGCAGGTGGCCCCCAACCAGCCGATCGTGATGGCGCTGTACTGGTTGAAGTACCTGTTCCTCTACCTCGGCGTCTGGGCCGGGTTCTGCGCTCTGAACGCGGGGTATCCGGGGTTTGGCTCCGTCATCGAATGGGCTTTCTCGAAGACGTCGTTTCAGAAGCTGATGGTTTGGTCGACTGTCTACGAACTCATCGGGCTCGGCTGCTCGTGGGGACCGCTCAACGCCCGCTTCAAACCGATGACCGGTGGCTTTCGGTACTTTCTGCGCGCGGGAACGACCAAGATGCCGCTCTTTCCTGGGGTCCCCGTGATCGGCAACACGCTGAGGAACTGGCTCGACGTCGCTCTCTACATCGCCACGCAGGTACTGTTTCTTCGTATTCTAGTTGCCCCGGAGGTGACGCCGGCGCTCCTCCTTCCTCCACTCGTGGTTCTTGCCGTGCTCGGGGTGTTCGACACGACGCAGTTCTTGGCGGCGCGCGCCGAGCACTACTACGTGGTTCTCGTGTGCCTTGCGTTCGGGAGCGCCGACGACCTGTGGATCTCTGGTACCAAACTCACCTGGATCTTCATCTGGTTCTGGGCGGCTACCTCGAAGCTCAATCGTCACTTTCCCTCGGTGATCATGTTCATGATGAACAACGGGCCGTTTTTTCCGAACTCGGTGAAGAAGAGGCTTTTCGGTTCGTATCTGGACGACCTCCGACCGTCACGGTTCGCGGCGCGCGTGTCTCACATGGGTACGGTGATCGAGTACACGATTCCCATCTTTCTCTTGCTCGCCTCGACGCCGACCACGACCATCCTCGCGCTCTGTTGGATGGCGAACTTTCACTTCTTCATCATGCTCAACAACCCGAACGGTATGCCGCTCGAGTGGAACATCCTGATGATCTACGGCGGGATCTTCATGTTCGGGTTCCACCCCGACGCAAGCCTCTTGGCACTGGGCCAGTCGCCGTGGCTCCTCGCGTTTCTTCTGTTCTCGCTCTTCGTCGTGCCGCTCGTCGGCAACTTCGTCCCGTCGCGCGTCTCGTTTCTGCTCTCCATGCGCTACTACGCGGGCAACTGGGCCTACAACATTTGGCTCTTCCGCAAGGACGGCAGCCTGGACAAACTCGACAGTCTCAAGAAGTCAGCCGGGACCATGGCCGATCAGCTCGCCCAACTCGGACAGGAACCGGAGATCGCGGACCTCGCGAACACGATGACGATGGCCAGCCGTTTCATGCACTTCGAGGGCAGACCACTCCTCGACGCCCTTCCGCGAGCCGTCGATGACATCGAGGACTACGAGTGGATCGAAGGTGAGGTCCTAGGAGGCTCGATCATCGGCTGGAACTTCGGCGACGGCCACTTGAACGGCAAGAAGCTGCTCCACGCCATCCAACCGCAGTGCAATTTCGAGCCCGGAGAGGTCCGAGTGATCTCGGTCGAGTCGCAGCCCCTGTTCAAACCCATCATGCAATGGGAGATCCACGACGGTGCAACGGGCCTCGTCGACCGGGGAGCCACCGATTTAAGGGCAATGGTCAACCAGCAGCCGTGGCCGACCGGAAAATACGCGGAAGCCTTTGAAGCGACGCCTGAGTCGAGTGGGCCGGGATAGGTATTGGAGAAATCGCCTTACCCAACGGACGGGGTCGCGTCACCGAAATGATGTCCCGTCACGGGCCAAGAGCCTGTACCCTCCGACTCATGAACCGTGTCTACCTATTCGTCGCCATGTCTGGATTCGTGTTTTTCGGCTGTGCGGGAGAGCTCCAGAACATGTCGTCAGGTCAAGTCGGATGTGACCCGAAAGAAATCGAGATCGTGGGGGAGAAAACCCACTA
>JBCDFZ010000008.1:0-110745 GCA_039177115.1 Myxococcota bacterium
CCCCACGCGTCGCTGGAGCAAAGGCCCGGCGGACGCGAGCGCGCCAGTCCCGTCCGTGTCGGACTCGAAGACGACGAGATCGGCCGTTCCACGCACATCGAGGATGGCGCTGAGGTATTGAAGGACTGCACGGAGCGTGGCTCGCCTCGCCGCACCGGCGTTCGGGTCGTCGAACCCGACGCCATTGCCGAGGTCGACATCCTCGAACGTGACCCTGAACGAGCCCATCGTTTCCGTGGCGTTGGTCGACTTCGCGACGAGGGACGGCTCACCGGAGACGTGGGTCCAGCGCCAGACGCCCTCGTTGTCACGGTACGCGAGAGGCTGCGCCAGGGCATCCGGCGCGACCAGGACGCAGGCAAGTCCGACCGCGAACGCTGAGAAGCGCGAATAAAGCCAAGTCACGTAGGAGACCTATTGACGCTCAAGGGGTTCGTTACGGCGCCATGCAGGGAGGATTTAGGGATTGCCAAAAAAACCCTCAACGGATACCAATCGCCGAGAATCATGAGGATCACGCGGTCGCTGTTGCTGGTGGGGCTCAGTCTGGTCTTGGTCAGTTGTTCCATTACCCGCGTCAAGTGGCGCATCAAATGGGACAAGGACATGGAGGAATCCAAAGCCGCGTTCCTGAAAGCGCCCATTCCGGCGGCCGAGCGACCGCCGAACATCATCATTTTGCTCGCGGACGACCTTGGCAAGTACGAGGTGTCAGCATATGGCGCCGAGCACATCTCCACGCCGAACATCGACCAGATCGGGGCCGAGGGCGTTGTCTTCGAAGAGGGCTACACCACCGCGCCCACCTGTGCCCCGTCTCGCGCCGGGCTCATGACGGGCCGTGTTCAGAATCGCTACGGCTTCGAGACCCAGGTGATGGAGTTCTATCCCACCAACTACATCGAGTACATCTCAGGGCGTTGGCTGGTCGACACCGGTGAGTTCGTCGTCAAAGCCAGGCCTTCGTTCCCATCGGCGTGGCAGGTCCACAAACAGGGCGTGCCCCCGTCCGAGATCATGCTCTCGGAGATGTTGAAAAAATACGACTACACCACCGGTCTCATCGGGAAGTGGCACCTCGGCGTCCACCGCGAGCAGGTGCCCATGGCTCGTGGCTTCGACTACCAGTACGGCTTCTACGGGGCGTTCTCGCTCTACACTCCGCAGAAAAACTGGTCGGGTGTCATCAACCACGAGCACAAGTCGTTCAGTGCTCAGCACCAGTGGAAGACTGGCCGGAAAGACCAGTCGGCCATTCTACGAGACGGAAAGAAGATCGACGTCGAAGAATATCTCACGTTCGCGTTCCGCGACGAAACCATGAAGTTCATGGAGGAGCACAAGGACGAGCCGTTCTTCATCTACAGCGCGTTCTCGGCACCTCACGTTCCGTTCCAGGCCCCGGTCGAGTACTACTGCAAGTACGAGCACGTCGAAGACGACAACAAGCGCGTCTACTACTCCATGATTTCGGCGCTCGACGACTCGATCGGCGCCATCCACCAGAAGATCAAGGATCTCGGAATCGAGGACAACACGCTGGTCTTCCTGCTGAGCGACAACGGCGGCGCATCATATACGCACGCCACCGACAACGGCCCGCTCAAGGGCGGCAAGCTCACCCAGTTCGAGGGCGGCATCAACGTTCCCTTCATGATGAAGTGGCCGAAAAAGATCCCCGCCGGCACACGGTATCCGTACCCGGTATCGGCCGCTGACATTTTCGCCACCTCGGTCGCCGCGGCGGGCGGCGTGCTTCCGAGCGACCGTGAGTATGACGGAGTCGACTTGATTCCTTACGTCACCGGGAAGAACAGCGAACGTCCTCATCAAGCGCTCTTCTGGCGAGCCGACCACATCTGGGCGATTCGGGATGGCGACTACAAACTCATCCTGAGCGCCCGCGACGGCTGGGCCGAGGTGTACAACCTCGCGACTGACAAGTCCGAAAAGATCAACCTCCGAGACGACATGCCCGAGCTTTACGAGAAGCTCAAGATGGAGCACGAGCAGTGGCAGGAGGAGGAGCTTCGGAAGAAGCCCATGTGGCCGCGCATCATGGATAAAAAGTTCGTGCTCGACGGGAAGGAGTACCTGTTCCCCGCGTAGGGGGCGGGTTGAGCCGTGAACGGGACGTGCACCATGCGAGCTTCCGTCGCCGCCGTGCTGGCGTTCGCCTGCACGATGGTGCCGGCCGAAGCCTCGGCCGTGCCCAAGCTCGACATCAAGGTGTTCTTGGGCGTCGGTACCACCACCTTGGTCCCGCGGCTTCCTGAGTTCGAGGACCAGAACGGAGAGATCGTCGGCGGTCGTGAACGAGAGAGCTTCTTCAGTTGGCAGGGAGGGGTCAGTGCCCGCGTGACGTCGCGCAAGGTGTTCGGGGAGATCGGGCTCGGCTTCAGCCGCTTTCAGTTCGACATCACGCAGGCGATCGCCGACTCCGCGGAACGTGAAGGCCGAACCTTCGACCCCGCTCTCGTGGGGCAAAACGCCCAAATGAACTCGCTCGACATCCCGATCACGGCGGGATACGTGCCCTACGGCAACCCGCTCTTCAAGATCTTCCTCTATGGCGGGTGGGTCAACAAGTTCAACATCCGCGGGTTCGCCAAGTTACCCGAGGGCGGCGAGCTTAAGTTCCGGCCCAAACAGATCCCGGGCTTCCCTTTGGTGATCTACCAAGCGGGCATGCGCCTCGGCGCCCAGATCGACATCGGCCCGGTCAACATCGACTTCAACTACACCATCGGCCTCAACAGCATCAGCAAGACCGACTTCCGCACGAACAGCCACGTCACCCAGCTAAACCTCGGCTGGCTGTTCTGACGCTCAGGCCACGAGGCCGAGAAACCGTTTGAGCTTCGCGTGAAGCTCGTGAAGGTGTGCGCTCGCGTTGGCCTTCTGTTGATTGTCGAGCATCCCGTAGATGTAGAGCAGCGTCTTTCGGTTCTCTGCCCGGCGCTCGGCCGGCGAACGCGCATTGGGCCCCCAGTCTTCTCGCGCGTTCCAGGCCTGCCATAGCGCTGCGTGCACGCCTTGCGGGCCTGGGTGCTGGCGCAACGCCTTTTCGATGTCGTCGATGTGGCCTTCGTCGGCTGTCAGCTGCACCGCACCGTCATCAGGAAAGCGAGCTACATACGCCCGGAGCGACTGTTCCTGTGAGTCGGTGAGATACCCGGTCCACTCCTCGATGGCTTCGATGAACTTGTCTTGTCGCTCCTCGAGGCGCTCGTCCGCTGGCTCCGCAAGCTTTTCCCGGAGCTCCTCGAAACGCTTGTCAAAGCGCGCGGAGGCGTGATCGATCTGCGCGTCGTTCAAGGTGGCTAGGATTGGCGCGGCTTCATCGATGACGGGACCCGCGACGTCGTTCAGCAGCGCGTCTACCTGCTTCTCAATGCCGACCAGGTCTTGCTCCGTCATGCCTTTGGCGATCGCGCGGTCGGTACTGGCGACGATCAGGTCCACCGGTGGCCCGATGACCTCGGGCGCCTTGGCGATGAGCCGGTCGACCGATGCGCGAGTCTCCGCGGTTTGCGCGTCGTTGAGATCGAACTCGGTGGCGAGCTGCCGAGTCACCCAACGGGCCCCGATGTTCTGCATCAGACCCGTGCACCCGACCAGAAGAAGCAGGAGCAGTGCGGCAATCGAAGCAAGGCGCATCCCGCTAGCATGGGGCCGGTGCGCCACTACCGCAATCAGTCGCCGAGGATCTCTCGAAGAACGTCGGGGTTGTCCGTGATGATGGACGTCACGCCCTTGTCGAGGTTGGCCTCCATCTGACCCGGCTCGTTGACCGTCCAGACGTTGACCTGAAGACCCGCATCGAGTGCCGCGGACACCGATTCGGGGAGCGCGAGGAAGAACGGGTGGATCGCATCCAAGCCGGCCGCCAGCGACGCCGCAAGCACGTCCTCCGCATCCCCGGGAGCGGTGTAGAGGCGAGCGGAGTAGTAGTCGGGCGCCCGTTCTTTCACGAGCCGCGAGGCGGTCTCATCGAACGACGAGAAGAACGTACGGTCGGCGACCCCGAGCGCTTCCACTTCAGCGAGCGCCGCGTCGACTAGCGCGCTCGCGTCCGTCATGGACGTGGCGCACACGCTCCCGAAAACCTTGAGCTCGACGTTCACGAGGCCCGGGGCTGGAACCGCGTCGTACGACTCCTCGAGCGTGGGCGGGCGTTCTTCTGTCGGCTGTCCGTTCCCGTCGAGCAGACGGCATGCCCGCACCTCGTCGAAGGTAAGCTCGCTGACGCAGCCCTCGCAGTCCGTCGTCCGGTCGAGGGTGTCGTCGTGCATGACGATGATTCGCCCGTCGGCCGTGATCTCGACGTCGAGCTCGACCCCGTCGGCCCCCTGCTCCATCGCGGCAAGGAACGACGACACCGAATTCTCGGGTGGGCGCCCAGGCTGCGTCAGGCCGATTCCGCGGTGCCCGATGTTGGCCGCCGGTGCGAGACTCTCGATGCGGGCGCTCACCTGCTCGTTGGCGGGTGGACTCTCGTCGCCGCAGCCGGTCGCAGCGATGAGAAGTAAGCAAATCCCGAGAACCTTGGTTTGCATCGGAGTGCGGCGAGGGTCTCTCATGGTATCGGTTCATGCAAGCATCGTCGTTCCGGGGTTCTGCGAACTCGGGCGGGATGGTACAAGCGCAAACGCCATGTTGAGTCCCAAACTCCCGCCGTACGACATCTCGGAGTGGAAAAAGAAGCCCTTCCCGGAGCGCACCAAGATGGTGTGTCAGTCGTGGGCACTCCAAGGCTACGGAACGCCGTGGCCGATCTACCTCGTGTACATCCTCAAGATCGGCTTCTACGTGTGGGGCTGGAGCTTCTTTTGCAGCTTCACAGAGGGCATGGGAAGCCTCCGCGAGTTTCGCAGCTGGTACTTCGAGCCCATCGCTTTCCAAAAGGCGGTCCTCTGGAGCATGGCGTTCGAAGCTCTCGGACTCGGCTGCGGGAGCGGTCCGCTCACCGGTCGGTACAACCCACCGTTCGGCGGGGCGCTCTACTTCCTTCGGCCCGGCACCACCAAGATGCCGCTCTTCGCGAGCCTGCCTGCGCTTGGCGGGCAGACGCGCTCGTGGCTCGACGTGTTTCTCTACGTCGCCTACATGGTGGCGCTGTTCCGCGCGCTCGTAGCACCCGAGATCACGACCGAGCTCCTCTGGGCACCCATCGTGATCCTTCCGATCCTGGGGCTTGCCGACAAGACGATCTTCCTCGCATCGCGTTCGGAGCACTACTACGTCGCGCTCCTGGTCTTCCTGTTCCCCGCGGATTGGATTCAGGGGTCGAAGTTTCTGTGGGTGTCGGTGTGGATGTGGGCGGCCACCTCCAAGTTGAACCACCACTTTCCGTCCGTCGTTGCGGTGATGCAGAGCAACAGCCCGCTCACCTTCGAGGCCTTCCGCAAGCGGCTTTTTCGGAACTACCCAGACGACCTCCGGCCCTCGCGGCTTGCCGAGTTCATGGCCCACATGGGCACGGTGATCGAGTACTCATTCCCCCTGGTGCTGCTGTTCAGCGACGGCGGAACGAGCACCGTCGTAGCGCTGGCCGTCATGGTTCTGTTCCACACCTTCATCACGAGCAGCATCCCGATGGGCGTTCCCATCGAATGGAACGTGATCATGGTGTACGGGGCGTTCGTACTCTTCGGCCACTACGCTGCTGTGAACGCGTTCACCATCTCATCGCCTGCGCTGGTTGCCATCCTAGTCTTCTGCGTGGTCCTGGTTCAGGTCTACGGGAACCTGGTGCCGAGGAACGTGTCGTTCTTATGCTCGATGCGGTACTACGCCGGCAACTGGCCGTATAGCGTTTGGCTGTTCAAGGGCGACTCGTCCAAGAAGCTGGATCAGCACCTGACCAAGACCGCCCCGCGCGTGCAGGACCAGCTGAACCGGCTCTACGACGACGACACGATCACCGCCGTGATCTCGAAAGTCCTCGCGTTCCGATCGATGCACCTGCAGGGGCGCGCCATCCAGCTGCTGCTCCCGAAGGCCGTTCCGAACATCGACGACTACGAGTACCTCGACGGAGAGCTCGTCGCAGGCGTCGTGATCGGCTGGAACTTTGGCGACGGCCATCTGCACAACCTTCAGCTTCTCGAGGCCGTGCAAGCCCAGTGCAACTTCGCTGAGGGCGAGCTCCGGTGCATCTTCGTCGAGTCTCAGCCCATGGGGCAGCACACGATGGCGTACACCATCGCGGATGCCAAAACGGGCGTTCGGGAAACCGGGAAGCTCGACGTACGGGAGATGCGAAAGCTCCAGCCGTGGCCGGACCCGGACGCCTGGGCTAGGTCTGTGGCGGAATATTCAGCTTGAGCCTGATGACGACCTTGTCGCGAATGAGGTCGTCCGGCATGCCGGGATACGTGATGCCGAAGTCGTGCCGGTCGATGGCAAACTCGGCGTCTCCCGTCACCCCACCGTCAGCGCCCTGCGCGATGGTCGCCGGGAACGTAATCGTCTTGGTCTGACCATGTAGCGTGAGGTCGCCGGTGATCGTGTGGCCGGTCTCGGTCTTGGTGATCTGTTTCGAGGTGAAGCTTGCGGAGGGATACGTCTCGACGTCGAAGAAGTCGGCCGACTTGAGGTGCTTGGTGAGCTTGGGGGCATCGGAGTAGAGCGAAGCCGTCTCGATCTCGATCTGGATGATGCTGGCCTCGATAGGCTCTCGCACATCGACCGTCCCGGCGAACTTGGTGAAGCCGCCCTCGTGGCTCTTGGTGACCTTGGCACCCACGAACTCGATCTTCGAGTTCTCGGGTGTGATTGGAAGCTGAGGGCCAACCGCAGCCTTGTCGGTTGCCTCGGGAGTCGCCGCGGCTGCCGGCTCGGAAGGCTCCTCCACCGTAGCGCTCTCCACTTTGGCTCCAGGGTTCTCACATCCCACGAGTGAACACACGACCAGAAAAGACACGATCCAACGCATACGGTTTCCTCCTGGCGCCGGATATGGCGGCGCCAACCCTTCGGTCAAGTCCCCACCCCCAAAAAAGCAGACAGCCAACCGGTTTTGTGCTGTGTTTTAGGGGTTCGGAGGGGGAGAGAATGAGACGAGCAATCGGGGTGGTGGCCTTGGTTTCGCTATTGGCGACTACAGCTTCCGCGGGGCCGGAGAATTCGCCGATCGGAGGCAAGCGCCTGCAAAACGATCAGGTGCACAGCGTGGGCGTCGGCTACCCAAGCGTCTACTACGCGTGGTGGAACCGCGGCCGCCGCAACCTCGACTGGGCGATTCAAGGAGACCTCGTCTACGGCGACTGGGCGGCGGCGTACAGCCGAGGCCGTTTCATCCGGGTCGGCCTCGGGGTGAGCGCACCGCTTCAGTGGCATCTCGCGACCAAAAATAGGGCCCGCGTCACCAACGACGTCGCCTTCCGGTTCACGCCAGGCATCCTGCTGTCGCGAAGCGCGTTCAACACGTTCACGTTCGGCATCAAGACCGAGGCGTCGGCACCGGTTTCCATCGACGTGCACGAGCGCGTTAGCGTCGTCACCGGGGGCGCGATTCCCCTTGCTGTGTACATCACCGGCCAGGATCGCACGTTTGCCGTCATCCCACTGCTGATCCGGATGGGGGTCGAGATCAAAGCCAACGAACGAGTTTCGCCCTTCTTCCTGTTCGAGCTCGGTCCCGGCATTGCGGCGGGCCAGGGCAGTGCCGACGTGTCGTTTGCGTGGCGGCTCTGGTTCGGCACGTCTTTTTGGGGCGTCAGGAAGTAGCCGGCGGGGTCCTGGACGACGGCTCGAGGAACGCCACCGTATCTCATAGACGATCGCCATGTCCCGGTGCATGATGACCTCCTCACCAAGGAGCGACACGTGGCCGACAAAGAAACCACAAGCTTCATGCGATCCCTTTGCATGGGTCGCATCGAACAGGACGTCATCTGCCCTTTCCCAAAGATGTCAGACGCTCAGCGCGAAACGCTGACCGACATCTCTGGCGCGCTCGAGGGGCTGCTGGGGCCCCGCACGGAAGACTTCCACAAATGGGACGTTGCGGGTGAGCTCCCACCGGAGTTCATCGATGAACTCAAAGAGTTCGGCATGTTCGGCCTGGTAATTTCCGAGGACCACGGAGGCATGGGTCTTGGAAACATGGCGTACTCGCGCACGCTTCAAGAGGTGGCGAAGTATGACGCGTCGGTTGCCGTGACCATTGGCGCGCACAGTTCGATCGGGATGCGCGGGCTCCTTCTGTTCGGGACGGACGACCAGAAGGAACGCTACATGCCGAAGCTCGCGACCGGCGAAATGATCGCCGCGTACTGTCTGACGGAGCCAGGCGCGGGGTCGGACGCGGCCGCCGTCAAAACCACGGCCATCCGTGAGGGCGACGACTGGGTGCTGAACGGCAATAAGCTCTGGATCACCAACGGGGGAATCGCCGACTTCTTCACGGTGTTCGCCAAAACGCCCGACGAAGGTGGTCGCGGCAAGATGACCGGGTTCTTGGTCACCCGCGACATGGAGGGCGTGAGTATCGGACCGCACGAGGACAAGATGGGGCTTCGGTCGAGTTCGACTACAACGGTGCACCTCGATGGCGTTCGCGTCCCCAACGCAAACGTGCTCGGAGAAATCGGCCAGGGCTTCAAGGTGGCGATGAGCATCCTCAACAGCGGTCGCACCGGTCTTGGTGGCGGTTCGGTGGGAGCGATGAAGAACCTCATCAAGATGTCGACGATGCAGGCGAACGAACGAAAGACGTTCGGTGAGCCGATCTCGAGCTACGGCCTGATCAAGAAGAAAGTCGGACAGATGGTGATCGACTGCTACACGTCGGAGGCCGTAGTGACGATGGTGGGGGGGCTCATCGACGGTGGATACAAGGAGTATCAAGTCGAGGCCGCCATCTCGAAAGTGTACGCCACCGAATGCCTCTGGCGGACGGCCGACGAAGCGCTTCAGATCGCGGGTGGCAACGGGTTCATGAAGGAGTACCCGTACGAGCGCATCGTTCGGGACTGCCGCATCAATCGAATCTTCGAGGGTACCAACGAAATCCTTCGGCTCCTGATCGCGCTCACCGCGATGAACGACGTTGCGAGTCAGCTCCAGGAGCTGTCATCGACCATGAAAGACATCTTCAACCACCCGATCAAAGGGTTTGGTGTTCTGTCCGACTACGCGCGGAAGCACGCATCGCTCCGGACAGGCGTCGGCGGCGAGTCGGGGTTCCAAGGTCTCGACGAATCGATTCAAGAACAGGCGAAGATCTTCGAGGAAGAAACGCGCTACCTGGCTCAAGCGACCGACCGGATTCTCCGGAAGCACGGCAAGGGCATCATCGGCAAACAGTTCGCAAGCCACCGCCTCGCGGAAATCATGATCGATCTCTTCGTGATGGCGAGCACGATCAGCCGCGTTCAGTCGTCGATCAACCAGAAGGGCGTCGAGGGCGCCGCGCTCGAAATCGACATCCTCAAGACTTTCACGCGTGCGGCAAAGGTTCGGATCAAGCACAACTTCCGCCGCATCGACACCAACGACGACGAAATCATGAAAACCCTTGCCGACGACGCCTTCGAGCGAGAGGCTTTCGCCTGGGATACGATTTAGGCGATAGTGTGGGGGCGGTGGGGCGGGCCAAACTGCCGCGCCGCAGGCGCAACCGGAAAAACCTCACGAGGACGTGGAAAAACTCCACACGACAGGGGAAGAGTCCACACGAAAAACCTTTCAAGGACGTGGAAGAACTCCACACGACAGTAGTGGAAAAAGCCCACACGACAGGGGAACAAGCCCACACGACCCGGAACAACGCCCGAAGGCAAGCCTCGCCACCTGCTCTACGTCGGCTGCTCCGTCGGGCGCATTAGCACGTCGTGGATCGCCACGTGTGCAGGCGACTCGAGCACGTGTACGACGGTCTCGGCAACGTCTTTCGCCTCGAGCACTTTGAATCGCCCGTAGGTTCGTTCCGCGGCATCCGGCGTTCCGTGATAGACCTCGGCGAATTCGGTTTCGACGAACCCAGGACTAATTGCGGTGACCCGGATCGCGCTTCCGAGTTCGCGAAGCTCTTGACGAAGCCCTTCGGTGAGCGCGCGAACGGCATACTTGGTGGCCGCGTAGACCCCGCTGCCGCCTGGAACCCGGTGGGCCGCCATCGACGAGATGTGAACGACGTGGCCACGGTCAGCTCGACGTCGCATGTCGGAGAGCGCCTCGCGTGTGCAGATGCAGAGGCCCAGTACGTTGACCTCGAGCATCTCGCGCCAGGCTTCGGTGCTGCCTCCCACGAGTGAAGCACTCCTCCCAAGCCCACCGCTGTTGACGAGGATCTCCACCCCGCCCCACGCGTCTCGAATCGAGTCGAACATCCGTTCGATCTCGCTTTCGCTTCGGAGGTCGGCGGGACATACGAGCGTGCTGCCAGCGGCGTAGCGCGCAGCGAAGTCCTCGAGACGTTGCGCTCGGCGGGCGGAGAGCGCGACTCGAGCACCGCGTGCGAGGAGCGCTTCGGCCACGGCAAGCCCGATACCGCTCGACGCGCCGGTGACGAGCGCGACTCGTCCGTTCAATGGGGAGCTGTCGTTCATGGAAGGAGCGTAGTCGCTCAGTCGTCGAAGGGAAGCTCCGACTGGGCCGGCGGCGCAATGCACTCGGGGTCGTCGTGGTCCACGCGGTTGACCCGAGGCGAAACCGCGCGGCGCACGAGTGAACGAACCTCCCCAAGCTCACCGCTTTCGAGCCATCGTCGTGCGGCGCCAGGCTCGAGCTGAACCGGCATGCGGCCATGAACCGGCGAGACCTGTTCGTTGGCGTCTTCGGTGAGGACCACGTAGCGGTCGTCCTCGACGAGACCCGCCATCAAGAGGAGGCCGCCGTCCGTGGGCCGGAAGAGGTAGGGGTGATTCCTCCCCCCCTCCCTCCTCCACTCGAAGAACCCATCCGCGGGGACCAAGCAACGCCCCTCGCGGAAGGCGTCACGAAACCGGCGTGCGCGCTCAGCGGTCTCGGAGCGCGCGTTCACCAAGATGCCGCCGCCCTTCCGCTCGAGGCCCCAGAGCGTATCCCGTAGGACGGGCTCCCCATCGACGAGGTAGACGACGGGGTTTCGCTGGCCCGGCGCGATGTTGTATCGCGGTCTAAACTCGATGCGCGTGTCGCTGAACGCATCGAAGGGGAGCCCGCGACGGAGCGCTTCTTCGTCGGAACATGCGAGCGTGTATCGCCCACACATGTCTCGCTACGACGCGTCGCTCCTGACGCCGACGCCTGCGTACTCGAAGCCCTGCTCCTCGAGCTGATAGGTGACCCAGATGTTGCGGCCGTCGAGGATCACGGGCGACCGCATGAGTTCCTTGAAGCGGTCGAACTCTGGATACTGATACTCACGCCACTCGGTAAGCAGCACGAGCGCATCGGCGCCCTCGAGCGCGTCGTAGGCGTCTTCAACCAGGCGCACCTTGTCGCCGAACATCTCCTTGATGTTCGCCATGGCCTCCGGGTCGTGGCCGACAATCTCGCACCCTTCGTTCAACAAGAACTCGATCGTGGTGAGCGACGGTGCCTCGCGGATGTCGTCCGTGCCTGGCTTGAACGCAAGGCCCCAAATCGCGATTCGCTTGCCCGCCAGCTCGCCGCCGAAATGCCGCTTCAGCTTCCGCACGACGAAGCTCCGGTGGCGTACGTTCACTCGATTGGTCGCATCGGCAAGCTCGAGCTCGATCCCGTGACGACGGGCGGTCGCGACGAGCGCCTTGACGTCTTTCGGGAAACAGGACCCTCCGTAGCCGGGGCCGGCGTGAAGGAACTGGGGCCCAATACGGGGGTCGCTGCCGACACCCCGTCTTACGCTTTGAACGTCCGCACCCACCTCCTCGCAGAGCACTGCGAGCTCGTTCATGAACGAAATCCGCATCGCGAGCATGGTGTTCGCAGCGTACTTCGTAACCTCGGCGCTCTCGGGGTTCATCCAAACGATCTTGGTGTTGGACAGGTTGAGGGGGTGGTAAGCACGGTTCATTCGTCGCCGCGCGCGTTCGTGCGTCGGCCTCACCCCAATGACGATGCGGTCGGGGTACATGAAGTCGTTGATGGCGCCGCCCTCCTTGAGGAACTCGGGGTTCGACACCACCTGGATGTCGTGGGTCGAGCCCTTGACGAGGCGCTGCACCTGCGCGTTGGTGCCCACCGGGACCGTGCTCTTCAAGACGATGACCAGGTCGCGCGTCGCGAGCGAGGAGAGCTCTTCGGCCACCCCAAAAACGGCGCTGAGGTCGGCTTCGCCATCGATGGTGGGCGGAGTACCGACCGCGATGAATGCGAGGTCGACGTCCTTCATCGCCTCCGCCAGGTTGGTCGAAAACGTGAGTCGACCGGCCCTCGCGTTCTCCTCCACGAGCTCTTCGAGGCCAGGCTCGTAGATGGGAATCTCGTACTTCTGAAGTCGGTCGATCTTCGAGCGATCTTTATCGACGCACACCACGCGCTGACCGGTCGCAGCAAAGCACGTGCCTGTGACGAGTCCGACGTACCCGGTACCAATGACGCAAAGCTTCACGGCGCAGCCATAGCACCGATCGTCGTCCCTCGAAAGCTGCCCGTAAACCATCACAACTGCTAAGGTCCCTACTGGGAGGCGAGATTGATTCTCACCAACATCGACAGCGTTCCGGGCCGGCGAGTGGTCGAGCACCTCGGCTTGGTTCAAGGCAGTACGATTCGAGCCAAGCACCTCGGACGTGACTTCGCTGCAGGTCTCAAGAACATCGTGGGCGGCGAGCTCAAGGGCTACACTGAGCTTCTCCAGGAGAGCCGTACGGAGGCTACCAATCGAATGATCGCCCAAGCGGAGGCGCTCGGCGCAAACGCGGTGCTCAACGTTCGGTTCACGACCTCGTCGGTTGCGCAGGGGGCCTCTGAAATCTTGGCCTACGGCACCGCGGTCCGCGTGGAGTAACTGAGCATGGGGCTTGGCATCGAGATCCTCATCTCTCTATGTATCCCGATCGTGCTGATCGTGCTTGGCCGCTTCGTGGGACGACGAATCGAACGAAACCACTACGCGAGCATCGAAGAGCGCGAGGCCCGCTTGGCATCCAAACCCGCCCTTTCCACGCGCGACGCCCGCAACCTTCCTCCCGTGGCCGATGCCACGCTCGCCACCGGTTCGGTGGTCGTTTCAGTCGATCACTTCAAGCGATTCTTGAGCGGGTTCCGCATGATCGTCGGCGGAGAAGTGCGCTCGTATTCGTCCCTCGTCGAGCGCGCGCGCCGCGAGGCCGTCCTCCGCATGAAGGAATCGCAGCCCGAAGCGGACGCCTACATGAACACACGCCTCGAGACTTCGACGATCTCGAACACATCGGGCGATGAGGGCGTAGGGACCATCGAGGTTCTCGCGCACGGCACCGCGGTTCGCTACGCGCGCCTGCAAAACAGCGGCTTGCCGCAGCGATGAAAGTCGACAACGCTCGCGCCCCATGAGCGAACAGAGTCCCCGCGTCGTCACCGAGCGTGACGGCCACGTTCTACAGATCATTCTCGACCGCGCCGACAAGATGAACGCGTTCGACGTTCAGATGCTGCAAGAGCTGGCCGCTGCCGTCACTGCTTTCGAAGCCGACCCAGAGCTTCGCTGCGCCGTCATCTGTGCCAACGGCGACAACTTCACCGCGGGCCTCGACCTGGCCGAAGTAGGGCCCGCCGTGCGGTCGGGCGAGGCTCTGTTTCCGAAAGACAGCGTCGACCCGCTCAGCTTGCATGAGCCGCGACGCACGAAACCGTTGGTCATGGCCGCCCAGGGCTGGTGCCTCACCATCGGCATCGAGCTTCTTCTCGCAGCGGACATTCGGCTCGCGGCCGAAGGAACCCGCTTCGGGCAGATCGAGATCAACCGCGGCATCTTCCCGTTCGGTGGTGCCACGCTCCGACTGCCGGAGGTTGCCGGCTGGGGCAACGCCATGCGCTGGCTTCTCACGGGAGATCGTTTCGATGCCGTCGAAGCCCACCGCATCGGGCTCGTGCAGGAAGTCGTTCCCGCCGACGAGCTTCGCACGCGCGCCATGCAAATCGCGCAGACCGTTGCAAAGCGGGCTCCCCTGGGGGTCTACGCCACCATCCGCTCGGCGCGAACGCAGCAGCTCGAGGGGACGCAGAAGGCTGTCGACGAGCTTCTTCCGATCGCACGAGAGCTGATGGACACCGAGGACGCCGAGGAAGGCGTTCGCTCCTTCGTGGAACGCCGAGAAGGCAACTTCAAGGGCCGCTAGTCGCGAAAAAACACGTTGGCATCAACCGCGTCGCGCGGCTGACGGGTGGCGTTGGCCGGAACGGCAGGGTCCTCGAACCCGAACGAAAGGCCGCACAGGATTTGCTCGTCGTCGGGGATCGACAGGCGCTTCGCCACCAGCTCGGGATAGGAGCGAAGCGCCGCTTGCGGGCATGAGCCGATACCGCGCGACCACATCGAGAGCATGAGGGTTTGAACGTACATGCCGACGTCGAGCGCGACGCCGAGGCCGAACCGCTTGGACATGCACACGTACGCGACGTGCGGCGCGTCGAAGAACTCGAAGTTGCGGAGGCTCGCATTGAAGCGCCCCTGCCGGTCGTCGCGTCCCACGCCCATGTTGCCGTAGAGCTCCACGGCGCAGGCGACCTGCTTCTCTCGGTAACCGTCAAAGAAGGTATCGATGGGATGCTCCATGTTGGGCGGATCGCCTCGCCGTACCGCCGCGACCAGCTCTTCGCGAAGCGAGGCGCAGACCTGCCCGGAGGCAACGTAAACCCGCCAGGGCTGGACGTTGCAGTTGCTCGGGGTGCGCTGGGCCAAGGCGAACACCTCGTCCAGGGTTTCCTTGGGGACGGGCTCGTCGAGGAAACCACGAACGCATCGTCGATCGACGATCGTACGGTCGAGATCGTGCGAGGCCTCCCTCATGACGGACGGGCGTCTTTGGCCTTAGCGAGAAACGCCTCCACCGCTTTGACGTTCTCTTCGGATCCGTAGAGGCCGGAGAGAACCTCCGTTTCGTGCGCGAGCGCCTCCGACAGAGTGCGCTCTTCGCCCTGGCGAATGAGCGCCTTCGACGATTGGACCGCGCCGCTTGGAAGGGCACCGACGTCCGAAGCCACCGCGAAAAGCTCGTCGCGGAACGTCGCGTCGGGAAAGACGCGCGTGACAAGCCCCCAATCGGCCGCGGTCGTCGCGTCGAGCGGCTTGCCCCGTAAGACGAGTTCATTGGCACGCTGTCGACCGATGAGTCGCGGCAACGTGAAGGAGCTTCCGTACTCGACGACAAGTCCGAGGCGGGCAAACGGAACGTAAAATCTCGCCGACTCGCTTGCGTAGACCATGTCGAAATGTGGCAGGAGCGTGACTCCCATCCCGACGGCGAGGCCGTCGACGCCGGCAATGAGCGGCTTCGTACAGGCGCGAAGCGCCTCGTGAATGCGAACGATGGGCTCCGGGACCGTGCCCGAGCGGGCTACCTCGAGAAACACGTTGACGTCGACGCCAGCACAGAACGCGTCGCCGGAGCCTACGACCACCACGACTGCGACGTTCGGATCCGCGGTCGCCGTCGAAAGCGCATCGGTCAGCGCGGACGCTAAGGGCGCGTTGAGCGCGTTCTTCTTATCGGGTCGGTTCAGGGTGAGCACCCGAACGGGGCCCTGGTCTTCTACCAGTACTAGAGACATCGACATTGGCTCCTATCGAGTTACGGACGGCGCTTGGCCGTAGGGACGGTTTTCTTGATGTGAATCGTGCACGCATCGCCGACGACCTTTCGAAGCGCGGGCTCGATGACCCCGCTCCGGACGTACTCGGAGCCCACTCCGTACGCAGCGCGCCCCGTCACCCGGACCACGACCTCGTCGTCATGAACGGCGACGAGCTCGATCGTGCTGGCATCGTTCTGGAGGAGCGGTCCGAGCACGTCGTCGATGACTCGTTGGATGTCCTCCTGCACCCCGCGAGCATGGGAAATTGCCAACGAAAACGCAAATCTCCAGAGTGCTATACTGACCCGCAATGATGCAGCCTGCCCGACAGCGGCTCAACGTCGACATCCGTCGTCAGCAGCTACTCGAGCTCGGACTCGAGCTGTTTGCGAACCACACGTACGACGGTCTGTCGATTGACGACATCGCCAAACGCGCAGGCGTCTCGAAGGGGCTCCTCTACCACTACTTTCCCAGTAAACGTGCGTTTTACGTGGCCGCCGTGACCGCCGCCGCAGATCAGCTCGTCGACGAAACCGACATCGACGCACATGGTCCCGAGGGTCCGCCCAACATGGATGGCGTCCGGGAGGTGCTCCGTGCTTTCCTCGGATACGTGGGACGACGGCGCGTGGAGTACCTGTTCCTGCTCGGCGGCGGGATCGGCGCGGACCCGGAGGTGGGGTCGATCCTCGAGGGGACGCGGCAGGCGCTCGTCAATCGCATGGTCCGTCGACTCGCGCGGTTCGGGGTGATCGACAACGTCGAAACCCGTATCCGCCTTCGCGGCTGGATCGGCTTTCTCGAGGGCTCGACGCTAGAATGGCTGCAAACCGACGAAGTCGACGAAGATGCGTTCCTCGAGATGCTCATACCCATGGCCGGTCACGTGCTGACTTCGGCCATCGGCGCCTCCGTGCGATGAAGACACTTCGGGTTTTCTCCCTCGTCTTTCTGGTCGCCTTCCTCCCTAGCCTGGGCTGCCGGCGCGGTGACACCGGCCCCGCACCGGCCACCTCCAACGACGCGGGCGAGACTTCAGAGGCCGACGCGGAGTCCATGCCGCCGACGGAGCCAGACCCTACCGAGGCAACAGCGCCCTCCGCCTCGCAGCCGCCCTCCGCGTCAATCCGAAATCCGAACGACGGCATGCTCGAGAACGGCGTGCCGCTCCCACTCGAGGCACCTGGCCTTCGGTTCAATCCTAAGAACGATCCGGCTGCGCGGTATGGGACGGAGGAGATGGTCGCTGCACTCATGCGAGCGGCGGCCGTGGTGGACGAAGAGCTTGGCGGCCTGCCCGTCATCATCAGCGACCTGAGCTACGAGGGCGGGGGCCCGATCCCGCGGCACGGTTCACATCAAAGCGGCCGGGATGTCGACGTGCTTTTCTACCAGCTAGACCACGACGGGCAGCCCATCGAAAGCGTGGGTGCATTCTTCGACCCGGAGGGCGTGGGTATCGATTTCAAAGAGCTCGACGACCCGTCGGACGACGTTATGCTCACGCTCGACATGCCTCGAACCTGGCGCTTCGTTCAAGCGCTCATCGAGGATCCCGACGCGAACCTGCAGTCGATTTTCGTGGTCGAGCACATCCGCACACTGCTGCTTCGATACGCACGCTCCGCCAATGTCGATGCCGCCACCGTGACCCGATTCGCCCAGATGACCTGCCAGCCTGAATACCCTCACGACGATCATTTTCACTTTCGCTTCTACTGTTCGATCGAGGACATCGCCGCGGGTTGTCGCGATTCGAAGCCTGAGTATCCGTGGCGGCGACGCGCCCTGCGCGAGGCAGGCACGGAGTCGCTCCCCCTGCTTCCGAAACGGCCGCAGTCCAAGTCGAAAACGGTCAGCCACGCAGAGGCACGCGAGAGGGCGGGCGAGCTCGACCCCGAGGTCGAGCGCTGGCTCGACCTTCGACAGGCTTGGATCAAGAAGCCGCACCCCGGCCGGAAGTTTTGCCGATGAGTCTGGTAGGGTAGCGCCGTGCCGGCCTTCGAATGGATTGCGAGCGATGCGGCGCTCGACGCCCTCGTGTCCGAACTCGCCGAGTCCGACGAGTATGCGCTCGACACGGAGTTCCACCGCGAGCGCACCTACTTGCCGCGTTTGGCGCTGGTGCAGATCGCCGTAGGATCGCGGATCGCCCTGGTCGACACCCTAGTGGTCGACGTCGCGTCGCTGCGTCGAGCACTCGAAAGCGACGCGCTCTGCGTCATGCACGCGGGCGCCCAAGACTTGGAGATCCTCTCGCTCTACTGTGGCGCCCTCCCCAGGAGGATCTTCGACACGCAGGTGGCCGCACTTTTCGCGGGCTATCGAACGGCGGCTCTCAGCCGACTCGTCGAAGACCTCCTCGGGGTCCATCTGGACAAGAGCTCCCAGCTGACCGATTGGACGCGAAGGCCCCTGCCGAAGGCAGATCAACGTTACGCTGCCGCAGACGTGGAGCACCTGATCGCACTCAAGGCCACGCTCTGCGACCGGCTCGACGAAGACGGGCGGCTGGCCTGGGCAGAAGAGGAGATCGAACGCGTTCGTACCAAGGACCGGTCCCGTCCGGATCCGGACACTCTCTGGTGGAAGCTCCGCGGCAAATCGAAGCTCGGCGGCCGAGCACGCGGCGTCGCCCAGGCCCTCGCGCGCTGGCGGGAAGGCGTGGCTGAACGAAAAAACCGCCCCCCTCGAACCGTCCTGTCCGACATGGCGCTGCTGTCGTTGGCACAGCGCCCTCCTCGAAGCGCACGCGACCTCCAAGGCATCCGCAACTTCGACGCGAAGAGATTCCAGCACACCGACCAACTTCTCGCCGCAGTGCGCGAGGGGACCGACATGCCGAAAGACCGGCTCAGACTGCCGCCGAAAAAGCCGGAGAACCTTCCCCAGGTGGAGGGCGTAGTTACTCTGTGTGCGGCCTGGCTGTCGCAGCGCGCGCGCGAAGAGGGCATCGACCCGAGTGTGCTTGGCACGCGTGACGACGTCACCCAGTTCGTACTGCAAAACGACTCGCGCCTCGCGCGCGGCTGGCGTGACGAGCTGGTGGGGCAAGAACTGCGATCGATCGTGGACGGAAGCGCTGCGCTTCGAGTCGCTGGAACCGACCTCGAGCTGCTGGATCGCACCTCGTAGCGAATCGCGCTACCTTGAATGCATGGGTGGCCGTCGCGGTGGACGCATCGTGCTGATCGGCGCCTCGATCGTCGTGATCGGGGCCGGGATCAAACTTGCGTCTCCGTTCCTGGTTCCCGTTCTTGTCGCTGCCTTCATCGCCGTGGTGACCGCGCCTTTCGTCCTGCGCCTCTGCGACCGAGGCGTCCCACGGTCGATCGCCGTCGGCACGGGACTCCTGGTCGACGTCGCAGCGGGCGCTGCATTCGGGCTCCCCTTGGCGGGCGCTCTCGCCACCTTCTCGGAACGCGTACCCTTTTACGCAGCCACGCTCGGCGAGCGCATGGAGGCGTTCGAGGCGTGGCTGGCCAACCACGGCATTCACCTCGAATCGATCTACGACTTCTCTGACCCGACCTGGCTCGTGAACCTCGCGACTGCGACTGCCCAGACCGCCGCATCACTCGTCTCGCAGATCGTGCTGGTTCTCCTGGTCGTTGCGTTCATGCTCTTCGAAGCCACGGGGATTCGCGAGAAGCTCGCCCGAATCGCCTCTCCGAGTCGTATCGAAGACCTCTCCGGAACCGTGGGCGAGGTCAACGCCTATCTCGTCGCCAAAACCGGCATGAGCATACTCACCGGCGTGGCGGTGTTCATCTGGTGCTGGTGGCAGGGCCTCGACGTCCCCATTCTCTGGGGGCTGCTCGCCGCGATGCTCAACTACATTCCCTCGGTCGGCCAGATCATCGCCGCGGTGCCGGCCATCTTGCTGGCGCTGATCCAACTCGGCCCGGGCCCGGCGCTCGTGGTGGCGGCGGGTTTTGGCGGTATCAACCTGCTCATCGGCGCGGTCGAACCCCGCGTCATGGGTCAGGCGCTCGGCCTCTCCCCACTAGCCGTGCTGCTGTCGATGGTCGTCTGGGGCTGGCTTCTCGGCCCGGTCGGCGCGCTGCTTTCCGCACCGCTCACCATGGTGATCAAACACTCGTTGGCTCAGGCCGACGACCTGCGCTTCATCGCGGAGCTCCTCGGTCCAATGCCGAAACCTCGCGGCAGGCGAGCTTCAGGAGCTGCGTCCGACGAAGACACCTCTGACGAGCTCAGTCGCGCTTGAGCACGCCCTCCGCTCGGTCGGCAAACTGCGCCAGGACCTCCGCGGCAGCCGCGCTTGGTGCGGCCTTCCCTTCCCCCACTGCGGTCTCGAGCCGCTCGAGGAGAGAGCGCAGCGCGGGATCGCTCCGAAGTCCCCGTCGAAGGCCATCCTCGACCATGTCCCACATCCAGCGGACCTGCTGCTCCTGTCGCTTCGCCGAGAAGGCCCCCGTCGACTCGAAATCGGTGCGGCGTTCGAGCGCGAGCGCCCATAGCTCTTCGAGCCCGGTTTTCTCGAGCGCACTGCACGTGACGACGGGTGGCTCCGAACCCGGTCGCATGAGGCGCACCGCGCTTCGGTACGACGCCTGCGCCTTGATGGCGCGCGGCGCGTTGTCGCCGTCGGCCTTGTTGATCGCGAGCATGTCGGCCACCTCGAGAATCCCGCGCTTGATCCCCTGAAGCTCGTCACCCGCGCCCGCGATGAGAAGAACGAGGAAGAAGTCGACCATTCCGGCAACGATTGTTTCCGACTGACCCACCCCTACGGTCTCCACAAGCACGACGTCGAAACCAGCCGCTTCGCAAGCAAGGATCGTCTCGCGGGTTTTTCGCGTAACGCCCCCGAGGGTGCCGCTGGTAGGCGACGGCCGAATGAATGCGTTCGGATCGCCGCTGAGCGCCGACATGCGCGTTTTGTCGCCTAGAATGCTGCCGCCGCTCACGCTGCTGGTCGGGTCTACCGCCAGCACCGCGACGCGGTGCCCTCGCCCGGTCAGGTGCGTGCCAAGCGCGTCGATGAACGTACTCTTACCCGCGCCGGGGACACCGCTGATCCCCACCCGGTACGAGCCACCGGTGTTGGGCAGCAGTCCTTCGAGGACTTCCTGCGCCAGCTCCGCGTGTTTCGGTTTCTCGCTCTCGATCAGCGTGATGGTGCGAGCGAGGGTTGCACGGTCGCCGTTCCGAACGCCGTCGACATACGACTGCGCATCGAGAAGCTTCACGACCCCTCGAGCTGCGCGTCGAGCTGATCGAGCAGCTCGAGCGCGGCGTCGGCAATGACGGTCCCAGGACCGAAGATGGCCGCCGCTCCAGCCTCGTACAGTGCGTCGTAATCTTCCGGTGGAATCACGCCGCCCACCACCACGAGGATGTCGTCGCGCCCCTGATCGCGAAGCGCCTGCTTGAGTTGAGGAACGAGCGTGAGGTGCCCCGCGGCGAGCGAACTCGCGCCCACGACATGGACGTCGTTTTCGATGGCCTGCTTCGCGCTTTCCTCCGGAGTCTGGAAGAGCGGCCCGATGTCGACGTCGAAGCCGAGGTCTGCGAACGCCGTCGCGATCACCTTCTGGCCACGGTCGTGCCCATCTTGACCCATCTTGGCCACGAGAATGCGGGGGCGGCGACCGTGCTTCTCGAGGAAGGCATCGCTTCGCGCCCTCACCCGATTGACGCCTTCTGCATCGGTTCCGACTTCGCTTCGATACACGCCTTCGATACTCCGAATCGTAGCCTGGTAGCGCCCGTACACCTTCTCGAGCGCGTCGCTGATCTCTCCTACGGTAGCTCGATGCCGAGCGGCGTCGATCGCCAGCTCGAGCAGGTTGCCCTCGCCAGTTTCCGCGGACTTGGTCAGCGCCTCAAGTTTCGGTCGAAGGGTCGCTTCGTCGCGCTCGGTCCGGAGCTCCTCGAGGCGCTTGATCTGAGCCTGGCGCACCGCGGTGTTGTCGACCTTGAGGACGTCGATGTGGTCCTCTTGGTCGAGTCGGAACTTGTTGACGCCGACGATCGTCTGCTGCCCAGAGTCGATCCGCGCCTGAGTTCGCGCGGCAGCCTCTTCGATTCGTAGTTTCGGTAAACCGGCTTCGATCGCCTTCGTCATGCCACCGAGCTCTTCGACCTCTTTGATGTGCTCCCACGCGCGAAGCGCCAGCTCGTGCGTGAGCCGTTCGACGTAGTAGCTTCCCCCCCAAGGATCGATGACCTTGGTCGTTCCGCTCTCGAGCTGCAGGTAGAGCTGGGTGTTTCGGGCAATGCGTGCGCTGAAATCGGTGGGAAGCGCGATGGCCTCGTCGAGCGAGTTGGTGTGCAGGCTCTGTGTGTGACCCTGCGTGGCCGCCATGGCCTCGATGCAGGTTCGCACCACGTTGTTGTAGACGTCCTGAGCGGTGAGGCTCCAACCCGACGTCTGGCAGTGTGTCCGAAGCGCCATGCTCTTTGGGTTTTCGGGGCCGAACTGCTCGATGAGCTTGGCCCAAAGAAGGCGCCCGGCGCGGAGCTTGGCGATCTCCATGAAGTAGTTGGTGCCGACGGCCCAAAAGAAGCTGATGCGCGGTGCGAACTGGTCGATGGTGAGCCCTGCATCGAGACCGGTGCGCACGTACTCGAGCCCATCGGCGAGCGTGTAGCCGAGCTCGAGATCCTGCGTCGCGCCGGCTTCCTGCATGTGATACCCGCTCACGCTGATGCTGTTGAACCGAGGCATCTCACTCGCCGTGTACTTGAAGATGTCGGCAATGATGCGCATCGACGGCGTCGGCGGGTAGATATACGTGTTGCGGACCATGAACTCCTTGAGGATGTCGTTCTGGATGGTCCCCGTGAGCTGCTTCGGTGCCACGCCCTGCTCTTCGGCCGCGACGACGTAGAGGGCGAGCACCGGCAAGACGGCGCCGTTCATGGTCATCGACACGCTCATCTTGTCCAGCGGAATCTCGTCGAACAGAATGCGCATGTCCTTGATGGAGTCGATCGCAACGCCCGCCATACCCACGTCGCCGGTCACGCGCGGATGGTCCGAGTCGTAGCCGCGGTGCGTGGCGAGATCGAACGCGATGGAGAGGCCCTTCTGCCCGGCCGCGAGGTTTCGTCGATAGAAGGCGTTGCTCGCCTCGGCGGTCGAGAAACCGGAGTATTGCCGAACCGTCCAGGGGCGACGCACGTACATCGTCGAGTAAGGGCCCCGAAGAAATGGCGGAAGCCCCGGCATGGTCTCCAGGTGAGACACGGGGTCGAGATCGCTCGCGGTGTACATCGGCTTGACGTGGATGCCCTCCGGCGTGGCCCAGCTCGCTTCGCCGGCAGCTCCCGTGAGCTCGTCCCAGTCCGCCTTCGAAGGCGACGGCCCCGGCGCCGGCGCGTCGAATGGAATGGACGTGAAGTCGGGCAGCTTACTCATCGGCTCACCCCCGCAGCATCGAGAAGACGACGCACGACGGAGAGCACGTCCGCTCCAACGAACACGAAATCGGTGACGCCGTGCTCGCGCAGCGCCTCTTCTCGGTCGCCGGGCCTCCCCGCGACCACCAGCGTTTCACATCCCGCCTCGCGCAGCGCCGCGACGGTGGGCTCGAGCAGCCGTTCGTAGTCGGCGTCGCTCCCGCAAACGATCGCCAGGTCACACCCGGATTCGCGATAGGCGCTCGCCGCCGCGGCCGCGTCGTCGAACCCGTCGGTGGCGTGGGCCGCGATTCCCCCCGCCGCGAGCAGGTTCGAGGCCCACGTCGACCGCGCTTTGTGAGCCGGGAGGGCACCGAGATTCGCGAAGAAGGCTTGGGGACGAGAGCCTTCTCCCGCCGCGGCGGCGTCGCTTCGATCGCGCAGGCGCTCCCAGGCCTCGGCCTGGCGCCACTGTGGAACCGGTTCGACGTAGAAGTCGGGTTGGCCGTGCTGAAGTACCGTGGCGATGCTGTACATGTCGGTTCCGGCCAGCGTCGCCCCGAGACAGGCGTCGATGAGCGCCGCCGGTTCCGAACCGGCCGCTTCGACCGCGCGCGCGATGGCGATGAGCTTCCCCCGGTGCGCCCCGAGGTCGAGCTCGTCGAGCGTGGCCTGCAGCGACCGCGTGATTTCGTCCGGCCCAACCTGCGGGCGCTCCACGCGATCTTCGCCGAGGTTTGGAAACTCGCTCACGCCGACCACCGGGGTGCGCCGCTTGGCGAGGCGCTTCCGCTCGGAGTCGACTACCTCGTCGACGGCGTCGGTGAACCGACCGCTCGCAAGCGCCGCAACGAGGCCCCCCTCCCGCTCGATCGCCTGAAACTCCTCCCAGGCCCGACGCGCAAGTTCGGTGGTCAGGTGCTCGACGAACCAGCTGCCTCCGGCTGGGTCGACGACGGCATCGAGGTGAGACTCTTCTCGGAGTACGAACTGCGTGTTTCGAGCCACGCGCAGTGCAAGCTTGTCCGGTGTGCCGATCTCGGCATCGAAGGGCCGGGTCGCGATGCTCTCTGCGCCGCCGAGGATCGCGGCGGTGCACTCGGCGGTGGAACGCAGCATGTTGACCCATGGGTCGCGCTTGGTTTTGGTGAATCGGGAGGTTCGTGCGTGGATCCGCATGGCGGCCGAAGCAGGCTCGCCGCCAGCCGCCGTGACCACTTTGGCCCAGAGGAGACGCGCCGCGCGAAGCTTGGCAACCTGTCCGAAGAAGTCGCCGGAGATTGGGAACGCAAACCAGAGCTGCCGTGCGGCCGCATCGACACTGAGGCCGGCTTTCGTCAGCTCGCGCAGGTAGGCGACGCCGGTCGCGAGAACCGCACCGAGCTCTTGAGTCGTGCTCGTGCCGCCCTCCTGATATGCGTCGCTCGACACGCAGATGGACGCGAGCGACGGCGCGTGCTCGTCGCACCACCCGCCGAGACCTCGGATTTCAGCAAGCCTCGCGCGGAGACCTCCTGGAACCTGCCCCCCCCGAGCCAATCGCCCAAGCGGGTCAGCGCCAAGGCAACCCTCGAGCGAGTCTACGCCAACACCTCGTCGTTCGGCCAAAGCGAAGAGCCCCGCGGCAACGGCCACGGCGTCGAACCCGGGATCGAGATGGATCGACGTGGCTGCGAGGTCGACCGACTCGAGAAGCGAATCCAGACGGTCGACCGTGGCGGTTCGACAGCCCGATCGCGGGCCGAGCGCGAGGTGCAGCGCTTCAACGCCTCGCTCGAGGTCCTTCTTGATCATCGCGGCGCACGTTTCGACCTCGGGGTGGTCGTACTCCTGCCGGATCCTCCATCCGGACAAGGGTGAAGACCCCCGGAGGAACGGGTAGAGCCCGGGCATTCCGCCGTCGGCGCTCGGGGCATCGGCACGCGTGTAGAGCGGCTCGATCGTCATTCCTTCGAGCGTCTTGTGACGGAGAGAATCGAATGAAGCGCCTTTGAGGTCGGCTTCGACCTTCGCGATCCACGTCGCCTTCGCGACCGGCCCGAAGGCGTTGAGGGTTTCGGGGGTGTCCGACACAGCGAAAGCTAAATAGACTAGACCACTTGGAGCCGCAAACGAGCGCTTACGACGGCCACTGGCTGCGCCCGTCGCCACGCTGTGGTCCCGCCCAGAACGTCTCGACGTCGCCCACTCGGTCGGGGAGATCGAGATAGGCGTCGGGCAGGTTGACCAGCACGTAGCCAACCCCCTCTTCGCGACCGAGGCGCGTGGTGACGCGACGAAGCTCGAGCACGTTCATGCCGGACGACACGACGACGAGCACGCGATGCGCCAAGCGCGCAGCGCGCCGGAGCACGGGGCCGCTCAAGGGTCCGTTCCAGCCTAGGGCGACCCCCGAAGGTCCCCCGGTAGCCTGGCCGGCCGAGGGCGGAGACGAGCGACGAAGCGTTTGCGTGTCTTCGTCGGTTTCGCCGAGGAGCTTCATCGCCGCTCTCATCACGGCATGCGACGCGGGTGCGTCCGCGGGGGAGTCCGGCGGACCCGGAGGCGACGTGTTTCCACCACTCACCGTGACAGGACGCTTCAAGAGGAACGCCTCCTCTTGCTCATTGCGGTCCGCGTCCTTGGACTCGTTCGACGCCGGCTCGGATTGGCTCGCCTGCACGACCATCCGGACCGTGGCGCGCGCGACGCCGCGAACCGATCTCGGCGCGGCAGACTCTCCGCTCGCCGCGGCAGGAGTCAGTCGACCGCCCTTCACGGCCGGGAGGCCCAAGATGGTCTTCTTGCGAGGAGGACGCGAGGAAACCGACTTGCCCCCGAGCTTCGGGGGAAGCGGTGTGGAAGCTGTGGGAGGCGGCGCCGAGCTCCATTTGTCGGCGGGCCCATCGGCCGTGTCGTCCCGGGGCGTTTCGTCCGGCGGTTCCGATGTCGGGTCGGGCGGCGCGAACCCTTGGATGGTGGGCCGGGCCGGTGGCCGCTTGGTTGGCGGCCTCGGCGACGCCGACGAGGGGCTCGCAGAAAGGTTCCCGGACGAGAGCCTTCGCGGCGGTGCTTCGGGGTTCGGCGGAATCAAGGGCGCATCGCCGCCGGACGGCGGTGTGATGATCGGTGCGGCAGGCATCGATGCGGAGCGCTCTTCGACGTCGAGAATCGCGGCTGCGAGCCAAGGCGCCTCCGACAGACGCATGGCGAACGCCACCGCGATCTCCCGCTCGGCTTCGCTTGCCGGCACGACGAGCGTGCGGCCCGCCCCGTGCACACCGTAGTCCTCGAGCTCGTCGACGAACGTCTCGAGCGCGTGCTCGTCGCGCGGCCAGGGGCTCGTCCCGAGCACCGGCCCCTGCCCCCACCACGCAAGTTCGCGAGGAGACTCGAGCACGAGGGACCGCAGCTCGCGGACGATGAGCGTGAGCGCTAAAAGAAGCGTCACGAGAATCGGGAGCGCCCAGAGGATCGTGATGGTTTTCCCGGAACGCGTGGCCTCTTCGGGAAGGGGCGGTGGAGACAGGATACGAAACCCCGTCGAGGGGGCCACCAGTGCGTCTTGGATGTCGGTCGCCCGCTCTCGCAGATCCTCGAGGCGCGCATCAGCGACCTTCAGCCCGGTGGCGAGGTCGCGGGCTTCCCCTTCGGCCGGTGCCAACGCATCGGCCTCTGCCTTGACCGAGTCGATGAGAACCCGAAGCGCCGTCTCCCGTTCCTGCGCTGCGGCGAGGGCTGCTCGGGTGGTCGCGAGATCCTGCTCGACGGCGTCGCGCGCAGGATTCGAGATCATGGTCTGATCGCCGCGCTCGGTCGGGGCGCCTCGCCGCTGTTTTTCGAGGCTTCGTACGCGCTCCTTCAGAGCCTGAACGCGCGGATGCTCGCTGCTCAGCGTGGCTCTGGCGCTCGCGAGCTCGGCGCGTGCTGTGGCGAGCGGAGCGTCAACCGACTTGCCGACGGTCGCACTCGCGACGACCTGCCTCGGAAGCTCGCGGCGCGCTTTTTCGAGCTCTGCGATTCGCGCTTCGTTCGCGGCCACTTCCACCGCAGCCTGGTCTGCACTCGTACGGAGCTCCGCAAGCCGGGCGAGTAACCGGTCCTGGTCGTCGAGGAGATGAGTCTTGCCGCTCTGTTCGCGAAACGCCTCGTAGCGTCCAGCCGCTTCCCGACGTCGCTCCACGGCACGCGCGATCGCGCGCTCGGTCTCGAGCTTCAGTGTCTCGAGCCGCTTGGCGTTGTAGACGAGCTGCCGCTCGAGGAACACATCGATGACGGTCTGGGTCAAGGCTTGCGCTTCTTCTGGGGTGGCGCCCGACCCCGAGACCCGCATGGCGTTGCGGTCCTCGATACCGATCTCCAAACGCGTCCGAAGCGCGTTGAGCGAAACCGGCCAGGCAAGGCGCTCGCGAACTTTGCCAAGCTGCGTCGACGACATCGTCGACTGCACGAACGGTCGAGGGTCGCCCTCGGAGCCGGCGTCATCGAGTACCGGCGAGCCCTCGTAAAGCAGGGTCGCCCCGGATCGATAGGTTTTCGGGACGAAAAAGGATGCCACCAGCGCAAGGGCAGCAACACCCAAGAACGCACGAAGCAGGATGCTGCGCTCGGCGGCGAGGATTCGGAAGATACGACGCGGCTCGAGCGGCAGCCCAGGCCGCCTACCCGACGGTGCGGACGGTTCGTCCTCGAGGTCGTAAAGTGCGTCGTCCAAAGCAGTCCCCGACCAGAGCATCATGGAGGCGTTGGGCTCTTGGGGGCAAGTCGACATCCACCGGGGGACTGCTACCGTCGCGCCGGACATGCAGCAGGCACGAGAGAAGCTCATCGCCACGTGGGGAGTTGCCTGGGTTTCGCTTCTGCTCGGACAAGCTGTATGGCGCCTCACACCAATGGCCATCGAACCCTGGAGCGAGGGCATGATGAGCCTGGGCCAGCAGTGGATCTACGCGGGCTGGCTCGTCGCGAACGCGTACCTCGAGGGGTATCGGGGTTTTCAGCTTCGATTCTCCCCGCGCGTGGTCCGACGGGCCGCATACCTGGGCAAGAACCCGAAGCCCCTGTGGGTGATTTTGGCCCTTCCGTTCTGCATGAGCCTGTTCCACGCGAACCGGCGCCAATTGGTCGTGAGCTGGGTATTCATCGGCGTGCTCGTGTTGGTCGTGTGGTGGGTTCGAGCCCTGCCTCAGCCGTGGCGCGGAATCATCGACGGCGGGGTCGTCGTCGGCTTGGTTTGGGGAATAGGCGTGATTTGGTGGTTGTTTGCGAGGTACCTCACGGGCCAACAAGTCGCTCCTCCGGAGGACCTCCCCCTGGAAAAAGCGACACAAAGTGAGCCTGTGCTCGGATGAAACGCACACGAAACCCGTTTTTTGCGATAAGAAGCGAATGCGCTGTGCAGCAAACCCCGGAAAACACAGGCTGAACGGGCTCTCAGCTCTGGCACTTCACTTTTACACCAGGCACACTGGCACTCGAGGGGATTCGGCGCACACTGCGCCTCGCGAAACATGGGCAACCGAGACATGAGGAGGGTTAAGGCGACGCGGCTGGTACCGTCGATCTGTGCGCTGAGCGCCATGTCTCTGGTCTGGCTTTCGGGCGCGGTTTCGTCCGCCGAGCTCCCGATGACGGGGGATGCCGTAATGCGTGAGGCGCAGCACGCGGAAACCCACTCGGAGCCCACGGATGAGGACCTCGAGCGCATCTCGCGAATGCCTCGACAGATCTCGCCCTCCGACCTCGAGCCGAGTCCGAGCGTGTCGGTCGGATACCCGAATCGCGGTCTGCTTCGATTCGGCGAGCGGATGAACGACGATAAAGACCTCCGCGTGAAGGTGGGCTCACAGAGCACTCGGCATGGCACTGGAGAGCTCGTTCGCCTGATCGAGTACGCGGCCCACGAGGTTGCGTTCCGCTACCCGCGGTCGCAGCTGACAGTCGGCGACCTCTCGCGTCCTGGCGGGGGCAAGTTCCTTCCGCACAAGTCGCACCAGAGCGGTCGCGACGTGGACCTCGGGTTCTACATGCTGAACCACAAATCTACCCCGGTGAACGTCGAGTCCTTCGTCGGAATCAATGGCAAGGGCTGGGGGCGTCAGTGGGGCACGCTCTACAAGTTCGACGCCGCTCGCAACTGGGCGCTCATGGAGTCGCTTCTGAGCCACCCCACCACGGACGTCCAACACATCTTCGTGGCGAACGCAGCCAAGCGCGCGTTGCTTCGGCAGGCGGTGAAAGAGCGCGCGAACCCAGACGTGATCATGCGCGCCAAGCGCGTCATCGCGCAGCCGCGGCACGGCTCACCCCACAAGACCCACTACCACGTCCGGATCTACTGCTCTGACGACGACCGGCCCATGTGCAAAGACCGCCCGCCGTTCTACGCGTGGCATCAGCGCCCCACGGACACGCCGACGCTCAGCGCGCTCAAGCCCAACGATTCATGAACCTGCGGGGTCACTTCTGGACCCTGGCCCCTTTTCTCCGTGACAGCCTGGCGCCGCCAATCGCTCCGGCCCACACGGCCTGGGCAACGGAGTACCCGGACGCCCGTTTCGGCCCCATTCGGCTGACTGGCGCGCTCACCGGAGACGGTCACTCGGACACGCTGGCCGTGGTCGTCCACGGGCTCGGAGGCTCTTCCGACAGCTTCTATGCCCGGCGAGCCGCCCAGGCGGCCGAGCGCGCCGGCGTTCACAGCCTTCGGCTGAACCTCCGTGGGGCCGACCGCGAAGGGGCCGACTACTACCACGCCGGCCTGATCGACGACCTCGGCGCGACGCTCGAGAGCCCCGAGGTCTCACGCTACGCCCACATCGTCGTCCTCGCTTACTCCCTCGGCGGCAACATGACGCTCCGATACCTGAGCGGCACTCCGGATCCGCGGATCCGAGCGGCGGCCGCCATCTGCTCTCCGGTGGATCTCGCGGCGGGCGCGCACGCGCTCGATGAGCCTCAGCGTGCGCTGTACCGCCACCACGTACTTCGCGGCCTCAAAGAGATCTACAGCGGCGTCGCCTCGCGTCATCAGGTTCCGCTTCCGCTCGAGGATGCGATGCGCATCGATACCATCGAACGGTGGGACAACGAAGTGATCGCGCCTCGACACGGGTTCGACGGCGCTCAGGACTACTGGTCGAAGACGAGCGCCTGCTTCGTGCTCAGCGACGTCCAGGTGCCCACGTTGTTTCTCGCAACCGAGAGAGACCCGATGGTTCTGATCGACGACGTGCGACCCTGGATCGAACGTGCCAACAACCTCCGCCGCGTGATTCTGCGCAAAGGGGGTCACGTGGGCTTTCCCCAGAAACTAGACCTGGGTATAGGCACCAGAGGTACGGTCGAAGACCAGGTCATTCAATGGATGCTCGCCCCCACGTGAAACCGGTTGTCGCCATGCTCATCGCAGCGGCGGTCTGGTCGGGGTGTGAGGCGTCGGAAGCGGGGGAGCCCGGATCGAACCCGGTCGCACGAGATCCGAACTGTCCGGAGACCCGGCGACTCGAGCCGCCGCTCGCAGGAGTCACCGACGAAGAGCAGACGCTCGAGTATTGGCTCGTGCGAGCCGAGAGCTACGGGCCGCTCGACGCGCCGCTGCTCGACCCCGACGACGTCAGGCGCCACAACCTCGCGCTGTCCGAGCCGGTCGACGGAGAGCCGCTCGGGCAATCGGACCTCAGGGCGCCGCCCGACTCGGAGGCTTTGGCTGGTCAGGTTCGAGAGCGGCTCGCCTACATGCGCGACCGGCTCGAAAACGGCACCCTGGTCGACGGTTCGGGGGACGTTCTCTCCACGGACGCGCAGGCCGCGTTCGCCGAACCGGCGTCGCTCACGCTCGCGCCCGAGTATCGGGTCGCCGAGGAACTCGTCGCGCTGCGATGCGGGCCGCACCCGAGTGGGCTCTACAAGACCCCTGTCGATGAAGACTTCGACCGAAACCGATGCAGCACGATTCGACCTGGGGAGGTGGTGCAGCTCTTGGCACCACCCGAAGATGGCGTTGCGCTCGCGCGAACCCCGTACACGCTCGGCTGGGTCTCGACAGACGAGCTGGCACCACTGACCGACGACGAGGCGGTCGCGAAACTCGGCCTCGAATCGAGAGCGCTGACGCGCCGCGACTTCCTCACTGAGGCTTTCTCATTCCTGGGCTCACCGTACGGTTGGGGCGGCAAAGACGGTGGGTACGATTGTTCGCGTTTCCTGCTCGAGGTGTTCGGTCGGTTTGGGCTCGGCCTCCCGAGACACAGCGCGCGGCAGGCCCTTGCCGGAACGTTCTCGATCGACGTTTCCGAGGTTTCGGACCCAGCCGAAAAGAAGCTCATCCTCGAAGCCGCTGCGAGGCGCGGCGTTACGCTCCTGCAGTTCCCGGGGCATATCATGCTGTACCTCGGCACCAACGACGAGGGCGTACCCATGGCCATCCACGCGCTCTCGGAGTTTCTCACGCGATGCGACGACGGGCAGCTCGAAACGGTAAACCGCATCGACCGAGTCGCCGTCAGCGACCTGACGCTCGGGGAGGGATCGTCGCGGAACGATCTCCTCAGTCGCATCACGCGAGTGACGGTGTTCGGCGCCGGACCAGGCCCAGCACTCAAAGCGGACGCCGAGATTCGTCCGGCCGCACCGGTGACACGACCCGAGGGCGCCTGCCGCGATTCGCAGGCGTACGCGATTTTTCGGTCGCCGTCTCGGCCGAACGAGGGCCAACCGCTTCGAGTCGTCGCGACGAGCGGCCGGAGTCCGGGGGCAGCGGCGCTCGTCTTGTTCGATCCGGAGGGCGACCGGGTCGAAACGCCTCAGCATCGGCTCGACGGCCCACCGCATAGCCGGTACGTCGAGGTCGCGTCGCCGACGCCGGGACGCTGGACCGCGGTGTTGGCAGATGGGGATCGAGAGCTCGCCTGCCATCGTTTCATGGTCGCCAGGAATCCGCCGAGAGCGGTACCGCGCACACCCGATGCGCCCGCGTGGTCGACGACACGCGCTTGGTCACCGAGCGTCGAGAACTTCTACGCCGCGTTCATCGAGCAGCTGTTTCGGGATCCGCTCGACGAAGACGCGACGTGGGCTCGCCTGCAAGAGGTGGTGGGCGACCCGGAGCGCAACCTGCTCTACGACTATCGTCTCCCAGGCGAGGATGCACGCCTCTCGCTGAAACCCGACTGCGCCGACCTCCCCTACTTCCTTCGCGCTTACTTTGCTTGGAAACTCGGGCTTCCGTTTACATATCGAACCTGCACGCGCGGGGGCCGCGAAACCCCGCCAACCTGTGAGCCGATCGTCTTCAGCAACCTGGACCCGGTAGAAGCCGCCACGGACGTCGGTGCATTCCGGAAGTTCTCGAGGATGATGGGCGGCGTGGTTCATTCCTCGAGCCCGCGAACGCTACCCGAGGACGAAAACACAGACTTCTACCCCGTTCGTCTGCGCCGAACCGCCCTTCGCCCGGGGACCGTATTCGCGGATCCCTACGGTCACGTGCTGGTGGTCGCACGATGGAAACCACAGGGCGTGACAGACTATGGAGTGCTGATTGGAGCCGACGCACAGCCCGACGGCACCGTGGGACGACGGCGCTTCTGGCGCGGCTCATTTCTGTTCACGCCGGAGACCGAGCTCGTGGGCGCCGGGTTCAAGGGATGGCGACCGGTCGTCTTCGACCCCGACACGCAGGCTCTCACGCTGAGCACCAACGATGAACTTGGAAGCGTCGGCGCGCGCGCATGGTCGCGACGCCAATACGACGGCACCGCCGACGATTTCTACAGTGCGGTCGAGGGCATCATCAACCCACGCCCCCTCGACCCCGCTGGGATGCAGCGAAGCCTCGTCGACGCCCTGGCCGAGTCGGTGGAGCGCCGACTGAACTCGGTCGACAACGGCGAGGCGTTCATGAAGGAGCAGGGATACGCGACGATCGACATGCCGCGCGGGCGTTCGCTCTTTCTTACGTCGGGCCCCTGGGAAGACTACTCCACCCCCTCGCGCGACATGCGGCTCCTGATCAGCATCGACGCCGTCACCGGCTTCCCTGATCAGGTTGCCGCGCATCCCGCTCGTTTCGGCGTCGACCCGGAAGAAGCGGAAGCCACGGCCGCGGAAGTGCGAAGCGTCCTCGCGACCGAGCTAGCCGATCGCTCGTTCGTCTACACGCGTTCGAACGGCACCCCGTTCACCCTCACCCTCGCAGACCTAATCGCTCGGGCGGAAGCCCTCGAGGTCGCCTACAACCCGAACGACTGCGCGGAGGTGCGCTGGGGCGCGAAAGAGGGCACCGAGGAATACGCTCCGTGCGAACGGCGGGCACCGGACGCCCAGTCGCAGCGGATGCTCCAGTACCGCGACTGGTTCCGCGAACGAAAACGACCCCAGTAGCGGTGCCGGTGCAGGACAGGCACGCACTCTCCCGAGGCGCTAGCGCCACTGCTGCGAGTTCTCGTCGACTTGATACCCATCGATGGCACGCGGCTTCGGACCTCGGACCGGGCGACCGGTTGGACCGTTGGGGTCTCTCGCGGCGGGGCCGGAGATGGGGCGTGACGTCGGCTCTTGAATGGGACGTCCTGACGGTGCCACCTCGCGCCGCATGGGAAGAGGGCCTCTGACGTTCTTGAGTGTGGGTTCGATGGAGCCGTCCGAGTCCACCACCTTTGGCGGCGTGTAGTCGAACTCGACGATGGCGGTGACGGTCTTCGACACGCCATCCTCGAGCGGAGAAAGCTTAACCAGCGCGGCACGCTCTTCGAGACAGTCCTGGGCCTCGGCCGAGAGGCCGACGCCGGGCGCTGACGGCTGGATCACGACACCGCTCGGACGGATCGTGGCACTCACCGGGACACGAACGCGCGTCGCCACCGAGGCTTCGTAGTCGGCCAAGCACCCGGCCGGGCTGCCGATGCCCGCCTGCAGCTCTGCGGCGAGGTCGCGCGGAGGTCCCTCTTCCTCAGCTTCCTCGGCCCCCTCAGACGGCGTGTTCACGAGCGACAGGTCGGGCGTGTCGACAAAGCGGTTCGGCTTCCGCGGTTCGGCCTTCTCGACGGGGGTCGCCGGCGTGTCGTACGCGCCGCGCTGCGGGACTTCGCCACTGTCGCAGCCCGCAATCGCAACGGCCGCCGACAGCGCCAGCCCTAGAGCGCCTCTCCTCATCATCTAACCGTACGCCCTTCGTCAGTCATCGGTCCACCGCTCCGCTTCCTGGTCCACCTCGTAGCCGTCGATCGGCATGGGCTTCGGCCCTTCGACGGGAACGCCCGCTGGGCCTTCGATCGGATCCCCCTTCGGCCCCTCGATCGGATCTCCTTTGGGTCCGTCGATCGGCACCCCGCTCGGCGGAATCGTGGGCCGCTTGGGTAAGGCTTCAACCACATCGGGCAGATCGGGTGGCGGCCCACCAACATCGGACTCTTTGATCTCCTCGCCGTCGTTCGGCTGGTACTGAAGCGAGACGGTCGTCGAAACAGGGACCGAAGCGCCGTCGCTCAGCGGCGGCAAGGTGACGGCCCCGACCCGGTCGGCCATGCAGGCCCGGTCGTTGTTGGAAAGGCCCGGACCACTCGCGGACGGCTCGATGACCATGCCGGTCGGTCGAACGATCCCCGAGATCTGAACCGGGATCGTCTTGGCGGTACTCGGCCGATAGTCTTTCAGGCAGTCGAGAAGACTGCCCACGGCGGCTCTCAGCTCCGAACCAAGGTCGCGGGCGGGCGCAGCCTCGGCGTTGGCTCCCTGGCTGCCCTCTCCGGTCGGGACGACGGCACCGACGTCGGACACTTCGCCCGAATCCGGCGCCGCAACCTGCCCCTCGCTGGGTGGGAGTACTTCAACGGGTTCGGCCCCGGTCTCTTCGGAGCCTCCTGCGCCTCGCGAGCAGGCACCGAGCGAGACGATCACCGCGACCAGGAACAGGGTTCGGCTCATGACGCAATCCTATCCCGAACGAGACCGGCTTTGAAACCAAGTCGCGTCCGCATCGCTCAGTACCGCCACGCCGCGCCGATCGACAGCCCCCAGTACTGGTCGAGAGCGCCGCCCGCGACGTAGGGCGGATCGGGCGGGATCGGGTTCAGGTCGAACCAGTAGCGTCGGTAGTCTCCCCCGATACGGATCTCGAACCCCTTAGGAAGCGCGTAGCCAATCATGAGGAGCGCATCCATACCGTTGCCCTTGGCGTCGGGGAACCACGCCTCGCTGGCAATCCCGCCATAGGACACCACGCCGCGAAAAGCGATGTTGGCGACGATGATGAACGACTCGCGGGCGCCGATCCCCACCCGAAAGCCCGTGCCGAGGCGAGCGAACTGATAGCGCACCCCCGGGATGCCGGCCGTCGTGATGGGCGGCCCGGGGTCGACACCGAACTCGAACTTGTGAAAGCCGTACCCGGCGAACACGCTGGGCTCCCAGCGGCCCGCGGGATAGCGCCAGCGGAGGCCGGCCAGGAACTGCTGCGACGAACTCGGAAACGAGAGCCCGTCGTCTCGGTCTGAGGTGAAGTTGAAGAGCCGCTCCCATTCGAAGTCGATGCCGAACTGAGCCCCGACACCGCTCGTGAAATGCGCGCCCGGGTAGTACTGAAACTTGGCCTGGAGGCCTGGACCGAACTTGAGGTTGTAGTCGCGTAGGTTCCCGATTTGATCCTCGTTGAACGTGAGGTTGCGGTTCACGAACTTGAAGCCGAACTCGACGTCGACCGCGGCGGGTCGATCGCCCTTGGGTTTCCTCGTCTTCTTCTTGCGGGGCTCTTTTTCTTTTTTCTTCTTGGGCTCTTCCACGGCCACGGGCGCCGTCACCACCGCGCCCGCCGGTTGGAATCGGTTGATGTCTTTCCGGAAGTCGTCCCAAACCTGCTCCTGCACCTCGCTCGCGAGCTCCGAGGAGCTCTCGCCTTCGTAGTAGTGCTGACTGATGACGTCGCTGCTCTTCCCGTCCACGAGCCGTACGTAGGCGGACCAGATGCCGTCCTCGCGAAGGATGTCTCCCTCGAGGAGCGCGTCGACGCCGAGCGCGCGAGCCGGCGCCACGTGTCCTCGCGGTTTGGTCAGGTCGGCGTTGAGCGAGTTGGCCTTGGCTGCAAACTGCTTGTTGGGCACGAGCTCCACCGGCTTGCCCTTGAAGCCGCGCGTCGTGGCACTTCGAATCCTGCTGGCCTGCTGTCCCTTGAAGGGTCGCACCACGATGGCCGCGGTGTCGTACGTCGGCGCCTCTGTTTTCGGTGCGGCGGCCGCAGCCCCGGTACCGGCGCCGAGCTTGGTCACGCCCTTATCGCCCGCACCGGCTCCCGGCATGAGCTCGCTCGCGACGAGCAGCGTGACGATCCGGTTCGACAGCCGTGGGATGGTCGACGCGCTCGCGCGAAACTTTCGCACACGGACGCCTTTCTCGTTTCGGATTCCCACGTCGGCAATCCAGCGGTTATCCGAACGTCGGACGCGCCCCCCAACCAGCACGCTGGCGTCGAGCCGCGCAGCCTGCTTCGCGTAGCCTTTGGTCTTCTTTGTGACCGCCGTCACCTTCTTGAGCGGGACGAGCGGCACGTTTTTGTTTCGAAGTCCGGTCTGCACGCGCTGACGCACCTTGGCCGCCTGCGGTCCCTGCATCGGCAGAATCGCCGCCGGACCCTCCTCAGCCAGTGCGGTTCCACCGAGCGCGCACCAAGCAAGCAGCCCTATGATTGCGCCTAGGCGCCACCCCCTCATGGCATCCCCCCGTCAGATCGGGTCGTTCACTCCGTCGTCGATCCCGGGTGCGACCCCACCCAGGTCCAGGATCCACTGGCGAATCACCTCGGTCTCCTCCGCAGGGAGGATGGTCCCGATCGGCATCTGCCCCCCGCAGATCCCGGGCGAGTTCAGAATCTTCGCCAGTAGGTAACTCTCGTCCGGGTTGCCGATGACAACCAGAAGCTGACTGCTGCAGGACGCGTCGCTCGAAGGAACGTCGATTGTGCGTGCCTCGACATTGGGAGACACCAGGTCGAGCGCAGCGGCCGGCGCGTCGGCATCGTGGCAGACCGAGTTGCCGCAGTTCACCTCGAGCACCTCCTCGACGGTCGGACCCAAGACGCCGCCGCCGCCGCCCGGTCCCCCTCCGTCGATGAAATCCTCTGGATTGTTCAGATTCCCTGGGCAGCCCGCCAATAGCAGGCCGCTAATTACTGTGAAAGCAAGACGTTGCATCCCCTCGTGCCGTTTCCCCCCAGCATCCCTAAGCAGCTTAGTAAGCTATTGCACCCCTCGTCGAGCGCTGCAGTCTTTTTGTGTAAGCCAGTGTACTCAAAGTCGGTTTAGGCCCCAATTATACTCAAGAAACGTCACCTCGTAGCCCTCGGCAGCAGCCTCTCGAATGGATTCCGCCACCGGGGCATCCGCGAACGCCTCGATGAACGCCAGTACGGTCGGCGGCCTCCCCAAACGACGCGCGTGCTCCTCGAAGTCGGTCCGGTACCAATCGAAGATCGCCGATAGCGCAACCCGGCGCGCGCCGCGATCCACCTGCACGTGGAGCGGGCTCGAGCAGAAGGCCCGAGTGACGCCGTCGAGCTGTGCATCGAGCGTGTCGCCTCGATACGCGAACGGCGCGAGCGGGGGGCACGAAATCGACGCGCAGTTGATGGCCGCGTGGATCCGGGCATCACGAAACCCGCGGATGACGCCGTTCTCCAGGTCGTAGAGGTTGGTCTCGTCGCCGTCGAGATGAAATCGGAGCCCGTAGAAGAAGCCAAAGCCGGCGCGGGGCTCGAGCCAACCGTGGACGTCCTGAACGCTTTCGATTGGCCAGCTGTCGACGACCCCGAGGAGCGTCAGGGCGTTGTAGGCATTGATGTAGAAGGCCAGGCGGTCCTCGGTGGTCGGAAACCTCGCCGGCGTGGTCTCAGGGCCGTACGCCGCGAGTGCAGCGGCGAAGCGATTTAGCCCATCGGCGCCTTGCAGGACTTCTTCGTAGTCCACGCGGTTCCCACGCACCCAACGCGCGAGCGCGTCGTTCCACCAGCCAACATCGAATCCGTTTTCGGGTTGGGGCCACGGCTCGGCCTCGACCTTCACGCTATGCATGCCGAGCGCCTGCATGGTCACAATCACGGCTGCGACTAGTACGAGCCCGAGCACGAGGGGGATCGTCCAACGGCGCGACCAACGACGCCCGGCGGAGGCTTCCATCGGCCGAGTATGGCACGCGAGGTGAGTAGCTACGAAGCGTGAAACACCGCGCGCACCTGGGCGTCTTCGAGGTCGTCGACGACGAGGTGGGCACCGGCATCGCGCAGAGTCGTCGCGTCGAACCGGCCGGTGCAAACCGCAACCGCGTAGGCGTCGATGGCGTGCGCGGCCGCAACGTCGTGCGGGGTGTCGCCAATCACGACGACTCGAGCCTCCTCGACACCGTGATGTGCAAGCCCACGCTCGCGCCCCTTGCCGAGCACTCGGGCACGTTCGACGTGGTCGCAGCCGAAGCCCCCGAAGTGAAAGAAGCCGTCTAGGTTCCCGCGACGCAGCTTCGCGTAGGCCGCTGGTTCGACGTTCCCCGTGCCGAGCCCAAGCATCAGCCCCAGCTCGTCCCGCAGCATCGCCAGAAGCGCGCGAACCCCCGGGAGCACCTCGAACTGGGCGGACCGCTCCAGCTCGCCGGGCAGGTGGACGACGTAGCGGGCGATGATCTCGTCCACGAGGACTTCATCGTACTCCACGCCGTAATGAGCGAGCGCCTGTGTAACGATCCACGGGTCGGTGCGGCCAGCGAATTTCACGGCCTCGAGGCTGGTCTCCTGCGGCGTCCGCCCAATGAGCTCCGCCAGCGCTCGCTCAACCGCCTTTCGCCCTGCGCCACCGGCCCGAAGAAGGGTCCCGTCAATGTCGAACAGGGCGATCGTGGTCACGCGGCGTACTGTAGCAGGTGAGACGAGCCCGGGAAGGAACGAAACCGAAGCTTGATGCGCGTCTGCCGATTGAAGTAAAGAACCAGCGTCGGGCGGAACGACCTCCACGATGGACGCTACCCTCCTCGCGAAGCTGCCGCTCTGGCTGGCGGCCTTCTTATTGTCTCTCACGTGCCACGAAGCCGCGCACGCACTCGCGGGCCGGCTCGGTGGTGACGATACGGCGGCAACCCAGGTCACCCTCGACCCTCTCCCCCACATTCGCCGCGAGCCATTCGGTACGCTCGTGGTGCCGATCCTGTCGTTCGTCCTTCAAGGCGGGGGATGGATGATCGGCTGGGCCAGCGCGCCATACGACCCCCAGTGGGCCGCGCGCCACCCGCGGCGGGCAGCGGGCATGGCGGCCGCGGGGCCGGCCGCCAATTTCGTCTTGGCGCTGTTGGCGGCCGGAGCCATGCGGGTGGGCGTCGCGACGGGATACTTCTCACCGGGCGGCATCGGCCTCGAGTCGCTCGTCACGGGGGCCCCGGGCCTCGCCGAGGGGCTGGCGCTCTTCGTGAGCGTGCTCTTCTCGCTCAACCTGATCCTCGGATGCTTCAATCTCATCCCGCTTCCGCCGCTCGATGGCTACGCAATCGTGCCCTTGTTCTTACCCGACCGCCTCCGCGATCGGTGGTTCGGGCTGTTTGCCGGCGGAGGCATGTGGCTTGGGCTGGTGATCGCATGGGTGGTCTTCGCGCGCGCGATGCCGCCGGTCTTCTACACGGCCACGCGCTGGCTTCAGGCGGGCATGTAGCGCGCCATGACTGAAACCCCCGAATCGCTTCGCCCGGGTTTCCTGATGTCATGGGTCAACAAGCTCGACCCCATCCGAAAAACGATCGTGCCCATCAACGCGCGCGCAGCCATGGGGCTTGCCGAGCGAACGACGGGGCTTGTGGACTGGGGGGACGACGATGGCGTCTTCTCGCGGCTTGAAGACGCCATTGCTGGACTAAACGAAGTGGACCTCAGCACGGCTGGAAGATTCGGAGCCAACTACGTCCTTCACTGGCATCTCTCCAACAAGCTAAGGATCGTCGATGCGTTGAAGCGCCACCCTGAAATCGAAGACGTCAAAGTCGAACGCCCGCTGGTCATCACGGGGTTCTTCCGTACTGGAACCACGTACCTGCACGCGATCCTCGCCGCGGACCCGAAGAACAGGGTCGGCCGCGCTTGGGAGTTGATGTATCCGGTCGGCCGGCCGACGCGTGCTCTCGACGACGACCCGTGGCGAAGGCGTCGCGCGACCTACACGTTGGCGCTCAACCATTCATGGATGCCAGACCAAGAGGTCGCTCACCACGTGGTCCCAGACTCGTTCGAGGAGTGTTTGTTTCTGCTCCAAAACGAGTTGGCCTCCGTGACGATTTTCGCGGCGTTCGGCACGTTCTCGTACGCGTGGCGAACGCTCGACTGGAACATGGTGCCGCCTTACGAAAGCCATCGACGACAGCTCCAAGCGATGACCGACGCCGACGCACATGCCAACGGCGAGGCGCGTTGGTCTCTCAAGTGCCCTTGGCACCTCTGGCATCTCGATGCGCTTCTCACGGTCTACCCGAACGCGCGAATCATTCACACTCACCGAGACGTCGCAAAAGCCCTCGGGTCTCAGGCGAGCCTGACCGCACGCATGGCGTCGAAGACGCAGCGGCGCCTCGACCTCAAGGAAGTGGGCAACTTCTGGCTCGACTACTCGCGCGCCGGCATCGACCGGGGCATGCGGGTTCGCGAGTCGCTCCCAAGCGCTCAGGTCTACGACGTTCGGTTGAGCGACCTGCTAGAACGGCCGCTCGAGGTGCTGCAGGGGCTCTACGGCCACTTCGAGCTGCCGTTCGACGACGAGCTCGCGCAGCGATTCCTCGCCCGCATCGCCGAACAACCCACGGCGCAGCTCGGAGAGCACGACTACGACATCGCCGACTTCGGGCTCGAGGAAGGCCGTGTTCGGGAGGTTTTTTCGGACTATCACGAACGGTTCGGCGTCTAATCGCTGCGGTGGTACGCTAGGGGAGTGAAAGCACTTTGGGCGGGACTCCTCTGCGCGATCGTCTTCGCGCCGTTCACCGTGTCGGCGGACCAAGCCGACGCACACTACCGGTTGGCCAAGTCGTACCGCGCCGAAGGGCGCTATGAAGATGCACTCCGAGAAATCGACCTTGCCGTCGCGGAACGACCTTCCTCGGCGGAGGCGCACCTCACGCGCGGCACGATCTTGAGGCGGCTCGGGCGAAACAACGACGCGCTTTCGGCGTTTGAACGCGCGATCCAACTACAGCCCGACAACGGTCGTGCGTACGGACTTGCGGGTGCGGTCATGCTCCGGCTCAACCGAACCAAACCTGCCCTTTCATATTTGAAGAAGGCCACCGAGCTGGATCCCAAGGACGCGAACCACTGGCTCAATCTCGGCGTCGCGTACCGTAAGCTTGGCAAGAACGATGCGGCCATCGCCGCGTACCAGAAAGGGCTCGCGCAGAGCCCTGATGACGTATTGCTTCTGAACAACCTCGGGGTGGCGCTCCGACGCGATCGGAAATACGACGAGTCGATCCAAGTTCTCGAGAAAGCAAACAAGCTCTCACCGCGCGACCCCAACGTGACGCGAAACCTTGCTGTGGCCTACCGTGGCGCCGAGCGGTACGAAGAGGCCGTCCCCGTCTACCTTCAGGCCATCGACCTCAACAAAGACAACGCCGGCATGATCTTCGACCTGGCGGTTTGCTACGAGAAGCTCGGCAAAAACAAGGCTGCCATCGACACCTACGAGCGATACATCCGCGTGACGAAAAAGAGCGACCCGGAAGCTGCGTCTCGCGCCAAGGCCACCATCGAGCGCCTCAAGACACAATAGCCAGGTCGCGTAGCACGGAGGCGGCCGCGTTGTGTCCCGCAGCGCCAATCACTGACCCGGCCGGATGACAGCCGGCCCCGCACGCATAGAGGCCCGCGACGGGCTGCCGATACGGAAGCCGCTCATCGAACGCGAAGCGATGGTCGACGTGATGAATGTGCCCGCCCGTGATGCCGAAATGGCGCTCGATCTTGGGCGGCGTCAGCACGAACATGTCGTCGACGAGCGCGGACGTCCCGGGGGCGAAGCGATCGCAGATCGCGAGGAGAGAGTCGACGAACTCGCTCTCGACGTCGGGCCAAGACCTGTCGCTGAGCGCGTAAGGGACCCACTGTACGAACAACGCGGAGCTGTGTCGCCCGCTATCGTCTCGTAGCGAAGGGTCGAGGGTGGTGTGGATATACCACTCGATTGACGGGTCTTCGGGCAACCGACCTTCCTCGCTCGCAGTGAACGAGGCCGCAAGCCGCGCCATCGTGTCTTCCTCTGGGAGAAGGTGGATGGTCGCCCCGTGCTGGCCCCGGTCCTCGGGAAGGCAGCGAAACACCGGGAGGTCACGCAGGCAGAGGTTTACCTTCACGCTGCGTCCGGGCACCGCGTAGTCGTCGACGCGATCGACCAACGACGAGGGACAGGCGTCCCCGAGGAGCCGACGCATCTCGAACGGATCGGCATTGCAGAGCACGACTTCGGCGCGGATGAATCGCCCGGACTTGGTCGTCACTCCCTCCACGATCCCGTCAGACACATCCACCGCGGCAACTCGGGCGTCGACCGCGATCGAAGCGCCGGCGCGAAGCGCGGCACCTGCAAGCGCTCGAGTCACGGTCCCCATCCCCCCGCGGACCACCATCCAAGTTCCATCGGACGAAGGAAGGCGACAGAGATTGTGGACCAGGAAGTTCATACCGCTGCCCGCGCTGTTCGCGTCGCCGCTCAGCCCAGTCAGTCCGTCCGTCACGGCATACATCGCCTCGAGCAGCTCGCTCTCGAAACCAAAACGAGCCAGGTATTCGCGGACGGAACCGCGGCAAAGCGAGATGAACGGCTCGCGAAGGGCCGGCCTGACGTAGCGCGCGGCGGTTTCCTCCACCGACATCGGCTCGGCCAACCAGCTGGGTGCCACGTCCTCACGGAGGGCAGCGAGCTCCAACTGAAGCGCTTCGTCGGCCCGCGCATCGCGGTCCGAGAACCGCGCGGCGATCTGCGCTTGGGTTTCGTCTGCATCCGACCCGAATAGGAGGTAGCCGCTCTCCGTCGTCGGTAGGAAGTAGTGGGGATCGCGACGGATGAGAGGAAACGATACGTCAAGCTCGGCCATCAGCTCGGGCGGCATCAGTCCGAGGAGATAGGCGCCAGTCGATTGGCCGACCCCTGGGGCTTTCGAGAACGGGTACTCGGTCTTGCAGGCCCCACCCACCTGGGAGGCGGCCTCGAGCACCTCGACGCGCAGGCCGCGCTTCGCGAGCAGCGTCGCGGCGACGAGCCCATTGTGTCCTGCTCCGACGATGACGACGTCGACCTCGGTCATCGGCGCCGCAATCTAGCGGATGATGAGGCAAACGCCCACGGGCGGTTCGCGGGCGTCGTCGTCGCGTCCGCGCAACCGGCGGCAGCAACGCGGCTGGTGTCTCAGCCGACCGTAGCCTGAATGATCGGCTCGGCCACGTGGAACTTGTTGAGAAACTCTCGGCGTCCGGACTTCATCTGGTCGACCCACGTACGGTACTCGTCCGAGCGCCCCGCCCCCTCGAAGAAGCGTCGCGGCTCGAGGATCTCGATGGGGACACGCTCGACGAGCTCCCTGTTCTCGGGCGCATCGCAGTCGACGATCTCGTAGTCGAAGTCTGGGTCGCGCTTCCACTTAATGGAATCGCTCAGGAGAGCTTCGAGCATGGCGCTCGAGTGGCGAATTTTGACCTTGAGGGCCTTCTCGTCTTTCACGTCGTTGGCATCGCCACCAATGTAGCCGGTGTTCATGAGCCACATCGTGACGCCCGGCATGGTGCCCGCGAGCTCCGCGAAGCGCTTGGCCTGAAGCCCGTGCTTGGCAGGAAAGAATGGCTGCGTGAACGGAGACCGCGTCTTGCCGCGCTCCTTGCCCGCGGCACTCGTCTTCGAGGTCTCGCCCAGCATGAAGTACCCGGCGGCCTGTTCGGGCGACGTGAAACGCAGGATGCCCGGCATCGCCGCGTCCGCGCCCTCGTCGCGGTTGAGGATCCCCATCGACTTCACCTGCGGGATCCTGTGAAGGTTGGCCGCCCCGGGGATGGCGCTCATCGGTACAATCGAGCGACCGTTCTGCGTCCACTTCACGAAGTCCCAGCCGTCCGCCGGCACGCCTTGCTCGTCCACCACGTCGCTCGCTGGAATTTCCCCGGCGATGTACTTGTCGAGATTGACCTCGTCGGCACCGGTGTTGATCAGAATGTCGCGAAGCCGCCCCGCGTCGTCGGTGGTCAGGATTCCCTTGCTGAAGTCGAACGAACCGTCTGCTTCGAGAAACGCGTTTTCCAGCCAGGCCTCGGCGCCCACTGTCGCGTTGAAGATGATCGGCTCGGTTTTGAGCGAAAGGCCGTCGATCTTGGCGAAGCAGCCGTTCTCCGTGATGGAGAGCGCGCCGTGCGGCCATAGAGCCACCATGTCGTCTTGAATCGGCTCGGTGAGGTCGCCCTGCTTGGAGAACGTAGTGGTTGTTTTGCCGGTGCCCGACAACCCCATGACCGTCATGGTGACGCGGTCACCTTCAGTGCGCGTGACCGCCTTGGCCCCTGCGTGCAGCACCAGCCCACCCTCTTGGTAGACGTAGTGGTTCAGCATTCGCAGGACGCCCTTCTTCGACTCACCGAAGTAGTCCGGGCCGATGACGTGCGTGGTCCAGTTCTCCATGTCGACGATGATCGCCTGCCGGCCGGGCATGTCGTCGAGCATCAGGTCGGGTGTGTAGAACAACCGGAACGTAGGCTTGAACGGTTCGGCGAGCTGCGCCGGCGTTTCCACATCCGACCGAGGGAACGCGAGGATCTGCTGCATGCCGGCGATGTTCGCGCCCTCGGGCGTGTACAGCCATGTCGCGCCGAATCCGCGCTCGCCGAGACCGACGTAGCCGTCGATGGCGATCATCTTGCCCTTCTCGGCGATGTACTTCGCCTGCCGCTCGATGAGGCCTCGCGCCTTTTGCGGCGCCATGATCTGGTGGCTCCAACGCTCTTCGGTGTCGATGATGTACGTGTACTTGGCCATTCTGGCCTTGTTCCGCGACACCTTGTTGATGCTCCCCACCTTGGTGCGCTGCACGTTGGGGGTGTGCTTGACCGCCAGTTCGCGGAGCGCCTCCTGCGTGGGATTGTCGATGTACTCAACGTCGAACGGGCGTGGATCTGCAGGGGTGACCATAACCTCTTTTCCTTGGGGCAGCGACGAGACTAGGGCCAAAATCAGCGCTCGAGCAGCCTGGAGGCAGGGATATGACAATGTTTCGTTGGCGTGTCCAGGCCCGAGGACGGTTGCCGCGGTGGGTCCACCCACTAAGCTGCTCGCGGTGCGTGCGCTGCCACTCAACTCTGCGCCGGGCCCGAACGGGGCCCCGGTCCGATGGCACGATTGGCGATGGCAGGCTCAGAACGCCGTGACCGATTTAGCGGGGCTCGAAAGTGCGTTGCACCTCACCGACTCCGAGCGACGGGGAACGCTTCGCGCAATGGCCGAGGGTCTGCCGGTCTCCCTCACGCCGTACTACCTCGGGCTCTGCGATCCCGAGGATCCCGACTGCCCGATCCGCCGACAATGCGTCCCGCGCGACGAGGAGTCGAAGGAGACTCCGGGCGATCTGGCCGATCCACTTGGCGAGGTAGCTCACGAAGTCGCCCCTCATCTAGTCCAGCGCTACCCCGATCGGGTCCTTCTGATCGCGACGGACCGCTGCGGAGTCTATTGTCGATTCTGCACGCGCTCGCGAATCGTCGGCGATGGGGGTGGCGCGCGCTCCATGGCGTCGCTCGAGCCAGCGTTCGCCTGGATCGAAGCGCACCCAGAGGTTCACGACGTCATCATGTCGGGTGGCGATCCGTTCCTGATGTCCACCGCGCGCATCGTGCGCGTGCTCGAACGGCTCGCTGAGATCCGGCACGTCGACTACGTGCGCCTCGCGACCAGGACACCGGTCACCCTCCCCCAGCGCATCACCGACGAGCTCTGCGTCGGGCTGCGAAAGAGCCATCCCTCGGCCTGGATCATGACCCATTTCAACCACCCGAAGGAGCTCACGGAGGATGCCGCCGCGGCATGTGCGCGCCTCGCGGACGCGGGTCTTCCCGTCATGAACCAGACGGTCCTCCTGCGCGGTGTCAACGACAGCGCAGATACGCTCGAGGCCCTGTTTCGCGGCCTCGTCCGGCACCGCGTTCGGCCCTACTATCTACTGCAGATGGATCCGGTGATCGGCACAGGACACCTGAGAACGCCCCTCGAGCTGGGTGTCCGATTGATGCGAGCACTCCAAGGGCGCGTGAGCGGGATCGCCCTCCCGAAGTTCATCGTCGACACACCCGGAGGCCGTGGCAAGGTGCCACTGAGCCCCAACTATTTGATCGGCCACCAAAACGGGGTCACGGAACTCGAAACGTTCCGTGGGGAGCGCGTGCACTACCACGACCCCACGTAGCGAACTCGCCGGCGCCGTCTGGTGTCCACGTTTGTGTGGCTGTAAACCATCGGCACCGAGGGAAACGCATCCGGAGAATCTATGTCGCGAGCCCTAACACTCTACCAAACGACCGTCGGCAAGAAGGTGGTCATGGCCCTCTCGGGCACCATCATCGTCGGCTTCGTCATTGGTCACTTCCTCGGAAACCTCAACCTCTACCTCGGACCCGAAGCGTTGAACGGCTACGCGGCGAAGCTTCACAGTCTGCCGGCGCTCGTGTGGGGCACGCGCTTCCTACTCCTGTTTGCGTTTGGAGCCCACATCTCGTCGGCATATCAGCTATGGCGACGCAACACGGTGGCCCGCGGTTCGCGCTACAAGAAGCGCAAGGACATGGCCACCGACTACGCCGCCCGAACGATGTACTGGTCGGGGCCCATTCTTCTTCTTTACCTCATCTATCACCTGCTCGAGTTCACGATTATCCCGGCTCACCCGGGCGACGTGTACCGCAACGTGGTCGAGGCCTTCCAGAACCCGTGGATCTCGGCCTTCTACATTGCGGGCAACCTCGCCCTCGGGCTTCACATCTTCCATGGCATCCACAGCGCCTTCCAGTCGGTGGGCGCCAACCATCCTCGCTACAACTCGCTTCGTCGCGATCTCGCGATCGCGATCTCCACGGTGATCACACTCGGCAACGTGTCGTTTCCGGTGTCAGTGCTCACCGGCATTGTCACTCTGTAAGGGCCCCCAAATGCAACTTCGATCGCACGAACCGACCGGACCCATCGAAGAGCGATGGGAAAAACACAAAGAGGCAAGCAAGCTCGTCGCACCGGCCAACCGTCGCAAGTACAACATCATCGTCGTCGGCAGCGGGCTGGCCGGGGGTGCAGCCGCCGCATCGCTCGGCGAGATGGGCTACAACGTCGACTGCTACTGCTATCAAGACAGCCCACGCAGAGCGCACAGCATCGCCGCGCAGGGCGGGATCAACGCCGCCAAGAACTACCAGAACGACGGCGATAGCGTGTACCGGCTCTTCTACGACACGGTCAAGGGCGGCGATTTTCGCTCGCGCGAGTCAAACGTGTATCGCTTGGCCGAGCTGAGCCTCCACATCATCGACCAGGCGGTAGCGCAAGGCGTGCCGTTTGCCCGCGAGTACGGCGGGCTCCTCGCGAATCGGTCGTTCGGTGGCGCGCAGGTGTCGCGAACGTTCTACGCGCGAGGTCAGACGGGGCAGCAGCTTCTGCTCGGGGCCTACCAGGCGCTCAGCCGACAGATCGAGGCTGGCACCGTCAAGATGCACCCTCGCCATGAGATGCTCGAGCTCATCGTGCACGACGGCCGCGCGCGCGGGATCATCACGCGCTGCTTGAAAACGGGCGAAATCAAGCCGCATATCGCCGACATGGTGGTGCTCTGCACGGGCGGCTATGGAAACGTCTTCTACCTCTCCACCAACGCGAAGGGTTGCAACGTCACCGCCACGTGGCGAGCGCACCGCCACGGCGCGGCGTTCGCGAATCCCTGCTACACGCAAATCCACCCAACCTGCATTCCGCAGGCAGGCAGCTACCAGTCGAAGCTCACGCTGATGAGCGAGTCGCTTCGGAACGACGGCCGGGTGTGGGTTCCTCGCAACAAGGAAGACTGCACCAAGCGTCCCGAAGACATCCCCGAGTCCGACCGTTTCTACTATCTCGAAGAGCGGTATCCCGCGTTCGGCAACCTCGTTCCGCGCGACGTGGCTTCGCGAAACGCGCTCTACGTGACCAACGAGGGCCTCGGCGTGGGACCCGAGGTCGATGGAGAGCGCCGCGGTGTGTACCTCGACTTCAGCGACGCAATCAATCGGCTCGGTGAGCAGACGATCCGGGAACGCTACGGGAACCTCTTCGAGATGTACGAGCGCATCACGGGCGACAGCCCCTACGAGACGCCGATGCGCATCTACCCTGCCACCCACTACACGATGGGTGGGCTCTGGGTGGACTACAACCTCGAAACTACCATTCCGGGCTTGTTCGCGGGAGGCGAGGCGAACTTCTCCGACCATGGCGCCAACCGGCTCGGCGCGTCCGCTCTGATGCAGGGCTTGGCCGATGGTTACTTCGTGCTGCCGTTCACCGTCGGCAACTACCTCGGTCAGGTGCGCACGCTTCCAGAGCTGAACGAGGACCACGAGGACGTCCAGAACGCCATGTCAACCGTGCGCGACCAGATCCACAAGCTCATGAACGCGCCCGACCCGAAGCACGCACCGGAGCACTTCCACCGCGAGCTCGGGAAGATCATCTGGCACAAGTGCGGGATGTCGCGGAGTGCCGAAGGCTTGAAGCAGGCACTCGAGGAGATCCCGAAGCTGCGCGAGCAGTTCTGGCGCGAGGTGAAGGTCACCGGCAGCGGCGAAGACTTCAATCAAACCCTCGAGCGCGCAGGGCGCGTCGCCGACTTCTTCGAGCTCGGCGAGCTCATGTGCATCGACGCCCTCGAGCGAAATGAGAGCTGTGGCGGACACTTCCGCGAGGAGTACCAGGAGAACGGCGAGGCGCTTCGAGACGACACGAACTTCACGTTCGTTTCAGCCTGGGAATGGTCGGGCAACCCGAGCAAACCAAATCTGCATCAGGAGCCGCTCACGTTCGAGTACGTCAAACCCACGAAGCGGAGTTACAAGTAGAGGACCCATGACCGACGGAATGCTCAATCTCACGCTTCACGTTTGGCGCCAGGGCGGCCCCAAGCAAAAGGGAGCATTTAAGACCTACGAGGCCAACGGCATCACCACGCACATGTCCTTCCTCGAGATGCTCGACGTAGTCAACGAAGACCTCATCGAGCGCGGCGAGGAGCCCATCGCATTCGACTACGACTGTCGCGAAGGCATTTGCGGCACCTGCGGCATGGTGGTCAACGGCATGGCGCACGGGCCGCAGCGGCGTACCACAGTGTGTCAGCTCCACATGCGCCAGTTCGAGAACGGGGCGGAAATCTGGCTCGAACCTTGGCGAGCGCACGGCTTCCCCATCGTGAAAGACCTCGTGGTCGACCGAAGCGCCTTCGACCGGATCATTCAGGCTGGGGGCTACGTCTCGATTCGCACGGGCAGCGCATCCGAGGCCAACGAAATCCCGATCGCCAAGGGCATCGCCGACCAGGCCATGGACGCCGCCGAGTGCATCGGCTGCGGCGCGTGCGTCGCCGCGTGCCCCAACGCGTCGGCGAGCCTCTTCACCTCCGCGAAGATCAGCCACCTGTCGCTTCTCCCTCAGGGCCAGGCCGAGCGGAATGCCCGCGCCAAGAAGATGGTCGCCCAGATGGACGCCGAAGGCTTTGGCTCATGCACCAACCACGGCGAATGCGAAGCGGCCTGCCCCAAGGGCGTCAGCCTCCAATGGATCGCGCGCATGAACCGCGAGCTCGTTCGCTCGATGGTCAAGGGCTAGACCGCGGCCGATCGCGCTACTCGGCCGTCGTTTCGCAGCCGAAGTTCGCCTCCGAGATGAGGCCCACCGAGACAGTCGCGTCTTGCGAGAGCCCCGGCGAGCATTCGACCTCGGGCGGCAGCCCCTCGGTCAGTGTGACGGTGTACTCGCCAGGGTCGAGCTCAGCCACGTAGCCCCCAAGCGCCCCCGTCTCGAGCGTGAGCTCCCCTCCGTCGCCGGCGACCTCGACCGTGACGCCCCGAATCCCCGATCCGTTGAGCGTCACCGAACCCTCGAGGATTCCGAAGTCATCGTCATCGGAACAGCCTGCAGCCGCGCCAACACCGAGAGCCAAGGCGATCACCGCGTAGTGTCGAAACCGAAACTTAGTCGTCATTCTCATTCCCTCTGCGAAGGGAACGATACCAGCCCCGCCGCGCCGGGCAACGGCCCCAGACCCAGCGGACTCGAAGCTCGGTCGCGGTGGCGCCCACCACGGACTCGACCCCATTCACCGCAAACTCGGTGCTCAGCTGAGCCGCCGCGTCTGGGCCACCCGTACAGCGGATGCAGCCTCGCGGCTGCTGGTTCAGCTATTCCTCGACCCTGCAGATCTCTTGGATCGCCGCTTCGATGCACTGGTCGACCAACACACCGGCGTCGATGCAAATCTCGACCGCGGTTTCGCACGCCATAACGAGGTTCTCAGCGCACTCGGCGCAGTCGCCGGCCGGGGTACCCCCCGAGCCGCCCGATCCACCCGAACCTCCGTTGCCGCTGCTGTCGTCGCCACACCCGAACATGCCGAGCGCGCCAACCAATGCGCCAACCACCAGAAGCTGCCTCAGGTCCATCGTACTCCCCTCCTCATTCCACGGTTAGACCCCACTCGTCGGAGCCTGCCGTGCCGTCGGTATCCGGAATTTTGAGAAACTCCGCAAGGACGATCGTCAAACTCGTGACGAAAGAACAGAGGTTTCGCCCCCCGCGCGAGCGGTCGCATCGGCTCATCTACGGCCCGCAGGCAACGAAGGCCTGCGTGATGAACCCTGCTGCAACGGGAACACGAATGCTCCTCGGCGTTCGCCCCGGCCAGGCCGAGATGACCCCGCAAGGCTCGTCGACACCCCCAATCGTGATTTCGTAGACTCCATTCGCGAGCTCGACGTAGCCGCCCACCCCGTCCGGTTCGGAAGTCGCATCCGCAGCAAATGTCGGGAAACCGATCTCATCGAGATAGTAGGGCGCGACGCCGTCGACCGCGAACGTTGCGCCAGCGAGCCCATTGTCCTGCCGACGAACAGGTGGGGTCACGGCGGAAATCGCGATTACTCCACCCTCTAGCGGGAATGGAATCCCGAGTGTCAGGGCGAGAGCCTGCGTCGTCGATTCGCGGATAATCGCGGTCCGCAAACCGTCGACGTCCTCATCGCGCGTGACCTGTGGCGAGAGCGTAGGCGTGTACCCCTCTTTGATGACGGACAGCGTCACCTCAGAGCTCACGGGCAGCTGGATCGTAACGAAACCCGCGTCATCGGTGGTCTCGCAGTTGCTCGTCTCGAACTCGCAAACCTCCACCTCCGCAACCGGCACGTCATCCGAGCTTGGAGCGAACTCGACGACGTCGATCTCGAGCGCAACCCACTCGCTGTCGCCGCTTCCGCAAGCGACGAGCAGCGCGACGCTCAGAAAACCGAGCCATCGTCGGGTTGAGTACATCTAGTCGCTTCCTTCAACCACGAGCGTACGGCGCCACGAACCTCCCGATCCATACGTAAATCTGAACGCAGGACCGCGCACACGGCGACCGCACGCGGTTTCCGTTGACAATCCCGCGCGACGTAAGCGAGCATCGACACGTACGAATGCGGAGACTCGTCAGGTGGGCCGGTTTACCGTGATGGCGCGTAAGCGTGTCGCATTGGTACTCTTATGCTTCGCGCTCGGCGGCTGCGGCGACTTCGCGTTCTCGGGAAACCCGACGACACTGCACTCCCGCTACAGCCCACTTCACCCCGGCGCCAGCCAGAACGTCACGTTCACGATCGAGGCAGAGGATCCAGAGGCCCAGGGAATTTCAGAGGTCCGACTCTACGTCTACGAGTACGCGCTCACGACAGGCGACAACGGTCTACCCCAGGCCGTCAAACGCAAGGACGGTCAGTGGGGGGAGGTCGAAGTGTGGGACGGCCCTTGGGTGCTCCAGGACAACGTATTCACGGGAACCTACACCCATGATGGCGGGTTCCCGGACGAATCGTACGTCGCCTACATCGTTCGTTGGAGCGACCAGAGTGGCTCTTCCCTGGCCGAGCAGTGGGTCTTCGCGGCCGGCGAATGGCCCTTCGGCAAGATGCCTATTCCTGTCTTGTCGAACGGTCCTCCCGGCAAACGCGTCAACGTATGCTTCGTCGCCGATGCGTCTTATGACCAAGGAAACATGACTGCCGGCGTTCGGGCGATGCTCGACGATGTTGAGGAAGTAATCTTCGATGGCTTTCATACGAGCAACGCACTCGATGACCACCAGCGGCGCCTTTGGCAGTTCTACTACTCCCCCGAAATTACCCCCCTCAAAGATCTGCAGCCCCTCTCCGACATTCCAGAGTCAGTGTGGGACTCGCCCATCGCGACACACCCCGCCCTCGTCCACAAGACGAACACCACAAACTACGGTACCGGGCCTCATTTCACGCTGAACGGCGAAGAAGATCCGTTCGGCAACAAAGATCCCCGTGTCAACGTCGCCGTCCATGAGGCAACTCACGCCATCTTCGGCCTCGCCGACGAGTATACGCCCGGACCTCCCCCCTACTTCGAGCTAGTAGACCCGAGCGTGCCACACCACAACGTCTTCAAAGACCCGAACCCCGCGAACGAACCAGGGTGGGAGGCCCTAGGGAAACGCAAACTGGTCGACGGCTGGTGGGCTCACGAACCGGAAAACCCGATTTGCCTGATGAAGCAAACGGACAGCATGCACGATCTCCAGCAGACCTGCATCGGCCGGGTTCGCTGGTACTACGAGAAGCTCGACGCCGAGGGCCCCGACGAAGTTCTCAAGCTAGTCGGCAAGAAGAACTTCAATCCATGAGTCGCCCGGTTTTTCCGTCGGTCGTTTTGGCAGCCTCGATCATGAGCCTCGTCATTGGGTGCGCGATTGCCGTCGGCCCGGACCCGGCGAAGGTTCCCACGGAGATCGAACTTGTCGAGGGCGCCGTCGACATCACGCTCGTCGAGCTTCTCGCGAGCGACGGGGTCGGCGGCTCAGGCGCCGCGGGCGGATACCAACTGACCCGGGTGGGTCATACGGTTGGCACGCCGACCCCTTCGATCCTCAGAGGTCTCCCGGTGGATCTCATGGCAGTCGACGAGAACGGCAAGGAGATCGCCGCCGTGTCGTTGTTCAACCCGCGATTGCAGCGTTTTCACGAGGCGCCCGCCCGTGTGCTCAACACCGGGACGCTCGTGGTCCGTTTCGAGGACCCAGGCTACAAGATTCGATTCGTGGAGATCACCGTGCACAGCGGCCCGAACGTGGGTTCTTTCACCGTTCGTGTTCCGAAACAAGACGCATCGACCCTCCTGCCAATGCCCTTCCCATGACCAGACTCCTCGAGAAGCCGTTCGTGCTCTTCCTATTCCTCCTCGCTGTCGCGCTCACACTCGGCGCGGATAGGTGCGACGGCAAAAAAGAATGCAGCGAGGGAACCCGCAACGAGCGCTGCGCTACCGACGGCAGCGAGACGCTCAACGGCTGCTGCGTGGCAGGTGTGTGTGTCGAAATCCCACCCGCCGAAGAAGGCGAGGACGAAGGGTTCGACTGTTCGATGCTGTGAGGCGGAAGAATTACGTACGCGCGTCGCGATCGACCAGCCTTGCCGCCCTTCGTACCTTGCGTCTGCACTCCGATGCAAAGATAGTTGAGCCGTGGTCGCTGCCTTTGTTCGTTTGCTTGTGATCAGCGTCGGTTGCTTTGTCTTCGGTTGTGCATCGTCGGAGTGCGCTGACGGCCTGGAGCCTATCGATGGGATCTGCCGAGACGACTGCGGCGGGTGCCCCGAAGGCCAGTTCTGCGACACCTCGACCAGCCCTGACCAATGTCGCTGCCCGGCGGGCTATTCGGGAGACCCTTGTCGGTTTTCCGACGAGGGTTTGATCGCCAACCCCAGCTTCGACGCGCCATCGTCTACGGCATGGGTCGATGAAGCACAGCGAGGGGCTGTCGTGCTTCGTGGTCTCGTCTTCGCCGATACGGGGGAAGTTGGCGTGGGGCTGATCGATGGCGACGCGGTCTGCGACGCCGCGAGCTTGACGCAGGTAGTGCGTATGCCGAGTTTCGAGTTCACCGGGGAGGCACTGGTCGCCGAAGTCGAGTACCAGGCCATCCACGTGCACGGACTCGCGATTGGCTTCGACCGCGCGTGGACGCGTCTTCGCCCGACGAGCGCAGAGCCAGGATCAGGCAACGCGGAACCTCAGGAGAACCCTGACGAGCTTGCGTCGTGCGATAGTCCGGCGAACGAATGCGAGATCGCCACCGAGTCCTTTTGCATCGGCGAGGCCGCGTACGGACGTCCCCCCTACGAAAGCGATGTCGTCGTGCGGATCGGTGCCGCCGAGCGACTTGCAAGTTGTGACGACCCAGAGGCGCCAGAGGCCCGGATCGCGATCAACCATTTCTCGATTCGGCCCGCGACCGGGACCGAGTGTACCGACCCCGCGACGGGCGAGCGCTTTGCGTTTGGAGACGTCCTGAACGGGTCGGCCAACCTCCAGGGAGGCGGTTGGCGTTTCGACACGGCAACGGATGTCGAAGGCGCTCTCAGCGCCAACGCAGGTATCAACGACCTCTCTGGTGCGCGTCTTTTTCGCCCCGCAAACGTCGAAGGAGGAGGGTCAATGACCACCAAGGTGTCGGTGCCCCTCCCGGCAGACTTTCCGTCACCCGCACTGCGCTTTTCTTATCGAGGCACGTTCCCGGAGCGCTACGAGGTGAAGCTCGGAACCTGGCTTGGGCGCGACGACCCGGGCCGCCAAGTCGATACGCTCGTGGGTACCGGAGGCTTCGCGCCGGCCATCTACTGTCTCCCCCCTTGGACCCACGGGCACGAGCTCGACCTCTCGTTTCAGTTCGCATCCGACTCGGCCGAGACCGACTCAGAGCTGGTGATCGACGACGTCGAGCTCGTCAGCGACGAATGCGGGGACGCCACCGATCTACTCGATCCGAGTTTCGATACCGACAATCGCTGGTTTGGTGCGTCGATCGGCAACTTCCTCGAGCAAGTCCGACCCGAGTCTCGTAACGGCCCATCAGACGACGATTCCGAAAATCGCTTCCTCGAACTCGTCTACGGACCAAACCAGGCGGACATCTCGATGGAAACATACGTACTAGTCCCGAGGAGCGACGACGCGGGTGGCCCGGCGATCTTCTTTCGAGCCGCGACGCCGGAGCCGACCTCCGCGACAGTCCGCTGGCTTCGGGGGCTCGAGGCTGACCTGGCAGCGGAGTTCTTCCCCAGCTCGAGCTTCGAGACTTTCGCCGCATGTCTTCCTCCAGCTTGGGCGGGACGTTGGTATCGCGTTCGGATCGCCGTCGGCCCTGACGCTTGGTCGGGCGCCACCATGCAAGAACGCCTTCTCCTGGACGACTTCGAGCTCGGGACGTCGCCCGAATGCGACGCGGAGTGATCGGTTGGTGCGTTTCCGCTCCGGGGTTGCAGGCGCTCCCAGTTTGGGAGAGGCTCGTCCGGTGCGGATCCTCGGCATGATGGTGCATTCCGGCCCGCCACTCGCGTGGGTCGCAGCATTCGCGTTTGTGCTGCAAGGCTGCGCTGCCTCGATGGGCGCTCCAACGACTGTGAAGTGCGGGCCCGACCGAACGCCTTGCAGCGCCTCGCCCTACGCGGACACCGCGTGGGCCACGGTTCACGCAAGCCCGCGAAACGACGATTACGTTCCGATCGAGCTCTCAGGCCGTTACGAACGCTATTGGTCAGTGCTCGAAGGTTACGCGACCCTCATGAGCCCGAGCCTCGGCCCCGACGGGCACATCTACGTCACCACGCCGAGCGAACAGGGAACGTCCACTCTGCATGCCTTCGCTCCGGACGGGCTGCCGATCTGGGAGTCGAAGCCTTGGCTCGGACCGAACGACCTCGATAGCTGCGCCGGGTTCCAAACTCCAATCGTCGATGAGGACGGAGACCTCTACCTGAGCGACTGCAACCAGGTCTGGTCTGTCACGAGTAAAGGGCGCGTCCGGTGGGTGGTCGACCTTCCGAAGCCACCGCCCGGGACCGCATGGCAATACGGTCTCGCGGGTCCCGTGAACCCCTTCGTCACAGCATTCTTCACACGCGACGGTGCCGTCGGGGGGGTCACGATGTGGGGCGACATCGTCCTCCTCAGCCGGCACGACGGGCGCCTCGTCGCGGCGCCGACCCGCATGCCCGGTTCGACTGCACTCCGCGAGGACGAGCTTCCTCGGGGCCTTGGTGTTGAGCCGCCGCCGGGAGTCTGGACGGGCGGTTTCATGGATCCTGAGATGATTCCAGTCGTCTGGTACCTCTTTGAAGGCGTCGTTCCGAGCGCGAATACCCCCGCGATGGACCCGGCTACCGGTCGATTCTTCGTCACCGGGCTCTCTCGATCGCTCGACGACGACCGTGGGGCACTCTACGCGTTCGACTTCATCCCTGGACGGGACGGCAAGCTCGGGCACGTCGACGTAGCATTCGAGTTCATGATCGGCGGCGGAAGCGGTTCGAGCCCCGGTATCTCCCCCGACGGCGCGACCGTGTACGTCAGCGATGGAGCGGGAGTCCTCTACGCGGTGGACGCGCGGACCGGTGGAGCCAAGTGGTCGTTGCCCACTTCAAGCCAGCAGGCCTCCCCTTCGGTCGGAGCCGACGGGATGATCTACCTGCTTGGCGGCAAGGCGGGGTTCGCGGTGCATCCAAACGGCACCGAGGCATGGACGGCAAACCTCGATTCACTTGCAGAGAGCCACGTTCCACCACTCCAAGCCGAATCTCCCCTGAGCGGTCCAAGCACCTTTCACAATGCCGTACCAACGATCACGAAATCGGGCGTGCTCACGTCGGTGACCGTTGGCTACCTCGCCTCGCTCGGCGCACTCACTGTCATCCCGGTGGCCGTCAGCCAATTCGTGGTGCTGCTCGACCGTCAAACGGGCGCGCTCGTCGATAACTTCCAGCCGATCCGTCTGACCGACACCGTCGAGGGGTTCGTCGTCGCAACGTCGGACGGGCTCCTGCTCGCCAACCAGGGTGCTCTGGTCTCGACCACGCTTCGAAGCCTCGCCGGCAGCTTCGAGCCGCTACTGCCCAACGGGGTATCCCTCATTCCGCCAGTCGGTGGACTTCAGGCCTTCCGACCCGCCTCGGAGCATCGTGCGAGTCGGGGGCCGTGAGAACTGAATGTCGAGCCTTCTACTGATCCCGTGGTTTCGCGTCGAGCCGTTCACCCTGGAGCTCGGCGGCCTACAGCTCGCGATTGCACCGTTCCGCATCACCGTGGGGCTCGCGTTTCTCACGATCATCGGAGGAGCGCTGCTCTTCGCACGGAGGAACGAGCGATCGCCCGAGCGCGTTCTCGACGTCGCGATCATGGGGTCGCTATTCGCGCTTCCCGCGGCGCTCCTCTTCTACTGGTTGCAGCGTCATTTCGAGGCATTGGCGGAGGCCTTCCCCAACCCTGCTTCGCTCTGGGCGCTCCCATTCGGCTGGTCCAGTTATGGCGGCATGGTTGGCGGCCTCATCGGGGCGATGGTCTGGAAGTGGCGAACCCGCGCGTCGTTGCTCGCAGTCGGCGATTGCTTCGCGTTCGCGCTCCCGTTCGGGTTGGCGGTCGCTCGGTTCGGCTGCTTCCTCGCAAAGGACCACCCCGGTCGAATCAGCACCTTTTTCTTGGCGGTCGAAGACTACCAAACACGCACTGCGCCCTTTTACCCTCGCCACGACCTCGGACTCTACGAATCCATGACATCGCTCGCAGTCGGCATCGCTGTGCTGGTCGTGGCGAGGCGCCCCCGGTTGCCCGGCTTCTACGTGGCTTTGGTGGCGACCCTTCTACCACTCCTGCGGTTCATTCTCGACTTCCTCCGTGCAGGCCCCGAGGTCGGCGGAGACGTGCGTTACGGGTCGCTCACACTCGGCCAGTGGGTTTCCGGATCGATAGTGCTGTTCGGTCTCGCTCTACTAGAGTACGTAGAACGAGCCGCCATGCGTCGCACCACCTCGCAGAGCTAGCCGACCTCGCCTGGTGGCATTGGATGTGCGTTGCCCTCCCCTGCCGCTACGGGACCACGACCCCACAGAAGATGACGTTGTTTGGACCGTCCATCACGCAATTCCCAGTGTCTCCCGCGGGGGTGGAGCACGATTCACCCACGTCGCCGCCGCCGCATCGGTTCACAGGAGGCGGAGTTGGTGAAGACTTGCAGTCCCCTCCTTGGCACCTCGCAATTACGCCACCACTCTGGTTCACCCCGCAGACGTAGTTGTTGGGCTTGTCATCGCAAAAACCGGGACAGTCAGCACCCGAGAGCAGCACGTAACTCCCGCCGAGCGCAGTAAGCATGACAAGTTTCAGGAGAACGCTTGATTTCATGGGACTGAATCCTCCGTGCGTTGCAGAGGGTAACCATGATTTCTCTGGGCTGTCCATACGCAATTGTTCACGTAGGCGCGCCCGGAGCAGCAGGTTGAAAAACCGTCTCGACGACGGCAGAGTTGAGACGTTGAAACGTGCGGCCCTAGCCTGGATCGTCGCGCTGCTTCCGGCCTACGGATGCGGCTCAGCGGACTGTGGAGACGACTTCGAAGAAGTCGATGGGGCGTGCGTCTGTGTCAAGCAGTGCGACGACCACGAAGAGTGCGTTGAAGCGGAGGGCACGGCGGCATGTGCGTGCACCACCGGCTATGCGGGTGCGCCGTGCGAATGGACAGGAGCGCCCCGGAGCCCCGGGTTCGACGACGGTGAGGCGTGGCCAGACCGGGCCAACGGTGCGACCGTCGAGCCGCTCTCCGAGGAGGGTCCGACGGGCCTAGGGATTGCGTCGTTTCAGGCAAGCGTGATCTGCAACGCGGGCGCCGTAAGCCAGACCGTCGAGATGCCCGAATACGCGCTTGCCGATCCGTTTGTCGTCGAGATCACCTATCGCACCGAAGGCATCGACCTCCTGGGCAACGGCGCGGGCGGTGTGTCGGTGGGGTACAATCGCGCCTTCGCCCAGGCACCCAGCACCAACGGCGACTGGCGCAACGCACGGTTCTGCCTTGGCGAGGCTGCCTACGGAGGCGAGGTGAAATTCCAAGCAGCGGTGTCCGAAAGGGTCTCGTTCTGCGGGGCCGCAGATGAAACCACGATAGACTTCGACAAGTTTGAGATCCTTGTCGCTGAGCCTGGGGAGTGTCCAGCGCCGGGAAGCGTGCTGAACGGCGACGCAACCCTGCGGGGCGGCGGTTGGTTCTTGGGACCGCAGCCTACGCTCCTGGACCCAGAGCCACCCACCGTGCCTGCTCCCCTGCAATCGGGCGCTGGAGAGGCTGGCAGCGCCGGCGCCGTCCTCCTAAAGGAAGCCGGCGCAAGCACCCGCGCGATACTGGGGACTCGGATCTCCGTGCCGACTCAAGACTCGATGCCATCACCGACACTGACCTTCTGGTGGAAGGGATCACCAGGGCAGGCGTTCGCGGCACGGTTTGGCAACTTCTGGCCGGCCGACTTCACGGTCATACACACGCTAGATGAACTCTTCGCGGACGGTCAGGGCCATCGGGTCACGTACTGCCTGCCTCCCTGGACGCACGGGAACGCGGTCGATCTTTTCTTCAGGCAGATCATCAGCGAAGATTTCGAAACCTTCGTAGCTGAGGAAAGTCAGTTCGTCGTAGACTCCGTGGCGTTGGGCTCCGACGAGCGCTGCGGCACAAATGCTGACATTCTCGATCCAGGCTTCGAGTCTGCCCCGCTGCGCCGTCCCCACGCTGCCGCAGGCTGGGCGGAGAACTCCGTCAGCCCAATCAGGGCCGCGGACCTCGCGCGGACCGGCAGCGGCGTGATGGTGATGGAGTACCGCACCGTGAACTCCTTCCTGATGGCGGTTGGCCCGAGACTGTGGGTACCTCCGAGCCAAGGCGACTCAGGACCTCAGTTGGTGTTCTACTCCAACGTTCCGACCGATCCCGGAGCGCGCGTGAGCTGGCTCCTCGGACTCGCGGGCCAGACTTCGGACGACTTAATCCCAGGCGGCGGATGGCGGAGAAACGAGATCTGCGTGCCGCCCGAGTGGTCTGAGCGATGGTACAAGTTCAACGTCGTCGTTGGAAATGGCGCCGACCCGGTCACGGAGTTCGATCCTCCGAGGCAGGTTCTCCTCGACGACTTCGAGATACGGACCGACTCCTCGTGCCGCGCAAACTAAACGACCTGAGAACCAGGTTGTGATGAACGTCTCGAATCAGTCGACTCGTTGGCGCGCCGTCCCCTGAGGCTCCCGAGAACAGCCGGGCCGAGTGACTAGACGGCCCCGCCCCCTGCCCCTCTGCTGCGTCGAACGAGCAACACCACCACTGCAATGCCGATAACGATGATCGTCGCCGTGGCGTAGCGTTCGACGACGCTGCGCATCGTGTCCCAGTTGTGGCCCACGGCGTAGCCGAGTGCGAGAAGGAGCGCGTTCCAAGCTGCGGCAGAGATACCCCCATACACGATGACCGGTCCTGCACGCATTCCCGAGAGCCCCGCCCCGACGAAGAAGAACGCGCGTAGCGCCGGGAGGAACCGGTTCACCAAAAGGTACGTGGAGCCGTGGCGTTCGTAACCGCGACGCACTGCGTCGAGCGCGCGCGTCGCACTCGGCTGGCGGAGGAAACCGGGCCACTGTTCTTCGTGGGCCGACAGCCAAACGCCAAACCGCCAAGCAACCAGGCCGCCGAGCACCGCGCCCAACGTCATGAGCCCGTACACCCACGCCCAATGAAGCTGCGCTCGCGCCGACAAAACCACGGCGAAAAGCACCACCGTGTCGCCCGGGAGCGGGGGAAACACGTACTCGATCGCGGCAGCCACGGCGATGAGCGCGTAGGCCCAATGCTGCGGGCCGTGCTCGAGGGTGTGCAGAAATTCGTCAAGCACTGGAACGACACCCTACGCTTACCATCGAGCATACGTCCAGCAGGGCGCTCGACTCGACATCACGAACCGATGAGTCAATCTACGGGAACGCAGGGATAGACAACGTGGCAAGCGGAGATCCTTTGGTGTCAGTGCTGCAGCGTCCCAACACGAAGGTGGAGGACGTCGCTATTTTGATTGCCCGCGAAGCCAACCCCCTGCTCGACGATCACGCGATGCGTCGCGCGCTCGACGGTCTCGGCGCGGAGGCGTTGATTCGACGCGGCCTTCGTTCCACACCCGAACGCGACTGCCGGATCCTGTCGCAACTGTTGTTCGAAGAGCTCGGGTTCGAAGGCGAACGCGACGACTACTACAACCCCGACAACAGCTACCTCGACAAAGTGATGCTGCGTCGCAGGGGCATTCCGATTTCTCTCTCGGTCGTCATGATGGCAGTCGGTGAACGCGCGGGCATGGAGATTCAGGGCGTCGGCTTCCCCGGTCACTTTTTGGTCCGCGTGGGAGGCATGGGTGGCGTCTACCAAGACCCCTTCCATCGCGGCGAGATCCTCGACGCAGCCGGTCTACAGAAACTCGCAACGCGTTTCCTCGGCACCGAGGTCGCGCTTCACCCGAGCTACCTGCAGCCAGTCGACTGCCTCACGATCACCATCCGCATGCTCGCCAACTTGAAGAACGCGCACCGGCGTCAGGGCGACTACGCGCGCGCCATGCTCGCGTGCGACCACCTCGTCGAGCTCACGCAGGCCCCCGAGCACCGCCGCGACCGCGGGCTGCTCGCCCATGCACTCCGCACGTTTGGTGCCGCCTCCGAAGACCTCGCGGCGTACCTCGAAGCCCGCCCCGACGCCAAAGACGCGCACATGATCAGCCTGGCACTCGAAGAAGCGCGCGAGCAGGCCCACCTGGTGCTCCACTAGAGCGCCGGCGGCCCGAGCAGACCGTCGGGGTGGCCAACGCCCGACGCGAGCCCCCGTCTTGGGCCGGTCGGACGCGTCGACCGCGCCCATGATACCCCGATAGGCTGCAGCCACGGCACGACCCGCGACGTCGACAACGCTCGGCCTCGCCGCCTTTACAGGGGCCGAGACCGTGCCAAGACTCCGCCGCTGGTCATGAGCCTCGACTCCATCAAAGCCCTCTTTCGTCCCGAGCTCGCGGACCTTCATGCGTACCGCGTTCCGGCGGTCCCGCCGGCCGTGAAGCTCGACGCCAACGAAAGTCCATGGGCGCTCCCGGGCGAAGCCTGGGAGGCTGTAGTCTCGGCCGTTCGCAGTACCGATCTCCACCGCTACCCGGACGGCCGCGCGACCGCTCTCCGCGAGGCGCTCGCGAGGACCGTCGGCGGCACGCCGGACCAGTTCGTTTTCGGAAACGGATCCGACGAACTGATCGCGTTCCTGGCGATGGCGCTCTCCAAACCGCGTGAGGGAGCGGAACGGCCCGTCGCGCTCTACCCAGAGCCCACCTTCGTGATGTATCGCCTGTCGAGCATCGGCCAGGGGTGGAAGGCGGTCGGCGTGGCGCTCGACGAGGAGTGGGACCTCGACCTGGGTGCGATGTCTGAGGCCCTCACGAACGAACGCCCGAACGTCGTCTACTATGCGCGGCCCAACAACCCGACCGGCAACGCCTTCAGCCGTGACCGACTCGAGGCACTGATCGACGCCCATCCGGACACGCTCCACGTAATCGACGAGGCCTACATCGCGTTCGCCGACGAAACCCTCTCGGACTGGTGTGCGGAACGTCCCCACTGTGCCTTGATGGGTACGCTCTCGAAAGTCGGGTTCGCGGCAATCCGACTCGGCTGGCTCCGACTCCATGCAGAGCTTGTGGGCGAGCTCGAGAAGGTGCGCCAGCCCTTCAATGTCAACGGCATTTCCCAGAAGATCGCCACGCTCGCGCTCACGGACCTCGCGCCGGTCCTCCGATCGCAGCAAAAGGCGATCGTCGCGGAGCGTGCCCGCCTGACCGAGGCCATCGATGCACACGCGTGGCTCCGCCCGTTCCCAAGCGCCGCCAACTTTCTCCTGGTCGCGGTCGACGGCGATGTCGGAGCTCTCTGCCAGGCCCTATTGGGCCAAGAAATTGCGGTGCGACGCTTCGGCGAGGGGTATCCTCGGCTGGCACAGTGCATCCGAATCACGGTAGGAACTCCTGAGGAGAACGAGCGACTCATCCAAGCGCTCGGCACCATCGCATGACCGTCACCGCCACACGCGAACTGAGCCTGGACAAAGCGCTCGATGCGGTGCGCTGGGCCGCCGACGTCGCCAGCGACCCCACGCTGCTCGAACGGTGTCCCGAACGACCGACGCCCGCCGAGTGGCGCGCCCTTCCCTTGGCCGATCTCCGCCAGCACCTGGATCGTCTCCTGGTGTCGAAGCACCCGGAGCCCGGGCTCGACGCCCTGCATCTGGTCGGCTGCCTCGATCCTTGGATGCCTGAGGTCGCCGCCATGGTGGGTTTCGGCGATAACGAATGGCGGCACAAAGACGTTTGGAAACACACGAAGCTCGTCGTGAAGCAATCGGTACCTCGAATCGAGGTCCGATGGGGCGCTCTCCTCCACGACATCGGCAAGCCGAAGACCCGACGCATCGACGAACGCGGCAACGTGACGTTCCACGGCCATAGCGAAGTCGGCGCAGCGATGTTCCGCAAGCGCGTCGCCGATCGGCTGGGGTTCGAGGGGGCGCTTCGCGAGCGGATCCACTTCCTCATCCTCCACCACCTTCGCGCGAGCCAGTACGACGAAGATTGGACCGACGCCGCCGTGCGGCGCTTCTACAAGCAGATGGGCGACGGGCTTCGAGACCTTCTGGACCTGAGCCGCGCGGACATCACCACCAAACGTCCGGAGAAACGCCGCCGCGGCGTGCGACAGATCAGCTTGCTCGCGAAGCGCATCCGCGACCTGCAGGCAGAAGACAACAAGGTAGCGCCGCTCCCGAAGGGCCTCGGCACGGTCATCATGGACGCATTCGGCGTTCCGCCATCGAAGCGGCTCGGCGACTTGATGAAGGACCTCGCAGCGGCCGTCGAAGACGGCGAGCTGAAGGCGCAGCAGGACGCGCAGTACTACATCGACTACCTGGCCGAGCACCGCGACGAGTACGACATCGACGGCTGAAGCCCCGCATTCGTAACACCAGCAAGCCACGAGACCCGCGGGCGGTAACACTTCGTTGGCCGTCGCGGCTTTGCTATAACGTGTTCTGATGTCAGCGCACGAACGCAACTTCCCCACGCGACTTCCCTCGGGCTGGTTTCAGATCGGGTACTCCGATGAGGTCGGCCCCGGAGACGTAAAGCCGCTCAAGTACTTCGGTACCGACCTCGTCATGTTCCGCACCGAATCGGGCGAGCTCTCGGTGCTCGATGCCTTCTGCCCGCACCTTGGCGCCCACCTCGGGCACGGCGGCACCGTGAAGGGAGACGAGATCGAGTGCCCTTTCCACGCGTGGCGGTTCGGGGCCGACGGTCGTTGCACGGGTGTCCCCTACGCGACGCATCAACCGCGGAAGGCCGCGCTCAAGCGCTGGCACGTCCACGAGGTCGCCAACCTGATCATGTGTTGGTACCACGCCGATGGAGAATCCCCGAACTGGGAAATCCCCGACGAGATTCCCGAATGGGGAACCCGCGACGGCGTGCGCAACGACGAATGGACCGAGTGGGAAACCGCCGACTGGCAAGTCAACTCATGCAGCCTCGAGATGGCCGAGAACGCGGTCGACGCAGCCCACTTTCGCTACCTGCACGGGACGACGAACCTGCCCGCTTCCGAAGCGACGTTCGACGGCCCGGTGCAGCGCGTGTTCTCGGCCACCGGGATGGAAACGCCGCGCGGCCCCGTCGACGGCTCCGTCGAGAGCCTGAGCTACGGCTTTGGGATGGGCGTGGTACGTTTCAAAGGCTTGGCCGAAACACTCAACATCGGCTGCACCACGCCCATCGACCACGACCACGTGCACCTTCGTTTCAACTTCAGCGTGAAGAAGCTCGGCGGTGCGGACATCACGCGAGGCGTTGGCGCGGCTTTCGTCCGGGAGGTGAAGCGCCAGGTCGAGCAGGACATACCGATCTGGGAGAACAAGGTGCATCTCCCCAAGCCGCTGCTCTGCGACGGCGATGGCCCGATCGCGTCGTACCGCCGCTGGGCCGCGCAGTTCTACGCGTAAGGCGCAGCGCGCGCACAGGCCGCGGTCGCCTCTGCCTGACGGGCCTCAGTGCCGATAGCAGAGCGAAAGCGCGCCGCCGGACATCCGCGAATCGAAACGAAGGTGAAGCTTCTCTTTGCCCGTCGAACGCCGGTTCAGGTGCAGGCCGTCTCGCGCCAGCCTGTCAGCGCGTTCGGCGAGGCCGAGGATTTGCGCCGACAAGAACGACTTCCGGTCGGTCGGCGACGGAAGCGCCGCACGAACGAGATAGGGGTTCGAGACCCCGAGGACTGCGGCGGGCACCACCAGCGGCGTGCCCTTGATCGCCGTGGCCGGGCCAGGCGAATCGGCGGAAGCGTCTTGCGAGGTAAACAGACCGGTAAACAGAGCAACGAGGAAGCAGAGCACCCCAACGCAGGGGCACGTTCCCTTCAGACCCAACTCAGACCGTCTCTTCACCATCAACTCGTTCAGTGTAACAAACGCAGTGGACTTAGGCTACATGGGTCAATTAGGAACCCGACTTTCCCGACCCGCGCAGTCCAAGCTAACCGGTTTCGGCCGCAGCGCAAAGCCCTTTGCACCCATCCTGGCAACACGCCGCAGGCGTGTGGGCTTCCCCACGGTTGCCCGCACGCGCGCGAGCACCAAGACAAAAGCCCGGGCAGCGCCGGGCTTCAAGCTAAGTCCAAGAAATAACTCTTGTCTTAGTCGCGCGGCGCGTTTCCCCGACGAAGATACGCGGGGATGTCGAGCACGGCCTCGTCATGCAGCGCTGACGCGCCGAAGGCTCGCGTCCCGGCCGTCTGTGTGACCGTCGCGGGCACGCCCTCCAGCGTGGAGGTGAAATCGTCGGCCTTCGGAGCTGGCGCGCGATTCGCCCTAACGGGTGATGCATGGTGAGATCCATAACCTTGGACGCCCTGGTGCATTCCAAGCGGGATCGGCGCGTGCGTCGCGTCCTCAAATCCGGTCGCGATGACGGTGACCTTCACCGTGTCCGAGAGCTCGGCGTCGGTCACGACGCCGAAGATGATCTCCGCATCTTCGTGGGCAGCCTGCTGGATGAGGCCGGCCGCTTCGTTGATCTCACGAAGCTTGATGTCCGGCCCCGCGGTGAAGTTGATGAGGATGCCCGTCGCACCCTGGACCGAGACCTCGTCGAGAAGCGGCGAGTTGATCGCCATCTCGGCCGCCTCGAGCGCGCGGCGGTCACCCTTCGCAAGGCCGGTCCCCATGAGGGCGCGTCCATTGCTGCTCATGATCGTCTTCACGTCCGCGAAGTCCACGTTGATCATGCCGGCGTTGATGATGAGGTCACTGATGCCTTGAACCGCTTGGAGCAAGACGTCGTCTGCGCGCGCAAACGCGTCGAGCATGGTGATGTCGTCGTCACCGAGCGACATCAGCTTCTGATTCGGGATCGTGATGATGCTGTCGATCGAATCGATTAGCTCCGAGATCCCGCGCTCGGCATTCTTGGCGCGCTTACGCCCCTCGAACATGAACGGCTTCGTGACCACGCCTACGGTCAGCGCTCCTTGGTCTTGCGCCACCTGCGAGATGATCGGAGCGGCACCTGTACCGGTACCGCCGCCCATGCCGGCCGTCACGAACACCATGTCGGCGCCCTCGAGCGCTTCCGACAGCCGCTGCACGTCTTCGAGCGCCGCCTTGCGGCCGACGTCCGGATTGCCTCCCGCACCGAGTCCCCGCGTGAGCTGCGGACCGAGCTGAATCTTCGTCGGGGCGAGACTCCGGTCGAGCGCCTGCGCATCGGTGTTGGCCGCAATGAACTCGACTCCCTCGAGCCCTCCGCGGATCATGGTGTTGAGGGCGTTGCCGCCACTTCCGCCGACACCCACTACTTTGATTCGTGCCTGCAGCTCCGCGTCGTCCGCGAACTCGATCGAGATAGCCATCGATTCCTCCTCAGAAAACCTCTTTGAACCACGCGCCGAGCTTGCGACCGAAGCCGCGACTCGCGGCTACGTCGACGGTTCGCTCGGGCGTCGTCGTCGTCGTTAGTTGGTCGGCACCGTGCTTCACCAGCCCCACGCCCGTGGCGTAGGAGGGGCTCTTCACGACATCGATCAGTCCGCCAATTCCGGTGGGCGCCCCACGGCGCACCGGCAAACCAAGCACTTCTTCGGCAAGCTCAGGCAAGCCGTCGAGCAAAGTCGTTCCGCCCGTCACGATGGCACCGGATGCGAGCATGTCGGTGTAACCGGTCTCCGCGATCACGTGGCGACAGGCTGCGAAGATCTCTTCCACCCGCGGCTCGATGATGTCGCAAAGGACGCGGCGCGGAAGCGAGCGCGGCGGTCGGCCGCCCACCGACGGAACCTCGATGGTCTCTTCGTCGTCGACCATGCGAGAGGCCGCGCAGCCGTACTTGATCTTGATGCGCTCCGCTTCGGCCATCGGCGTGCGGAGTCCGGTCGCGATGTCGCTCGTGAGGTTGATGCCGCCAATCGGAATGGAGCTCGTATGGACGACTGCGCCGTCGACGTAGATGATGATGTCGGAGGTCCCACCGCCGATGTCGATCAGCACGCCGCCGATCTCACGCTCGTCGCCGCTCAACACGGCGTGCGCACTCGCCAGCGGCTGGAGCACCACCTCTTCGACGAAGAGGCCGCAGCGCTCAGCGCACTTGGTCACGTTGGCCACGCTCGTCGATGCGGCCGTCACCATGTGCACGCGCGCCTCGAGGCGGACTCCCGCCATGCCGACGGGCTCCTTGATGCCGTCCTGCTCGTCGACGATGTACTCCTGCGGCAGGACGTGAAGCACCTGCCGGTCGCCGGGAAGCGGCACGGCCTTGGCCTGCTCGAGCACGCGGGTGACGTCCTCGGTCGCCACCTCGCGATTGGCGATTGCGGCGACGCCGTCTTGGTTCATCCCGCGCACGTGGCTTCCGGCGATGCCAGCGTACACGGTGTTGATTTCGACCCCCGCCATGGTCTCGGCTTGTTCGACCGCAGCGCGAATCGCCTGCACGGTCGATTCGATGTTGACCACGACACCTTTCTTCAAACCCTTCGAAGGAACGGAGCCTATCCCGATGATGTCTAAGCCTTCTTCGGTCTGCTCGGCGACGATCGCGCAGACCTTCGTCGTGCCCAAATCCAACCCTGCAATGATCTCGTGTTCCGCCATCCTTCGCCTCTGTCTGAGGCATACACAACGGCGTTTTGGCGGGACAAGTTTCGTGCAGAAAAAAAAGGGGAAACGCTCACTTTTCCCCGCCGCGAATTAACCCTTCGACAGAACCGCTCCCGCGGTCGGCGAGCTACTGGAGGCGGACGGTGACGCGCTCAGGACTTCGAACGTTGTCGAGGTATACGTAGGCAGGCCGCGCTTTCTCACGGGAAAGCCGAGCGAGCACTTGTTTGAGCCGTCGGAGCTTTTGTCGGTGCTGCCCACGTCCGAGTCGAACGTGCATCCCATCGTCGCCGACGAACAGCTCGACGCCCGTCGTCGCATCGAAATGAATTTCAGACACGGGCTCGTCGTCTGCGAGGCCTGCGCCCTCGTAGTCTTGCAATACGGCCATCGACCGAAGGAGCACCGCCTTTCGATAGTCGAAGTCGTCGTAGAACATCTCCGATGCAATGCCGGTGATCACCGGAAGGTCGGCCGGGTCGTCGACCCCGATGCGCTTGAACACCGCGCCTTCCTCACTGACGAGGTAGAGCTGATCCAACGCCACCAGCGCGACGGGCTTTCGTTCGTGGAGTTCGACCCGAATGCGGTTCGGGAGCTTGCGCACCACCGTTGCGTCTTCTACCCAGGGGTGTCGAAGCAAACGATTTCGAGCTTCTTCCATCGAAACCTCGAAAGCGTTTGAACCGATCTGGATGCCGGCGGCCCTCCGAACGTCCATCGGCTCGAGCCGCACGTTGCCCTCGACGACCACTTCACGGACGGCGAACGCGTCGGCCGTCCGCGCGTAGCGGACCGTCTGGTCGGCAACCGCCGCGAGCGCCCCAAGCGCGAGGAGAACCAGCGCCCCCTGCCGGACCCGTCGAAAAAGGTTGCCGTGGTTCGACACCCACGCCGCCCCGCGCTCCCGGACACCGCCTGCCCAGCCGCGCCAGTCTCGCTTCGGACGCGCCGGCTTCGCCTTCTTCGGAGCGGGTCGGCGGCGATTTTGAGCCTTCGCGCGCGACTTGCCGACCTGGGTTCCTCGGGTCGATCCCCGTTTGGCCGGAGCCTTCTTGGGACTCGACGTGTCGGCCGCGGCCTTCCTCGACGTCGTCTTCCGGGTTTCGGTCTTCTTGGCCGTTTTGCGCGAGGCCCGCTTGCGGACCCCGGTCTGCGCCCGTTTCCTCGGGGACCGGCCTTTCGTCGCTGCCGTCGCGCGTCGGTTGGTCATGGCGTGAGCGCCTTGAGAAGCTCGGGCCCCGTTTTGGTGATGTCGCCCGCGCCAAGCGTCATCACGACGTCGCCAGGTCGCACGCGCGCCTTGATGGCCTCGGCAAGCTCGGTTCGGTCTTTGACGAGTGTCACGTCTTTGTGCCCATGGGCGACGATCGCATCGGCGAGTCGGCGCGCGTCTGCCCCCTCGATCGGGTTCTCACCCGCGGCGTAAACCTCGGTCAAGAATAGGACGTCAGCTCGGTTGAAGGCGCGCGTGAGCTCATCGAACAGGTCTCGCGTGCGCGTGTATCGATGCGGCTGAAACGCGACGACCAGCCGCTCGCCGTACGCGCGCTGGGCTGCTTCGAGGGTCACCTCCACTTCGGCCGGATGGTGTCCGTAGTCGTCGATGATCGTGACGCCCGCGGCCTCTCCCACGATGGAAAAGCGCCGCTGGACCCCCTCGAAGGTTCGCAGCGCGGCTCGAACCTGGTCGCGGTCGACCCGAAGCTCGTCTGCCACTGCAATGGTCGCGAGAGCGTTCAAGACGTTGTGCGTCCCGGGCATTCGCACCTCGAACTTCCCGAGGCTCTGCCCGCGGTACTCCACGTCGAACCCCACGGAGAGCCCGGAGAACACCGGGTTCCGCGCCCGATAGTCCGCCTGCGCCGAGAATCCGTACGTCACCATGCGCTTGTCGATTCGCGGCAGCACGTCCTGCACGTTCGGATGATCGAGACAAGTGACCACCACGCCATAGAACGGGACGCGATTGGCAAACCCGACGAACGCCTCCTTGACCTTGTCGAGGCTCCCATAGTGGTCGAGGTGCTCGGGGTCGATGTTCGTCACCACGGCGATAGCGGGAATCAAGTGGAGGAACGATCCGTCCGACTCGTCGGCTTCCGCCACCAAGAGATCGCCCGCCCCCATGGCGGCGCCTGAGCCGAGCGCGTTGAGTTTTCCCCCGATGACGACCGTCGGATCGAGGCCGGCCCCGCGAAGGACGGTGGCGACGAGAGAGGTGGTCGTGGTCTTGCCGTGCGAACCCGCGATGGCGATGCCGTCTTTGAGCCGCATCAGCTCGCCGAGCATCTCCGCGCGCGGGATCACCGGCACACCGCGTTTTCGGGCTGCGACGAGCTCAGGGTTGTCGGCCGGCACCGCGGATGAAAACACCACGACGTCGGCCTCCGCAACGTGCGCCGCCGAGTGACCGACGTAGACAGTCGCTCCCTTATTGACGAGGCGTCGCGTGTAGTCGTTTTCGCGAAGGTCGGACCCGGTGACCGAAAAGCCGGTGTCGAGCAGCACTTCCGCAATCCCACTCATGCCGACCCCGCCGACGCCGACGAAGTGAATTGACCGAATGCGACCGCGAAACATCCCCTCCTACTCCCATACCGCTCCGTCCACCACAACCGGCCTACGGGGCCGGGCCTCGTGAACGCGGAGGGCGAAGTCGTTTCGAGGAAAGGCGAGCTGCGCCACCGGAGCGAGCTTCGGTGTTCCGTCTCGCGGAGGCGGTTCGCTCGCAGGGGGAGCCGAATCCACATTCGGCGCAAGCGGTCCGCCGAGCCAGCCGATCATGTCGTCCACGATGGCTGCTGCGGCGTCGGGTTTGCCGTGCGCGCGAGCGGCCTCGGCCATTTCCTGTCGGCGCCTCGGGTCGCGGAGCAGGTCCGCCACCATCACGCCGAGCGCGTCGACCTCCAGATCCGACTCTCGAACGCACAGCGTGGCCCCTTGCTCCGCAAGAGCCTCCGCGTTCTTCGCCTGGTGGTCGTCTGCGGCGAATGGAAACGGAACCAGGATCGATGGGCGGCCGATCGCGCAGAGCTCCGCCAGCGTTGTGGCACCCGACCTCGCGATCACAAGCGCGGAGGTCGAGAAGGCGCGCGCGATCTCGTCGATGAAGGTCACCACCTCTGCATCGATCCCGAGCTGTCGATAGGTGGCCTCCACCTCGTCTCGCATGGCGGTCCCGGTTTGGTGCACCACCCTCAGCCCGAGCTCAGCGACGTTAGCCTTCGCAAGCGCTTTGGGAACGTCTTCGTTCAGCTTTCGCGCGCCCTGCGATCCGCCGAGGACCAGTATCGTCTGCGCCCTGGCTTCGAAGCCCTCAGGGTCAGCCAGCGCGCGGCGTGCATGCTCGACGAATTCTCGCCGCACCGGGTTGCCCGTCAATCGCGTCTTCTGCTCGCCGAAAACCGATGCCGTCGTGTCGAAGGTGATGTACGCCCTGTCGACGAACCGTGAAAGCAGTCGGTTCGTCATCCCGACGTGCGCGTTCTGCTCGAGTACGGCCGTCGGGAGGCCGCCCAGCGCAGCCGACAGGAGCACCGGGCCCGACGCGTAACCGCCGACGCCGAGCACTAGGTCGGGCTTGAAAGACCGAATGAGTTTTGACGCGGCACGCATCGCGACCGGGATCCGTCCGAGGCTCGACATGCGCGCGGCGAGCCCCTGCCCCTTGAGCGGGGTGACCTCGAGCAGGTCGAGCGTTTCCCCTCGCTCCGGCAAGATGCGCGCCTCGATGCCGCGCTCCGTACCCACGAATCGCACCTCCAGGTTCGGTACGCGTCGGCGAAGCTCCTCGATGACGGCCAACCCTGGGAAGAGGTGTCCCCCGGTGCCGCCCCCGGCAACCATGATGCGCTCGATCATCGTGCTCCTCCCTTGGCAACCCGCATCCGCGGTCTTGCCTTCGCGCGCTTGGGGCGCTTCGCCTGGACCTTTTCCTCCGTCAGACGTTCGACCCCGAACCGCGAAACGTTGAGTATCAGCCCGGCGGCGGCGGCGTTCACCAAGAGCGAAGACCCGCCGTAGCTCACGAACGGAAGCGCAAGACCCTTGGTGGGCAAGAGGCCGAGCGCCACCGCCAGGTTCGTGAACGCCTGAAGTCCGACAAAGAGCGTCATCCCTGCCGCCAGATAGCCCGCGTACTCGTTGTCGGTGCGCCACGCGGCGCGAAGCCCACGAAGGACGACCCAGACGAACGCAAGGCAAAGGGTCGCCACACCTAGGAAACCGAGCTCTTCGCCGACGATGGCGCTCACGAAATCGGTATGCGCCTCCGGAAGGAACAAGAGTTTCTGCCGCCCATCCCCGAGGCCAACCCCCGTCCAGCCGCCTGAACCGAAGCCCATCAGCGACTCCGTGATCTGGTAGCCCGCACCCTGTCGATGCTCGAAAGGTTCGAGGAAGGCTCGAATGCGCCGCATTCGATAGGGCGAAGACGCGATCGCAGCATAGCCAATCGGAAGGGCCACCAGGACCCCGCCAAGGAGGTATCCAGCCTTGGCGCCGGCCGCGAACAGAACGACGAACGTGAGGAGCGCGATCATCACGGCGCTCCCGAAGTCGGGCTGCGCCAAACACAGGAGCATCAGCAGTCCCATGACGATCACGTGCGGCAAGAACCCGATTGAGAAGGTACGCACACGATGCGCCTTCTTCGCGAGCGAGTGCGCGAGCCACAGAATCATGGCGAGCTTGGCAAGCTCAGCGGGCTGGATGTTGACGGGCCCGACGCGGATCCATCGCGTCGCGCCGCCTGCGCTCTTTCCGAACCCGAGCGCAACGGCCAACATGAGCACGACCGCGAGAAGCAGCACCGGGTAGGTGAAGCGGCGAACGAGCGACAGGTCGATGCGGCTTGCTACCGCGAGAACCACGAACGCCGCTCCAGCAAACATCGCCTGCCGAAGAAGGAAGTGCGCCCCGTCGCCGTACATGCGGTTCGCGTAGACGGCGCTTGCGCTGTAGACCATCACCACGCCGAACGCGACGAGCCCAACGAGCGTTGCCGCCAGCGACGTGTCCATGGGCCCGGGCTTCATCGGGGGCGGTTCAGACGACGTTCTCATCCTCTCTCTCCCAGGCGCGCGACCGCGCGCTGAAATGCGTCTCCACGGTCTGCGTAGGACCGAAACATGTCGAAGCTGGAGCAGGCGGGAGCGAGCAAGACCGTGTCGCCCCGGCTCGCCAACGACGCGGCGACCTCGACGGCCTCGTTCATGGTCCGCGCGCGGCTTCGTGTGAGCTTGGAGTCGACGAAGGCCTCCTCGATGAGAGGCGCCGCATCCCCGATGAGGACGAGCCCCCTCCCGCGTCGGTCCATCTCGTCGACGAGCGGGCTGTACGCACCGCCTTTGTCGACCCCTCCCGCGATCAGCACCACCTTCCCCGCCGCTCCGGAGAGCCCTGCAAGCGAAGCCACGGCCGCGCCGACGTTCGTAGCCTTCGAGTCGTCGATGAACTCGACGCCCTCGACCGAATCGACGAACTCCATCCGGTGCGGGAGACCTTCGAAATTCTGAAGAACCTGCGCAATGTCCTCCGAACCAACCCCCGCGAACCGCGCCGCAAGCGCTGCGGCACACGCATTCGACACGTTGTGCGACCCTCGAATGCGAAGGCTCTCGAGTGGAACGCGAAGAGAACTCTCGAAGTCCACGATCGCGCCTCTCTCGACCCGCACCGTTCCGTCGTCGCCATCGAAACGCGCAACCGGGCCTTTGCCCTGGACGAGGGCCTCGAGTTCCGGCGCCCCGGCCGGCACGATGGCGTAGTCGTCTCCTTCCTGACGGTCGAAGATGTGGCCCTTCGCGGCCCGATACGCTTCGAACGAGTCGTAGCGATCGAGGTGGTCGTCCGACACGTTGAGGAGCACCGCGACGTGAGCGCGGAACGTCGACAAGCGCTCGAGCTGAAAACTCGATAGCTCGACCACGAGGAGCCCGCGGCCAGAACCTGCATCGGTGTCCACGGCCTCGATCATCGGTCGACCGAGGTTCCCGCCCACGAACAAGGGTCGCCCGAGACGCTCGCACATCTCTCCGATCAGAGTCGTCACGGTGCTCTTCCCGTTGGTACCGGTGACGGCGACGACGGGCGCCCGAAGGAAGCGACTTGCGAGCTCGATCTCGCCCAGAACCTCGGCTCCTCGGCGCGCCGCGTTGTCGAGCGCCTCGAGCTGCGGAACACCGGGCGACACGACCACCACGTCGGCGCCCTCGAACGCCTTTTCCGGATGTCCGCCGAGGAAGAGCTCGGCTCCGAGCGCCTCGGCCTGCACCGCGGCGTCCGCGAGCGCTTCGCGATCCCGCTGGTCGTTGACCTGGATGTGCGCGCCTCGAGTCCGCAAGAACCGAACGACCGACAGCCCGGTTTCCCCGAGCCCAACGACCACACAGCGCTTGCCTGACAACTCCACGGCTACCTCAACTTCAGGGTGGCGAGGCTCGCCACGGCGAGCATGATGGCAATGATCCAGAAGCGGACGATGACCCTCGGCTCGGGCCACCCCATCTTCTCGAAGTGATGGTGAATGGGAGCCATCAAAAAGATGCGCCGGCCCGTGATCCGGAAAAAGCCCACCTGCAGAATCACGCTGACCGCTTCCACCACGAAGATCCCGCAGAGGATTAGGGAGAGGAGCTCGTTTTTGGTCAGCACCGCGAGCGCCCCAAGGGCGCCACCGAGGGCAAGTGAGCCGACGTCACCCATGAAGACCTGCGCCGGATACGTGTTGTACCAGAGGAACCCAAACCCGACCCCGACGACCGACGCGGCGAAGATGCTCAGCTCACCCGCGCTCTCGATGTGCGGAATGTCGAGATAGCCCGCCACGACGTTCCCGAAGAGCGTGAGGCCGGCGAGGTAGGCGAGGATTGCGTAGGTACCCGCGACGATCATCACCGGGCCGATGGCGAGGCCATCGAGGCCGTCAGTGAGGTTCACGGCGTTCGAAGTTCCCACGATGACGAACGAGGCGAACACGACGTAGAGCCACGGCGGCAGCTCGATGGGGTACTTCGAGAACGCGAAGAAGGGCGCCGCCAAGCGGTACCGGATCTCGAGCCAGTCTTCGGGAAGTCCAGCCTCCGCGTAGAAAAGCCAGGCGCACACGAGGATCGCCGTCGAAAACTGCAGGAGCAGCTTATAGCGGCCTGCCAGCCCGCCGCTCGACCGGGTCCGGATCTTCGACGTGTCGTCGATGTACCCGACGACGCCGTAGGCCACCGTAATCAACGTGACGACCCACACCATCGAGTTGGAGGGGTCGGCCCACAGCACCGTGGAAAGCACCAGCGCGAGAAGCATCAGAGCCCCGCCCATGGTCGGCGTGCCCGCCTTCGAAAAGTGCGTCTCGGGGCCGTCCGCTCGGATCACCTGTCCGATCTGTTTGCGCTGAAGGCGACGGATGAACCACGGATAGAGCCCGAACGTCAGCAAGAGCGCGGTCATGGTCGCTGCCAAGAACCGAAACGGGAGATACCGAAGGACGTTGAGAAACGAGAGCGACTCGTGCGTGTGGAGGGGATAGAGGAGGTAGTAGATCATGTCGCCTCCTCGAGGAGCGGAGCGAGCACCCGCTCCATCTTCATCGAGCGAGACCCTTTGACGAGCACGACCGCGTTGAGTGGGAGACGATCGGAGAGCTCCGCGCAGCCCTCCGAGTCCTCGAACCACAGCGTATCCATCCCCTTCGCGTTCGCCGCATCCACCGCGGCATGCATCTCGGCGCCGCACCCGATGAACAGAAACGCACCGGTATCGGCCACGAGCGCCCCCACCTCCTGATGCGCTTTCTCGCTGAGGTCGCCGAGCTCTTTCATGTCCCCGAGCACTACAACCAGCGGCGCCTGGCGCCGTTCCGCAATGACGCGAGCGGTGGATAGCGCAACTTCAACCGAAGCGGGGTTCGCGTTGTAGGTGTCGTCGATGAGGAACCGGTCGCCCGTCCCAACTCGCGGCAACAGTCGCCCTTCAGTTGGTGCCACGTTGGTCATCCCCTCGGCCGCGGCGGTCGTCGAGAGGCCGAGTCCGTACACCATCGCCATCGCACCCGCAGCGTTCAGGACGGCGCCCTCGCCGAGAAGTCTGAGACGCACGTCGACCGCCTCGCCGCGCACCTGCATACTGGCCCGAGTGCGATCCCCGTCGATGTCCCAGTCGAGCACACGAATGTCGTTCTCGGCTGCTCGGCCGTAGTACAGCGACTTGCGAGACGCGAGCATGGCGGCCCGCTTGCGGAGCCTCTGGTCGTCTCCGTAAGTGACCGCGATACCGTCCGCATCGAGCGACTGAACCAGCGACATCTTTTCGTCGGCCACCGCGTTCACGGTGCCGAGGCCCTCCGTGTGTGCAGCCGCAGCGAGTGTCACGATGCCTGCGTCGAGCTTCGCGATCTCGGCCAGCCGCGGGATCTCTCCAGGGAAACTCGTGCCCATCTCCACCACGGCTACATCGTATTGGCTCGCGAGCTGAAACAGCGTCATCGGAACCCCGATCAGGTTGTTCAGGTTCCCAGCAGTCTTGAGGACGCGTTTTTCGTTTGCCTCGAGCCCAGCGGCGAGCAGCTCTTTGGTGGTCGTCTTCCCTGCCGACCCGGTAATTCCGATGACGGTCCCCTCGAAGGATGCCCGGTGCGCCGACGCGAGCTCTCCGAGCGCACGAAGCGGATCGTCTACCCGAACCGCACTGACGCCTTCCGGAACCTCCGTCTCGTTCTCCACCAGAACCGCCTTCGCCCCCGCCTTGGCTGCGCTGCCGACGAACGCGCCGGCGTCGAAGCGTTCCCCACGAAGCGCAACGAAGAGGTTCCCCGGGACAACCTGTCGACTGTCGGTGACCACACCCTCCGCCTCGTCCCAGTCGGGGCCGGTCGGCGTACCCGCGGTGGCACTCAACACTTCGGCGCGAGTGAAGCGAGCTCCGTTTGACGGGATCGTGGTGGCCATCAACCCAACTCCTCGAGACTGGTGATGATCCGAGCGGCTTCCTCTCGATCGTCGAATCGATGCCGGGTCGACCCGACGATCTGGTAGTCCTCGTGACCCTTCCCAGCAATGAGGACGGTGTCCCCGTCCCGCGCCGCTCCAATCGCCGTGGCAATCGCACGCGCGCGATCGACCTCAGCCAGGTAGCCTCGCTCCACTTTGGCTAGCGCGTCGAAGGCGACTCCCGGGAGCGACGACTCCGAGATCCCCGCGACCACTTCTTCGATGATCGCCTTCGGATCCTCGGTCCGTGGGTTGTCGCTCGTGACCACGCACAGGTCTGCTGTCGTAGCGGCCACGCGACCCATCTCGGGTCGCTTCCCGCGATCCCGATCCCCTCCGGCGCCAAAAACGACCATGAGTCGGCCCGGCGTCAGCTCTCGAAGCGCTTCGAGCACTCGTCGAAGCGCGTCCGGGGTGTGCGCGTAGTCCACGAGAACGGCGACGTCCCGCGGGTGCGGAACCCTCTCGAGTCGCCCCGGACTCCCCGGCGCATCGGCCCACGAGGAGAGCGCGTCACCGAGGTCTACGCCGAGCGCCTCGACGCATCCCATCGCAACGAGCAGGTTCTCGAGATTGTGCTCTCCAAGCATCGGGCTCTCGAGCTCCCACGATCCGCTTGCTGTCCGAACGCGGGCACGAACGCCGTCTCGGGTGGCGGACCACTCGGTCGCAAAGACTTCCGCCGTGGGGTCCCGTCGAGAGCACCCCACCACGGTTCCGCTCGCGCGACCGGCGAGCTCGGCACCGAACGCGTCGTCGATGTGGATCACGGAAACGCGTGGACCGAGTTCGGTGAAGAGACGCGCCTTGGCCTCTCCGTAGGCCTCGACCGTCCCGTGGTAGTCGAGGTGGTCTCGCGACAGGTTCGTGAACGCGGCCACGTCGAAATCGACCGCGTCGACCCGGCGGAGGTGGAGCCCGTGGCTCGAAACCTCGGCCACGAGATGGGTCGCGCCTTCCTCGACGGCTCGCTTCGCGAAGCGCGCAATGTCGTCCCCTTCCGGGGTGGTGTGGGCGGACTCGTATTGATCCGATCCGACGAAAAGCCCCGTGGTCCCGATCACCGCGGGAACCGCGCCCGCCGCTTCGACGGCGCGGGCAACCAGGTAGGCGATGGTGGTCTTTCCGTTGGTGCCTGTGACCCCGAGCGTCGGAAGACGGCTCGTCGGATTCCCGTACACGAGCTCGGCCGCGCGACCGAGAGCGAGACGCGCATCGTCGACGACGAGCTGCGCGTCCACGTCGTCCAGCGCCCTCTCGGCGATCACTGCAACTGCGCCTCGACCGAGGGCGTCACCAACGAACTTCGCACCGTCGTGCTTGGCCCCGCCGATCGCGACGAAGAGGTCACCCGCCTCGACGGCGCGGGAATCGTGCTTGACCCCCGTCAACACCTGTCGCCCGGAGCCGATGAGCTGGCCCCCAACCCCCGACTGCTGGAGGTCGCTCAGCGTCATGGCGCGCCCACCTTCATGGCGCATTCGGCCTCCTTGGTGCCGCGGAAGCCAGCGATCGATCGCCGTCGGCCGGAAGCGAGGCGCCCTCATCGTAGGCTCGACGTTCGAGCTCGAGGCGCACCGTCTCACCGTGCGAGAGAACGGTGCCGGGCGCGGGTTCCTGCCGCACGACGAGCCCCGAACCCCGAACCTCCGGGACCAACGACTGGTCGTGCAGCGCAACGACCGCGAGGCGAAGCGGAAGCGCGCGAACGTCGGGAACCGCGCTCTGGCCGGTTTCGACTTTCCCGCTCGGCTCGGTCGGTTCAGAAGGCGCCCTCGGTTCGGCGGCCTTCATCTTGGCCAACACCGCGCGACCGCGATCCGGGGCTACCCCCATATGGCGGAGCGTCACCTCCGCGACCCGGCGAAACACGGGCCCTGCCACCGTGCCGCCGTAGTGCGCAATGACAGGCTCATCGATGACCACCGAGATCACGACTGCTGGGTCGTCGGCAGGCGCAAATCCGATGAACGACGCGAGCCACTTGTCCTTGGCGTAGCCCCCGCGCACGTAGTCTGCTTTCTGTGCCGTGCCCGTCTTGCCCGCGACGAGGTAGCCGTCCACCGCGGCCTCCATGGCCGTGCCGCCCGGCTCGGTCACGGCCGTCAGCATCTCCCCCACCAGCTTGGCGACGCGTCGTGGTACCACCTGGCGGCGAACGTAGGGCTTGGTCTCTTCGATCAAGACCCCCTCGCCATCGGTGACGCGACGGACGAGGCTCGGTCGCATGAGGCGTCCTCCGTTGGCGAGCGCGCTCATCGCGGTGGCCAGCTGCACGTTGGTCACGCTCATCCCCTGGCCGAAAGACACGGCGGCGACGTCGATCTCGTACCACCGCCGGTAATGGCGCAGGATGCCCGCGGTCTCGCCTGGAATGCCAATCCCGGTCGGTTCGCCGAACCCGAAGCGCCGAAACGCCCGGTAGAGGTCCCGTTTGCCGAGATCGAGTGCGATCTTCGCGGTGCCGATGTTGCTCGAGTGCGCGAGGATCTGCGTCGGCGTGAGCCATTCGTACGGGTGCGCGTCGTGCAGGATGCGACCACCGATTCGTGTCGCCCCGTTCTCGCAGTTGATCGACTGATTCGGACGGACGGTACCGGCCGTGAGCGCTGCGGCCATGGTGAAAGGCTTGACGGTGGATCCGGGTTCGAAACGATCGACCATCGCGCGGTTGCGTCGGTGCGCGACGGGGTGGCGCGACGGTTCGTTCGGGTTGAACGGCGGATAGTTTGCGAGTGCGAGAATCTCGCCGGTTGCTGGGTCCATGACCACCACGCTGCCGCCACGCGCTTCGAACGTGCGGACACCGAGAGCGAGCTCCCGCTCGGCGATGTGCTGAATCGCTTTGTCGATCGTGAGCACCACGTTGTGCCCCTGGTTCGCAATGTCGTCGATCATCTCGTCGGCAAACACGACCTGCCCACGCCGGTCTCGGATGGCCTCCACGCGCCGGTCGTCGCCGCGGAGCTCGTTTTCGAAGGCCAGCTCGACACCTTCGATCCCTCGACCGTCGATGTCGGCGAAACCGAGGAGATGCGCGGCGAGGTGGCGGTTGGGATAGAAGCGACGGGACTCGGTGGTGAGGCCGATACCCGGGATCTCGAGCTCGGCGATGCGGGTCGCTTCGTGCGGCGTGACGTGCCGGTCGATCCAAACGAAGTAGCGGTCGGCCTCGAGCCGCTTGGCGAGCGGCCCCGGATCGACATCGAGGACTGCCGCCAAACGACGCGCGGTCCGAGCCGGGTCCTGTTCCATCGCGCGCAGCCTGCGGGGGTTCGCGTAGACACTGTCGACATCCACGCTAACCGCGAGCTCGGCGCCCTGCCGATCGTAGATCGCGCCCCGACGCGGGGAGACGCGCAGCTCCCGAAGATGCTGGCCCTCGGCCATCTCGCGGAGTTCGTCGCCGCCCACCACCTGAAGCTGGAACGCCCGGATCAGGACGACGGCCGCAACGCAGAGCACGCCCGCACCGAGGATCGCGATTCGCGCACGAAACCAACGGTGCCGGCGGTTCGTTCGAGACTTCATCGCACGCTCCCGGACGCCACGGGCGCGCGCTTTTCGTTCATGGTGACGATACGCGTAGGCTTCGGAACCTCCATCCCGAGGCTTCCGCGCGCGATTGTTTCGATCCGACCGCTTTGGCGAAGCGTGGCCGCCTCGATCGAGAGAAGACGCCTATCTTGAAGCAGCTCGCGCTGCCGTGAACGCTCGTCGCTGACCTCGTAGCCGAGCCGCACCGTCTCGAAGCGAATCGCGAGGTGGACGACGAAGGCCGCGCCCGTCGCCAGGACTGCAACACACCAGAGAGGAAGGAACCTCTGCTTCATGCGGCGGCCTCCACGTGCCTCGCGGCGCGCAGCTTGGCGCTCCGTGACCGCGGGTTCCGCGCGCGCTCGTCGTCGTCAGCCACCACGGGCCGCTTGGTTAGCGGTTCGAGAGCTGGGTTGTCTCGGAAGGCGTGCTTCACGAGTCGGTCTTCGAGGGAGTGAAAGCTGATGACCGCCGCAACGCCACCTTCGCGAAGGACCGAGGGCAGGTATTCGAGGAGCGATTCGAGCTCCGCGAGCTCTTCGTTGACCGCGATGCGAAGCGCCTGGAACGTGCGCGTCGCCGGGTCGATTCGTCCGCGTTTCGGACCTGTCGCGCGATGAACGGTGCGGCGGAGGTCGCCGGTCGTTCGGAGAGCGCCCTCTTCGTAGGCCTGTCGGAGCGCACGCGCGACGCGTCGGGAGCGCCGCTCCTCTCCGTACTGGTAGATCACGTCGGCAAGTTCCTCGGCGGAGCTCGAGGCGATGAGATCGAGCGCCGTGTCGCCTTCGGTCGGGTCCATCCGCATGTCGATCGGTCCGTCCTGTGCAAGCGAGAACCCCCGTTCGGCTCGGTCGAACTGCACGGAGCTCACTCCGAGGTCGGCCACGAGTCCATCGACTCCGTCAACCTGGAGGGCGCGCAGCACATCGGGGAGCTCCGAGATGCGAGCTTTGCGGACCCAGGCGCGATCGGCGTAGTCGCCGAGGGCTTCGCGCCCGGCTTCGAGGGCGGTTGGGTCGCGGTCGGTGCCAACGAGACGACCGTCAGGGCCGCTCCGTTCGAGGATCGCGCGCGCGTGCCCTGCGCCCCCAAGCGTGACGTCGGCGTATACGCCCCCGGACTTTGGATCGATGAACTCCATCACGGGGTCGAGCAGAACCGGCGTGTGATCGAAGTTGGTCATAGACCGAGCTCCGCGAGCCGCCGCGCGATGGCGAGGCGGCGGCCTTCGTCCGAAAGCGCGTCGGCGCGAAGCGACTCGAATGCCGACTTCGCCCAGAGCTCGATGTGCGTGCCCATGCCGGCCCACAGGGCGTCCCGTTTCAGACCGGCGTGCTTTCGAAGGCCGGCCGGGATGAGCACCCGACCCACCTTGTCGACGTCGCACTCGACCGCACTCGAGACGTAGATCCGCCGGAGGGCGACGACCTCGGGATCGAACTGAGGCAGCGCGGAGAGACGACCTTCGAACGCCAGCCACTCGCTCATGGGGTACGCCACGAGACACGCGTCGAGGCCCGTAGTCAGGACGATCTGAGAGTCGCCCATCGCCGTCATCGCCTCACGAAAGCGGGACGGGACCGAGGTCCGTCCCTTCGCGTCGATGCTGTGTTCGTAGCGTCCTCGGAACAACTTCTGCTCACGTCCCTGGTTGGGGGCTCTTGGGGAGTAATGGCACTTGATCCCACTACTTCCCACCAGCTTCCGGAAACTACGGCGGCCCCGCCCCCAATGTCAACTTCTTTCTGCGTGCCAAGTGATGGAATCCTCTAGGTTTTTCGCCCAAGGTCACCCGCGCTCCCCAGGCGGCGGAAAACGGTGGGAAACCCGAACGCCGATGACTGAAACGCCCCTCCCAGCCGCCACCCTTCCGGCGGCATCGGCTTTGGGCGAATTTGGCATGTTTAGCGCCCTATATATGACGAAAGCGCTCTTCTCTCGGGCCTCGTGCTAGGCTAAAGGCCGGTGGATCCGATCGACGAGGCGTGGGGGCAGGTCGAGGCCGATTGGCAGGACGAGGAAGCGCATCGTCGGTTCGTCGGCGTTTGCGTGGCGCTCGAGCGTCTGCCGGAAGCGGGCAAACGGTATCGGGAGGTGCGCGAACGAGACCCAGAGCGGCGGGACGATGCGATCGCTCAGATCGACAAGCTCCTGACGCTGGCGACGCAGCAGCTCCAGGACACGCGCGTTCCCCCTTCGACCCGCGAGCACAAAAGGACTCTCCAATGGGTCGCGTTCGGTGTCATGATGATGCTGATGGCCGTCGGCGCGTGGCTGATGTTGCGAGCGTAGCCGAACGGACTGGGCGGACACGAGGGGGATGCAGGTAGATTTCGCGGCGAAGGAGCTGACCGTCAAGCTCGTCTACTACGGGCCGGCGCTCAGCGGGAAAACCACGAACCTTCGCGCGCTACACTGGCTGACGGCCCCTGAAACGTGCGGCGAGCTCATGACGCTCGAAACCCAAAACGACCGCACGCTATTCTTCGATATGCTGCCGATCACGGTGAGCTCGAAGAGCGGTCTCAAAGTTCGTTTGAAGCTCTTCACGGTGCCGGGGCAAGTCATGCACGACGCGACCCGGCGTCTGGTCCTGCAAGCCGCCGACGGGGTCGCGTTCATCGCGGACTCGCAGCGTAGTGAAGACGACGCCAACCGCGAGTCGTTTACCAGCCTCAAAGAGAATCTTCGCAAGATTGGAATCGATCCCGAACGCATTCCGATCATCGTTCAGTTCAACAAGCGAGACCTCGAAGGCATCCGCACGGACGAAGAGCTGGCCGAGATGGAGGCCCGGAACCAGGCCACCATTTACAAAGCGATTGCGACCCGCGGCTTTGGGGTCGTACCCACTCTCCTCGGCCTGGTTCGCGACACCTGGAACCATCTCGAAAAAGAGCACGAGCTCGAGGATAAGTTTGGCATCAGCGCGGTGAGCCTGATGACCGAAATCGAATCCAACCTGAAGCATGACCCGAGCTCGAGAGAACGATGACTGAGGCTGGATCCGATGCAGATCTCTTGATGGGGGACGTCGTGCAGCTCGAAGAGGTGTTGAGCCGCGATGAGGTCACGAAGGTCTGCAAGTCGTTCTTTTCGATCTTTGGCCTCCCGGTACGTGTCATCGCGAGCGGGGGCGAGCTCCTCGCGGACGTACACCAAGACCGTCCGCTCTGCCGCTACCTCAATACGTTCGCGCCGGGCGAGCGCGCGTGCGACGCGACGGTCGGCGAAGTGAGGAACGTGGACCCTGGCTCGGGTTCGGTGGTTCACACGTGCTTTACCGGAGCGGTGTATCACCTCACGAGCCTGATGTACCAAGGTCGCGCCATCGGACGGTTCGCGATCGGCCCGTATGTCCCGGCCGAACTCGAGAGCGCGCCGCCTAGCCTCGTCGCAGTCGACCCCGCGATCGATCCGGACGTCGCGCTCGACCACTTCCGAGCGATGCCTCGAGTCAATCGTGATGTGGCGGAGCGGCTCGCCGGACACCTGCGTGACGTACTGGAGCTGCTGGTTTTTTCCGGACACCGAACGCGGCTCGCCTCCTCCATGCAGGTGGCAAGCGTCCGCGAGAACTACCGCGAGCTGGCTGAGAAGAACGAGCGTCTCAAGGCGTCCGTCGAGGAGCTCAAGGAACTCGACAAGCTGAAGTCGAGCTTCCTCGCAACGGTGAGCCACGAACTGAGAACGCCCCTCACTTCGATCATCGGCTACACCGAGATGCTCGAGAGCGGTGCCGCGGGTGCGCTAAGCGATGGGCAATCCGAGTTCCTAGGCACCATTCGCGACAAAGCCGACCAGCTCCTCGGCCTCATCGGTCGTCTGCTCGACCTCGGAAGGCTCGAAGCCGACACGATGAAGCTTCACAAAGAGGCAGTCGACCCACGAGCCCTTCTCTCCGACGTGGGAACGACCATCGTTCCGGCAGCAAACCGAAACAACATTCGCCTCGACATCGACATCGCCGACGGGACGAGAAAGCTCCACGGCGACCCTGTGCGGCTTCGACAAATTCTGCTGAACCTCACCGAGAACGCGGTGAAGTTCACACCCGACGGCGGTCGAATCGAGCTGCTCGCGGAGCCCGGTAGCCTCGACCTCGGCGTGGGCGGCGGCTTCGGCGAATCGTTGTTCAGCAGCAGTAAACCCGCGGTCGTTCTGACGGTGCGAGACAGCGGCCAGGGTATCCCCGACGACCAGGTCGGTCGGATTTTCGACGCGTTTTATCAGATCGATGGAAGCACTACGCGCGAGCACGGAGGCGCGGGGCTAGGGCTCTCCATCGCGAAGCAGCTCGTCGACGCGCACGACGGAAAAATCCAGGTGACCAGTGCGGTCGGCGAGGGCACAGTATTCGTGATCACTCTCCCGGCAGCCGATGACCACGAATGACGAGTTCTCGAAGATCCGGTGGCTGACCGAGCGACTCGGTCCGCGCCGACCGCAGGACGACGCGGTCGAGGTACGGCTCGGCATTGGGGACGACGCGGCGGTGGTCGACTTTGGCGGCCGGCCCACCGTCGTGACGGTCGACACGCACGTCGAAGGCGTTCACTTCCGCAGGTCGATGATGTCCTCGGCCGCCCTCGGGGCGCGTGCTTTTCTGGCTGCAACGAGCGACGTGTGGGCGATGGGCGCCACGCCGTCCGCTGCCGTCGTCGCGCTCACCCTCCCCGACGACCACGACGACTCGGCCTTTCGCGCCCTCGTCGAGGGGCTCGATGAAGCCGCGCATGCGTGCGGTGCTCCCATCATTGGCGGAAACCTGAGCGGAGCGAGCATCCTGTCGATCACCACCACCGTGTTCGGGACGTGCGCCGATCGGATCGTGTCCCGCGCAGGCGCCGAGGTCGGGGATGTGGTTTACGTCACCGGCACCCTCGGTGCCGCCGCCCTCGGGTTCGCCGCGCTCGAAGCGGGCGCCGTCTCGCCAGACACGGAGACCTTTATCGCGCGCTGGCGACGGCCGCCCTCGCACGCGGCCATCGTCGAATCACTTCGGACAGGCGCCACCGCAGCCATCGACGTCTCGGACGGCCTACTCCAAGACCTCGACCACCTCTGCCACGCGTCCAACGTTGGAGCGACGGTTCGCGGGAACGCACTGCCCCGAGCACCAGGCTACGACGAAACCTGTCGTCGCCTCGGACTCGACCCGCTGAATCTCGCGCTCACGGGCGGCGAAGACTACGAGGTCTTGTTTTGCGCCCCCGCAGGAGCCGCCGTTCCGAAAGATGTGACGGACATCGGCCGCATCACCGAAGGGCCCGGTATCGTGGTGCTGAACGACCTCGGCAAACCCGTCGACGTGACGGAGACCGGGTTCCGTCACTTCTCGTAGAGCCAGAAGGCCCGACGTTCGTCGTCGAATCGAGCGGCCCCCTCGCACTCCGCGGCCCAGACGTCGTCGAGCGACGCTCCTCCGTCGACCGCCTCTCGGAACTCCGGGCCGCCGGTCAAGAGATCGATCGCCGGTCTATCCGAGACGAACTCGTAGGTTTCGGTTCGCCAACGCCGCTCGGGCGGCATGGATCGGAGCGCGGCCTCGAGGAGCCGAAGGTAGGCCTCGTAAGGTCGAAAGACCCAGGGGTCGGTCACGTGAACTTGAACGCCACGACAGATCGCCCCCGCATGCTTCTGGAACGTCGGCGTGAACTCGAGCGGACGAAGGCGCGCCCCGTGAATCTCGAGCGACGCCAAGGCGTTCGGGTCGACTTCGGGTCCGCCCCACACTTCGAACGGTCGCGTCGTCCCGCGTCCCTCCGAGAGAAGCGTTCCCTCGATGAGGCACCCGCCTGGATACACGACTGCAGTGTCGAGCGTGGGCATGTTGGGAGACGGCATCACCCAGGGGAGCTCCGTCTCGCCGAAGCTCATCGTGCGTCGCCACCCGCGCATGGGAACCACGTGAAGCGCATCCCGCGAGATTCGTTCCCGGCTTCCCACCCACGCCAGCAGCTCACCCATGGTCAAGCCGTGGCGCACGGAAATCGGATAGAGCCCTACGAACGAAAGGTATCCGTCTCGCTGTGGCCCTCCCTCGACGCGAACGCCGCCGAGAGGGTTCGGGCGGTCGAGTACGACGACCTCGACTCCGGCCTCGGCGGCCGCCCGGTACATCAGCGCCGCCGTCCAGACGTAGGTGTAGTAGCGCGCGCCCACGTCCTGCAGATCGATCACGACCGCATCCAGGTCCTCGAACCACTCGCTTCGTGGGGTCAGGTCCTCGGGCGAGTCTCCGTAAAGCGAATAAACGGGAACCGCGCCGCCCGCCGACCCGACGCCCACCATGTCCTGGGCCGCGCCGCTGACTCCGTGCTCGGGCCCGAAGAGCGCGCAAACCTCGGCACCTGCCGTATCGACGATCGAAAGCGCCGAACGAAGCTCGCGATCGACGCTCGCGGCGTGGGCCAGGAGACCTACGCGACGGTCTCGGATGAGGCGCACTGCATCGGAGTCCTTGCTCGCTAGGCGGTCAAGCCCGGTCTCGACCGCGCTCACCCTTCCCCCACCGCCGGTGACTCGGTCGACTCTCCCGCCAAGAGGTAGAGCAGTGCCATACGGACGGAGACGCCCGCTTCAACTTGATCCAAGACCACGCTTCGATCGCTGTCGGCAACGTCGCTCTCGATTTCCACGCCGCGGTTCATGGGACCGGGGTGCATGACGATGGCGTCGGGCTTGGCGAGCGCCAGCTTAGTCAGGCCGATACCGAAGGTTCGCGAGTACTCGCGCAGGCTCGGAAGGAGCGCCCCCTCGAGCCGCTCGCGCTGAATGCGGAGCACCATCACCACATCGGCGCCGGTGACTGCATCGTCGAGGCGATCGTAGACGCGCACGCCAAGCGAATCTGGCGCAGGTGGCATCAACGTCCGCGGGCCAACCACGCGGACTTCGGAACCGAACAGACGAAGCAGATGAGCGTTCGAACGAGCGACCCGTGAGTGCGCGATGTCGCCGCAGATCGTGACGACGAGATTGTCGAGCGTGCCCTTCTGTCGTCGGATGGTGAAGGCGTCGAGAAGCGCCTGCGTTGGGTGGGCGTGCATCCCATCGCCGGCATTGATGACGCTGCAGTCCACTTTGCCGGCGACGTAGCTCGGCGCGCCTGACGAGCCGTGGCGCATGACGACCACGTCCGGATGCATCGCCTCGAGGGTGCGGCACGTGTCCTGGAGCGTCTCGCCCTTCTTCACGCTGGACGCCGATACGTTCATGTTGATGACGTCTGCGCTGAGGCGCTTGCCGGCGAGTTCGAACGAGGTGCGAGTCCGCGTCGACGCCTCGTAGAAGAGGTTGATGACCGTTTTTCCGCGAAGCGTCGGGACCTTTCGGACAGGCCGTCGCGAGACCTCGAAAAACGCCTCGGCCGTGTCGAGCACACGTTCGACGTCAGCCCGGGTGAGCCCGTCGATGTCGAGGAGATGACGGTGGGGAAACGGCTCCACTACTCCGCCCCCGTGAGCACGACTCGGTCGGGTCCTGCGGCATCGATCCACACGTCGAGACGGCCTCCCTCATCGACGTCGACGGTTTTTCCCACGAAATCAGGCGCGACGGGAAGCTCTCGACCACCTCGGTCGCAAAGAACGGCGAGCCAAACGCGGGCGGGCCGTCCGTGATCTTGGAGGCATTCGATGGCGGCGCGCACCGTCCTACCCGACTGGAGCACGTCGTCGACCAGGACGACGTGTCGACCGTTCACGTCGAAGGGAATGTCGGACGGACCGATTTTCGGGTTCGGAAGCGCAGTGGCCGCATCGTCGCGGTAGAGCGAGATGTCGACCGTGCCAACGGGTGGCGCCATCCCCTCAGCGGACGCGATCTCGGACGCGAGGCGCGAAGAGAGCGCCACCCCGCCGCGCCGAATGCCGACGAGCGTCAGGTCTTCGATGCCTGACGTCGCCTCGAGAATGGCAACGGCCATGCGTCGGACGCTGCGTCGAATCGCATCCGCATCGAGCACCACCTTCTGGGTTCGAGCCACGCTCGGCCGAGTGTGTGAGAAAAGGACGAGCGCTTCAACCCTAAGCCACCAAAAGGCCGCCATCGACGACGACCAAGCTGCCGGTCTGCCAAGGATGGTCGAGGAGGTGAACGATCACCTCGGCGATCTCGTTGGGTTGACCGAGGCGACCGAGCGGGTGGAGTCTACGAAGGTCGTCGAGGCGAACCTCGACCTCGCGCCGGTCATCCTGCCCGCGGGGGCCTCGCACCATGTCGGTATCGACGACTCCAGGCAGCACGGCGTTGACGCGTATCTGTTTCGACGCGAGTTCTGCCGCGAACGTTTGGGTCAGCGAGCTGAGGCCGGCCTTGGTGGCAGCATAGACGGCGGTGGTCGGGGCCACGCGCTCTGCGAGCGTGCTCGATACGTTGACGATGGCGCTGCCCGGCAGAAGATGCCTGGCGGCACTCTGCATCAGGAACAGGGGCGCGAGGAGGTTCACGCGCACCTGTGCCTCGGCTGCGGCGGTCGAGATCTCGCCAACCGGTTGGTAGACCGCGATGCCCGCACAGTTCACCACTCCGTCGAGGCCGCCGAACGCGCCCGCGGCCGCGTCGACCAGCGCCGGAAGAGCCGCAGTGTCCGTGAGGTCGGCTGACAGCACGCTGACTTGATCGGGGGCTGCCTCTCGCAACGCCTCGAGTCGATCGGTATCGCGTGCCACGGCCACCACGCGTCCACCGCGAGCGACGATGGTTTCCGCGGTGGCTCGACCGATGCCGCGACTGGCCCCCGTGACGAGCACGCGTCCGGACGACACGGTCACGAGGTCACCACGCGGGCCTCCGGAACGATGCGCGGCTCGGCTGAGACATCTGCCGGCTCGCCCTCGACCTCGACCTCGTCCTCCTCGATGAACGGAGGCGAATCGACGCAGAGGATCGACTGCGTTCGGTCGGTGGGGTTGTCGTACCTGTGGGCAGCGCCGAGAGGCCAACGGTGCACGGTCCCTTGGGGACAAGGATCGCCCTGGCAGAGGAGCCCATCGCCGAGGACCATCTCGGATTCGTGCATCACCTGGTGCATGTGGAGGGGGATCGACCGACCCGGCGCGATGTTCAGTCGATAGATTCCCGCTTCTTTGGTCTCGTAGATCACATCGACGGTGCCGAAGGGCTTGGTCTCGACTTCAAGCGAGACCCAGTCTGCGTTTCGCGTGATCTCGAGCGACGGAATGGCAAGCCCCTTGAGTGCCTCGGGCTTGGTGAGACGAACTCCGACGGATGCGACCTGCGGCCTGCGATCGTCCGTTGCAGGGGGTGCGAGCAGATAGCGCGCGAGAGCGTGCGCCGCGGTCTCGAGCATTCGAAAGCGGCTGCTCCGAAGAAGGAACACCAACTCCGACGCGGTCGCGGCGTAGTCGATCGTGTGAGCGAAGCTCTCCTTCACGCCTGCAGGTTCGGTGTCGAGGTGCATTTCCACGTCGACCCGAAGCGGCTGTGGCGTGTCGCGCTCGTGCGGGTATACACCCACGACACAGTCGACCATCAGCTCTTCGATCCGCAGGACGTCCATCGGCGTAAGGCTATCGCATTTCGACGCTTCTGCTAGAGTGCGCCACCCCATGAACGCACCCCGGGATCCCTCGGTCGAGTTGACGGAGCTGGCCGCGTTTCGACCCGTGCCGAGGACCGGCGTGATCTACGTGACCGTCGAGGCACAGAAACGCGGGTTCCACATGGATGCGCCGGGGTGGTGCAACCTCGGTCAAGGACAGCCCGACACGGGCCCTCTTCCAGGCGCACCCGCCCGCGTCACCCGCATCGACGTCGGCGCGAACGACCTCGACTACGCTCCAGTTCCGGGCGTTTGGGAGCTTCGCGAGGCCGTCGCCTCCCTCTACAACGGCTTGTTCCGAAAGGGGCTGAAGTCACAGTACTCGGCGGAGAACGTGGGTATCGCGGGCGGCGGACGAGTTGCAGTGATGCGAGCGTGCGCTGCCGTCGCCCCGATTCACCTCGGTCACTTCATCCCCGACTACACGGCCTACGAAGAGCTCCTCGACGTCTTCCGGCGTTTTCTGCCCATCCCGCTGCTCCTCGATCCAAAAGCCGGCTACGCGTTCAGCGCAGAGAAGCTCGAACAGGAGATCCTCGGGCTCGGCCTCAACGCGGTGCTGCTCAGCAATCCCTGCAACCCGACGGGAAAGGTCGTCCAGGGCGACGTGCTCGAAGGATGGGTTTCGCGCTCGCGGCGCCTCGGCTGCGCGCTGCTCCTCGACGAGTTCTACTCGCACTACATCTGGGGCGGGGAAGACGAGATCGTGAGCGCCGCACGGTATGTCGAGGACGTCGAACGAGATCCCATCATCGTCTTCGACGGCCTCACGAAGAACTGGCGCTACCCGGGGTTTCGCGTGAGCTGGATCCTGGGCCCCAAGCGGGTCATCGAAGCTGCCGCTAGCGCGGGGTCGTTTCTCGACGGCGGCGGCGTGGCGCCCATGCAGCGTGCAGCGGTCGACCTGGTTCAAGACGCGCCGACACGCAGCGAGACCCACGCCATACGCACCGAGTTCCGAAAGAAGCGGGACTTCCTCGTCGGGGCCTTACGAAGCCTCGGCGTCAAGTTCGACCTCGAACCCGAAGGGACGTTCTACGCCTGGGGCGACCTGAGCGCGCTGCCGGAGTCGATCCGGAGCGGCGACGACTTCTTCCAGGCTGCCCTCGATGAGCAGGTGATCTGCGTGCCGGGTCACTTCTTCGACGTGAACCCGGGCAAGCGTCGCTCCGGGCGACCCTCTCGGTTCGTGAATCACGTCCGGTTCTCGTTCGGGCCGCCGATGGAAGTTCTCGAGGACGCCGTGGCCCGGCTTTCGCAGGTGGTGAAGGCCGCGCGCTGAGCCCGATTCGCCGTTTTTTTCCGTTCTTCGTCGATGTAGGCAAGCATCCTACATATGACGACATCCGCCGCAGTCGCGGCTCGGTTTACGCAGCAGCCAAGGGAAGCTGCCCCCTTCGTGAAGTGGGCGGGGGGCAAAGGCCGATTGCTCAGTCAGCTGCGACCGCTGCTTCCCCCCACCGTCGCCCGCCTTCGCCACGTCGAACCCTTCGTCGGCGGCGGGGCGCTGTTCTTTTCGAGACGCCCCGAGCGCGCCCTTCTCACCGACATCAATCCCTCCCTGATCGCGACCTATTCGGCGATACGCGACGACGTCGATCGCGTCCTGTCGAACCTGCAAGGGCTTGCGCGCCGCCACTCGAAGGAGCGCTACTACGAGGTTCGGAGCCGATACAACGAGAGCCGGCGCCTCGCGCCCCCAACGCGTGCTGCGATGTTCATCTATCTCAACAAGACTTGTTTCAACGGGCTTCACCGCGTGAACCGCAAAGGCGAGTTCAACGTGCCGGTCGGCTCGTACAAGAACCCCAAGATCGTGGACCCACAGAGAATCCTGCTCGCAAGCGAAGCGCTTCGCGACGCGGAGCTCCGATGCGACGGGTTCGAGAGCCTCGTCGAACACGCGAAGCCCGGCGACTTCGTCTACTTCGACCCTCCGTACGAGCCGGTGACGCCCACCGCGAACTTCACCTCGTACGCGCGCGACGGCTTCTCGCAGGACGATCAGACGCGGCTCCGAGACGTGTACCGAGAGCTCGACCGTCGCGGCTGTAGGCTCATGCTGTCGAACAGCGACGTTCCGTTCATCCGCTCGCTCTACCGGAGCTTTCGAATCGATACGGTGGCCGCGCCGCGTGCGATCAGCTGCAACGGAAACGGTCGCGGCAAAGTCACCGAAGTGGTGGTTCGCAACTACTAGACCGCTCTCCATAAGCACGAAGCCCAGAATAGGCGAGTACCGCCGCGATTGGAGCGAACACCGCCGCGAGGCCTGAGAGTGCGAGGCCCAACGTGTGGTCGCCCCCGAGGACGTGGGTGGTGAGCCAACCCACGATAGGCGGTCCTAGCCCAAGGCCGAGCATGTTGGACGCAAAGAGAAGCAAGGCGGACGCGAGCGCACGCATCTCGTTCGGCGTGGCGGTTTGTAGCGCTGCGATCGCCGGCCCGAAGTAGCTGCTCATCAGGAACAGAATCGGTGCGGCCAAAGCCAGGGCGCCAGCCTGGGTCGGCATCGTCGGGCCGGCGATTCCGGGCACGATCCAAAGAACGGCCGCAATCACGACCACGCGCAGGTTGGCGTCGGCTCGACGCTTGCGGAGCCGCTCCGCCAAGAGGCCGCCAGAGAGAGCGCCCAGGCTGCCGGCGAGGATGAAGATCCACCCAAAGGTGGGGCCGACCTCGCTCGCCGTGGCACCGAAATTCCGGATCAGCATCTCGACGTACCAGGTGATCGTCCCGTATCCGAGGATGGAAAGCGTCGACACGCTGCCGAGGATCGCGACGTAGACGGGCGCGTGGCTCCGGAAATAGCGGAGCACTTCGGAGAGCGGCACCGCTCGCCCGTGCTCGCCGATCGTTCCTCGACGCGCCGGCTCTCGAATGGTCCATGCGAGGGCTCCGACGATGAAGCCTGGTAGGCCGACTGCAATGAAGGTGAGCTGCCAGGGACGGAGCACGCCGAGCCAAGGCAGCGAGAACTCGGCGTCCCCGACGGCGCCGAGAACCCAGCCGCCCACCATGTACGCCATGCCGCCGCCGATGGTGATGCCGAGCGTGTAGATCGAGAGCGCGCGAGGAAGTGCGCGGGCGGGGAACAGGTCGCTCAGCAGCGAATGCGCCGGGGGCGAGAGTGCGGCTTCGCCGACGCCAACCCCCATGCGCGCCACGAAGAGCCCTCCGAAGCTACGCACGAGGCCGCATGCACACGTCATCAGGCTCCAGAACACGACGCCCACGCCGACGATGGTCCGTCGCGTTCCGCGATCGGCGAGCCTTGCGATGGGCACGCCGAGCAGCGTGTAGAAGAGCGTAAACGCGAGACCGTGCAGCAGACCGTACTCGAAGTCGCTGATGGCAAACGATTCCCGGATCGGTCCGACGAGGATCGCCATCACGTTGCGATCGATGAACGACAGGATGTACGCCACCAGAAGCACCGCCAACGCCCAGTTGGCCCCGGGGCTCGGCCCGTCGTTGCGAGGGGGGTCGCTCACGCCGCGCATTCCTACCACGAAGCCGCGTGCGGCGTGCGGCCCATCAGCGAGGTCGTCCGGCGGCTCGCTGCGTTTCCTCGTCGTATGGGCAGTGGCGGCATCCCGACCCGCAGCATCGATTCCGGGCCAGAAGATAGGCCGCGGTCATCACGAACAGGCCGGTCTCGGGATCGAAGTACCCGTCTTCGCCCCGTTCGACGGCCTCGTCGTGCGCCCGGACGACCGCTTGGCTCAGCTCTGCCACGGCCCCGACTCTGTCGCGATGACGGCGTTTTCGCTACTAGAGCGTGATCCGCGACGCGCGAATGAACTCCGCCGTGGCCGGATGGTCACTGTGGAGCAGCTCTTCCGGGCTGCCCGTGGCCGCGATCTCGCCGTTATGCAGGAAATTCAGATGGTCGGCGATGCGAACGACCGATGCCATGTCGTGGCTTATCACGACCGACGTCACGCCGAACATCTCCTCCGCCTCGGTGATGAGGTCGTCGACCATCTCGGTGGTGATCGGGTCGAGGCCCGTCGTGGGTTCGTCGTAGATTAGAATCTCGCTCTCGACGATCATTGCGCGCGCGACCGCGACGCGTTTTTGCATCCCCCCAGAAAGCTCGGAGGGCATCTTGTGAGCCGCCCCGGCCACGCCGAGGCTCGTGAGACGTTCCATCACCCGAGCGCGGATGTCTTTGCGAGAAAGATCGGTGTGCTCGCGCAGTGGAAAGGCGACGTTGTCAAACACGGTCATCGAGTCGAAGAGGGCCGACATCTGGAACACCATGCCGAACGTGCGGCGCTCGGAATCGAGGGCGAGCCCCGACAGGCGCGCGAAGTCGATCCCGTTCACCCAGATCTCGCCCGAGTCCGGCACTTCGAGCCGAATCAGCTGTCGCATGAGGACACTTTTGCCGGAGCCGGAAGGCCCGATGATTAGGTTGGTCTTGCCGCGGTGGATGTCGAGCGACACGCCTTTGAGCACGTGATGGTCGCCATACGACTTGTGAAGGTCGCGGATCTTTACGTGGATCGGATCGTCCGAAACGTCCGGAGAACCAGGCTCGCGCGTGGGTCGGACGAGGTTCCGACGAAAGAGCTTCATCAGAAAAACCCTTCGCCGAGCACCAGGCTGGTGACGAGGTAGTCGAGCATCAGGATGGCGATGGCGCTGTGGACGACCGAGCGGTTGGTCGCGCGACCGACGCCGGCGGCGCCGCCTTTCGCGTAGAAGCCCTGCCGACACGCGATGAGACTCACGGTCACCCCGAACACCATGGCCTTGATGAGCCCCTGCGAGACGTCGTCCCAGTCGACCAGCCACTGCAGGCGGTCCATGAAAACGCCTGGATCGAGGCCGAGCAGGAACACGGCGACGCAAAACGCACCAAACACTCCGACGACGTCGAACAGCATGGTGAGCACGGGGACCATCACGAAGCCGGCCACGATTCGGGGCACGACCAGATACTGAACGGGGTTGACCGCCATGGAGACCAGCGCGTCGATTTGGTTGGTGACGCGCATCGAGCCGAGCTCCGTAGTCATGGCGCTGCCCGCTCGGCTGGTAACCATGAGCGCCGCGAACACGGGCCCGACCTCCCGCGCCAGCGCGAGTCCGATCACCGCGCCGGTTTGGTTCTCGGCGCCGAAGTCACGGAAGCCGTCGACCAACTGAAGGGCTAGCACGCCGCCCACGAAGAGCGCGGTCAACGACACGATGAAGAGGGACCCGATCCCGATGAACTCCATCGATTCGACGAAGAGCCGGCCCCGAAACGGAGGGCGGACTGCCCAGAAGAGAGATTCGGCCAGCAGACGGAAAAGCGCGCCGATCTCGGCGAACGGTGCGAGGAGAAGTCGGACGATCCAGTCCCCGAGCTTCCGTAACCCGCTACGAAGGCGGTCTTTGTCAGGGGCCGAAGACGCTGTCGGGGCTGCGCCGGTCACGGGGCTTCATAGCATGGTTTGCTGCGCAAAAGTCATCCGTCGAGGTACAGGCGAGGCACGCGTCGCGAAACGTTGGTGAGAATCTCGTACGGAATGGTCCCGGTCGCCGCGGCCAGGTCCCGTGCATCGAGGGACTCTTCGCCCTGGGTTCCGAGAAGCAGCACTTCATCACCGATCGACACGTCGGGAACGGTAGACACATCCACGGTGGTGAGGTCCATGGAGACGTTCCCGACGACTGGGCAGCGGACGCCGCGAATCAACACCTCGGCTCGATTCGACGCGGACCGAAGTAGGCCGTCGCCGTAGCCGAGGGGGATCGTGGCCAGCCGCGTGTCGGTCTTGGCGACGTACGCGCGACCATAGCCTACCGTTTCGCCGGGACGCAGAACCCGCAGCCGGATGACCTCGGTACGCCATCGCATGGCGGGCCGAAGGGGCGCGTCGATGGTCTGGGCGCCTGGATAGCCGAAGAGTGCGAGTCCTGGCCGCACCCAGTCGTAGCGCGCCTCCGGGTGTCGAAAGAGACCGGGGCTGTTGGCCGCGTGCCTGACGACGGGCTCGTGTCCGTAGCGGCGTACCAGACCATCCGCCTTGGTGAAGCAACCGAGCTGATAGGCAACGAACTCGGGATCTTCGTCCGCAGTCGACAGATGGGTCATCAGTCCGACGATGCGAATGGAAGGATAGCTGCGCAGGGCCGCCAGAAAATCGATGAGCGTTTCAAACGGCACGCCGAGCCGGCCCATGCCCGTGTCGATCTTGAGGTGCACGTCGACAGGTCGCCCGGCAGCCACTGCATGAAACGCAGCGGCCTCCCCGAGTTCGTAGAGGACCGGCGTGAGTCCCGCCGCGATCACCTCTCGGTGCGCGCCACCGTGAATGCCGTTCAGGACCAAGATGGCACGATCGATACCCGACTCGCGAAGCTCGAGGCCCTCTTCGGCGAGCGCGACTCCGAAACCGTCGACGCCCTCCCGTTGAAGCTTGCGGGACACGGGAACGATACCGTGGCCGTACCCGTCCGCCTTGACCACGGCCAAGATGCGTACGCCGCCAACCGCGTCTCGCACGGTGCGGAGGTTGTGGGCGATCGCTCCGAGCAAGATCTCGGCGCGCGTCGGACGAAGCGACGCATCCGCGCTTTGGATGCTTGGGCGAAGCGGTCTCGGAGACTCGGACTGCACGGCTTCTGGCTAGACGGTGGCACAGACCCCGTCAAGCATTGGCGTCGTCTGGCAGGCCGACTACCCTCCGTCCTGCATGAACCCGGCCGACCAAGACGAGGAAAGCGCGAGGACCGTCGCCGAACGACGCTCCAGCAGCGCGCTTTGGGGCGGAATGCTCGTAGGAGGCCTCCTCGCCGTGAGTGTGCTCGTCGCGCCGAGCTGCGAGCAGCCGAGCGAAGAAACCGTCCTGCCGGTCGAGTTCGATCCGCCGGCACCCGAGGCCCCAGAAATCGAGGTCTTCCGTGCCCAGGTCGTCAAGCGCTATCCGCACGACCGCGGCGCGTTCACCCAGGGCCTTCTCTGGGCCGACGGGAAGCTCTACGAGAGCACAGGCCAGTACGGGAGTTCGACTCTTCGCCGCGTTCGGCTCGACGACGGTCGCGTCCTCGCGGAGCGCGACCTCGGATCTCAGTTCTTTGGCGAGGGACTCGCGCGCGTCGGCGACGAGCTGGTTCAACTCACCTGGCGTGAAGAGGTTGCCATCGTCTCTGGGCTCGACGACCTCGCGGAGCAGCGGACGCTCGACTACTCGGGTGAGGGCTGGGGCCTCTGCTACGACGGGCGATCGTTGGTCATGAGCAACGGATCCGCGATGCTGACGTTCCGAGACCCCGAGACCATGGCGGTTCAGCGTCAGGTGACCGTCCGGCGCGACGGGGTCCCCATCTCCCTCCTCAACGAGCTCGAGTGTGTCGATGGCGCGATCTACGCGAACGTCTGGCGCCGACAGGACATCTTTCGCATCGATCCCGAAACGGGTGAGGTCACCGGCGTGATCGACGCCCGCGGCCTCTTGACCCCCGAGCAGGCGGCGAGCGCCGACGTCTTGAACGGCATCGCTTACCGCCCCGAGACCGGCACGTTCCTGCTCACCGGCAAGTATTGGCCGAGCCTTTTCGAGGTCGAGTTGGTGCGTCAGTGACGCGGCCTTCGCTCAACGCTGGGTGACCAAGGACCGAGGCGCGACTGCATCACGTCGATCGCCTCCGGGTTGTCGTCGATGAGGCAGAACGAGCGCCCGAGTCTGGCCGCCGCCTCGCCGGCGGTGCCGCTGCCGGCGAAGAAATCGAGCACGGTGTCGCCGGGGTCGCTATGAACCTTGATGATTCGATCGAGCACGCCGAGTGGCTTCTGGGTGGGGTAGCCGGTTTTTTCCTTCCCGCTGGTGGGCACGATGGTGTGCCACCACACGTCGGTGGGCGTCTTGCCTCTCGCGGCTTTTTCTTTTCCGACCAGACCCGGTGCCATGTACGGGATCCGATCCATGTCCTCGAAGCGGAATACGTAGTTCTTGGGGTCGCGCACGTACCAGAGGATCGTGTCGTGTTTCGCGGGCCATCTGCGTTTGGGCCGACCGCCAAAGTCGTACGCCCACACGATCTCGTTGACGAAGCGATCGCGTCCCAACAGCCGGTCGAGCGCAACCTTCGCATAGTGCACCTCGCGGTAGTCGAGATGGACGAATAGCGAAGCGTCGTCGGTCAGGCATGGAATCGCGGCTTCGATCCGATCCAACAGAAACCGCTGATAGTCTTCGAAGTCGTCTTCGTAGGTCGGGCTGTCGACGACGTCGACATCGTAGCGCCGGCCGCCAAAACCTACGCGGGCTCCGTCTTCGGACGAGCGGACCTGCATGCGCGTCCGTGCTTGGGTACGCCCCGTGTTGAAAGGCGGATCGACGTAGGCGAGGCGCGCAAAACCCCGTGGAAGGGTCGGCAGGACCGAAAGGTTGTCTCCCTCCAAGATGCGATTCACGCGCCGAGCGTAACACTCTGCCGGAAGTCGCGCCTCTGGTGCCGAGACCTGCTTGCGAGCCTTTCAGCGGCGCCCTACCCTCCGGCGATGCGACTGGTCGTCAACGGAGAGGAGCGACACGTGGAGGCAGAGACCACCGTTGCGGCTCTCCTGACGTCGCTTGGGCTCGGCGACACGCTGGTCGCGGTCGAGCGCAACGAAGAGGTCGTCCCGCGCGCCAAGCACGCGGCTACCCTGCTGCATGAAGGCGATCGAGTCGAAGTGGTGCATTTCGTCGGAGGCGGGTGAATGTCAGAGGACCTTCTCGAGATCGGTTCGTTCTCTTTCGAGTCGAGGCTCTTCACTGGCACCGGCAAGTACCCAGATCTCGACACGGCGCGTGGCGCCCTCGAAGCTTCAGGGTGCGAGGTCGTTACGGTCGCGGTTCGCCGCGTGAACCTCGCCGCCAGCGGCGAGCAGACCATCATGCACGTGCTTCGCGCCGGGAACTACACGCTGCTGCCGAACACGGCCGGCTGCTACACCGCCGAAGACGCGGTCCGGACGGCGCGACTGGCTCGAGAGGCTCTCGATACGCCGCTCATCAAGCTCGAAGTCATCGGCGACGAGAGAACGTTGTTCCCCGACGTGCCGGCTACTCTCGAGGCCGCCAAAACGCTCGTCGACGACGGATTCACCGTGCTTCCCTACTTCAACGACGACCCGATCGCGGCGCGGCGGCTCGAAGATCTCGGATGCGCCGCAGTCATGCCGTTGGCCGCACCGATCGGCAGCGGACTCGGGGTGCGAAACCCGTTCAACATCGAGATTATCGTCAAACATGCCAGCGTGCCCGTCATCGTCGACGCAGGCGTAGGGACCGCCTCCGACGCGGCACTCGCGATGGAGCTCGGCATCGACGGAGTCTTGATGAACACGGCGATCGCGGGCGCCGACGACCCGGTTCGGATGGCGCGCGCGATGAAAAACGCCGTCGCCGCAGGGCGGGATGCGTTCCTCGCAGGCCGCATCCAGAAGAAGCTCTATGCGACTGCCTCGAGTCCTCTCGAGGGCGTCATCGGCTCGGACCAAGACGGTCGAACCTGAGCGCGAAGCATGGCCACTCGCCTGCCTCGCATCTGGATCGTAACGGAGCCCAACCATCCGAGCGGGCCCATAGAGCCGGTTCGGCAGGCGCTGGCCGTCCGCGAATGCGAGAGCGTTGGCGTCCAACTCCGTGCGAAGCAGCAGAGCGATCGCCAGCTACTCGAGTGGGGACGCGCGCTCCGCGACCTCACGGCCGATCGCGGCGCGGCGTTTTTCGTCAACGGGAGGCCAGACATCGCTCGACTCCTCGACGCAGACGGAGTGCATCTCGGGGAGCGCGACCTCCCCGTCGACCGGGTCGTCGGCCTCGAACCGCGTCCCCGATGGGTTGGCGTCTCGCGACACGACCGCCTCGGGCTCTTGGCGGCCGAAGCCGCGCGCGCCGATTTCGCCTTCTTGAGCCCGGTGTTCGCTGTGCCTCAAAAGAACCCTCCCCTCGGGGTCGAGGGTTTCGCGCGCACGGTCGCCGGGATCTCGATGCCGGTCGTCGCGCTCGGGGGGATTGGTTCGGAGTCAGTCGCCCCGCTCGTTCAACGGGGAGCGCACGGCGTGGCCGTGCAGCGCGCGATTTACGAAGCCGCGGATCCTGCCGCTTCGCTAAGGCAGCTACTCGACGCGCTTGACAACCCACCCACCCGCGTTGGATAGCCCACTCCGTGGGGGTCTTACAGAGCGGATTCGGCTGTCTCTCGTGGATCGGCGCCGGGATCATCGTCATCCTGCTGATCCTGAAGGTCGTGTTTTTCGACATGGCCGACATGGGTCACAACGGGATGGCTCCGACCCTCCTCCGGGGAGAGCGCGTCATCATCAACAAGCGTGCCGAGCCGAAGCTCAATGCGATCGCCGTTTGTCAGCATCCGTCGGAGGAAGGCTGGGTGGTCGGCCGGGTCGTGGCAACGGAAGGCCAGACGATTGGCTCTTTCGGCGAAGAGCTTCGTATCGACGGCGTCGTCATTCCGTTCGACGAACGCGGCATCACCGACTTCTACAACGAAGACAACGAGCTCAAGCGATCGGTGAAATACGGGACCGAGAAAATCGCCGAGAACAGTCACACCATCTTCCTCACGCGATCGGAGCCCCAGCACCTCGTCCGAAAGACCACCGTAGAGTCCGGGAAGCTCTTTCTGCTGGGCGACTACCGGGGCTACATGGGGCAGGACAGCCGCGCGTACGGCCAGGTGGACGCGTCGAGCTGCCGTGGCGCCATCGTCTTTCGACTGACGCCCATGGCCGGCCTGCCGCACGAGATCGCGCACGGGTATTTTCAAGTCGTCCACTGACCCACATCCGCATTGCCTCGGGCGGTGTCCGTCCGTATGCTGCGCGCGCCGGGGGAGCCCAAAGCGCCGAATGAGAGTCGCCGTCGTACAATTTCCAGGGTCCAATGCCGACTGGGACGCCCTTCACGCGGTCCGCGACGTCGTGGGCGCCGAGGCCTGGTACGCCTTCCACAAAGATACCTCGCTCGGCAGCCCCGATGCCGTCGTCGTCCCGGGCGGCTTCTCCTACGGGGACTACCTTCGCGCCGGCGCGATCGCGCGCTTCAGCCCAATCGTCGACGCGATCCGGGAGTTCGCGGCTTCAGGGGGGCCCGTCCTCGGGATCTGCAACGGCTTTCAGATCCTGACTGAGATGGGCCTCTTGCCAGGAGCGCTCACACGGAACGCACACCTTCGGTTCGAGTGTCGGGACATCTTCGTCCGCGTCGAGAACGGGGGTACGTTTACGAATACCTCGCAGGGGCAGGTGCTCCGGTTGCCAATCGCCCACGCGGACGGCCGTTACCAGTGCAGCGGCGACACCCTGACGGCCCTCGAAAAAAACGATCAGATCGCGTTTCGCTACTGTACGCGCAACGGTGACGCGCCCAACGGGAGCCCGGCCAACCCGAACGGCGCGGTCGACGACATCGCCGGCGTCTACAACGAAGGCAAGAACGTCCTCGGCATGATGCCGCACCCCGAGCGCGCAAGCGAGGCCATCCTCGGAAACGATGACGGGCTCAATCTGTTCGAGTCGCTTCGTCGACACCTGGAGCAACGATGACGACGCCCGAGAACTTTCCGGGAGAGCAGGACGCTTCTCTCGAGCTAGCCCGAGAGTTTGGACTCGCCGAGCGCGAGTGGCAGCACGTCCTCGAAACCCTCGGCAGAGCCCCGAGCTACGCCGAGCTCGGCGTCGTCAGCGTGATGTGGTCGGAGCACTGCTCGTACAAGTCGTCGCGCGTTCATCTTTCGAGGCTCCCCACCGAAGGGCCGCAGGTGGTCCAAGGCCCCGGTGAAAACGCGGGCGCCGTCGACATCGGCGACGGGTTCTGCGCGGTTTTCAAGATGGAGTCGCACAATCACCCCTCGTACATCGAGCCCTATCAGGGGGCCGCGACGGGAGTCGGCGGCATCCTTCGCGACGTGTTCACCATGGGCGCGCGGCCCGTGGCCTCGCTGAACTCGCTCCGCTTTGGGCGTCCCGATCATCCGAAAACGCCGCATCTCTTGAAGGGAGTGGTTGCAGGCATCGGCGGTTACGGCAACTGCATCGGCGTCCCGACCGTCGGCGGCGAGGTCCAGTTCGACGCGAGCTACGACGGAAACATTCTGGTCAACGCCTTTACCGTGGGCATCGCAAAAACCGAGGAGCTGTTTTTCGGCGTTGCGGAGGGGATCGGTAACCCGATTCTCTACGTGGGCGCCAAGACCGGCCGAGACGGGATTCACGGCGCGACCATGGCCAGCGCCGAGTTCGGGGAAGAAACCGAAAGCAAGCTGCCCACCGTGCAGGTCGGCGACCCCTTCATGGAGAAGCTTCTGCTCGAAGCCTGCCTCGAGATTTTCGCAACCGACTGTCTGTCGGGCGTGCAGGACATGGGTGCCGCGGGACTGACCTCCTCGTCGGTGGAGATGGCGGCGCGCGCCGGCAACGGCATCGAGCTCGACCTCGATGCAATCCCGCGGCGCACGCGAGCACTCAGCCCATACGAAATGCTTCTGAGCGAGTCCCAGGAGCGTATGCTCATGGTGGCAAAGAAGGGACGCGAGCAGGAGGTGTTCGACATCTGCGCCAAGTGGGACCTCGACGCCTCCATCGTGGGCCGAGTCACCGACACCGGCCGATTCGTGTGCAAGGCCACGCCCAACTACGACCCCTTTGAAGACGACCCCGGCTCGCCGAACCCGGTGGTGGTGGTGGACCTGCCGGTCGACCTGCTGACGGACGAGGCGCCAAAGTACGACCGCCCCCAAAAAACGCGGCCCGACGCGCCAACCGAAGATGCGCCAGATGAGCCGCCTCCGGCGGACCTTCGAGGCGAGATGATCCGCATGATCGGCTCGCCCAACATCGGTAGCCGCTCGTGGATCTGGCGTCAGTACGATCACATCGTTCAGGACGGGACCGTCATTCGTCCTGGCGACGGCGACGCCGGCGTAGTGCGCGTGTTCTGCGAGGACGAGGGCGAAACCAAGGAAAAGTTCCTCGCGGTGTCGGCGGACTGCAACGGTCGCCACGTCGAGCTGGACCCCTACGCGGGAGCCGCCATGGCGGTCGCCGAATGCACGCGGAACGTCGTGTGCGTCGGCGCCAAGCCGCTCGGGCTGACCGACTGCCTGAACTTCGGAAACCCCGAGGTCCCTCAGCAGATGTGGCGCTTCTCGCAGGCCATCGATGGCCTCGCCGCGGCGTGCAACGCACTTGGGGCGCCGGTCGTCTCCGGGAACGTGAGCTTCTACAATGAAACCGACGGGAACTCGATCCTCCCCACACCGACGGTGGCCGTCGTAGGCCAGCTTCAGGCGCCCGAGCATCGCCTCGGCCTCGGGTTTCGGAACTCGGGCGACGTGATCGCGCACCTCGGAGTTCCCTCTCGAGGCGTTCTCGGAGGCTCGGAGTGGCTCGTGCAGCAAAGCGGTCGCGTGACGGGCGCCTCGCCGGGCATCGACCTCGACGCAGAAGCGGCGCTTCAGCACGCCATGCTCGAGCTCGCCCAGAAGCAGCTGGTGCAGAGTGCGCACGACGTCAGCGACGGTGGCATCGCGATGTGCCTCGCCGAATCCTGCATCGCACATGGGCTCGGGGCGGTCGTGTCGTTGCCAGCCTCCACGGACGCACCGGCGCACTCCCTTCTGTTCAGCGAGGAGCCCTCTCGCATCGTGGTGAGCCTCCGCTCCGCGGACGTCGACGAGGCGCTGGCGATCTGCAAACGGCTCGGGGTCCCGTTCGAGACCTTGGGTACCGTGACGGGGCACGACCTCGAGATCGAGGGTATCTGCTCGGTCCCGGTGGGAGACCTCGCCGACGCGCACGCGACCGCGCTCGACGCCATCGTCGGCGAGTCGCACTGACTTGTTCGGCTTCGCGAACGGAAGCGTCGAGCGATAGTACCGCGAGCTGCTCGCCCGCTGCGCCTTACTCGGCGGCTTCGACCGCGGCAGGAACGGGACGCTTCTCGCCGCGAAGCTCCACGGAGACGAGCTTCGAGATGCCCGGCTGCTCCATGGTCACGCCGTAGAGCACGTCCGCATACTCCATCGTGCGCTTCGAGTGCGTGATGATGATGAACTGGGACCGATCGGTCATCTGCTGAATCGACTCGGCGAATCGGCCGATGTTGGCTTCGTCTAGCGGTGCATCCACCTCGTCGAGAAGGCAGAACGGGCTCGGCTTGTACTGAAAGATGGCGAAGATGAGGGCGACCGCGGTGAGCGCCTTTTCGCCGCCGCTCATGAGCTCGAGAGAGCCGAGGCGCTTTCCTGGTGGCTGCGCGATGATCTCGACGCCGGTTTCGAGGAGCTCCCGAGGATCGGTAAGCTTGAGCTCGGCCTTTCCGCCGCGGAAGAGGAGCGGGTAGATTCGCTTGAAGCGCTCGTTGATGGCCGCGAATGCCTCTCGGAAGAGAGCCCGGCTCTCCTTGTTCATCTGCTTGATGGCGCGCTCGAGCTTCGTGAGCGCTTCTTCGAGGTCGGCGCGCTGCGAAGTGAGGTGCTCGTAGCGACCCGCGTTCTCCTCGTACTCCTCGATCGCGGTGAGGTTGATTTCGCCCATGCGATCGATGAGGCGCTGCAGCTCTTCGGCACGTCCAGTGTCGTCGGCGGTCGGCATCGGCCGCGCATGGTAGTCGCCGATGACGTAGGCCAGCTCGACGCGATGCTTTTCTTCGACCTGCTCTTCGAGGTGCTCCATGCCGAGGGCGAGCTCACGATCTCGAAGCGTAAGCGCGTTGAGTTCGGTGGACTGTTCGTCGATTGTGCCGCGAAGCTCCTTGAGCGAAGCCTCGGACGTACCGAGCTGAATCTGCGCTTCCTCAAAACGCGCGCGCTGGGACGCGAGGGCGTCACGGGCAACCGACGCATCGTGGGCCGCCTCCGTGAGCCGGCCTTGGTGGAGGAGGATCCGGCCGGCCGACTGGCCACGGTCCCGATGCGCCGCGTCGACGTCGTCGCGAAGACGTGTCTCCCGCGTATCGAGCTCGGCGACCGAACTTTCAAGCTGGCTGAGAATCGACCGCTCTCGATCGGCACGCTCATGCGATTGGGTCGCGCGCACCTTCACTTCGGTCACCTGAGAGGCCTGCTCTTCGACGTAGCGGCGACGCTCGCTGAGCACGCTCTCCGACACCGCCAGCGCTTCTTCGCCCTGCGAAACGGCGCGCTGCGCGTCCGCCAGCGCGGCTTTCGTGTCTTCTTCTTCGCGGTCGATCTGTTCGAGGGAAGCGCGCGCCTCGGCCTCTCTCGTCGAAATGGATTGGCGACGCTCGGAGACCCGCTGGAGGTCGAGGTCGATGGCGCGCAGGTCGCGCTCCGCGCCAAGGATTTCGAGCTCCGCGTCGTGGGCTTCGACTCGCGCGGCGTCGATGGCGGCCTGCCTTTCGGCGATTGCAGCTCGGATCTGCCCCTGCTGCCCGGTTGCACGCTGAAGGTCTGCCTCGCCGCGCGCGCCCGACTCTTCGAGCTCGCGGATCTCACGCTTCATGCGGAGCAGATGCGATGCCGATTCGTCCTCGGCACCGCCGGCGACGGTTCCGTCGGCATGGAGAGCCTGCCCGTCGAGCGTAACGAGCTTGCCCTCGAACCCCTGCTCGTGCAGGCGCGATGCGGTGCTGAGCGAGTCGACCACCAGGACATCGTAGAGAAGGTAGCGGACCCACGTTTCATCCTCGCGGGAGAACCGAACGAGCGTGGTGAGAGGCCCGACGATACCGGCCCCCGCAGGAAAGACCGGAACCACACGGGGTCGCCCGCTCGGAACCAGCGGAAGGAACTTTGCACGCCCCTTCCCTTCTTGCGCCAGATAGCCCGCGGCAGCGAGCGCCGCGTCGGTGTCGCGCACGAGCAACGACTCGAGCGAGTCGCCGAGACCGGCACCGAGCGCGCGCGTGTGCTCAGGGGCGCATTCGAGGCGATCGGCGACCAAGCCAACCAAACCGGCGCGGGAGGGCTCGGACGACGCGTACCGTGTCATGACGGCGTGCGCGCCGGCGCCTACGCCTTCGAACCTCGCGTGAATCTCGTTGAGCGACCGAAGGCGGGACCGCGTCACCGCCAGCGCTTCGCGAACGCGCTCGACTTCGGCATCGGCCCGATGAAGCGCATCGCGATCGGCCCCGAGCGAACCTTCGATCTCTTGCTGGCGCTCGGCGGTCTCGACCTTGCCACTGCGGAGCACACTCATTCGGGCGCCGAGCTCACCGCGCTGCTGACCGCACTCGACCTCGCGCGCGGAAAGGGCTTCGGTCTCGGCTTCAAGCTGCTCGATTCTGTTGCGAATTTCCGCTCTTCGCGCGTCGAAGCCCCCGAGGAGCGCTTCGGCGCGAGCGGACCGAGACTGCGCGTCTGCGAGAGTTTGACGAACTCCGGCGAGTTCGCGCTCCGCTTCGTCGGCTGTGCTTCTGCGCTGCTCGAGCTCGGTCTCGACCTCGCGCAGCAGGTTCTCTGCCTCGAGTTCGAGCGACTCCAACTCGCCGAGCGCGAGACGCACGGTTCCGCTCTCCTGTCGGAGAGTCTCGCGTCGTTCTTCGAGCTGACCGAGTTCACGAACCGCAAGCTCTTCCCGTTCGACGAGTGCGGCTTGGCGATCGCGCTGTTGACGAATCAGCCCTTCGAGCTGACGAACGGAGTTGTCGAGCTCGTACGCATGACCCTGACCGCGTTCGACTTCACTACTCAGCTGCTGGAGCGAAACGCGCTCGGCTTCGACGGTCGCCTCTTGGGCCACCAGCGAACGACGGCTCGCCTGCACGTCTTCGCTCGCCTTCGAGAGCGACTCGGCTACCGATGCGATCTGACCTCGAAGGTCGAGGAACCGATGGGACGCGACCCAGAGGTCGAGGTCGCGCATTTCTTTTTTGTATCGCTTGTAGCGTTCGGCCTTCTGCGCCTGCCGTTTCAGCGATGCGAGGCTTCGCTCGAGCTCGCCGATGATGTCGGTCACGCGGAGCAGGTTCTGCCGCGTCTGATCCATCTTGCGTTCGGCAGCACGCTTGCTGAGCTTGAACTTGCTGATGCCGGCGGCTTCCTCGATCATCGTGCGTCGGTCTTCGGGCTTCGACGTGACGATGAACCCGATGCGGCCCTGCTCGATGATCGAGTAGGCCCGCTTGCCAACGCCCGTCCCCAGAAAGAGGTTGGTGATGTCGAGGAGGCGAACCGGGGTTTTGTTGATGAGGTAGTCGCTGCGGCCCTGTCGATCCAGGCGTCGGGTGACCTGGATCTCCGCGTAATCACGGTAGTCTGGGGGTGCTAAGCCGTCGGAGTTGTCGAACGTGAGGGTCACCTCGGCGAAGCCGTGCGGGCCCCGCCCCTCGGCGCCGCTGAAGATGACGTCCTCCATGTGCTTACCGCGGAGGCGCGACGGCGACTGCTCGCCCATCGCCCACTTGATGGCGTCCACGATGTTGGACTTCCCGCAGCCGTTTGGACCCACCACGCAGGTGATGTCGTGGTCGAAGTGAACGACGGTTTGGTCGACGAAGGATTTGAAGCCGGCGATTTCGAGCTTCTTGATTTTCACGCTGCCCCCGTAAGGAGTCGTTGCTCGTGGCTATCACTGAACATACGACAATGCAATGATTTACGCGACCAGAAGCGCGGGTCAGTGCATGACCCCCACAACATGTTGGGGGTGCATGTTACGTGGGGCTGACAGCGACGGTTAGCGCGATTCTCGATCGGCGGCCTTGGCCGACACGACGGCGACTTCAGGGGCTTTGCTCCGCGCACGCGGCGCCTCCTGACGACGACTGCGAAGGAACTCCAGGAACTCCCGCGCGGTCTCGACGTCGCGCTGGGCGATGGCGTCCACCAGCTCATGAAGACGTCCGCGGCCGACATCGGGATCGGCAGGTCGCGCCGCGGCAGGACGCCGAGGACCGCGTTCCTCCTTCTCGGGCTCGGGCTGGACCTCCTCGGCGGTCGGCACCTTCCACTTTGGCCGCTCGACCGAGTGGATCCCGTGGGCGGTGAGCCAGGACTCCATGCAGGACCGTAACCTGTCGGAACGAAACGCAAACCAGCGTTCTCGGTCGACGGGGTGGCTCATCAGTGCGTCTTTGAATCGACGAAACGCGCCCTTCCCGTCGATGGCGATGTTCAGCCGCCGCCGAAGCTCCTCGTCGTCCACGGTGGCGATGAAGCGCTCCATCCAACGGTACTGTTCCCGCGACGACACCGGATCGATTCGCAGGTAGCGGCTGTCATTCAGGATACGCGTGTGCATCGCGGGATCCGCGACGCCGTCCACGATGCGGATCACTTCGCCCGTGTCGAAGTGGAGGTAGCTGTGCACCTCGGGTGCGTTGTTCTCAAATGCGTCCTCGAGTGCCTCCCAAGCTACCGGTACTTCTAGTTCTTTCTCGTTTTGCCCGACATCCGAATCATTCTCGTTCATTTTAGCCCCATATCACTTCGCGCCCGCCGTACCGCGTCGCGCCATCGCCGAAGATGATCGACCCTTTCCTCAGTAGACATCTTCGGTTCAAAGCTACGTTCGATACGGTAAGCGTCGACCACAGATTGCAGACCGTCGAAGACACCGACGGCCATTCCAGCCAAGTAAGCAGCGCCAAGCGCAGTCGTTTCGACAGAGGCGGGGCGATCGATGGTCACCCCGATTGTGTCGCTTTGAAATTGCATGAGTAAGTCATTGCGAGCCGCACCACCGTCGACCCGCAGTCGGTTTATAGGGCGATTCGCATCCGCATGCATCGCCTCGATGAGATCCACGATTTGAAACGCCATCCCTTCGAGCGTTGCCCGCGCAATGTGGGCCGCCGTCGAGTCGCGCGTCAGGCCGTAGATGAGGCCGCGCGCGCGGGGGTCCCAATGGGGTGCGCCGAGCCCGGCGAGCGCGGGGACGAACACCACATCGCCGGTCGCGTCCACCTGTTTTGCAAGGGATTCGATCTCAGACGAGTCGGAGATCAGCCCGAGCCCGTCGCGTAGCCACTGGACTGCGGCACCCGCAATGAACGCGCTGCCCTCGAGCGCGTAGACCGTCTCGTCGCCGAGGCGCCAGGCGATGGTCGTCAGGAGGCCGTTTTCCGAGTGCGCGACCTCGGTGCCGACGTTCATCAAGAGAAACGCGCCCGTGCCATAGGTACACTTGGCGTCGCCCACCTCGAAGCAGGTTTGCCCGAACAGGGCAGCCTGCTGGTCACCTGCCATGCCTGCGATGGGAATGCCGTCGACGAGCCCGGGCACACCGGACGTGCGCGCGTACACTTCCGAACAGCTGCGCACCTCGGGCAGTAGCGCCATCGGCACGTGGAGCGCGGCAGCAAGGTCCTCGTCCCAGCGCTCGCGGCCGATGTCGTAGAGAAGCGTGCGCGAGGCGTTCGACGCGTCGGTGACGTGAGCTGCACCGCCCGAAAGACGGAATACCAACCACGAGTCGATGGTGCCGAAGGCAAGCTTGCCCGCTTCAGCGCGCGCCTTGAGAGACGCGTCTTGCTGCAGGAGCCATTCGAGCTTGGTGCCCGCGAAGTAGGGGTCTAGGACGAGGCCGGTTCGCTCACGGAAGAGGGCTTCCTGACCGGCGTCCTTCAGTTCTTGGCAGCGATCGGCCGTACGGCGGTCCTGCCAGACGATGGCGCGGTGCACGGCCTCGCCGGTGTCGCGGTCCCACAGGACGGTCGTCTCGCGCTGGTTGGTGATGCCGATCGCGAGGCAGTCGCTGGCGGCGGCGCCCGCCTTTTCGAGGGCGGCCGCGATTGCATCGCACACGCTCTTCCACACCTCGTCGAGGTCGTGCTCGACCCAGCCTGGCTTCGGAAAATGCTGGGCAAATTCGAAGTTCGCCTTCGCACGAAGCTCGCCCTGAGGGGACAGCACCAGCGCAGTAGACCCCGTGGTCCCCTGATCGATCGCCAAAAGAAAGCCAGACATCCGGACGGGAAACGTACGCAGGCTGGCGAGCGATGTAAAGGAGGGTCGCAACCACGCCACAGCCCGGCCGATAAGCCCCGGAGACCCGTCTCAGGTGTCGGAGTTTCGGCATTGGAAGGCTCAGTTCAAACGGTAGGGACCCGGCCGCGATTCAGGCGCACCACCACAGCGCCAACGCCACACCTGCGCGCGATCACCGCAAAGACTCGGCCGGTAGGCTCCCGCGCACCGCCCACACGGGCGGCAAAAAACCCCGCCAAAAGGCCACAATTCAAACGTGAGCGCAGCGAACCTCGGCGCGCACGCGCGCCGGCAAGCCCGGGCAACGCCCCGGGCGCGCAGGGAGGACTACGGGTGGGGGCGGGCGG
>JBCDFZ010000009.1:0-110023 GCA_039177115.1 Myxococcota bacterium
CGAAACTCGGGAGTGCTCGCAAGAGAACTCAGGTCCAGGTGCTGCATGGCTGTCGTCAGCTCGTGTCGTGAGATGTTGGGTTAAGTCCCGCAACGAGCGCAACCCTTATCCTTCGTTGCCATCATTAAGTTGGGCACTCAAAGGAGACTGCCGGGGTCAACCCGGAGGAAGGTGGGGATGACGTCAAGTCCTCATGGCCCTTATGTCCTGGGCTACACACGTGCTACAATGGTTGATACAAAGCGCAGCGAAGCCGCGAGGTGGAGCGAATCGCAAAAAGTCAGCCTCAGTACGGATTGCACTCTGCAACTCGAGTGCATGAAGTCGGAATTGCTAGTAATCGCTGATCAGCAGGCAGCGGTGAATACGTTCCCGGGCCTTGTACACACCGCCCGTCACACCATGGGAGTCGAGTGCTCCAGAAGTGGCCGCGCTAACCCGCAAGGGAGGCAGGTCCCCAAGGAGTGTTTGGTAACTGGGGTGAAGTCGTAACAAGGTAGCCGTAGGGGAACCTGCGGCTGGATCACCTCCTTTCTAAGGAGCATTTCCTCGCAAGAGGAATGTATCTGGTCATATCCGAGTAGTACCTAGGCAGTCGCTCTTGTGTGAGCGACAGTCAGATTCCGATTCAGTTTTCAGAGCACCGATCGGCCCATGAGATGGCCGCTTCCGTCATCGGCTGGGCTCAGTCAGCGGGCAACGACGACGCCGAAGGGCTCGGCCGCGATGTGACCGAGGTAGTCGGCGCCGGAGGTGTTCGAGATCCAGTGGCCGACAAAACACGGTTGGTCCGGCGCGCGCGTGAGAACGAACTCCACGTCGGAGATCGTCGCTCGCCCGACAAGTCGGAGTCCGTCATCAGAGACAGTGAGGTCGTAGCCATCGAGGCCGATGCAGGTCTCGGCTTCGACTCGATCGATGCCGAAGAACACGGCCGCGCCATCTTGCGCGTCCATGAAGGTTCCGTCGGTGATTTCTATCGCTGTGCAGGGGGCGAGCCGCCCGATGAGCGCCTCCCAGTGAATGTTGAGCGTGCCGGCGACCTGGTCGCATGCCTGCGCATTGAACTCGGTATCGCGAGAGCACGTGTTGCCGAAGAAGCCCGTCGCGCAGGTGCAGACCGGTCGTCCGAACGGCGCGCTGCACGTGCCGCCGTTTTCGCATGGGTTCGACGCGCACATCGCGGGCGGGTCTGGGGGATCCGGAGGGTCTGGGGGATCCGGAGGGTCGGGAGGATCCGGAGGGTCTGGGGGATCCGGAGGCGCAGGCGGGTCGGGGGCGGGTTGATCTAGACACGCCGGCCGTGATGCGCGGGTCGCATCTTCCACGCGAGCGAAGACGATGCCTGCAGGCCCATCGCCGGAGTCGACGTCGTCGGCGAACCGCGTGGTGAGCGCTCCGTCGGCTCGCACCGTGTAGTGCGAAATCGTGTTTGGCCCCTGGTGCCCAATGTACGCGAACTGGCCGTCGGGGTGGAGGGCGACGTAGTCGGGGTTGCTGGACTCGCCGAGGCTCTCCACAGGCGGAGCAAACGCGGTCAGGGCTCCGTCGGCCCCGATTGCGTAGTGGCTGGCTGCGGACCCCGCGAAGTAGCCCAGATACACAGCTCTACCCAACGGATCGACCGTCACTGAGGACTGCAACGCATCACCGTCGACCCCGACGCTGGGCGGAGACATCAACGATAGCGCGCCATCGTCCCCCAGCCGGTACTGCGTGATCGAGAATCCTTCGTTGGAGACGTACGCGAAGCGCCCTGAAGGATCGACTGCGATCGAACGCGGCTCACGGTCGGTCGGTGCAGTTGGCGGAGACAATGCGGTCAGGGCTCCGTCCTCGCCCACGGCATACTGCCAGATGGCATCGTCGCGGTTGCAGGCGACGTAGACGAAGCCTCCGCTCGGGTCGATCGTAATTCCGCGTGGCGCGGCGCCGGCGGCGATCGTTGGAGGGCTGAGTGGTGCCAGGGCACCATCGTCACCGACGCGAAACTGCGAGACGTTGTCATCCAGGAAGTTGGCCGTGTAGGCGAAGCGTCCCGAGGGGTCGACCACGATCGAAATCGGCCATCCGCCGGCCGGTGCTTTCTGGGGGGCCAAGGGGCAGAGCCTTCCGTCCGGGCCGACGCTGAACTGTGAGACGTCGAAGTCTCCGGAGTTCGCGGCGTACACAAACCGGTTGGACGGGTCTACCGAGATCGAAAACGGGAATTCGCTATTCGTGCTCACCGATGCGGGGGCCAAGGGAACCAGTATGCCGTCGTCGCCGACACGATACTGCGAGATGGATCCCTCATCGACGTTCACGGAGTATGCGTAGAGCGTGGATGTCTCTGCACCTCCCGCGCCAGCCTCTCCTCCTGCGCCTCCCGTAGTGCCAGTGTCGCCGGTGGTATCCCCGCACGCGACCACCGCACTCGTGAGCACCACCAATGCGATCGAGCCACCAAACCGTTTGGTCACAACAACAGGCAAGCTTGCCGAGGGTACCAAATCGCCGACCACGAACCTACGGAAAACACGCACTCCAATCGAACCCGAGGACCCGAATCGCGCGACGCGTTTCGGTGGCGCGAACACTCGGCCGTGCCGCGCTGCGTCGGGGATCTACTCGAACTGAGGGATGTCGTTCGGCTTCTTTTTGAGCTCGGCCGAGGAGATCGTGACGCCGGAGCGTGTGCGCCCATGGAGATCTGGTTCTTTTGCGAGCCTGCGCACAATCGGTCTCCACCACTTCTCCGAGCCGTTAGATTGAGTGCAGAGGTGGGATATGAATACGAGAGCTCTTGTGGTCGCGATCGCGCTGCTCACGGTGGCGTGCTCGAGCGATCCGTCGAGTGGCGCGCCTGACGACGACGTGCCGGGTACCAACGATTCGTCGCTGCCCATGGCGGCCGCCGTTGTGACCACGGAGATCGGCCAGCCGCCGGGAGGACTGGAGACGACCTGCGAGTATGGACATGCGTGGCGACTCCACAGCCAGCACGGACAGAACGTGTCCGTCGTTCCGCAGCGTCGCTATGTCACGAGCTGCGTCGACGCGTCGGGTCCGCGCATATTCGTCTCGCTTCCCGTCAATGACGGCGAGGGTCGTACTCAGTACGTTTTCGAGGCCACGCTCGATGATGCGGGCTCCTACACCCTCTCGGGCAATGCGCTCCACATGGCCGAATGCGAAGACGCTTCGGGGATCGCGGCCGCGCCGGACTGCTCTCAGCTCGGGGTGCTCTGCCATCGTGCCTACGGCAGCTCGAGTAACGAGGCGCCCGACGCGGACTTGATCACGCCCTACGCCGACGGCGCACAGGGCGAACGCGGATGGGTGCTCCGAAGCGACAACCAGGCGAACGAGGATACGAACACCGAGATGTGGCTGTACGAGTACGATGGCGCGAATCTCTCCGCCACACCCGCGAAGTTCTTGGTCCACAAGGCCATTCGCGCGACAAACACCGCGCGCCCCCAGGGGCAGTTCTACCTCGTGCGTTCGTCTGCCGGTGACGAGTACGCGATGGGCGTTCGGTCCTCGATGTTCACCGAAGGAGGCGCCCGTCACGTTGCCGACGCGTTCTTGGTCATCCAGCGCGGGTCGACGCCGGACGATTGGCAGATCGACCCGAGCCGCGGATACCCGTGGGCATGCGGTCGAGGTCATACGACCGCGAATCACCCCGGCTACAACGCCTACTCGGACCAGTTTGCCATCGCGTGCCGCACCGACATCGGTGCCAACGCGTACTTCCGCAACGACACCGCGGGTGACGGAGAGCCGTTCCACCAACACTCCTTTAACGGGCAAGGCGGCAACGTCATCGGCGGCGGACCGACGACGTTCGTGGGGCTCCCCGACGGAGGCTTCCTCTTGGCGCTCATCGGAAACCCGATGGACGAGGTGAACCAGGACGCGTGGACCGAGGGGCCACCGACCCGCGTTGGCCTTGCGCGGTTCGACTCGAACGGTGCACCGGTAGGCGACATCGACTGGGTGGTCGCCAGCAGCGAGCACTTTCTCGGCCATGCGCAAATCGCCGAGATCGAAGAGGGACGCTATCTGCTCGGGTGGTCGGAGCAATGGCAGATCGGCGACGGCCTCGACGACACCAACATGTGGACCATTCGAAGGCGCCACTCGTTCCAATCGGCGTGGGCATACTACGTCACGGAAATCGACGGCGACGGCAATGCGCTCACGCAGCCGCGTCGCATCGAAGGAGCGGGTTGGGGTGACTTCGACGAGTGGACCAGCTTCGGTGACGGCCGAATCGGTTGGTCGTACATCGCCGACCCCGAGCTCACGGCCTGGGACCAAGCGCCGGCGTGCAACGGCAACGCGCGGCCCGCGCTGTTCGTCTACGACGGACGCTGACCTCAACACGCATGGCCTCGCCACGGTACCGGGTCGCCGCGTCGGTCAGCCGTGCCGAATCGACCACAGGTGTGGTAATTTCGGCCACTCAACCGGTTTTCGGGATTTCGAATTCATGAATGATTGCAAGGTTTTTGGATGGCACGCTCCCTGCAATCTCCTGGGATATGCAGTTCAACAAGCTCCAGGCCTTCGCCCTCTCCGCACTCCTGATCGGCCTCGTCGCCGCCCACCCTGGCCGCGCCTCCGCCGATCCTCCGAGTCTCCTCGCGAAGTCGCTCTCCCTCGCGGTCCCGCTCGCACTCGACAACGTCGGCCAGGTCGACGTCACGGCGCTCGACTTGGAGCCGCGCCCGACCGCGCTCTCGGTGGGCGCGAGGCGGGATGCCGAACGGACCTTCTCCCGGCGCGGCGGCTACATGGCCGCCGCCGGAATCCCGATGGCGATAGGCGGCGTTGCGCTATCGATCTACGCGGCCACCGTGACCGACAGCACCGCCTGCGACGAGATCAACCGCCCTGCGCTTGGCGCCGCAGGGGGGACTATGGCTGCAGTCGGCATCGGCCTGAGCAGTGCGGGCATTCACTTTCTTCGAAAGTCCTCGCGGAGCGCACGGCGAGCGCGGTCGCGGGCAACGCGGTCCGGAATCGCCGCCGTGGCAACCGTGAGCACCCTCGGCATGCTCACCGCCGCGATCATAGCCCCCATGCTGACGAGCTTCTGCAACTCGTAGCCTGAGGTCCCGGTCACTCTTGGGGACTGCCGTACACCAACTAAGCCGGAAGCGGGCCTGCGGCCTCCGGTTCGCGACGGGCCTCCCCGCTGTCGCGCCGCGCCTTTCTTGGCAGCCCCGCAGCCGCGCCTGTAGCGTGGGCTCACTGTCCAAGACAAGGGGAGGCGTCCATGCAGTTCAGGACTCGACACCGACTTGCAGTGGCCCTCGCGGCCACAGCGCTTTGCGCGAGCGCCCCAGCGTTCGCCGACGACGGCTTCGAGGAAGGCTCCGTCGACAGCACCGCGGCCGCCGACAACTACCCCCTCGGGTACGCGGCTCGCCCCCTGACCATGCCCCGCGGGATGGTGCGGGTCACGTTCGATTTGAATGTGCTCCGGCTCGATCTGGGCGGCTTTGGAAGCGATGCGGTGGTCTCACTCAACTGGGGCGCTGCGATCGCTCCCGCGAAGAACCTCGAGCTTGGCTTCTCGCGGTATCGGATGGGGGCGTTTCCGGGGATCAACTCGATCGACGTGCTCGGGCTCGGCGCGTCGGGACTCATCACGGCGGTGGTGTCTCCCACCGGGGATTTCGGGGACATTCCGTTTTACGCGCGATATCAGGTCCTGCAGAGCGTCGTCGACATCGCACTCGAGTTTCGCGTTCGCTTCCCCACGCTCACCGAATGGGGGCTCGCATGGGCCGTGCCGGTACGGATTCACGCGGGCGACGTGGTGGCCTTCGATACAGGGCTCGACCTCGCGCTCGACGGTCCGAGCAACGCCAACGTCTTCAGCATTGGGATTCCCTTCGACATCACCGGGAACATCAACGAGAACTTCTTCCTCAAAGCACAGACCGGTGTCAGCCTCCCCGGAATCAACGAGGACCCCACCGTCACCATCGTTCCGCTTGGTTTCGGGCTCGGGGGAAGCGCCGAGATTGGACGCGGCATGCTCGACGCGTTCCTCAATTTCCGCTTTCCGATCTTTGCTGCGTTCGCGCAGAACCAGTCGGAGGTCACCACCGAAATCTGGTCCCTCATCTTCGGCCTCAACTTCTACACGCCGGTTCTATTCTGATGGCGCCCCGCCCAGGGGCGCTGTCCGGGGCGCTCTCAACCTCTAGCCGCGCAACGCTCTCCGCTGCCCGACGCCTACGTTTGCTTACCGCGTGCTCGCCGAGCTATCCCTGACGACGGATGAAGCCGCGACCACCGACGTGCGGAGGGTGGCGATCTTCTCGAGGTAGGTGCGCATCTCGTCCACTCCGGCCCCCCACCCGACGATGGAAGGAGCGCGCGCTCAGACGGGTGCGCGGCCCTCGGCCTTGCGCGGGTCTCGCATGTCTAGGAGCGGAACGCCGACGCCGTAGGTGACGAAGTGGCCTTCGGGCTCGATCACGAGGATGCAAGTGTCGGCGTGGATCTCGGGGTCGTCCGCCATGCCCTTGGTGAGCTCTTTGTAGATCGACGGGTCGACTTCGGAGAACGCGCGGACGGAGGCTTGGCCGCGGAACGCGATGGTGGCGTCAGGGATCTTGATCCAGGGCAGGAGAGGGATGCGCTTCTGAATCAACACGTTGAGCGCGACGGCCGGGTTGTGGGAGATCTGCTTTGCCTTCCACGAGCTCGCACCGGTTCCGATGAACAGCGTGCGGTCGCGGACGAGATAGATGATGCCTGCTGAACGCGCCTCGCCTTTGGGGGTCACCCACGACAGCACCGCGAAGGTTTGTTTCTCGACCTCACGCCATACCGAATCGGTCGTGATCGGGGCTGCCATCGGTTCGTCCTCCCTCTGGAGGGGACCACATTAGGCCCTGCGAGGCAACGGACCCAGGCGTGGGCGCGTGCTCGCCTCGAACAGGCGCGCAACGTGTTCGCGGGTCAGAATCGGATCCCGCTTCCGACGTAGATGCTCAGCTCGTGCACGGTGATATCTGTGATCTCGGTCTGCACGAGGTTCGGGTCCTGCGGGTTCACGTTTGCCAGGTCGTCTGCTACCAGCGCGCCGGCGAAGTCTCCTGTGCCGAAGGCATAGCGAAACGCGATCGCGGTTTTGAACGAGACGCCGCGACTTGGTTCCGGGGAGAAGCGCCCGAGTTTGTCGAACTCGATGCCCGTGGTGAAACCGTAGAAGTCGATCGCTGCGTCGCCGAAGTTCGTCAGGGGGCCGCCAACCGGATTGAGATCGGTGAAGAGCCCCGCGCCGAACGTGATGTTGTCGTTGAGTGGAACGAGCGCACCCACTCGGCCGTTGCCGATGACCTTGTTCGGCCCCTGGTTCACCTGGATGTCCGCGTCGATCGACAGAAGCGCAGGGCCGAAGTCGTAGGCGAAGCCTGCACGGATCCGCCAAGGCTCGAACTGATCGAACTGAAAGGAGGAGCCGGACTCGTTCTGGATGTCTAACGTCAGCTCGTTCGAAAGCGTCGTACCACCGCTTTCGATGCTCTGGGTACTTCGGTTTTCGAAGAAGAGGTAGCTGGCGGTTTGAAACGAGGCGCCCACGCTCGTGCGTGCGTTCGGCTTCCACATCACGCCGGCCCCTACGCGCACACCGAGTCCCGTGACGGCGGTGCGTGAAGACGAGGTAGCCAGAAGAACCGCTTCGTTGGTCGTGGGATCCGAGATGAGCGCACCTCCGACCTGTCCCGACTGCGTGGTGCTCACATAGGAGCCGTTGAGCGTCACCCCGAGATAGACTCGATCATTGACAGCCCAAGCGACTCCGGCGATGAGCTGGTAGATGTCGACTTCGACATCGAGCTCGTTCAACCAGTCCCACTCGAGGTTGGGCGAACTCTGATCGGTCACCTGGAGACCGGGGCGCTGGTTGTAGCTGGCGGACGAGGTCGTGAAGACGCCAAACCCGAACCGGAGCCCGGATCGAGTCGTCCGCACGTAGGCTGCGGCCGCCGGGACGATGATCGCCTCGGTGGCGTCGCCGTTTGCCGAGGCGCCCGACGGAGTCGTGAGCGCCCGTGGAATGCGGTAGAGCCGAAGTGAGTACGCGGATAGGCTGAGGTCAATCGAGTTGTGGTCGATGTGTTGGAGTCCCGCGGGGTTGTACCAAAGAGCGCTTCCCTGGTTCACGAGCGCGGTGACCGCGCCTCCGAGCAGCGCCGCCTGATTGCCGAGAAGCACCTCGTCCGTGTTCCCGGCTCGCGCCGCCGTTGGAAGTGCTAGCGTCAGGGCGCAGCAGCCTATGAGGATCACCCTGCGAAGCGGAGCCATGCCCGCCCACGCTACCAGGTGCCGCCATCTACGGCGAGCTTGGTCTGCGGGCGAGCGTCCGTCGTTCCCGGGTCCGTGACCCAGAGACTTGCGCAACTCGCACTCAACTTGATAGGCACGAAATCGAGGAGGTGTTGTGGTCACCGTCGAATCCGCTCTTCGCGAAGCGACCGCTACCATTCGCGGCAACTTTGGCAAGCTGTTCCTGCTCGTCGTCGGGCTCTTTCTCCCCGTATTTCTGCTGGGCGTAGGCCTCGTTTTCGCCATCGAGTCCATCGTTGGAGATGACGCCGAAGCCTCCGTATTGCCCATCCTTTTGGTCGTTTTCGGCGTTCTGTTTGCGGGGTACCTCATGGTGCAGGCATCCGCACAAGTCATCACCGTCGACCACCTCTCGGGGAGGCGGCCAAGCTTCGGCCGCTCCGTGCGCGTCGGCTTTCAGCACATGCTTCCGATCTTCGGAGCTGCCGTCTTGGGCGCGCTCGCGTACATGCTCGGCCTGGCCCTCCTCGTCGTCCCCGGGCTCATCGTCATCACGGGGTTGGCACTCACGTTTCCCGCCATCATCTTCGAAGGCCTTGGGCCGCTCGAGGGCCTCAATCGATCATGGGCTCTCACCAAAGGGTACCGCTGGAAGGTCTTTCTTTCGTTCGTTGCCGTCTATCTGATCACGTCGGCCGTCACGATACCCATTCAGTTGCTGTGGGCAGGAGCGGCCTCTTTCATCGAAGAGGGGGGAACCTCGATGCTTGCGTGGATCGCGTTTGGCGTCGGAGGCCTGCTGTTTAGTGCGATCTACATCATCTCTACGATATACTACTGCGTGCTTCCGGGTGTTCTTTACCTGCGCATCAAAGAAGCTCGGGAAGGGCTCGACATCGGCGCGCTTGCCGCCGTCTTCGAGTAGCAAAGGACGTCATGGAGCCCGACTCGCCCGGAGCATCCTCAATCAGCGTCGGCGGCGTCCTTTCGCGCACGTTGGCCGTCACCCGCACGAACTTCCGAGTCCTGTGCCCGACCCTTGCGCTCTTGTTCCTGCCATCGTTGATTCTCGGCTTCATCGCGCTCGGAATGTCTCCCGCGCCGTCGCCGATTTCGCCCGCGCTGGCACTCTTCTACTTCTTCGAATCGGTTCTCGGAATGGTGCTTTGGTATGTGTCGCAGGGGGCTGCGATCGTCATTGCCGTGGAGTCGATGACAGGAGCGACGCCCGAGCTCGGTGAGTCGATCCGCAAAGGGCTTGCGCGCTTGGGGCCGCTGCTCGCCGTCGGCTTCATCGAGGTGCTCGGCGTTGGCCTTGGGATGCTGCTTTGCTTCGTCCCAGGCATCATTGTCATGGCCGCATGGGCACTCGCGATTCCGATCGCCGTGATGGAAACGCGGTCGGCGACCGAATCTCTGAAGCGTTCGTGGGAGCTGACGCGAGGGTATCGTGTCCAGATCTTCGTTGCGGTCTTCGGACTCGTTCTGCTCATGACGGCTGTGAGCTTTGGGATCACCATCGGTACGGTCGGCTGGGAGGCGTTCGTCGATCCAGCTGCCGCCCAAACGGGGACTCCGAGGAACTGGCTGAGCGTGCTGGCGAACTATGCCAACTCCGTGTTTTGGGGCATGATCCTCTCCGTGCTCGCGGCGGTCTTCTACATCGACATCAAGAACGAGAAGGAGGGCGTCGACGTCGCGACGCTGACCTCGGTTTTCGAGTGAGGGCTTGGTTTGCCGGATGCGAATAGCCCAAAGTCGATAGCCGAAGAGATTCACGAGCACGGCGACTACCCCGATTCGTTGGAGTTGCGGGAAGCTCCGAGTCCGCTTCCCGAGTGGTTACGGGACTTGGGAGAAGCGATCTCGGCTTTCTTCGAGGCCATTGCACCGGTGCTCGAATGGATCGGCTACGCCGTGCTCGCCGTGTTGGTGCTCTTCCTTCTCCACCGGTTGTGGAAGTATCTGTCCGACGGTGAATCCGACTTCGTCGACGAGCCGGTGACGACTGCGATCAGCGCGCGATCGTCAAACGACTGGTTGCCCTCGGAGGATCCGGATGCGCTCGCTCAGGCGGGCGACTTCGAGCGCGCGATCGCGGTGTTGCTGTTGCTCGCTCTACGGAAGTTCGGCTGGGGAGCGCGCCCTGAGGATCGATCTCGGACCGCGCGAGAGGTGCTTGCGGAAGTTCCTCCATCGGACAGCCGTCGTACGGGCCTTCGCGCCCTGGTCGACGACGTGGAGCCTCTACGGTTTGGTGGCGTCATCGCCGATGCAGGTGCCTACCACCGCGCCCGGAGCCTCTTTCACGCGTTGGGGGAGGCGAGATGAACGGCGTTCGTGCTGAAGTCGTGCGTGCCGGCGTGGTCATCCTCGCGGTGCTTTCTTTTCTCCTCATGGTTGCGTCGTTGGTGGTGGGCGGGCGCCTTGCTCAGCCACGGGCCACCGGCGTCGATTCGTACTCTCGCGGCCCGCTCGGTCATCAGGCTTCCTATCATCTGCTCAATCGGCTGGGCTACAAGGTCGTCCGTCAACACCAGCCCTATCACCATACCGACGTCGCGTTTTTCATCGAGCCTGCGACCTTCGTCTCCTCGACCCAGTACGGGACACTCCTGCTCGACGACCTGCTTGCGGAACGTTCCGAGCTCGGGCTCGCGTCGATCATCGTGCTGCCGAAATGGAAGCTCGACGGCGACGGAAAGGTCGCTGAGGCAGGGCTGGCTGCCAGCCGCCTCGCCGAGATCGTGGCGCCGGGTTCCACATTGGTTTGGGACGACGAAGCGGAGAATCGTACCGAGCGGCGAACTTCGCGCGTGGAAGGTGTGCTCGGTACATTCGAGCTCGATCTCCCGTGGCGTCAGAGCATCGTCACACCGGAAGGCTTTGAAACGTTGGTCGGAACGGACGAAGCGGCGATCGTCATCATGTCCACGGACCGAACACGAGTCCTCGTCAGCGACCCGGACGTATTCCACAACTTCAACGTTCAGAGGGCGGACCACGCGGCCCTCGTGGATGCAATTCTCGGGGGTGCGATTCAGGGTGATGCTGCCGCGATCGACGAGGTGTTTCATGGGCACGCCGAGGTCCCGTCGCTCGGGCAGCTCTTGAGCGAGTTTCCCGCGGTGCTGCTCGTCGTCCAGGGTGTGCTGCTTGCTTTGTTCGTCGTCATCTTCGGTTACCGCCGATTCGGGCTCACCGAATCTGCGCCGATTCGACACGAACGCGGCCCACTCGAGTCGGTGGAGGTCTCGGCGACTGCGCTCGCGATCGGCCAGTCTGAGAGAAGGATTGCCTGGGTCTACGCGAGACGGGCCGTTCAGGAATGCGCCGAGGCGCTCGGGGTTCACGGTGCCACGCTCGCCGAACGCGCCGCCCGTGTCGACGCCTACCGTACGGAACGTGGACGCCCGGCCGAGGCCGTGAGTGTGCTTGCCGATGCAGCAAAGCTCCGCAGCAGTCGGCGCCGGCCGGGGCTTGGAGCACAAGTTGCCGGACGGGCGCATGCTCTCCTGCAATCGACGTTCGAGGACACGCGATTCGCGAAACGAGGAACGAGAGATGACTGAGCTCGAAACGATAACGTCCTTTGCGACCCGTCTTAGAGCCGGCGTCAGCGGCATCGTTCACGGGATGGACGAGGTCACGCGACTCTGTCTCGTTGCGGTGCTGACGCGAGGCCACGTGCTTCTCGAAGGCCCGCCAGGCACCGGAAAAACCCTGTTTGCGCAGACTTTCGCCCGACTCATCGGGCTCGAGATGAAGCGACTGCAGTGTACCCCGGACCTCCTGCCTGGCGACGTTCTCGGTGCCAACGTGTTCGACTTCAAGACACAGTCGTTTCACCTGGTGCAGGGGCCAATCTTCACCGAGTGCCTGCTAGCCGACGAGGTCAACCGCACGCCACCGAAGACGCAGTCCGCACTTCTCGAAGCGATGCAGGAGCGTGCGGTCACGATCGACGGCACAACCCATCCGTTGAGCCCGCACTTCTTCGTGGTCGCGACGCAGAACCCGATCGAGCATGAAGGTACCTACCCACTGCCTGAGGCACAGCTCGATAGGTTCCTCTTCAAGATTCAGATCGACTACCCGGACTCGGAAGCGGAAACGAAGGCAGTGCTCCAGCACAGTGGATCTTCCGAGATGCCCAACCTCGACGCGCTCGGACTGCATCCCCTAATCGACGGCGCTGAACTCCAGCAACTCGCGGCCGCCGCATCGAGTGTGCGGGTCGATCCGCGAATCGCCGAGTACAGCGTTCGTTTGGCGGAGGCGACTCGTCGTCACGGGGGCCTACGACTCGGCCTCTCGACGCGTGCAGCAACCGTCCTCGTCGCCGCCGCTCGAGCCCACGCGGCACTCGAGTCGAGGTCGTTCGTGATCCCAGACGACCTGAAGGCGCTCTTCATCTCCGCCTGCGCGCATCGCGTCCTGCCGACGGCCTCCGCAGAAATGGAGGGTGTCGGCTCTTCGGCGCTCCTCTCTGAGATCTTGAGTAAGGTACCGGCACCCCGCTGACCGATGCGCCCCACGGCAAAGAGCCTCTGGTGGATGACGGGCGGCCTGGTCGTCGCGGTTCTCCCTCTCGTTTGGATGCCCGCCATCTTGGCTTTGGCGGGGATGTGGGCCGTCTTGGCCGTCCTCATCACGCTCGACGTGCTCGCCCTGAGGCGCGCCGCCATCACGGCCACGGTCACGGTCCCAGAATCCGCGGCGGTGGGCGAGCCAGTTCCGGTCGCCGTTGAGGTGTTGTCCCAATTCGATGGAGAACTCGCTGCAGACATCAAGCTCGAGGTCAGCCCGCCACTCGAATGGAGGGACGATGCGTCAGTCGCAGTCTCTTTGGGCACGTTGGAATGCGAGGTTCCAGTCGATGCCCAGGGTCGGGGTGAAGGACAGGTCAGAGCGGTGTGGCTCAGGGTGCGCGGCCCCTACGGCCTCATCGAATGGGTTCGACGGATTCCCGTCAAGGGCGGGCGAGTCGCGGTGCTCCCGAACACGGCAAAGCTATCGCGGCTGCTGCAGCTCCGAATGGCGAGACCGCTCCACCGGATCGGACACCGTCTCGACCTCGCGCACGGCGAGGGGACCGAGTTCGACTCGCTCCAATCGTACGTCGCCGGGATGGATCCACGACAGATCGACTGGAAGTCGTCGGCCCGGCACCACTCGCTCATGGCGCGACGCTATCGCCAGGAGCGCGATCAGCGCGTTCTCCTGTGCATCGATACCGGACGGCTCATGCAGGCCCCCATCGATCGACTCCAGCGGCTCGACCACGCGATTCACATGGCGCTGCTCCTGTCGAGCGTCGCCCTGAGGGCTCGCGACCTCGTCGGTCTTCACGCCTACGGCGCGACCCCGCAGGCCTGGGTTCAGCCGGCTTCGGGGAGCCACCAGCATGCGCGAATGACCCGAACTTGCGCGGCCCTCCAACCAGAGAACGTCGAAACGAACCATGCGCTTGGCCTGCGCACTGTGCTCTCTCGGCTTCTTCGCCGGTCGCTCATCGTTGTGTTCACCGACTTCACCGACTCGACGATGGCGGAGCTCATGATCGAGCATCTCGAGCAGTTGACCACGAAGCACGTCGTGGTGTTCGTCGCACTCGACGACCCCGTGGTTGATCGACCTTGGGAGGAGCTACCGAACAGTGCCGAGGGCATGGCGGCGGCCATCATGACCTCGGAGCTCCGACAGGCTCGTCGTGTCGTCCTGCGACGGCTCGAAGTAGCGGGAGTCCGCGTCGTTCACGGGGCGCCCGGGCAAGCCGCACTGTCGGTGCTCCAGCAGTACACCGACATCAAGCGAAGAGGCCTCCTCGGATGAACGACACCGCGATTACGCCGCGTTCAGTTCGATTTCGGCAAGCTCGTGAACGCGAATGGAAGGAGCTCGAGAAGATCGTCACGATCGCGCTCAACCGCGGGCTCAAGGCTCTCGACGAAGAGCAGCTTCAGCAGCTGCCTCGCCTGTACCGGGACGTACTGTCGAGCGTGTCCGTTGCTCGTAGCACTGCGATGGACCGCAACATGGTGGACTACCTCGAGTCGCTCGCGTCGCGCGCGTATCTTGCCATGTACGGAGCGAGGAAACTCCGCCGTCACGCGTTGTTCCATTTCGCGATGGTCGATTTCCCAAGGCGCGTTCGTGCGATGCGACTCGAAGCCGCAATCGCGCTCGTGCTTTTTCTGGTTGGATGCGCGGTCTCGTTTCTCCTCGTCCGTAGCGATGTGGGGTGGTTCTATTCGTTCATTCCGGCCGACCTCGCGGCGGGTCGAGACCCTGCGGCGGCGACCCATACGCTTCGCGAATCGCTCTACGGAACCGGCGACGGTTGGCTCGGCACATTCTCTAGCTTTCTCTTCACGCACAATGCGCGCATCGGGATGCTTGCGTTTGCGCTCGGCTTTGCCGCCGGCGTTCCCACCGCCCTCTTGCTGTTTGTCAACGGACTGAATCTCGGCGCATTCTTCGCGCTATTCGCAGACCGTGGCCTCGCGATTCCACTGCTCGGGTGGCTGTTGCCCCACGGCATTCCCGAGATTGCCGCGGTGATTCTGTGCGGGATGGCGGGGCTGCACATCGGAAGGGCGGTCCTGGTGCCAGGGCCTCGCCCGATCCGCGATGCGCTGCGAGACTCTGGCAAGGAGGCGGCGGTGGTCGTCGGGGGCGCAATCGTGCTGTTCGCCTACGCGGCCCTCATCGAAGGGGTCTTTCGGCAGACCGTCCACTCGGAAGTCCTTCGCTTCTCCATGGCCGTGTTCAACGCCGTCTGGTTGGTGACGTGGTTGACGCTCAGCGGCAGGTTCAGCCAAAGGAGGGACCGGTGAACAGGCCGCATGCGATCGAGCTGGTGGGGCCTGAAGGGGTGCCTCTCCGCTTTGAACTCGCTTCCCTGATCGAGCGCGGCTTCGCGTTCTCGTTCGATCTTTTCTTCATCGGCGTTGCTACCGTCTTGCTCTTGATTCCGGCGCTTCTCGCGGGTTCGATCGTCGAGGATGCGGTCGGCGTCGTGTTTCTACTCGGCCTCTTCGTGGTTCGATCGTTCTACTTCTTTGGATTCGAAACCCTCTGGCGCGGCGCGACTCCGGGAAAGCGAATCCTCGATCTTCGCGTGGTGTCCCGCGATGGCGGTCGTCTCGGTGTCGACGCGATCTTCGCACGAAACCTGATGCGAGACGTCGAGCTCTTCTTGCCGATGGTTGTTTGGCTTGCTCCCGCGACGCTGGTTGGCGCGAGCCCGCCGTGGCTCTGGCTTCCGGCCCTGGCGTGGGTGTTCGTGCTCAGCGCTCTCCCTTTCCTCACGCGAGAGCGAGAGCGGATGGGGGACATGGTGGGCGGTAGCCGAGTCGTGCGCGTTCCGGGACGAAGTTTGATGAGCGATAAAGGAAAGGTGGACGGCTCCGAATCGTCGATTCGCTTTTCCCCTACCCAACTAGAGGTCTATGGCGAGCACGAGCTAGAGACGCTTGCCAGGCTCCTACGCACGATCGACCAGCACGAGGTGGCGCACGACGATGTGCTTTCAGTCGCGGACACCATCGCGAGGCGCATCGAGTATGTGGGCCGTGAACCGGTGAACGATCCCGTTACGTTTCTGCGCACGTTCTACGTTCAACAACGGGCTGCTCTCGAGAAGAAACTCCTCTTCGGTCGTCGCAAGGCCGACAAGCACGACGTAGCCGGCTGAGTCTCGAACGAATCACCAGGGATGAAACCGTCCCAAAGTCTAAGCACGGCAGGTCGTGAACATGCTGCAAGGCCTCTGCAACCGAGGAGACGACGACGCGCTCCGCGATCTCGGCGAACCGAGCGCTCACCCGCTTCTCGTCCGCCATCGGCGATTGCGCGCACGCATGGGTCGAGCCCGCGGGCCAAAGACTCCTGAGGCGCCAGGCTAGGGCCGGTTCGCGCCCTCTTTTTCGGCTAATTCCCCGCGTTCTTCGCTAGAGTAGCAAGCGTGGAACGCCTCCCTGGATTCGACGCTCCGCTTTTGAGTGATGCCGTCGGCGCAGGTGCGGTGGACAAGAACACGGCGCGTATTTGGTTCCGTTCGTCGCGGGGGGGCCGTCATCGGATCGTCTACTGGCCTAGTACGCGGCCCAATGACACGTGGAGCCAGGAGTTCGAATCGTTTCCCGATTGCGGGACCGACGGAACCGGTGTGGTTGTCCTGCGCGATGGCCTTTGCGCTGGTGGAGAGTACCACTACGTCATCGAGGCGCTCGACCCGAAGCACCACGTTGGCTCCGGGGTGTTCGAGACGCCGCCGGCCGATGGCAAGTCGGTTGGGAAAACGTTCTCGTTCGGTTTGATGAGCTGTCACATGCCCTTCACTGCGGACGGGGGGGTTGCGACGAAAAACCTCCGCGTGTTGGATCAGGCGCCCTCGATCCTCGAAAGCGAGCGGTGCAAACGGCTGCTTTGGGTCGGCGACCAAATGTACTCCGAGTTGCCCGCCGCCCTTTCCTTGAGTGCCCCTCGCTACCTAGCCAGAGTCTCCCCCCAAGTGACCCCCCACGCGCTGTCTGCGCGCTCTCGTGAAGAGATCCGTTGGCTGTACCAGACCCGCTATCGGCTCTTCTGGGGATTCGATGCCATCCGGTCTCTGATGCGAAGTTGGCCGGGTCACTACATGTGGGACGACCACGAGCTCGTCGACAACTTTGGGACCGACCCGGCGCACCACACCGAAGCCTGGCGCCCCGTTCGGGAAGGCGCCTCTGACGCGTTCTTCGATTACCAGGGCTCGCGCGCGCTAAGCCGGTCCACGTGGCGTGCCCAGCGTAGCTTTCACCATAGCTTTCGCTACGGGCCGATATCCGTGTTCCTCATGGATCTCCGCTCGAATAAGCGGCGCTCGGGGGCTCAGGCGATTCAGTTCTACGAACAGCATCAGTTCGATGACCTGAGGTCGTTCTTGAACGGCAATCGGGAGGCGCACGTCGTCGTCATCGTCTTGTCCGTCCCGATCTTTCGTGGGCCGATCGACCTCGTCGCGAGGCGTGTCGAAAGCAGCGCAGTGGATGACAACTGGGCGAGCGCGTTGGCGACCGAGAGCCGCGAGCAGCTGCTCACCCTGTTTCGCCAACACGCCCAGACCACCCAGCAAAAACTGGTGTTCCTCAGCGGAGACATCCATTCCGCGTCGGCTTCCAGGATCGACTGGACGGACCCGAGCCGACGCGGAGCGCGCCGCGACCGTTCGATTCCACCGGCGTACGAGTTCGTCTCGAGTCCGATTACCCACGGTAGACCCGACTATCGGAAGTTTGCGTTTGTGCCGTTCCGGCATCGCGACCGAAAGATCCGGATCGATGGCAACGTCGTCGCCAGAGTCAGCCTGGTTCCGGGGCAGGGCCATACTCGCAAGAACCCCTGTCTGCGTAACAATCTCGGCGTGGTGCAGTTCGAAGTGCACGAGCACCGCACCGACGTGCGCTTCAAGGTGTACGGCGCAACATCCGCCGGTGTGCGGCCCGTATACGTCAGTCCCCCGCTCTAGTTTCGCCTTCGGTGCTCCTCGTGTCGACGCCGTCGCAGCGCCCGACTCCGTCGGTTGCCACCCCTCTGCCGGGCTCTATCTTCCTGGTTCCGAGTCGCGCTGGTTGGCGATGAGGAAACCGGGAGGCGTTCATGGCTGTCACTGACCACGTCAACCTCGAGCAGTTCATGGACGGCGTGAGACGTCGAAACCCGGGTCAGACGGAGTTTCATCAGGCGGTGTACGAAGTCGCCGTGAACGTCTTCGACTACATTCGTGACAAAGAGGTGTATCACGAGCAGCAGATCCTTCGTCGCATCGCGGAGCCGGATCGAGTCGTGAGCTTCCGAGTTTGTTGGCAGGACGACAAAGGGGATATCCGTGTTCAGCGTGGCTGGCGTGTTCAGAACAACAATTCGATCGGCCCATACAAGGGCGGCCTTCGTTTCCATCCGAGCGTCAACGCGAGCGTGCTCAAGTTCCTCGCGTTCGAACAAACCTTCAAGAACAGCCTGACCGGCCTTCCGATGGGCGGGGCGAAAGGGGGTTCCAACTTCAACCCAAGGGGGAAGTCCGACCACGAGGTGATGCGGTTTTGCCAGTCGTTCATGAGCGAACTCTATCGTCATGTCGGCGAAGACGTCGACGTCCCCGCAGGTGACATCGGCGTGGGAGCGAGAGAGATCGGTTACCTGTTCGGGCAGTACAAACGGCTGACCAATCGCTTCGTTGGTGTTCTGACGGGCAAGGGCATGGAGTACGGGGGGAGCCCGATCCGAACGGAGGCCACCGGCTATGGCACCGTTTACTTCATGCAATCGATGCTCGAGCGGATTCATGACTCGGTGGAGAGCAAGACGTGCCTGGTGAGCGGGGCGGGCAACGTGGCGCAGCATGCGGTCGAGAAGATCAACCAGCTTGGAGGCAAAGCTGTCACGCTCTCGGACTCCGGCGGCTTCATCTACGACCCTGACGGCATTCACGCCGACAAACTCGCGTTCGTGAAGGAGCTCAAGAACGTGCGGCGAGGCCGGCTCACCGAGTACGCCAAAGAGTTTGGGGTAGAGCACCACGAGGGACGACCTTGGGGTGTCCCGGCCAACCTGGCGTTCCCGTGTGCGACGCAGAACGAAATCTCACTCGAGGAGGCCGAGCGGCTCATCAAAAACGGGGTGTCCGGAGTTTCGGAGGGCGCAAACATGCCGACTGTCCAAGACGGCATCCACGCATTCACCGACGCCAAGGTGCTTTTCGCGCCGAGCAAGGCGGCAAACGCGGGCGGTGTCGCGGTGTCGGGCCTCGAGATGAGCCAGAATTCCGCGAGGATCACATGGAAGGAGGAGGAGCTTCAGGCACTCCTCCGCACCATCATGGCTGACATCCACGACCGGTGCGTCGAGTACGGTCAGGCCGCGGGTGACGAGTACGTGAACTACGCCAAGGGCGCCAACATCGCGGCGTTCATCAAAGTGGCTGACGCGATGCTTGCTTACGGCGTGGTGTAGCGAACGGTCGAGTCCGGAAATATCTGCCGATCCGGTCGGTCGACAGCCATGCGCGGCTGTACTAACCGATAGTCCCATGAGTCATCGTGTGGTCCAGTGGAGCACCGGCAACGTCGGTCTATTCAGTCTTCGTAGCCTCATCGAGAACCCCGACTTCGAGCTCGTCGGCCTTCATGCGCACAGTCCTGACAAGGTCGGCAAAGATGCCGCGGAGATCGCCGGAGTTGCCGGGTCGACGGGAGTCATCGCTACCGACGACGCCGACGCGCTGATCGCGCTCGAGCCGGACGCGGTGGTCTACATGGCCAACGGCGAGTTTCGTGCACCGGATGCGCTCGCGGACATGGTGAAGATCCTCTCGGCTGGCATCAATATCGTCGGGACGTCGCTCATCTACCTGATCCACCCTCCGAGCGCCGACCCCGCGCTCACCGATCCGCTTCGAAAGGCGTGTGCCGAAGGGAACAGCACGCTGTTCGTGAACGGGATCGACCCGGGGTTTTCCGGAGACGTGCTGCCGCTCGCCGCTCTGCAGGTGTCTGGCGCCGTCGAAGAGATCCGCTGCCAGGAAATCCAAGACTACTCGACCTATGCGGACCCTGACTTCACGGGATTCAGCTTTGGTTTTGGTAAGCCGGAGAGCTTCACACCGATGATCGCCATGCCAGGCGTGCTGACCGGCAGCTGGGGCGGCATGGTGCGGCTCGGAGCTGAGATGCTTGGCGTCGAGGTCGAGGAGATCCGCGAGGTGTTCGACCGCTACTACGCCACCGAGGACTTCGAGTGCGCGATGATGCCCATCAAGAAGGGGGAGTGCAGCGCGGTTCGCTTCGAGGTGCAGGGGATCGTCGATGGACGACCGCTGATCATCGCCGAACACGTGAATCGCCTCGGAAACGACCAGGCGCCCGACTGGCCGATGCCCCCGCATGGAAGGCGCGGGGTACACCGCTGTATTGTCAAGGGCGACCCCCACGTTCAGATCGAGTGCTTCTCGACCGCTGCCGACGGAGACCACAACAACGGAGGCGTCCACGCGAGTGCCATGCGCATGATCAATGCGATTCCGGCTGTGTGCGCCCACGACCCGGGGATCGTGACGACGCTCGATCTACCGTCCACGCCGACCCACCACGTCGCGAAGCGGTAGCGACTGGGTCCTGCAGCGCGGCCCGCGTGGTCCTGCAAGACTCTTTGTCTCCAGGATCCAACCGCCTACAAAAAAGAGGGGGCCGAGCGCGCGCACCGGCACTAGGCTCCCCTCATGGCGAATTCCACTTTGAGCTTCGGAATGTTGTTGATCGTAATCGGCGTCGTCGCTTACGTGGCGACCGGTATGGTGAGCGTCACTGCGCTCATCCCCGCGTTCTTCGGGATTGTGTTCGTCGGTCTGGGCCTGCTCGGCCGCTCGGAGCGGTTTCAAAAGACTAGCCTGTATGGTGCACTCGTCGTGGCGGTGCTCGGGCTCTTCGGAAGCGCTTCGGGCGTCCTGCAGGTGATTCGCTACCTGGGCGGCACAGAGCTTGCGCGACCTGCAGCCAGCATTACCCGCGCTGTGATGGCAGTGGTGCTCGTAGCGATGGTTGTGGCGCTCTTTCGTGGGCTGCGCGGCGTGGGGCGGGGATAGCCCACGGAAACCAGCAAGCCGCATCCACGCAGGCGCGCGAAAACCCAGACGTACCGCGAGCGGTAGAGGGTGGTGCACTCACCCAGTCGCTGTTTGCCTGCTCAAGCCCCGTAGAAGAACCGCTCGTGGACGACCTTGCCGTCTTTCCACTTTCGGGCGGCGATCTGGGAGTTGCGCATACGGGTTCCGTCTTTGAAGGTCACATCGAAGATCCATTCCGAGTAGGAGCGATCGCCTTCGGTCGCACTCCCGTGAAAGGAACCCTCGTGGAACTCGGCAACGTTGCCGAAAAACTCCTCCTCGTAAGTGCGGCAGGCTGCTTTGCCGACGCGCGGATCCTGACTGTTTTCCTGCATGACGACGTCGTCGGCGTAGAACTTCTCGAAGGCCTCCATGGCCTGGCCGGAAGCCACCATCTCATTCAGTTCTTTCTCGAGTTCTGCAACGTTGGACATGGTGAATGTCTCCTTTCCCTAGATTGATAATGCTTGCGTCGGTGCAGGTCCATAGGGCATAAATCAAGTAACAATTGCATGAGTGCAAGTATTGAAGACTGGAACCACCTTCGCGATTTCCTTGCGCTGGCCCGTGAGGGGACGCTCGCCAAGGCGGGCGCGCGCCGCGACGTCGACCCGACCACCGTGTTTCGTCACCTCCATACGCTCGAACGAGAGCTCGGGAGCAGCCTGTTCGAACGGCGGGGTCGCGGCTACGTGCTCACGGCCAACGGGGAGAGTCTCGTAGAACATGCGTCGCGGGTCGAAGAGCAAGTGCATCTCCTCGAGCGTGAGATGGCAGGGCGCGATCAGGCGCTCAGCGGTTCCATCCGCGTGACCACCACCGACACGGTCGCGGAGCGGCTGTTGGCACCGACGCTTCCGCGCTTCTACGAGTTGTTCCCGGGCATTCGTATCGATCTGCTGCTCGACGATCGCATCTTCCGCCTAGGTCGCGGCGAGGCTGACGTGGCGCTTCGGCCCGACACCCGGCCCACGGAGGACGACGTGGTCCCGCGACTCCTCTCGCCCATGGAGTGCGCGCTTTACGCGTCAGAGCGGTATCTCGCGGAAGCCGGTTGGCCAAGGCGTCGCGCCGACCTCAAGAAGCATCGCCTCGTCGACCTCGACGAGACGCTGGCCCACGTTCCCTACGCGAGGTTCGTGCTGCAGTTCGGCTCGAGCAGCAACGTCGTCTTTCGGTCGTCGAGCTTTCTCGGCATTGCGACCGCCATCGAACAGGGGGTGGGAATCGGCGTCGCGCCCTGCTTCTTGATGGACGATCGGCCGTCCGTCGTCCGTCTGTTCGGCCTCGAACCAAGCCTGCAAAGCTCGCTCTGGCTTCTCATCCATCGGGATCTTCGCCACATGGCGCGAGTGCGGGCGTTCGTCGATTTCGTGACCGAGGCGATCGAGGGAGAGCGGGATTTGCTCGAGGGTAGGCGAGGACAGCGGGTGAGGGCGGCGCGGCCGTAGCGCGCCGAGCACGAGCCCCGCGTCTCAGAGCGTTTGTGGCGTTGGGGCCGAGGGCATGTGTGCCTTCATCATCGTGGCGAAATCGACCTTCCACTCGCCGTTCAGCTTTACGAGAGGAACCGTGGCATAGCCGCCGCCCTCCACGAAGGTGACCAGCGCGTTTTCTCCCTGGATGAGCTCATCGGAAGCTCCGCCTTCGGCGATTACCACGAACATGTGCGGGTTGTGCATGGCGGCGATGCGGCTGAGCATGTCGGCCGTTTCCGGCGTGGCGAGCTTCTTTGCAGCCTCGATGTTCCCTGCTGCCATCTCGTCGTAGAACGATTCAGCGACGCCGGTGGGCGTCCCCGATGGGGAGCAGGCGACGAACAGGCCACACAGAGTGACCCACACGACGGCGCTGCGACGCAAACCCGACATATATTGTCTCTGGGGTGCGTTGACGAGAATGGCAAGCGCCGTTCTGGTGTTGCCCTCAAACCGAGCGGACGACGGGCTCCGCGTAGCTGGAAGCGGACTCTGCCTCGGGCGTCGGGAGGTCGGCCTTCGTTTTCACCGAGCGCAGTTCGGGCTGGAGCCGCACCTTGTCCCAGATCTCCGGAAACGCCCCGACTGCACCGAGCTTCTCGCGGAGCTTTCGGTACAGGCGGTGGTCGAGCATCCGCTCGAAGTCGGCTCGGTCCATCCAGACGTCTTGGTAGAGCGGAACGAAGCCTCCGACGTCGACCGTATAGCGCTCCGTGTCTGCCACATGGTCGGCGCAGTCCCAGTCTTCGCCGCGCTTGACGGCAGGCGGAATTCCGTAGGCACCGAGGTCGACGTACATCTCCCAAGACTTGCCTGGTTCGAGCTGACGCGGTTTCGGCTGGAGGCCCTGGTACGGCGAGTGGTCGTACATGCGAATCGGAAAGACGAGGAGCGGATACACCTCGAACCGTTCGTGAAAAAGCTCGACGGCGCTCTTGAGCCCCCGAATCGGCACGATGACGTCTTGTACGACGTGCTTGTGCACGAGCTTGTGTCGGACGCCCTCGGTCATGGTCTTCTTCAAGAGCGAGATCTTCGGGGCGCCAAGCCATCCGAGCGTGTATCGCCAGAGAGGACGCGCGGCGAACGGCATCAGTTCCTCGAGCTCCCAGAAGATCGAGCGCGTGTGACGGTGATAGTAGTCTCGAAGCGGGATCCACTCCGTGAACTCACCGCGCGAGAGTGACGTCTCGGCGTGACGGTACCAGAAGGGCTTGTACCAACGATTGATCGGGTTGATATCGGTGCGTTTGGGCGGTGCGTCATCGTACCAGCCGCTCATGATCACACCGGTGTCCTTCGAGTAGATCGTGGCTTCGAGGAACTCCGGTGCATCGTCCGCGACCGAAAGCTCGTGCATCTTGCGGCAGAGCTCATCCATGTCGTGGCAAGGGGTGTAGGTCATCCGGAGGTAAGGTTTCACCGGTTCGATCTCGAGCTCGAGCGCCACGAGAAGCCCAAGAGTGCCGTGCGACCACGGCAGCGCATGAAACAGTTCAGGGTCGTTTTCCTTGGTGACGCGCCGCCACGACCCGTCCGCCATCACGAGCTCGTACGCGACCACCGTCTCCTGAAGAAGCCCATAGCGATGGCTGGTGGTTTCCATGCCGAGGCCCATCGCGAGCCCGCCAGCCGTGAGGTCCTCCATCTCGACCATGACCTTGAGCGCGTAGCCGCGCGGGACGAGGTAGCGGGACAGCTGCCCCATGTTGACCAACGGCTCGACGCGCACTGTCATTCGCTCCGGATCGATCTCGAGAACGTCTCGAAGGTTCATCTCGATGCGGTTGCAGTCCTCTTTGTACGTCGACGTACGCGTGGACATCGTGAGCCACGGCGAACGCCCGGTGCACATCGGCTGCTCGGCACCGGCAGCCTTCCACTCACGGACCTGCCGCTGTACGTCGGCAACTCGCTCTTCGTGCTTCTCCGGCGCGGCGCCAAACCGCTCGTAAACGCGGTCCCGGGCTACCCGCACGCGCTCGAACACGAAGCTTGCGGGGAGTGCTGTGGTGGCCACGACGAAGCCACGGTGGTCGGTCATCCATTGCCCGACGCTTTTTGCGAGCGGGGTGCTGAGGAACTTGTTCGGCATCGACCCGGCATGACACGAACCGATCGGTGAAAGCAACGGTTCTTTACCTGAGCTCTTTGCCCGTTCTTTTACGAGTTGTGAAGTAGCGGCTCTCAGCGACCCCGCTCTGCAGCCTATTCGACGGTGATGGTCCCGACCATGTCGAAGGTGACGTGCGGTGTGCAGACGTAGTAGTGAACTCCGGGCGCGTCGAACGTGACCTCGCGAGTCTCCCCAAAGTCGACCTCGAACCCGCCGTCGAGCGGAGTGGTTCCCCTTGCGTCGTAGGTTTCCTGTGAGACCTCGAGCGCATTGTGTGTCGGTGTCATTTCGAACGTCACCGTGTCGCCAACGGAGACCGTGATGTCGACGGGCATGAACGCCAAGACGCCATCCGCCGTGGTGACCGTCGTCGTTTCGACGCTGCCGCCGCCGTTCGAATCGCCGCAGGCGATCATCGTGAGCGCGAAAACAAAAATGAAAAATCGTGCGAAGAGTTTCATCGGACGAACGTATCCGACGAAACCTGAACGCGCCCATGGATCCGATCAAAAAGCGTCGTCCTTCGACCGTCTGTCTTCGACAGTCGGCCGTCCTCGACGAAGTGTCCTCGACGCGCTGATACGCTCATCGAGATTTGGCTGCGCCCACGGGTTGATCCGCGTCACGCGCGACTGCGATCGAACGTCTCGCGGACCGTCGCGATCACGTCGGCCTGCTGGGGCGTCTTGTCGGGCCGGTAGCGTTTCACGCGGGCGAAGCGAAGCGCGAGCCCGCCCGGATACCGCGGGCTTTGTTGCACGTCGTTGAATGCGACTTCGACGACGAGCTCTGGCCGTACGTGCACCACGTACTCATCGCGTTCGGTTTCCCGCGCAAGGAGCTCCCGCGTTTGCCATTCGAGCAGTTCGTCCGTGAGACCTTTGAAGGTTTTTCCGAGCATCACGAAAGACTCGTGCTCCGGGTCGTGGGCCGCGAGGTGAAGGTTGCTGAGCCATCCCTTGCGTCGGCCACTTCCCCATTCGGCTGCAATCACGACGAGATCCAGCGTGTGGGCGGGCTTGAGTTTGAGCCACTGCGAACCGCGATTCCCCGCCTCGTACGGCGACTCGAGCGACTTTGCCATCAGCCCCTCGTGACCTTGGTCGAGGGCACGCTGCCAGTGGGCTTCCGCGAGCTCGATGTCGTTGGTTACGTACGCCGGCGGAAGGCAGGCCTCGGGAGACAGGGACGACAGCTTGTCGATCCGTACGCGAAGCGGGTCGTCGATGAGCGGTGTCCCGTCGAGGTAGAGAAGGTCGAACAAGAAGACGCTCAGCGGAAGCTCCTCGCGAAGGGCGGCGACGTCGCGGCGTCGTCCGAAACGACGCATGGTGGTCTGAAATGGGTGCGGTCGTCCGTCTCGCCGCATGGCGATCGCTTCGCCATCGAGGATCAGGGAGTCGGCTGGCAGCGTGTGCGCGAGCTCCACGACTTCGGGCACCGAAGACGTGACCTCGTTCATCGCACGCGAGTACACGCGAACCTCGCTTCCACGCTTGTGCACCTGGATCCGAGCTCCATCGATTTTGTACTCGAACCTCGCTTCGCCGAGCTCTTCGAGAGCTGCCTGCACGTCGTCGGCGGGTTGGGCGAGCATTGGGCGAAGCGGGACGAAGAGCTCGACCTCGAAGTCGTCGAGTCCGTCTTTCCCCAGTTGGAGCGCGGCTGCCGCCACTCCCGCGAGATTGCCCGAGACCATGAAGGCGCGACGCACCGAAGCCGCGTCGATCTCCGCCGCCGCCGCGATTGCGTCACACATGACGCCCTCAGACGCGCCCTGCCGAAGCTCGCCGACGATCAGCCGTGAGAGGAAGTTTCGCTCTGCATCCGACACGCGGGTTAGGAGCGCGCGCAGCTGCTTCAGTCGCTCACCGCTCGAGCCCGGGCCTCGCAGCTCGGCGATGGTGCCGAAGCTGGCCTCGACGGCTTCGAGTTCGAGACTGCCTCCGACGTGCTCGTCGAGATCGTCGGTCGCTTTGCGCACCGTCGCGTAGCCGAGCCCGATTTTTCCGCGCGGAAGACTTCCCACGAGGTAGCTCACCGCCAAACCGATTTCGTCGGACGACGCCTCTTTCAAGAGTGCGGCAAGCACGGCCTTCTTTTCGTTACGCGACCGAGTGGCGCGCAGCGAAGACCAGGATTGCACCAGCCGGGAGAGCTGCATTCTCGGAACCTAGCTCCCAACACCGACACCGGCACTCGAATCAGGAGGTCGCGAAGACCACGGGTCCGATCGGTCGGCGGTGCCGACTACGCGGTTCTCTCGGGGCTCTGCCACCAACGTTGGAGGGCCACACCCGCCCAGATCGTTTCGACCACGGCAAACGGCCACGACTGGATGGCGACCGCATAGCTCGCCGACATCAGACACGACACCGAGAACGCGAGCACGAAGTGACGCGACCGCCGTTCGAGCGTGTAAAAGAGGACCATGAGCGTGACTGCCACGGCACCGTAGACTTCGACCATGGCCCGAGCCTAGCGTAGTCCTGGACCGCGACGCTGCGCGGAATGAAAGCGGGGCAGGTGGGGTTCCATGTACAGCCGACAGCCGTAGATTCTGATCGCAATCAGAGGCGTGTCTGTACACCGTCAACGGGGGCAAGTAGCCGATGTCTAACGAAAATCACAACGCGTCCGCGAAGCGAGGCCAATGCCCGGTCGTTCACACGACCGCGGGAGCAAGGTCCAACCGAGACTGGTGGCCCAATCAGCTCAATCTCGCCGTGCTCCATCAGAACTCTCCGCAATCGAGTCCGATGGGCGAGAGCTTCGACTACGCGCGCGAGTTCGCGCAGCTCGATCTCGCGGCGGTCAAAGAAGACCTGTATGCGCTGATGACGGACTCCCAAGCATGGTGGCCCGCCGACTATGGGCACTATGGCCCCTTTCTCATCCGGATGGCGTGGCACGCGGCAGGAACGTACCGAATCGGCGATGGCCGCGGCGGTGCGGGAACGGCGCAGCAGCGCCTAGCGCCGCTCAACAGCTGGCCCGACAACGTCAACCTAGACAAGGCGCGACGGCTGCTCTGGCCCATCAAAAAGAAGTACGGGAACAGGCTCTCGTGGGGCGACCTCATGATCCTCGCCGGCAACTGCGCGCTCGAGTCGATGGGACTCGACACGTTCGGCTTTGGCGGCGGTCGCGAAGATGCGTTCGAGCCTGAGGAAGACACCTACTGGGGGCCTGAAACCGAGTGGCTTGACGACAAGCGACACGCTGGCGAGAGAGACCTCGAAAACCCGCTGGCCGCCGTCCAGATGGGCTTGATCTACGTCAACCCCGAGGGTCCGGGCGGCGAACCCGATCCGCTCGAGTCCGCGCGCGATGTTCGCGAAACGTTCGCGCGGATGGGCATGAACGACGAAGAGACCGTCGCCCTCGCTGCCGGCGGCCATACGTTCGGCAAGTGTCATGGCGCGGGTGATCCCTCGTTGGTTGGGCCAGCGCCTGAAGGAGCCTCGATTGCGGAGCAGGGACTCGGCTGGAAGAGCACGCACGGTAGCGGCAAAGCGGGCGACCAGATTGGCAGCGGTCTCGAGGGATCGTGGACGCCGACCCCGATCCAGTGGGACAATAGCTACTTCGAGATGCTCTTCGAAAACGAGTGGGAGCTGACCAAGAGCCCTGCCGGTGCTTGGCAATGGACGCCCTCGCAGACGACCGAACGGAACCAAGCTCCTTCCGCAGACGACGCGTCGAAGCGGGTCCCGATTCTCATGACCGACGCGGACATGGCCCTTCGCATGGATCCCGTCTACGAACCGATTGCACGGCGCTTCCAGCAGGACCCAGGGGCTTTTGCCGACGCGTTTGCGCGCGCCTGGTTCAAGCTGACGCACCGTGACATGGGCCCGAAGGCCCGATACCTCGGGCCCGAGGTGCCTGAAGAAGACCTGATCTGGCAGGATCCGATCCCGGCGGCAGATCGGTCCGTCGTCGGCGCGGGCGACGTCGCCAAGCTCAAAGCAGAAGTTCTCGATTCCGGCCTCTCGGTTTCCGAGTTGGTCACTACGGCTTGGGCGTCAGCCTCCACGTTTCGTGGGTCTGACAAACGAGGTGGAGCGAACGGTGCGCGGATTCGCCTCCAGCCACAGCGGGATTGGGAAGTGAACGAACCCGCTCGGCTTGCGAAGGTGATCGAAACGCTGAGTGCGATTGCCGAGGCCTTCAATCGCGAGAGCGAGGCGAACGTGTCGCTTGCTGATCTCATCGTGCTCGGCGGTTCTGTGGCCATCGAGAAAGCGGCCAAGGATGCCGGCCATCATGTCGAGGTTCCTTTCTTGCCGGGTCGGACGGATGCGACTCAAGAGCAGACCGACGTCACGTCTCACGCCGCGCTTGAACCGTTCGCCGATGGTTTCCGAAACTACCAGCGAACGAAAGCCGCCGTGCCTGCCGAAGCGCTTCTCGTCGACAGGGCCCAGCTCCTGGGGCTCACGGCCCCTGAGATGGCCGTGCTGTTGGGAGGTCTCCGCGTGCTGGGAACCAACTACGGACAGACCGAGCACGGAGTGTTCACCGACCGCCCGGGTACGCTCAACAACGATTTCTTCGCGAACCTGCTCGACATGAGCATCGAATGGAAGGCCACCTCCCAAGACGAGGTGGAGTTCGAGGGGCATGACCGCGCAACTGGCGAGAAGAAGTGGGTCGGCACTCGTGTGGACCTCGTCTTCGGTTCGAACTCCCAGCTACGTGCGATCGCCGAAGTGTACGGGGCGGACGATGCCGAGGAGAAGTTCGTCCGTGACTTCGTCTCGGTGTGGAACAAGGTGATGAACGCCGACCGGTTCGACCTGACCTAGGGGCTATGACGTCGAGCGGTACCTCGTAGGGGGCCGGAACGACTCACGCGTAAGGAAAAGCCCGAGCGCGATCGCTGCAAGCGGCCTCAGCCAAAGCTCGATCGGCGGGATGTAGTTGTGGTTGAGGGTGAACGCGACCTGGACGCCCACGGCGGCGAGGAGCGCACGTTTTCGCCCCTCGAACCAGTACAGCGCCGCGAGTACGGCGACGACTGCGCCCGGAATCGCGTACGAGGTGGATTGGGTGCGCGGGTTGAACACCATGAGGTAGGCGGCGGCAAGGCCGACGACCAGCGTGACGGCGTACGGTTCGCGCACACGGCGTCGCGCGACGAGGGTGATCCCGAGGGTGGCGAGTGCGGCGACGATTCGGAGGGCGGTCGCCACATCGTGCGGCATGGTCCAGCCGAGGGTGATTGCGATTCCGCGCATGTCCTCGAACATCGGGATCGGTTTGGCGCCGAGGCGCAGCTTGGCGGGGAGTGCGGCGTACTGCTCCACGACGTATGCGGAGTCGGCCACCAGCCATGGAACGAAGAAGGCGACCGCGAGCCCCACGGCGATTCGCCATCCGAGCGGACGGTAGAGAGCCGAAACGAGGAGCGCGAGCACGGCGAAGAGCGGCTTCATCGCGACCCCGAAGACCGCGATGACGGCCGCGCGCCACCAGCGCTTCTGCGCGACATCTGCGGCAACGTGAAGGCCCAGCGCAGCAAGGAGGAGGTTGGCCTGCCCGTTTCCGAGCGGCCCGACCGCTGGGCCGATTGCTAGGCAGGTCGCGATGAGGAAGGCCTCGTCGCGCCGGGTGGGGACGAGCTCTGCCGAAAGACGTCGGACGCCAAGCAGCAGAAGTGTCCACATGAGGACTCGCCAGAGGACGTTGCCCCACGGGAAGCCGAGCGCGGCGAACGGAGCGAAGACGATGGCCGCCTGAGGGAAGTACTGGAAACCCTCGAACGTGCTCATGTCGTACAGCGGTTCCTGATTGATCCAGTTCAGCCCCGCGCCCTCGAAGTAGGCGTACGACTTGCCGTGGATGGTGTCCGTGAACCGCAGACTCACCATCACGATGAAGGCGACGGCCCACACCGCGCTCGCCGCCACCACAGGCGACACTCCGAATGGGCGCCCGGGGTCGAGGAGTGCCCCGAGGCGGGAAGGGCGTTCGTTGCTGGCGTTCACGACGTGGGAGGTTTGGGGGACGCAGCCGCAGAGTCAGCCGTCTTTCGACGGGGGGCCTTTGAGTTCGAGGGTGTTGCCCTCGGGATCCTGGACGTAGATCGATGGGCCGTAGCCGAGCGCACCGTAGCGTCGCTCGGGCGAGCTCGCAGTTGCGCCATGGGCGCGGAGGTGTTCGAGAATCGTCTCGGCATCCCACGGAAGCACCTGAACGCAGAAGTGATCCATGTTGGGCGCATCGTGGTCGGGGCTTGCGCCGCCCTTCTTTCCGAGCGGCCCGGCGGCGTCGACGATGTCGATGAGCGAATCGCCGGCGCGGAGCTGTGTGAGGCTGAAGTCGGTGACCTCGCGCTCGAGGGTACAGCCGATTACGTCGCGATAGAACGCCACCATGCCCGCGTAGTCATCGGCTCGAACCACGACGTGGTCGAGGGCTTGGAGCTTGAAGGGTGGGTTCGAGGGGCCGGGCATCAGCGCTAGTGTCTTCGATGAGAGCGATCCTGCAACCCTCGAATGCCGGCGGCTCGTTCGGTCCCAGGACCTGCCTGCGGCGTTGACGACTACCCGAGTGCGTTAGGGGCATGAATTGGTGACGGTGATCTCTCCGACCCAGCCCGTTTCGAGCAAGGTGCCGTCGGTACGCTCGACGGTCAGCACGATGTCGATGTCGAGGAGCGCCTCGTCGAAATCGCAGCCCTCGACGAGTACGGCGAGCGTCGAGTTGGATAGGGGAAGTGACGCGCCGCTCGGCTCGGAAAGGGTGACGAGCTCGGATGTGCTCGTGTAGAAGAGCTGCACTTCATAGGTGGTCGGATCGATCGCTCCGCCGCTGGGTCCCCTCGGGTCCACGAAAAACTCTGCGGCCACTATGGGGAACTCGCCTTCCGGGTTGCAGCACACCGTCACGTCTTGAATGTCGGTGAAGACCAGCAACACCGGGTAAGGAACCCCGCTGCATGCGGACAGCAGCATCCCGACCAAGAGCGCGCGCCTCATAGTTCATTCATAGCGCGTTGCTCCGGCGTGCCCACCGTCGAGCCAAGGCCCCGGTATGCTTCTGAAATGCGCAGCTGCGACGACCACCAGCGGGCTATCGATCGGCGCGCCGACACGTACCGAAACGACCCGCGAACACGCTTCGCGGTAAACGTCGCTGTGGTAAGGTCGGCCGATGAGCATCAAAGTGCATCACCTCAATTACTCCCGTTCGCTGCGGGCGCTCTGGCTACTTGAAGAGCTCGAGCTCGACTACACCATTCAGCACTGGACGCGCGACGCGAACTTCCGCGCACCTTTGGAGGCTCAACAGGTGCACCCGCTCGGGCGGTTTCCCATGGTGGAGGCTGACGGACGCGTTCTCGTCGAGTCAGGTGCCGTCCTCGAGTACTTCGCCGACAGGGAAGGGAAACTCCGCCCGAGCAGCGAAGACGAAAAGCTCGAGTGCCGGTTCTTCCTTCACTACGGCGAGGGTTCGATGATGCCGCCTCTGCTCGTCGCACTTCTCTTCGCCAAGCTCCGTGAGGCACCCATGCCGTTCTTCGTGAAACCCATCGCCAAGGGTATCGCCGACAAGATGGACTCGGCATACACGGTACCTGCCCTCGAACTACATACGGGTTTCGTAGAAAAGACGCTCGGCGAGCGCCCGTACTTCGCAGGCGACACGTTCTCCATCGCCGACATTCAGATGATCTACTGCGTGGAGGGGGCGCTCTCGCGAGCCAAGGGTGCCTGGCCGAACATGAAGGCTTGGCGCGACCGTATCACGAGCCGGCCCGCGTATGAGCGGGCCGAAGAAAAGGGCGGCAAGGCGGTGCCGCCAGGTTTGTAGGCACCGGACGCATCACGTCGAGTATGGACATCAGCCACAGATTCCGAGCAGCAGCTATGTCTCACGCTCGTGATAGGTTCACGTCATGACGTCGTTGTGGCCCCGCGCTCGCATGGTTGGACTTTGCGCCCTGACGGCATGGGTGCTCACAGCCTGCGAAACTCACACACGGACGCAGGAACCGAACCGCGGCGAGGCGACGACGTCTCAAAAGACTTACGGCGAGCTCCAGCAAAGCGATGGTCAAATCACCCCGCTCGCCGAGATCGCCACCAACGTTGCGCGATACGAGGGGCAGCAGGTCCAAACCGAGGGCGAAATCGAGCGGGTCTGCCAGAAGCGCGGCTGCTGGCTCGAACTGGCCGACGCGAGCGGCACGCGCGTGTTCGTGCCGATGGCGGGGCACGCATTCGTCGTGCCGATGGACAGCGTCGGACGCGAGGCGCTCGTGGAGGGCACCGTGAATCGGCGCGAACGAAGCGAGGCGGAGCGCGCGCATCTCAAAGAAGACGGGGCCGGGGAGAGCATCCCCGAGGTATCGATCACCGCCAACGCCGTCGTGATCCGCTAGCGCCTCCTGCGACGAGTCTCCGTTTGCGAACTAGGGAACAAGGCCGTCCCCCTGGAGCTGTTTAGCCATGGCGACGCTGACCGTATTGATGATCTCTTGCACCGAGTCCGGGTTCACGGTTTCGGACAAGCCCCACCACACTCGCTCGCCGTCGGAGAAGCGGTAGAGCCGCGCCTCGATGTTGTAGCGTTTGTAGACGTTGTGGTAGCCGGGCACGTGCACGGTGTCGTAGGCAAACTCGTAGAAGCCGGCGGCCGAATACGGCACCTGCCCAGTGGGTACCTTGACCGTTGTTGCGGGCACCTCTTCGACGATCTCGTCGACGTGAAGGAGGCTCGTCACCATCACCGCGTCGAAATCGCCCGCACCCACCGCGTCGCGAATCTGCGCCTCCGTGAGCTCGGTGCTTTGGGGCAGGACTTCGTAGCTCGCCACGGCAGACACACCCTCGCTCTCGAGCGCAGTCACCAGGCTGTCCTCGTAGAGCCTCCGGTACTCGTCATCTCGTCCGGCGCCGATCACGAAGATACGCTCGAAGGTGGCACCGCCGAGATCGGGGTTCGTCCACGATCCTGCGACGGTAGTCTTCGGCTGGTTCTTGCTGCAGCCGATGCCGCCCGCGACGGCAATGACTAGACAAAAGAGCAATAGGAAGGGCGAGCGGCTACGAGTCACCATGGCCGCGGAGGCTAGGGGAGAAGACCGGGTCCAGCAAGCAACATCGCGCGAACGGGATCAGCCAATTCCTGCGCGACCGCGCTCGCGCATCCGGCGCGCACCCGTCCAGTACCCGTCGTTTCGGGAGATACAAATCGCGCGTCGATCTTGTTTGGTCCTGCGGATGCGAATGGAGGAGTAGATGATACCGAACAAGCGGCCTGCCAGAACCACGCGACCTGACGTGATGGCGGCGATGTCCGCGGCATCGCGCTTCGGCTCTTCGAAGAGATCGTTGACGTTCTCATAAGAACGCACCCTTGCGCTTCGTGCCCGAAGCCGCAGGATCCCAACGAAATGACTGATGCTCCGCCGACAGACAACGCCGATACGTGGGTGCTCGTCACCGGGGCGTCGGGCTTCATCGGGCTCCACTGTGCCCTCCAGCTTCTGCAGCAGGGTTACCGGGTCCGGGGTACCGTTCGTACCGAAGCGCGCGCGAACGAAGTACGTGAAGCGATGGAAGCCAACGCGGGCGCCAGCCTCGACGGCCGCCTCGACTTCATCTTGGCCGACCTGACCAAGGACGACGGTTGGGCGGATGCCGTGCAGGGCTGCAAGTACGTTCTCCACGTGGCATCGCCATTCCCGAACCGAACGCCGGACCACGAAGACGAGCTGATCAAGCCTGCCAAGGAGGGCACGCTACGCGTGCTCAAGGCCGCGTCCGATGCCGGCGTTCAGCGCGTAGTGCTCACGTCGTCGCTTGCGGCGGTCTCCGGCGGCCACGAGCACGACAACGCACGCGTTTACTCCGAAGACGACTGGTCAATCGCCGAACGGTGCCCGCCGTACCCCAAGAGCAAAACACTGGCAGAGCGAGCCGCCTGGGATTTCGTCGCTGGCTTGGAGGGCGATTCACCGATGGAACTCTGCGTCATCAATCCTGGTGCAGTCCTCGGGCCCGTACTCAACAAGCACTACAGCACCTCGGGCGAAATCGTTCGCAAGCTCATGGCCAAAGAGCTCCCCGGCACCGCCAAGCTAGGCTTCCCCTGGGTAGACGTTCGCGATGTAGCCAGCGCTCACATCGCTGCCATGACCATCCCCGAAGCCGCCGGTCAGCGTTTCTGCTGCGCCATCGAGTTCTCATGGATCGACGAAGTCGCCGCGGCGCTCGCCAAGCGCTTCGGCCCCGAGGGGTGGAAGGTCCCCACCCGCAAGCTCCCGAACTTCATGGTCCGGATCGTCGCCCTCTTCGACCCTACGGTCCGCTCCGTCATCTCCGACCTCGGCCGGGTCCGCAACGTCTCGAGCAATCGGATCCGCACAGTACTCAACTGGCAACCCCACTCACTAGAAGAGATGGCCATCTCCATGGGCGAAACGATGATCCAACAAGGCATCGTCTCCCGCTCTTGATCGCTCGGTACTTCCCTCCGCGGTGAGCCGGCCAGAGTCCCGCGGCCTAAGACGCGCCCGACCTCACGCTGCCTACGGCCCCTGGCGGACCAGTATCAACCATGATGATGCCGCACGGCATGTTGTTTTTGTCGTGTTCCGCTGCCTGCTGGGCGATCACCTCCTTGGTCTGAGCCACATCTCGCGGTTTCTCGAGGACTAGTCTCGGACACGCGCAGCCATCGGTTGCGCGGGAGTTCGCATGAACTCTCGTCCTGATCGGGGTTCGATTCTTTTGGGGCATCTCGTCCGCAACGCCGGCGAACGGGCGTCCGATACGTCTGCGTGAGTTTCGGTGAGTACGCGATCGTACTTGGGGTGAGCAGCCTGACCGTAGGCATGACGATCTTCGGTTTGGGTGTTCCGTTGGTAGAGGCCTACTACCTGACGAAGCTCTTCGTTCTCCTTCCCATCCCCTAGGCAACGAGGAACCGAATATGACAAGCAACATGCGCTCTCTCATGTCCGACAAGCGCGGCCTCACGACCGTCGAGTACATCATCGTTCTCGGGTTGGTCGCAATCGTCGGAATCGCGGCGTGGCAACAGTTTGGCGAAACCCTCACCGGCGAGATCGAGGCAGCCGACGGCTATATCTCGGACGTCGTGCAGTAGGCGACAAGCCCGTGCGGATCGCCTACATGCTGGCGCTCGGGGTGTCCACGGCTGCCGCGTTGACCGACTGGCGGACCGGGCAGATTCCAAACTGGATCACCGTACCGCCACTCGTCGCAGCGCCTTTGGTTCTCGGGCTGTCGATGGGTCCCGCCCACGCGCTTCTGAGCGTCGTGTCCGCCACGCTTTGCGGGCTAGTGCCGTACATCGCGTTTCGCTCGGGCGGCATGGGTGGCGGAGACGTGAAGCTCTTCGCTGCGCTCGGGGCGAGCACCGGGATGGATCTGTCTACGGGGATGCGGATCCAGCTCGTTTCACTCGCCATTGCCGCGGTCGGCGGAGTGGCATCACTGCTGGTGCACACGCCTCAAGGTGAGCGTATTCGCCGCTTTCTATCGACCACCACTCATGATCGACCGCCCGCGCCAGCGTCGCGCTCGATCAAGCTTGGCCCCTCGGTTCTTCTCGGTACGGGGTCGGTTCTGTTCTCCAACACCCTCCCGATCCCTTGAAAGACATGAGTTTTGGACACCCACGAGAGACGGTTCTCGCTAACGAATCCGGCGCGGTGTTCGTCGAGTTTCTGCTGGCAATCATTCCGCTTTGGGTGGTCTTCCTCTGCTTGGTGCAGTGGGGGCTTCTCGCGCAAGCGAACCTGCTCGTCAAGCACGCTGCGGATGTGGCCGCGCGTTCTGCAAGCGTCGTGTTGCCCGACGACCCGGAGCGGTATGGCGGCGAGCCACAGATGTCCGTTGCACGAGGCTCGGTCGAACTGGGTACGCTCGGTCGAGACCTCAGTCTGCTCGCATCCGCGGTGGTCGGCGACAGCCAGCCCAACGTGTCTTCGTCTTCCCGTATCCATGTAGGGCGATCGAGGCTCAACACGATCCGCTGGGCCGCTAACGTTCGGCTTGTCCCGCTCGCCCCCGTTTCAACGGGGCTCGCCGGATCCAATCCGACGGTACGCAGCTCGCTTCCGTCCCCTCGCTCCCCGCTTGGCGCGCTGATCCATCTTCCCTACTCGGCGGCCGTTACCTTTCCCGGGCAATCAGTCGACTCGATCTCAGGTGAAGAGGTGACGGTCCGCGTAACTTACGCGTTCCGCTGTCAAGTGCCGTTGGCGCGTCGACTTCTATGTTCGCGTTTCCCCGATCCGGAGACGAGCGACCTCGACGAATCGTTCGCACCTTTTCTACGGATCTTGGCCGGCGGCTACTACAAAGCGATCCGTCGAGAGACGACTTCACTCATTCAAAAGGCACCCTATCAGTATCGACCCCGAGGCCAGTCGTGACGTGTATCAACAAACCACGTCTCCAGCGCCGGACGGGATCCGTGCTGGTCGTTTCCCTGTTCATGTGCCTCTTCCTCGCGGGGCTCATGTACTGCGTTCTCGGCGTCGGCGACGCGATCCTCTACCGCCAGATGATGCAGGACGCTGCGGACTCGGGCGCGCAAGCGGCCGCCGTCATGGCGGCCAAAGGCATGAACGTTCACGCCCTTCTAAACGTCGTGATGGCGATCACTGCCGGAGTGCTTCTCGTGCTGCGGAGCGTCGAAGTGCTTCTGGAGATCGTTCTCGGCATCCTCTACGGGCTTGCCACCACGGTCGTTTTCTCGGTCAAGGCGGGCGCACTCATCGCGACGCTTTCGCCGGTGGAGCAGTCGGTCGAGCGAGTTGCCGATGGAGTAGAGCAGCTCACCAAAGTTTCCCACGATACGCTCGACGCCGCGCACGATGTCGTTCAACACGCGTTCCCCGTCGCCGCACAGCTCTCGGCCGTCGGCTCGATACGCAATGAGACCTTCGGCGCCGCCGTGAGAGGCGGCATGGTCCTCCCGCTCGCGGGCCCGCGCCTCCCGGGCGGAAAGGTTGGTCTTCCAGTCGAGGAGGGTAGTCTTGGGGTCACCTGTGACCGAGTGGCAGACGGACTTGGCCGTCGGCTCAGCACGATCTCATCTCGGGTTCCGAATTGGGTGCGTCGCTTTCTTGGAGGGGTAGTGAGCCGGACGCTCTCCCTCGGCAAGAGGCGGACGTGCGCGGAAGATATCGTAGAGCCCCCGCGGGTATCCCTCGAGCGAGGCGTCGACGACGCAGAGGTCTGGCTTGGACATGAAGAGTACCAGTACCGAGCATATGGTTTGGGCAGGGATCCTCACCGCGCCCGTTGGTCGAAAGGTGAGCGAGGTGTGCGCGTTGCTCAAGGTGGGCGGGCCGAGGGCCGAAACGCTTCCTGGAGGGGGCACCTTTTCGGTCGAGTCAATGTCGCGCAGGCCGAGTACTACTTCGACGGCTCCGAGCCCAAAGCCGAGTGGATGTGGAGTCAGCGCTGGCGTGCGCGCTTGAGGCGGTTTCGTCTTTCGGAGGCGTGGCTTCCTAGCGGTCTGGTCAAGGCGTGCACGAACTCCGGCGCCTTCGGCGCCAACGATGGTCTTTGCGATTCACTGCGCGACTTCGGCGTCGGCTTGGTTTCCGCCCACTAATATGAGCAGGCATTCAAACAGAAGAGAGCAGCGGGGCACGGCGTTTGCGGAATCGCTCATCGTTCTGCCGGCCGTTGCCGCGGTGTTCATCGGGGTTCTCGCCCTGAATGCTCTGTACTCTGCAAAACTCGAAGCGAAGTCGCGCGCGCGGCGCGCCGCATGGCTTCAGGCCGATCTGGCTGCATGCGAGAAGAGTCTGTGTGGGGGCGGATGTCAGCAGCTGAGCGCCATTGGTTCCGAGCTAGTGTCGGTCGGAGCTTCGTTCGACATCCAGGACCAACTCGAGAGCCTCCAGGACAACGTCTTCAAAAGTGAAACCATCGGGGTCGGCCACGCGGAAGCCCCCGCTCCGGTGATCATTGGAAACGGAGTCTCGCGACAAGGCGCTGCAAGCCCTCTCGTCTGCAACACGCGCAGCCGGACTTCTTCGGTTCCTCCAGACATCGTCGCACACGCGTGCGAATCAGGGATTCGATCCATTGAGTACGCAGGGGAGGTTTGCCCGTGAGAACTTGGCCCTACCGTAGCGGCCTCGGTCTGACCGCCGTCTTCGTGGCCTTGATGCTGCTTCTCATGCTTGGCTGGATTCGAGCCGCGAAAGGAAGAGCGGACGAGGCATTCCTCCAGGTCGGCCGGGGCCTGACTCTCTCCACGGATCGCACCGGCCCGAACGCGCGATCGCTGAGCATCAACGGAAACTTGGTCATGTTCTCTTCGCGAACAGTGCAACGATCGCTCGAGAAAGTCGTGGAGGGACAGCAGGCGCGGTGCGACGGGCTAGACGGTTCCATCGCGCGGACTCTCGAAACAAGGCTTGCACAGGCGGTGGGTACCATGGACTCCCCGTTCAGCCTCGGCTCAATCAACTCGGTAAGTGGTTCGAATGGGCGAGCGGCGTATGTCGCCTGTTTGGATTTGGGCCCGGGACGGGTCGATTTACCGACTCTAATCCGTCGATTCGAGGCCTTCACCGCCAGCGGAAACCTCGGGGAACTTGGGGTCGCTCGGTACCTCTATGCATCCGCTCCGCGAGGATCGGAAGCAACGACGTTCGTCCTCGAGTTCTGGGCAGCATCCCTCGACCTGGGCTCGATGCTACGCCCGCCAGAGCCAGCGACGAACGACGATCGGCCGATTTCCCCACGCGGGTCAGTCCGCGTGCTCGATGCTCACGAGCCCGATGGTCCGGGTTCGGTCTCTGTCTACACCACACAACGCGACCGGAGCTCTGTGGTGGAGCACTACGAGCGCGCGATGTCGGAATCAGGGTACCGGCTTCTCGATATCCCAGCATCGGGTTCCGCAGCCGCAGGCCGACCATGGGTCGTGTTCGGTCGACGAAACGATAGAGTCTCCGTGGTCGTTGTGCCGCTCGCGGTCGCGCCTCCAACGACGTTCACTCTCCTTGATTCGAGGTCTCCATGAATCGGTCGGCGCTGACCGTCGCCGTGCTTGCCGGGATGCTCGGCTTCTTCTTGCTCGCCCTCTACGTGCGAAGAATCCAAGACGAGGCGACGGGTGGTCCGCCTGTCGAGGTTCTGGGAGTCCGGCGCGATGCGGTTGTGGGTGAGCCGGTCACCGAAGAGCTACTGCTAATTCGAACCATTCCCGCTGCGTACCTCGATGAACGTCACGTCCTGGCGTCGGACACCCAACAGATACTCGGGGCAAGCGTAGCTTCGCAGGTCCGCGCAACCCAGGTGCTTCTCTGGACTGATCTCGCTACGGAGGGAAGAGAGCGCTCTACCCTCGCGGGCAGAGTTCCAGAGGGGATGCGGGCCATCGCGATCGATCACGGTGACGAGAACGACTTCGGTGGTCTACTCATCCCCGGAGACCGAGTGGACTTACTCCTCACACGCCCAAGGCTCGGCGAACACACCACGATGGTGACGGTGCCGCTACTACAAAACCTGCTCGTCTTGTCCGTGGGCGGCTCGATCGGGTCTTCACCCGACGTGCATCCGGCCCGGCATCGCGGCGAAGTCAGCCTCCTCGTCACGCTCGAACAAGCGTCCCTGCTCACACACGCACAGCAAAACGGGCATCTTCGGCTTGTCCTTAGAAACGAGAATGACCTCGACATTCTCGCGGCGAGTCGCGAAACCGACGACCAGGATATCTTGAAGCAGGAAGAACGTGCTCGTAGACAGAGTCGGTTCGTGATCGAGAGGGTAGATTGAGCGGCGCTGAGTTTCGTCGGCCTGCTTCCTTGCTACTTGCGGCGGCCCTGTTGATCGCGACCCGGGCGTCGGCCGACCTTGACGAAGAGCACCGCATCGTGATCCGCGTCGGAGAACAGCGAAGCCTCTCCGCGCGCGGTGTGAAGAGCTACTCTGAGGGTGCGCCAGGTGTCGTCGACATTCGAGTTACGCGAGACCAGCTTCGGTTCGTCTTGGTCGGAAGAGAGGTCGGAATCGGTTCCCTGCTCTTGATCCGACAAGATGGAACGCAGATTCAGTACACCATCGAGGTTCAGCCAGCAGGGAATGCAGGCGGGCTGGGTGGACGAGAGAACATCAGGCTAGACCTGTACTTCGTTCTCATCCAAGACCGTTACAGTCATCAAATCGGCCTGAACTGGCCTGGCAACATCGGCAGCACGCTGACTCCCTCGGAGGCCGCGCTTTCCGTCACCGGTGGTCGCGGCATCCCGACCCAGAGCTCTTTCCAGATTCTCTCGAGCACGTTCCTTCCAAGCCTCGACGTTGCGCAGGCCAAGGGGTGGGCGAAACTGTATCGACAGGCGGCCATCGTCACCGCGAACGGCACGGAGGCTGTCTTCACATCGGGCGGCGAGTTCAACGTCGAAGTACAGAACAACCTCACCGTCAACGTGCAGGCGATTCCGTTCGGCACGCGTGTGACCGTGCTCCCGAGGTACGACCCGCGAACAGGTCGGATCGAGCTCGAGCTGTCAGCCGACGTTTCAGATCTCGACCAGCAGCGCGGATCCCGCGGGATTCCAGGCCGCATCACCACGCACGTCGAAACGTTCGTGAACCTCGAGTTGGGGCAATCCATTTCGCTCGCAGGCATACGGGCGAGAACCGAGCGGCGCACCAGGGAGGGCATTCCGGGCCTCGCGATGGTTCCTCTGTTCGGGGCGCTTTTCGGATCTCACGGACGCGAAGCACAGCGCGACCAGGCACACATGCTCGTTGTGCCATCGGTCGTCGAGCCCGTCAGTCTGGACCAGCGCAACCGCATCGACGAAGCGATCCGCGCATTCGATTCGTTTCAGGGTGGTGTCGAGGCGCACGAGCTGCTTGAGCAGCCGCGCATCCCCGGCCAGTCGTCGTCTCGCTCGAACCGCGCTCCGCGATGAGTCGGTCCCTCGACGTCTCCGTCGCGAAGGACGGCGATTCATCCTGCGAGATGAAGCTTCCCATTGGGGAGAGCATCGTTCTCGGCCGAGACCCCAGCTGCGACATCGTGCTCGCGTCACCAGAGGTTAGCCGAGAGCACGTCGAGCTCTTCCACGTTCCCGCAGGCGTTCAGGTGGTCGACCGATCGGTCAACGGTACGTGGTTCGGTTCGCAGTGCATTCGGGACTCTGCGCTCCTCGTGGGAAGCCCCGCTGATCTCACCGTGGCTTCCTATCGGATTCGGCTCCGTATTGTGGAGGCCGTTTCGGCGCGCGTTCGGCAGCCGAACGTGCCTCCAGAGATTCGGCGGGACGTTCATCGGCGTCTGCTCGATCATCTAGATCTCGCTTCACTGGACCGCAGTCAGATGACCGACGAGATCATGCGCCCGAAGGTCGTTGCCGCACTCGAGAAAGTCGTCGATCGGGTGGCGGACGACCTTTCAACTTCAGAGAGAGCGACGCTCGTCAACGACACGGTCGACGAAGTTCTTGGCCTCGGGCCGCTTCAGAAGCTGCTCGACGATGACGAGGTTTCGGAGATCATGGTCGTCGATCCAGACTCCATCTACGTTGAGCGAAGCGGGCGACTGCAGCTGACTTCGCTGAGGTTCACGGACGGCGAATCGTGCCGCGCCGCGATCGAGAGGATCGTTTCACCGCTGGGTCGACGCATCGACGAGAGCGCGCCTCTGGTAGACGCCCGCCTACCCGATGGTTCCCGCGTAAACGCGGTCATTCCTCCCCTCGCGGTTCGCGGTCCTTGCATCACGATTCGAAAATTCCCGCAACAAGCCCTTGGGATGTCCGAACTAGTAACCATGGGGAGCCTCACCCGCCGGATGGCCGTCTTCTTGCAGCGATGCGTTGTCGCGAAGAAGAACATCCTGATCTCTGGCGGCACCGGGAGCGGCAAAACCACGCTTCTGAACGCCCTATCCAGGTTCATTCCCGAGGGTGAGCGCATCGTCACCATCGAAGACGCCGCTGAACTCCAGCTCCAGCAACCCCACGTTGTTTCGCTGGAGGCGAAGCCTCCCAACCTCGAAGGTGCCGGGAGTTACTCGATTCGTGACCTCGTCAAGAATGCACTCCGGATGCGACCCGACCGAATCGTCGTCGGTGAGTGTCGCGCCGACGAGGCCATCGACATGCTCCAAGCGATGAACACGGGGCACGCTGGGTCCATGACGACCACCCATGCGAACAGTGCTCTCGAGGCGCTGTCTCGCATTCAAACCCTTTGCATGATGGCCGGGCTGGACCTGCCTCGCTCAGCCATATGCGAGCAGGTGGGTTCCAGCATCGACGTCGTCGTGCAGCAGACTAGGTTTCCCGATGGCACGCGCCGCATCACCACCATCAGCGAGGTAGAGCCGCCAAACCGAACGGCCGATCTCTCCGTTCGCGATATCTTCACTTTCACTCGAACAGGTATCGATACGGCGGGGGCTACGCTCGGCGACCATCGCGCTACCGGGTACCTGCCAACATTCCTCGGTGAGTTCGCGCTGCGAGGCTCGGTCGAGCAAGGCAGCTACTTGCCATGAATGCTCGTCTTACGATGAGCGCCGGTCTCGTCCTTGTGACACTCAGTGTTTCCTGTCTCGTCTACTTGGTCTTTTCGACCGAGCGGAACGCATGCCGGGTCTTCTTCGATCTTTATGGTGAGCGTCTGGAGGCACGCACGAGGTTTCTGCGTCTTCGCGTTTCGGGCGGTGCCGTCGCTCAAGCGCAACTCGTTGGCGTGGCTTTCTTCTTGGTCGTCGGTCTGGCGATGGAGAGCTCCATCGTTTTCGTGCTTGCACTGATGGCTCTCTTGGCCCCGCCTTTCGTTCTTTCCAAGCGATGCATCGCTCGAGTCCGGCAACTGGAGCGGCAGCTCGAGGGCTGGCTGCTGATGCTCGTTGGCGCGCTGCGCGCGACACCCTCTGCGATCGATGCCGTCTCCACGACTCTTTCGTTGGTTCCGAAACCATTTTCGGAGGAGGTGGACCTCGTCGTGAAGGAGGTTCGGCTCGGAAGTTCGTTGAGGCGCGCGCTCACGAACATGTCCACGAGGTCGAGAAGCGCGGCCATTTCGAGCGCGCTCACGACGATTCTCATCGCAGGGGAGACTGGAGGCGATCTTCCCAAGGTTCTCCAAACCACGGCGGAGTCCCTGCGAGAGTCGTCACGTCTCGAGGGAGTCCTCCGTACCAAAACTGCAGAAGGCCGTGGTCAACTCGCGCTGATGGCCGCGATGCCATTCGTGCTCTTCCTGGCGATTCGCTGGTTCGATCCCAACTACTTTGTACCGGTAGTGACGGAACCTCAGGGAAGGGTGATTCTCTTCGCTTGCGGTTGCCTCTGGGTCGTAGCCTTCATCTGGGCGTATCAAATCGTCAGGTTGGACCTGTGAGTACGGCTTTGCTCCTAGGAGTCTCGCTCACCTGTGTAACTCTGGGCGGGGGCGGTACCGCCTATCAGCTTGCGTTGCACCCGGCCGCCTCGCGACCCTCGCTGGGCGTTCGGGGTTTCCATCGTTCGCGCGCGCTCAGTAATCGAGTGCTTCGACTCCTTGAGCCCATCGTTCGGTACCTTGCCGGATGGTTCTCCATTCTCCCGATCGCCTCCGTGCGGACCAGGCTTCGCGGGCGGCTACGCGAGGCGGGAGACTGCTTTGGTCTCTCGCCCGACGAGTTCCTGTCGGCGTCGGTTTTGTGCGCTGTCCTTCTCGGTGGCTTCGGTATCAAGATGGTGGATACCACCTATCCAGTACTCGTCGTTTCAGCCCTCGTTTCATTCGGGCTCGGGCTGCCATGGATAGTACTCGTGTCTCGAATCGGACGGCGTGTCAGGCAGGTCGAACACGACCTGCCTGCGGCGGTCGAGCTTGCTGCGCTTTGCATGGGAGCGGGTCTCGACTTCCCGGGGTCGCTACGGCAGATCGTCGACGGAGCAATCGGCGAGGACCGGGTCCTTGTCGAAGAGTTCGAGCGGGTTCTCCAAGAGCTTCGACTTGGTTACACAAGAGGGCGTGCGCTAGAGAGGCTCGCCGCGCGCGTCCCGTCTGATGCGCTTCGACAGTTCTGCAACAGCGTTGTCCAGGCGGAAGAGAAGGGCACTCCGTTGGTTGATGCACTAATGGTCCAGGCGAGAACCCTGCGTCTTCGTCGCAGCGTTGCTGCGGAGGAGCGCGCCACCGGCGCGGCGCTTCGACTGATCGGACCGATGAGCTTGGTGTTCCTCTGCGTGCTTCTCCTCGTGCTCGCGCCTCTTGTCGTCCGGTTCGTTACCGGCGGGTTCAGCGTGTCATGAAACTTGACTCCCGAATCCTCTGGATCCGTCTGTCGCTTCTTCGCGATATGTCCCTGGCGCTGCTTCTGGCACTCGCGCTCGAGACGGCAGGAGGATGCGACGGTTTGCAGCACACGCCAGCGGGAAGCACGAGCGATTCATACCCGGAGTTGTTCAGCGTAGCCCGGAGCTGCCCGAACCCTAGGGACCCTATCGTCGCCGCGCGTCGCAGCGAAGAGCGCGCACGGTTCCTCGAAGATCGGTATCCCTACGATCAACGAGACGGAGTTCGGTCCGTGGAGGAGCTTGATATTGCGGCCACCTGCTACTCGATAGTCGGACGTATGCCCGATTTCGAACGAGTTCGGGAGCGCAGAGATGCTCTCGCAGCACAGATATCCTCGGACTACGTCGACGCCCGTCTCGGTCTGGCGCGCGCGATCGAATCCTCAGACTGGAGGCGAGCGCTTCGGGAGACGCGACGCCTCCGACTACTCACTTCTCACCTCGGAGGCCACGACTATGTGGATTGGCTTGGTCGCACCAGCGAGCTCGCTTCAGCCAAGGTGCGAGCGCTTCGCTAGGCGCTCGGCAAGGCTTGCGATGGTTGTCGGATTCATGCTCGCAAGCGCTTGTTCGCGGAATGTTCGAACTACGGGGATTCCAGCAGTGCTCGAGATGGTCTCAGCACGGGACCTGTTCGAGGAAGGTGTTTGGCACGCCGCCAAAGGAGATAGTCTCCGCGCAGAGCAGTACTTGAGCGCCGCGCGCGACCGGGGCTTTCCATCAAACGAGGTCGTCCCATGGTTGGTTGCAGCGTGCGTTGCTTCGAGTCGCTATCGGGCGGCCTTGGCGCACGCGGCTCGTCACCTGCGACAGCATCCGTCCGACTCTTCAGTGCGCCTCGTGGTCGCGAACATCTACGACGCGCTGGGGGATTTCGGAAACGCGCGCATCGAACTCCAGCGGATCGTCGAGGAAGATCCAAAGAACGCGTTGTCGCACTACCGCCTCGGCTTGCTGTACGAGGAGCGCTTCCAGGCGCACGAGCTCGCCACACGCCATCTTTCGATGTATCGGCAGCTTGACCCGAAGGGGGAGCACGTTGCCGAGGTGGAGGCCATTCTTGCTGGGTTTTCCACCGCCCGCGCGGGCGGTAGCATCTTTCATACCCTCACCGACGAGTCCTCCAGGTGACGATCCCAAAGGAGGCCTTCCACCAAACGATTCGAGACTTGCTGGGACCGATCTCCGACCTCCTCGATCAGGCGGACGTCACGGAGGTCATGTGCCAAGGGCACCACCGGATCTTCGCTCGTCAGAACGGGCGGAGTGTTCGTTCTGAGCGTTGTCTTCCTACCGAGGAAAATCTCCTGGCCGTCCTTCGCGCAGTGTCCCAGTACGCAGGTCGCCAGATCGACACGGACCGACCGACTTTCGAAGGAACCCTGCCCGACGGGTCTCGTGTCCAAGCCATTGTCCCGCCCCTCGCGATGGGTGCGCCCCTAGTCGTGTTCTCTCGCGTCCAGCTTCCGACGCTTTCCGTGAATGCTTCGTTCGCGCGTGGCGCGACCTTTTCGTCCCTGTTGCGCCAGGCAATGAGTCGACGCGAGAACATTCTCGTCGCGGGTCTGCCAGGCGCAGGAAAGACGGCGCTTCTGCGAGCGCTCGCAGCGCTGGTCCCTGACGATGAGAGAGTCCTCGTCGTAGAGCACACACCCGAGCTCTACCTCGATCGAGACAACGCTGTGTCGCTAGTGGGCAGTGGGTCGAGCGCAAGCCTGGAAGAGATACTCGCGTTTGGCTCTCGCATGCGACCGGATAGGATTCTGGTAGGAGACCTCCGCGGATCCGAGGCCCTTGCCCTCGTCGATCTCGCGACTGCTGGGTTCGCGGGTTGCATCAGTACGATTCAGGCTCCGAGTGCATCCGCCGCTCTGCGTCGGCTCGAGTTCTTTGCCTCGAAGGCAGCTGGCGAGGTGCCAGTGTCGCTGCTTCGGTCTCACATCGCGAGCGGGCTCGACCTAATCGTTCTGGTGGACCGGTCTCCAGACGGGGAGCCGCGGATCGCCGAGGTCGTTCGGCTCGATGAAGCCGAAGAGCATGATGTCTATCGGCTCCAGACCCAGTCGGGAGAGCGACGCGAACCGAATGGTAAGGAAGCCGAATGAGGTCGTTCCCCCGCTCCACCGTCGAGGACTCCAACACAGCGGCTTCGACGGAGGTCGACTTCCAACCTAGGCACCTCGTCGACAGGGTCAGCGTCAAGACGGTGGCCCTGCCTTCCGACGAACGGTCCCATCAGAAGCGCACGTGGTTGCGCCTTGGGACCACGATGGATGACGGGTCGACGCGACTCTGGGTGGCCGTCGTCGTGAGCTTCGGTCTCGGGATAGCTTCAGGAACGGCGATCCGCCTTGCGGAACAGGACGACCCTGTCAGTGCCACGTTGCCTGGGTCAGAGCGAGTTCAAGCCGACCCGCTCCGGAAAAAGGACGCCCTGGCTGCGACTTCGAGACTGAACTCGCACTCCGGACCCTCAACGTCGGCTTGGAGGCAGGTTTCGGCCAATGCCAGCCTCGTGAAGGCGCTGATTGCAAATGAATACCGGATCGGTGCGGACTTCGACTCACGCTTGCTCGGTGAAGATAGCTTCGACCCTGGTCGTGCAGATCTTCGTCGCGCGATTCGATGGAAGTCGTTCTGCTCAACACCTGCGTCGGCGCGGATCCATCGTTGCGATTGACCACTCGCGCCTTAATCGTTGCGCACGTTCTCTTCGCATCGTGCACCCAGGACGCGACACGAAGTGGGATCGTCGAAATCGCGTTCTTTGTTGAGTCTGACCCCGCTACTCCAGTGGAAGGCGTGTCGGTCTACGTCGACGGGAGTGCCGTGGGAACGACCGACCACGAGGGCAAATTGTCCGCGCTCGTCGAAGTCGTGCCTACGCACCCAGCCATCGTTCGCTATGCTTGCCCAAGGGGGCACGCTCGTGACGAGAGCGAGTTCGTCGTTCGATTCCCGTCGACAGCGCATCACCGAGCAGGACGGGCGCGGCCGTTGGAGTTCAAGCTGCTGTGCAGAGCGCTCACCCGAGTGGCGGTCTTCGTCTTTCGTGTGAGCCCTCCCATGCAGGTGCCAATCTTCATCGACTCCGCTCGGGTTGGCGTGACCGACGAGGAAGGAATGGCGGTCGTTGTCGGAAGGCGCGAACCCCAAACCGCATTGGAAGCCAAGCTCGACACATCCGCGTTTCCGGAGATGGTGCCGCGGTCTCCCGTACGGCGATTCGTGCTGGGTGAGGGTCACGAGATCTTCGTGTTCGATCAACACTTTGATGCAGTGAAACCGGGACAACGGGTTCGGCGAAAGCGCGCGAGAATCACCAAAATTGAGTAGTCCTGCCCTCAGAGATATAAGAGACAAGCATGCCGGATGTGCGGGCTGATGTCGTGGTTGTGGGGGCGGGGCTTTCTGGGCTTTGTGCGGCGCGGCGGTTGGTTCAGCAGGGTGTGGATGTGACCGTTCTCGAGGCGCGGGATCGGGTTGGTGGGCGCACTTGGACTCAGGACATCGGGCAGGGGCGGTTTGATGTGGGCGGGCAGTGGATTGGGCCCGGGCAGGAGCGGGTTCGTGCACTGGTCGACGAGCTGGGGCTCGAGACGTTTCGGACGTACACGCAGGGGAAGAAGGTACTCGAGGTCGGGGGCAAGGTCTCGACCTACAAGAGTTCGATTCCTTCGCTGTCGGTGGTGAGTTTGATTCAGATGCAGGGGGCGATGAGCTACCTCGACAGGGTACGAAAGCGGATTCCGCCTTCGGCGCCGATGTCAGCGGAAGGGGCGAGTCAGCTCGATTCGGAGACGCTCGAAACGTGGATGCATCGGTTTGTGAAGTCCGAGAAGGTGAGCGGGGTGTTCGATGCCGCGGTGCGGACGATTTTCGGGACGGAGGCGCGAGACCTCTCGGCGCTCTACTTCCTCATGTACATGAACTCGGGCGGCGGGCTTCAGCGCATCGTCGAGGCCGACGATGGGGCGCAGCAGGATCGGTTCACGCTCGGGGCGCAGTCGATTTCGGAAGCGCTTGCAAAGCAACTCGGTGACGGGGTCACGTTGAGCGCCCCTGTGCGCACGCTTCAGCAAGGGGGCGAAGGCATCGAGGCCGTGAGCGACGCGGGGGTTGTGTCGGCGAAGTACTGCGTGGTGGCCGTACCGCCGAGTTTGGCGGGGCGCATCGACTACGAGCCGATGGTGTCGGTGGCGCGCGATCAGCTGACGCAGCGGTTCGCGATGGGAGCCACCGTGAAGGTGTTGGTTACCTATGAGCGCGCGTTTTGGCGTGAGTCAGGGTTTTCGGGTGAGGTGGTGAGCTCGGATGGGCCGTTGAGCATCGTGTACGACAATACGTCACACGACGGGAAGCAGGCTGCGCTCGTGGGTTTCATCGTTGGGAAGCATGCGCGACAGTGGTCGTCGCAGCCTCCGGCCGACAGAGAGCGACGCGTGTTGGCTGCGTTGGCCCGGTTCTTCGGGGACGAGGCGCGGCTCTGTCAGGAGTACCACGAGCTCGATTGGGGCGCTGAGCCTTGGTCGCGCGGTTGTCCCGTGGGCGGGCTGCCGCCCGGGGTGCTCTCCAACTCGTTCGCGCACATTCGGAAGCCTGAGGGGAGAATCCACTGGGCGGGCACGGAGGCGGCCACCGAGTGGATGGGGTACATGGAAGGCGCTATTCAGTCCGGTGAACGTGCGGCTGACGAAGTGCTTCGGCGTCTCTGAGCCCACGCCAACCGGGAGAATCACATGGCGCCTGAAACCCCCCGCGGAAGCGGCGGTCCTTGGACGGTGATCTTTGCGTTGTTCGCGGCGGGGAACCTCGCGAACGGGCTGTGGATGCTTGCCGACCCTGTGCACTGGTACGTGAGCCTGCCGGCCAACGTGCCTGGGACGGGGCCGCTCAACGAGCACTTCGTGCGCGACATCGGGTGCGTGTTCACGCTGATTGGGGTGGCGCTGGCGATTGCGGTGGCTCGGCCGAAGTTTCGGGTGACGGCGCTTGCGTTCGCGGCGGGATTCTACGTGGCGCACTCCCTGGTGCATGTATGGGACCAGGTGCGGGGGCTGTTGCCGCCCGACCAGTGGAAGTTTGATTTGGTTCCTGTGTATGGGGCGACAGTCGTGCTCGTGGTGTTGCTTTGGGTGCTGATGCGCGGCGCGCCGAGGAGTGGTGCGACGTGAGAAGCGCGTGGTCATACCTCGGAGCGGTGGTTGTTGGCGCGTTCTTGTTTGCGAGTCCGTTTCTTCGGTACGGGGCGGCTCTTGGTCATGCGCATGCGGCGCACTCCGATCACGGAGCGCGGTATGGGGGGCATCTCTTCATGCTGGGCGACTATCACCTCGAGGTTGTGGAGACTGCTGAGGGCGTCGAGCTCTATCTAAGCGATGTGATGCGACGGCCGTTGCGGCCTGAGGAGTGCCGTGCGACCGATGAGCGTGGGCCTGCGGTTGCTTGCGTTTGGCGTCGGTATCGGTCGGTGGTGGCTTTGCCGACGGGGGCGGGGAGCATCCGGTACGAGTTGACGCCGCCGGGTGGGTCGGCGGTGGTGCTGAAGTTTCCCTGACGTGATTGGCTGCAGGTCGCGCCCCTGCTTGCTCCCATCGCGAGGGAGGATCGTCGAAGGGGTCGTGGCGACGCTGGGTTGGGTGCGGTTGGGTTTCGGAGACTGGGTGGCTCCGGGTCCTTGCGAAACGTCGTGTGGGTTGGCTACGCCCCTACCGCGACTCTTTGAGCCACGGTGAACTACTGCGCGCTGATCAGGACTTCGCGGCGGCCGCCGGCTTTGGAGCTTGGGGGGCCAACGACGCCCTCTTGTTCCATGCGCTCGACGAGTTTGGCGGCCTTGTTGTAGCCGACGCTCAGCTGGCGTTGGACGTGGCTGATCGAGCAGTAGCCGGCGTTGGCGACGACGGCGACGGCTTTGTCGTAGAGCGGGTCGTCGCTTTCCGCGAGGCTGCCTTCGTCGTCCCGGGGCTTGAGGATTTCGTTCTGGTACTCGGGGTCGCCCTGTTCGCGGAGGAAGTCGCACATGGAGCGGACCTCATCTTCGCCAATGAACGCCGCGTGCACGCGTTCGAGTTCGCTCGAGCCCGGCGGGATCATGAGCATGTCGCCCATGCCGAGGAGGTGCTCGGCGCCCGAGCGACCCAGGATGGTCATGGAGTCTTGTCGCTGCGACACCTTGAACGCGACGCGAGCGGGGAAGTTGGCCTTGATCATGCCTGTGATGACGTCGACGCTCGGGCGCTGCGTCGCGAGGATCACGTGGATGCCGGCCGCGCGTGCCTTCTGCGCGAGACGCGCGATGCAGGCTTCGACGTCTTTGGCGGCCACCATCATCAGGTCGGCAAACTCGTCGACCACCACGACGATCGACGGGAGCTTCTCGGGCTCGAAGTTCTCCGCGTCGGGCGACTCGCCGTCGGTGGGGTCGAGCAGCACCTCCTGACCGTGTTCGTTCTGTGCGCTGACCTTGCCTTTGCGCTTGGGCATGAACTTCTCGATGGAGAGCTCGCCCTTGTGCACCCGATCCACGCGTCGGTTGTAGGTGTCGATGTTTCGCGTGCCCGCGTCGGCAAACAGCTGGTAGCGGCGTTCCATTTCGTCGACGGCCCAGCGAAGGGCCAATGCCGCCTTCTTCATGTCGGTCACGACGGGGAGCAGCATGTGCGGGATGCCGTCGAACACCTGAAGCTCGACGACCTTGGGGTCGATCATCAGCATGCGGATCTGCTCGGGCGTCTTCTTGGCGAGCATCGAGCAGAGCATGACGTTGAGCGCGACGCTCTTACCGGAGCCGGTTGCACCGGCGACGAGCAAATGAGGCATCTTCGCGAGGTCGGTGTAGACGGGCTGACCGGCAATGTCTTTGCCGAGCGCCATGGGGAGCGCGCCGTTGTGGTTCACCCAGCGGCGGTCTTCCAAGATCTCACGAATGGACACGGTGTTGCGGTCTTCGTTCGGAAGCTCGAAGCCGACGCGCGCCTTGCCGGCGATCGGGGCGACGATCCGCACCTTCTGAGCGGCGAGCGCCATCGCGAGGTCGTCTGCCAGGCCCGCAATCTTGGAGACTTTGGTGCCGCTCCGCGGCTCGAACTCGTACATCGTGACGACGGGGCCCGGGTGGATCTCGTCGACCCGTCCCTGCACGCCGTAGGCAGCGAGCTTCTCGGTGAGGAGTTCGGCGTTTTCGCGCAGCTGGTCGGCGTCCACGCGAATGACCGACGCATCGGGCGGGTCCAGCAGATCCACCGGCGGAAGCTGGAAGTCGTGCTTCGACCTCCTGTTGCGGACCGCGATCTCGAGCGGCTCCTGCTTCGTTTCTTTGGGTGCGACGATGGTCGGTCCGGTCGCCTTGGCTTTCTTCGGCTGTGGCGCTGGCGGGGGTTCGGCGAGGCGCGCTTCCTCGTCGTCGTCTCCCTCCTCCTCGCCGCGGAGGATCTCCTCTTCGCCGTCCATGATGCGCGGCTTGCTCGGCCGAAGCTTTGGCGGCTCGGTGATGAGCGGCTGGCTTGCGCGGATCTCTTCCTCGTGAAGCTCTCGGGCCTCCTCCCAGGCATCGCGGAGGGCGACGCCCACGTCGACGGTGCGCTGCCAGCCGGCGTGGGCGAGCCGCGCGACCCCCTGCGCTGCTTCTTCGAGCGTCCAGGGGGTGCGCAACACCACGGCGATGACCAGCACCGCCGAGGCGATCACCACCGTTCCATAAAAGCCAAGCAAAGAGCGCAGCACTTCCCCGAGTAGTTCACCGACCGCCCCCCCTGGCGACGCTCCCCAAGCCGCCTGCGGTTCGATGAGGAGATGAGCCAATGCGGCTCCGATCACCACCAACACCAACGTCGAGGCCAGCGTGGCCAACCCCAGCATCGCGGCGCGACGTCGGAAGAGTCGGTAGGTGAGCAGCGCACCTTCGAGCGGAAGAAACCAAGCCACCAGGCCGAACGCGGACATCAGCACCCGCGCCAGTCGATGGCCTACCGGGCCGACCAGGTTCCCCAACCCGCCGGTCCGACTGTCGTAGGACACGAGCGCGAGCGTCAGCAGCACCGTGCCGGTGAGCGTGAGGATCGCGAGAACGTCCTGCCGCCTTCCTTCCGGCGCCAAGAGGTCGCCAGAGGAGGTGGTTTCATGTGTGCTCAAGTAAGTGGCCTCCTACATCCAGAGGCTAGGCGCCGGGGGTTCTCGGGTCAAGAAATCACGGGCGTGTCCAACTCTTGATTGCCTGGCCAAATCCTCTATTATCCTCGCGGGTTGGACGCTTTGGGGAAACTTGCGGTCCTAGGGGCTTTGGGGGCCTTTCTCGTCGTTGGCTGCAAAGCCAACAGCGACGACGTCGAGTTCTGGAAAGGCACCGTCAAGGGCCCGGCCCGCCTCGGCGCCGTCGTCAGCAGCGGTCGCTACGACGACGACCTTCGTACCCAGGCCGCGCTCGCCATGGTGGAGATGGACCGCACCGACGTGAACGGCCTCAACCTGCTGAAGCAGGCACTCGATCAGCTCCGTCGTGAAGATCCGGATGCCAGCGAGACCATCGTTGCGGGCATGGTCACGCGCCTCCAGTCGCTCTTGGCCGCCGACGGCAAGCCCGAGGACAACGACGAGTACCAAGCGCAGGTCCGCGCAAAAGACGCGGCGTACATGGTGATCCCGTACGCCCCCGAGGAATCGCGCACCCAGCTCACGAAGTCGGTCGTGACGTGGCTCTCTCGCGACTTTCAGGGCCGCAGCCTCGCCGGTGACTACAGCGCCGAGCAGGTCACCCGCACGCTCGGGTCGCAGGCGGCCACCATGCTCGTCGACGCCCTCGACGAAAAAATGTCTCCCCAAGCCATGATCAAGATCGCGGAGATCATCGGCGACGACGGCGACGACGCCACGAAAAAGCGCGCCGGAACGCGGCTGGTCGAAATCGAGCGGGCCATGGAAAAGCCCGCGTTCGTCGAGTGGCTGAGCGCTGAGATCCAAGAGTCGCTCGAGGAGTCGGGCGAGCCTGCCGACGCCGCGCGCGTGTCGGCGGTGGCCGTCTACAACCGTGAGAACTACATCAACAACGGCGCGCTTCCCGCGATGAAGTTCTTGGCCGATCAAGACGAGGTGTCCGCGCGGCTCCTTCGCATTGCCGACACCAAACCTGGCGCCAACGATCCGAAAGCCTGGGTCGATCGTCTCAACACGCGAAGGGCCAACGCGCTCCGCGCACTCGAGGGTCACGCATCGCGAGGTCAGCTCAACCGGCTTCTATCCATTGCACTCGATTCCACCAACTCCATCGAGGTTCGCGACTACGCGTTCGATCGCGTCGACGACATCCACAGCCAGCGTGCGATCCCCCGTCTGTGGCCTCTGGTCGAGAAGCCGGGCTGCGCCGAGGGCACCTGCACGCAGTCGGGCAAGCTCGACAAGCGGCTTCGGTGGCGCGCCGGCGAACTCGTGCTCTCGCTCGGCGGGCCGTCCCAAATTGAAAAATTTACCCTGCAATTACCAAGTGTTAAGGGCGTTCAGTATGAGCCGGAGGAGCTGGAAGGCTACGCCACACGCATCAGCCAAATGACACCTCCGCCTACATCGACGGTGAGCGATCTGCTGGATTCGCAACAATGGTGGAATCGGGTCATCGCGTTACGCTATCTTGAACGCAGAGGTGGGGAGGATGACATTCCCGCCATGAAGCGGTTGATGACAGATTCGACGCCAGTGCAAGGAGAGGGGTGGGCTGCGCTGAACCCTCCTGCAAAGAACGTTGGAGATGTTGCCAAGGCCTCGATCGAAGCCTTGCGAACGCGTGACCAGGATGACAACAAGTAGTAGTCGACGAGATGGGTGATCAAGGCGACAGAAAAACAGTTCGAGCGTTCCAGTGTCGGGACTACCTCTACGAGATTTTCGATCGCCTGAGCGATGAGCACGACTGCTCGGTCGACTACCTGATCAACGAGGCCATGCGGGAGTACGCCCGGTCGCGTGACCAGGCGGTGGCTCGTCTCGGCGCCCAGCCCGCGCAGTCGGCCATGGCCGCCAACGATCTTGGCGCGCCGCCTTCGCAGGCTCAGCCGACACGGCCTGCGCCAATTCTCACGCCGATGCCGGTTCGCGGTGGGCCCACGGCTCCGCCTCCGCTTCCAGGCCATCGCCCGTCCGACGCGGCAGGCCGACGCGTGCTGGTGCTCCAGTTCAACGACCAAGATTTCCCCGTCGAAAAGGACGAGTTCATCATCGGTCGCGGCACCAAGGCTGCCGATCTCGCGATTCGCGATGGCAACATTTCTCGTCGACACGCAGCGGTCGTGTTTCATGATGGCGTCTACTTCATGAAAGACTTGGGAAGCACGAATGGAATCGAATTCGCGGGTCAACGTGTCGAGTCCAAGCGCATCGAAGACGGCGACGTCTACCGGATCTGCGACTACGAGATCCGCTTCTCGTATCAGTAAGCGCACGCGCCTCGGGCTTCGCGTCGCCGCGCTTGCGTTCGCGGCGGTCACCGTCGGTGTTGCTGCGGCCGACGCCCCGCCTCTGAATCAGGGCACCGTGGCCAAGCGCACGGCCGACCTCGACCGCTGGCTCTTCGAGGTCCGGACCGCCAACGATGCCGACGCGGCGTCCGGGGCCGTACAGCAGGCAACCACCGCCATCGCACGTGCACGAGAGCCGGGGGCGAAGCTCGACACGGTGCTGAGGGCGCAGTCGATCGCAGAGGCGTCGCTCGTGCTCGCCGAACGCCAGATGGCGCGCCAGCAGGCCGCCGCGGCATTGCTGGCCGCAGAAGAAAGGGTCGCCAACACGAGAGAGCGTGCCAACGCCCAGCGCCGCGTGCTCGAGGCCCTCATGCGCGAGCGCGCTACGTTGGCTCTCGCCGAGGAGGAGGCGAAGCCGTGAGCCTCACGCGGCGCCTTTGGGTCATCTCAGCGGTTGGCTTGGCCAGTACGCTGCTTACCGCCTGCGGCGGGCAGCAGTCGGCGGCCAGCACCGAAGCGCTTTTCGAAACGCCCGCGGCCGAGCTGGCCAAAAAGCTCGCCCCCGACCTTCACCGCAAGGCTGAGGCCGCCTGGGAGGCTTCCGAAGCCGCCGACCGCGACGGGAAAGACGCTGCCGCGGCCGACTTCCAAACCGAAGCCCGCCTTTGGCTCGCGGCCGCCGCCAACGAAGCCGAGCGCATCGAGCTCGACCGTCAGCGTTTGGAGCTCCAAGCCGAAGAAGAGCGCTGGGCGATTCGACTCGGCCGCGACCAGGAGGCCACCGCCATCGTCGCGCAGGACATCTCGCGCTACCAGGCTCGTGCAATCGCCCTTCGCGAGGCCGAGCGCCTGTCGCCGGTGCACGAAGGGAGCACCAGCGCGGAGATCGTCGCCGCCATGATCACGCGCGCGCGCCTCAATCTTGCGGTGGCCAAGGCGCTCGGCGCCCCGTCGGACGTCTTGACCTCGTTCGATGTCGAAGCCAGCGCCATCGAGCGACAGGCGCCCGCCAACGCGGGCCGGGCCGAGCGGTTCCTACTCGACACCGAGGCGCTCGTCGGCACCATGCGCGCCGAGTGGCCCGAGCCGCTCCCCGGCGCAGCCGCGGAGCTCGTGCAGACCGCGCTCGCCATGGGCTTCGAAGCCGACCGGTTGAACACCGGTGCGATCGTGCGTTCCGGGCGGTTCTTCACGCCTTCAGGCCGGGTTTCGCAGAGCACGGTACAGCGCTTCGTCGGCCTGATGTCCGCGTTTCCTCACGGCCCGGTGGCGTGTCAGGTGGCGGTGCCGCAGCGGGCCCGTCGCGCGTGGCCGCCTCGCGTGGCAACGCTCGTCGAACGCCTCCAGCGCACGGACGACCCCGGCCGCGTGTCCACCGGGATGGTGGTCACGGATAGCCTTGCCGCGGGCACGGTTCAGTGCACGTTCGCGGCATACGGGCGGCCCTGACCACCACGTTCAGTCGAGCCGCTCGAACTCCCGTCGCGCCCGCTGGATCGTTTGATCCTGCGGCGGTGGGTTTTCGGGAGGGGGTCTCAGCTCGGTGATCGTGATGCGCGTCGAACCGTCCCGGCTGTCGGAGATCAGCACGTCGACTTTCGTCGGGCTGATCTCGGCGCCCCGAATGCTCGCCTTGCGATACATGGCCCCTTTGCCTCTTCGTTCGACGCTGCCCGTGATGAGCTGTGGCGCCACGAACTCGAGTACGCGCTCGACCGGCGCGCCGATGCGATACACGTGCAGGATCGACTCCTGATACGTGGGCTCGGCCCCGCGCGGGAGGCGCACGCCAATCACGTAGTCGTCCGACGGAACCAGTCGGCCGTTTGCATCGTACATCGAGGGCCTGGGGGCTTCGGGCGCTTCTTCTTCCGGCGCCGCCATGGCTTCCGGTTCGCTCGGCGCCGCGGCCGGTGCCTCCGGCTCGTCCGACTTGCAGCCGCTCACGGCGACGGCCAACGCGAGCAGCAATACAGGGAGCGCCGCTTTCATGTTCATGCGCCTATCACCAGGCGTCGCATCATTCCAGCGTTTCGCCCATGCCGGACACCGTGGTGAAGTTGTCCGGCGTGCCGATGTCCTCGTCGATCACGTCGATCGAGAGGCCGCCCGCCGGGGACGAGCCGCCGCCGAGCGTCGCGAGGAGCTTGAACTGGCGGCCGCTGGTGGCCGTTGGCAGCGCGAGGGCGCCGGGCCCGAACGGGTCGGTGATGGTGATGGAGGTGAAGGTGTTGCAGACAGGCTGTTGAGCCACCTGCACGCCGATGACCAGCGAATCGGCAAGCTCGGCGACGTCGCTTCCGTCGACGAACTCGGTCTCGTTGCTCATGCCGTCGACCAGTGCAGGGGAGAAGTCGAGGAAATCCACTCCGAAGATGCGGCTTCCGGCGATCCCGCACGAGTTGATGGGGTTCGGGCCGGTCGCTTCGAACGTCCCAAAGAACGCGTTTCCGCTGAAGAGCTCGATCGGGCCCGTCATCTGCTCACCGTCGTTGAGCTCTTCCTCCCAGTTGATCTCGCCGCCGATGTCATTGATCTTCCCGGTCGACGCGAACTCGAGTTCCTCCGTGATCGACACGACGTAGTTCTTGGCGTCGCCGTCGTCGAGCACGTCGATGTTCCCGGTGCCGGTCAAGACTACGATTTTCCCGTCAGGGTCGATCGACAGCGCGGGCGGGTAGTACGTCGGCTCCGCGATGTCGTGTTCCGTTTCATCGTGGTACATGTCGTGGAGCGCCTCGGCGTTCCATTCCTGCGGATCCGACTCGGAGACGTTGATACGCCAGAGGATCCCGTCCGCGTCCACCGTATAGACGGCGCTTCCCACCGTGCCGACGTCGCCTCGGAACACCGACACGGCGCCGTTTAGAGGTGCAGGGAACACGTCGTCCCCGTCAGGCCCGTCGCCTCCCATTTGGCGGATGATCGAGCCGGTGGCGGCGTCGATGAAGTAGAGCACGCGACCCAGCGGCGGCGCTGGCGGCGACGAATTCGAACCGCGCCAGCAGCGGCGCTCCGTTCTCGGCGTCAGCGGCGTCGACCCGTCGTCCGCGACCATGTTCTGCGGGAGCGCAGGCCCCGGGGTGATGGTGCAGGGCGTCCCGGGCGTGTCCACCACGCCCTGGCCACCGGGAAGAATGATGACGCCGCGCGACTGACGCGGGTTGAAGTTGATGGTGGCTGGACCGAAGTCCTCGAGGAAGATCTGTGCGGCGGTAGGCTGCCCGTACGTATCACCCAGATCGTCGGCGGTGAACTGCCACATGAACTCGGGCCTGCACGGGTTGGTGACGTCGAGCGCAACCATCCCGTTTCCACCGTTTCGGAAGCTGAGGAACAGCACGGTACGCCACACGTTGGTGTTGCTGGCGATCGAGTCGGCGTCTCCCGCACCGTCGTCGGTGGGGAACTTGCGCACGTCGTAGATGTCGCGGACGACGATGTTGCCGTCGGCGAACCACTGCTTGCTGGCATTCGACAACAGGTCGTCGAGGTCGTCGAGGAACATGGGCGGGATGAACCCCCAGAGCTCGGTGCCGGCGTCCTTGCCGTCGGCGCAGGCGAACTCCTCCAAGTTGGTGGCAGAGCTGAAGCGGTTGAGCGGGTAGTCGTCCGCCAGGAACGCGTGAATGATCCCGTCGTTGGTCGACGCGTAGACGACCCGTGGGCGTTCGTTCAGCTGCCACTGCGGGTCGGTTTCAAGCGGGTCGGGGCTCTCCTGGTGCGCAAAGCCGCGGCGCCAGTTGTTGTACGACTGGTCTTCCAAATCGTCGACGAGCGGCCCCACGATGGCAGGGGTCGAGTGATAGATGTCGCCAAGCTTCTCGTTCTCTCGGCCGCTGCCCGGGATGCCCTGGATGTAACCGACGATGGTGTCGCGCTGGGCGGTATCGGCGGCGGGGAGGCCGAGGAACTCCGGAGAGATGGTGGTGCTGAACTCGGTCGGCTCCACGTCTCGGATCTCGGCTGAGTCGGGGAGTACGTCGAACGCGGTGTCGCCGAGGTTCTCGATGTCTTCCTTGCCGTTGCCGACCAGGTGCGAGTTGATGTCCGACGCGTTCGGCGGAAGCACCGTCCACAGGTTGCGCGGGTACGTCCCGCTGAACGTGAACGAAACCTCGGACGACCACGCGCTCACGTCGGTCGGTCGGGCGCTCTGATTGTTGAGCTGCACCTGAAACTTGTCGTCGTCGGTGACCGCCTGCTCGACTGGGGCGCCGTCGACGCATTCGACTCGCCGACGCTCGAGAATGCCGTCCCACGGGTCGGTGGTGTCTGTCGACGGTCGGAAGCCGGAAATGAACTCAGCCTGGACGAGCCCGGGCGTCAGGCCCGTGAGTGCGGGAGCGGTACGCGTCGTCGCGCCGTCGTTCTGCTCGTTCAAGATGGTCGAGAGCGCGTCCACCAGCTCGGCTCGGTCGGCCACCAGGAATGCGTTGCCCGTGTTGCCCGCTGCGGCGATCGCGTTGAGCAGGTCGGTGACGTCGGCCACCTCCGCGGGGTCGCCGTCGAGCGCGAAACCAATCACGTAGAACTCGTCGATGTCTCCGGCCGAGATCATTCGGTCGACGTACTCGACGGTGAGCTCATAGGGGCATCCCGTGGCGCCCACGGGTCCGCCGAGCAGCTCACACTCCACCGACCCTCCGCGCATCACGCCGTTCGGAAAACCGTCGGTGATCAGCACGGCGGCCTTTTTTCGGCATTCGAAGAAGGCGTCGCCAGGGCCAGGGTCCGAGGTCTTCTGCACGTAGTCCGCGTCGTTCTGTGTGAAGAACTCCAAATCGCCCACGAGGGCGGCGGTCGGAGTCGGGCCGAACGGGCGAAGCGGATTCTTGCCGAGGCCTGCGTCGCCGAGGATGGTGGCCTGGATCGACGCGTTGTTGGAGTTCATCGAGGCGGTGCTGTCGTCACCCACGCTCACGAGGCCACCCTCGGTGGCCGTTTCGGACCGCGCGCCCGAGTTGATCATGTAGGTGGTGACGGCGCCCGGGAACGAAAACGGCGCGTCCGGTCCGTACGAGAAGAGGCCGAGCGTTCCCGCCGAGTCCGCCGGGAAGGGCGCCGTCTCGAACACCGTTTGCGGAACGAGCGGCAGCTCGTCAGTGAGCGTCCCCACCCCGTCGAATGTCATCAGGCCGAACTTGATGCGTTCGAGGTAGGTATCGAGGATGCCGTTACCGCTCTGCGTTCCGGTGTACACGGTGAGCTCTTGCGGCAGAAGGATGTGCGGAAGAAAGTAGCCCTCGTCGTACTGCCCCGCGTAGATCCCGCCGAGCCGCGTTTCGGAAGCGCACTCGAAGGGCACGAACTCGCCCGTCAGTGCCTGAGCGACGACCGCCCAGCGGCTCTCCTCGAAGGTGGCGCCGCTGCACACGGGAAGGCACTCGAGGCACGCCGGCGTGGTGCAGATGCAGTCGGGCTTTCGCTCCATCGACCCGGACGTGTCGAGGAGGAGCATGATGTGCGGACGGATGTTTCGAACGTCCGCCGCCTGGGCGTCCGCGCTCTTGGGTGCACCCAAGAACGCGATCCCAAGCAAGCCAGCCAACAAGAAAGAAAACGCGACTCTCATCAGGACCCCGTCGAAAATGGCCCCGCAATCACGTAGGCACGGTAGTCGGCGCCGGTTTCATTCGGCTCCCGGTTCATGTCGTCGGTATCTTTTGCGCGATCCCCGCCCGCGACCCTCGCTCTCGCGCGCGACGTCAGGGTCGTGCGCATGTACTTGAACTTGGTCCCACCCTGGGCAGCGGCGCCTGGGGCGAGCTTGTTGATGATGCGCTCGTCGTAGATGTCGATGTTGACCGACGGTGCGACGGCCGTGTTGTTGCCGAACGACGCGGCTTGTCCGAGGGGATCGTTGATGAGCAGGCCCTGGTTTCCGGCCTGCTGGAGCGAGGTGAAATGCTCGGGGTAGAGGCGGTAGGCACGTCGTCCGTTCGCCAGCGGAACCTCGGGGTAGCAGGTTGCGTTCGCATCGCCGACGCAGTCGTCGAACACCACGCTCTCGTTTGCGTTCCGGTTGAGCAGGATGTCGCGCACCGTGTTGGGCCCGAAGATGTCGAACCAGTCCATCGCGCTCGCAAGTCCGGCTTTGGCGGCGTATCGCGTTTGCATCTGGCGTCGCGCGAACCCCGTGCCGCGCACCTCGTGCGACACCGTGGTGGCCGAGAAGACCGCACTCGCGGTGCCTACCATGATGATCAGCATCACCACGAAGAGCGCCGCGCCCTCTTGCTTCCGACGTGGGTTTCGTTTCCTCATCCTAGGTTCTTCCTTCCGACGCTCATGACGGGAATCTCGATGTGGAGGTTTCGAACCCGCGCCGAGCCTCGGGCGTTCGGGTCGATCTCCCAGCGCGTGGGCACGACGTTGGTGCCGTTCGGGTCGATGTCCTGGTAGTCGAGCGACGGGTCTTCGAACGGGCTTCGAATCCCGAGGTCGATGATGACCGCACGCACGATCTCCGGGTTCGCGTTGATCACCGTGGCATCGGTCTCGATGTCCAAGTCCGGTGGGAGCGTGGTGCTCCCGGAACGTCGGTCGACGATGAACGACACCTGGAAGTGGGTCACGAACTCCGCGATGACCTGCGTCGAGTTCGGTCGAATGTCGCCGTTTCGAGAATCGAGCATGCGGCGAACGAGCACGCGGTTGGGCGCCTCGATCAAGTCGGCGGGCGCCGTGGTGGCGAGGTCCGGGAAATCCCCCTGGTTGTCCGCAAACACGCCGACGAGCGGCATGAGGGTGTCCGCGGTGCCGCCATTTTCATCGCGCGTCGGGTCGACGATGGCGTACTCAACCCACTGCAGCGGGGCCACGGTCGACCCCTCGGCGGCGCCCGGAAGGCACGCGGTGCCGATCGGAAGCCTGTCGGGCGCGATGCTGAGTCGGATCTCGTTTTGGACGTTGCCCTCTTTCCGGAACACCGATCGGAAGAAGTGCCGCCCCTCCGGCGTCTCGATGTGCAGCATCGCCCCCGTTTGGAACGCGCGAGCGCCGCGCATCGCGATCCCGTTCCAGGAACCCGCCTCGCCGCCCCACGCGGCATCCCAATCGAGATCGCCCTGCAGGTAGTCGGCCGGTCCGCTCAGCGGCCCGGACTGCGCACCCCAACCGAAGGTACGCCGATAGGCCTGGTTGCCGTCTTGGAGCACCAGGATCGTACCGCTGGGGTCGGTCGAGTTCAGAAGGAGCTGCTCGGTGAGATAGAGGCTCGTCAGGATTCGCAGCCGATCGGCGCGAGCGCGCGGGTTGTCCCCACCCGGGTCGAGCACGAGGATGTCCTCGTCCTCGTAGAACTGAAACGCGCCGAGCGGGCCATCGGTGGTGTTGAGGCGGGGGAGCTCAGGCACCGTCGCGTCGCACGACGAGTCCACTCGATTGTTGACGCCAGTGATGAGCGACGCGTTGGGCGTCCCAAAGAGCCCGGCGCGGGAGACGTCCTGCCGAAGCTCCATCAACGCGACCCGCGACGCGGCCTGCGACGAGGCGACGCGCTGTTCCATGAAGAACTGCTCGCTCATCGCCGACCCGAGCGCGTACACGGAGGTGACCGCGGCGAGGCCGATCACCGTTGCCACCATCATTTCGATGAGCGTGAAACCCTGCTGCTTCATGGCGCGTCCCTCCGGGTCCAGTTCACGACGGTCGACGCGAACACCACGTTGACGTTTGGCGCTTCGCCGAGGTCCCAGCCGGTGGCGGCGGGGGCGGCGCACTCGGCGGTCCGGAAGTCGTTCGGCGCCACCCAGTTTGCGCTTGCGCGCGCCCCGTTCGCCGGGTCCTCGCGGAGCCAGAACGTGCGGATGTCGACGCGCGCCGAGTTCCCCTGGCGGATCCAGCTGAGCTTGAGATTCACGCAGTATTTGATGTTCGCACCGTCGGTCGTGTCGATGCCGAAGTAGTCGAACGCGTACGACTCTGGCCGTGGAAGCACGACGGCGTCCGGCCGAAACCAGTCGACTTCGTCTGCCTCTCCCTGCAGGCCGCTCAGATAGCGCGTGGTCGTGAGCGTGTTCGAGTTGTTGCCCGATTCGGTCCACATCAGCGTGTCGCGCTCCACGCGCTCCATCCAGGTCTCGGTGATCGCAAGCGCCATGTTCATGTCGCGTGCATCGCGATTGGCCCGCGTGATTGCGTTGTGCATCGAGAGGATCCCGAGCGAGCCCACCGTCATGATGCCCACCGCGATCATGACCTCGACCAGCGTGAAGCCTCGTTGGTTCTCCGAGCGGCTCATCGCAGCACCCGTGGAACGCCCGCGCCGGTCGGCACGAACACCTTTCGTGGGACGCCCACCGGATCGCCATCGACCGTTCGGTACACCAGGAACCCGTGCCCCGCGCGAATGTCGGGCGCGTCCCAGTTGGACCACAGCACGTTGGTGAGGCCGATGTACGTCTGGTTGTTGGACCCCGACTCGTAGCAGTACGTCGACGGGTCGTGGCCTTCGACCCGAATCTCGTCGTTGTCGCCGGTGTTGCCGTCGTGGTCGCGTGCGTAGAGGAAGTCGACGCAGCGCCAATTGTTTCCGCAGTCGAGGTCCTCGAGATCGATGTTCGCGGCGTTGTCGAACCGGCTCACCGTACAGCTCGCCGCGGTGCCGCGCAGCGTCTCGAACATGTACGGGTCGCCGAGAAAGCTGTCGTTTGCGTACGAGACCTGGTGGGCGCGACCGTAGGCGCTCGACATGTACCGCGCGCGCTGGAACATCCCGACCACCTCGCGTGCGACCACGGCGACCCGGCGCTCGGCGAACGCCTGCCCGATGCTCGGCAGCGCGGCGCTCACCAGGATCCCCATCACCGCCAGGACGACCATCAGCTCGACCAGCGTGAAGCCGCGACTCCGTTTCTTTGATTCCCCAGGCACGCCCTTCGGTACTGCAACCCCCGTACCGAACTCGATGTGCGCCTAAATCACTGAAATTACTTGGGGTACCCTATGAGCCTACCCCCATCGACCCCGCACATCCTGCAAGCTCTATGAAAAAAGTACAGGCCTTTCGGGGGATGGCGGCCGGCGGCTACACGGTGCGGAAGAGAGGACTCGAACCTCCACGAGTGTTACCTCACATGAACCTGAATCATGCGCGTCTGCCAATTCCGCCACTTCCGCAGGAAGGCGAGGGGGGCTTAGGTAGACGGTGCCTTCGGGCCTGTCAAGGAGCTCCGGCAGCCGGTTCAGGCCGCGTCCTTGGCCACCTTCCGCGACCCGGCCAGGGTCACGGCGAGCACCAGGCCCTGCATCGTGAGGCGACACGTGCCGAGGTCGACGAGGCCCTGGGCATCGAGTCGAGGCATGAGATCCCGGACTGCGGCCTCCGGCAGGTCGGTCCATTCGGCGAGAGTCGCGGGCGTGGCGGGGACGTCCCCGCGGCCGAGCTCGTAGAGGGTTTCGAGGAGGAGGAGGGCGCGCTGTTCGTCGCTTGCTTCGTTTTGCTTGTTCATCAGAGAGCCAGAATACCGACTACTGATAATCGGTCCAGTTTTTGGTGTTCAGTGAGTCCGAAACCTACAACCGATCGTAATCTATCCTGTTTTCGGCGGACGGATCAATGGTGAACTTCGTTTTGCGGTCGTCGATCGACGCGGCGCAGCCTGTTCGCCAATTGCGGCCGTCCGTTCGTCGTGCTCGACGCGGTCAGCGGCCCCGAAGGTCGAAACGCGTGAGGCCGGCGCTCGGAACGACGATGACGCGCGAGTGCTGAACTCCGCGACCGTCCGCTGCGTAGACCGTAATCCGTGCTTCGTACTCCCCCGGCGGCAAACTCACGGTGTGCAGAAAGTCGTCGCGGTCTTCCGGCAGCCGATAGAACCGCGCGCTTGCCACGGCCTCGCCGTCCAGGACGACGTCGACGTCCAGTCGCTGTACGTCTTCGTCCGACCGATAGGCCACATCCACCTCTCTCGGCCACACCCGGGCCAGCTGCCCGCCGATGACCGCAATCCCGACGAACGCAATCGCCGTTGCGATTCGTTTTCGGATGCGAGAAGGGGGATTGGTGCTCTCTGCGCGCGCCATCGAATCGTGGTTATGGTGGGACGATGAGCAAGCGTCACTACCTTGGCACCAATTGCAGTCGGTGTTAAATTGAGATTTCAGGCTTAAGTACCGCCATGGTCCGCCTCACCAACATCCTCGACAAGGTGAAGGGATACCATCCCCGAGCGGATACGGATCTGATCAACAAGGCCTACGTCTACGCGGCCCGAATGCACGACGGTCAGAACCGCAAGTCGGGGGATCCGTACTTCACGCATCCGGTTTCGGTCGCCGATATCATCGCCGACATGCGGCTCGATGCGTCGAGCGTGTGCGCGGCCCTGCTGCACGACGTCGTCGAAGACTGTGACGCGAGCGTACCGGATATCGAAACGGTGTTCGGTGAAGAGGTGGCCTTCCTCGTCGATGGGGTGACCAAGCTCGGTAAGGTGAACTTCGCGTCGCGCGAGGATCGTCAGGCCGAGAGCTTCCGAAAGATGCTCGTCGCGATGGCGCGCGACATTCGCGTGCTTCTCGTGAAGCTCGCCGACCGTCTCGACAACATGCGAACCCTCGAGCACATGTCGGCGGCGTCTCAGGAGCGCATCGCGAGGGAAACGCTCGAGATCTACGCGCCGCTTGCCGGACGCCTCGGCATCCAGTGGCTCAAGGCCGAGCTCGAAGACTTGAGCTTCAAGTATCTCGAGCCCGAGTCGTACGATGTGCTGTCCACGCAGGTGAACCGCGTGGCGAAGAGCACCGACGGCTACATCGCAGACGTCACGGGCCAGCTAAAAAAAATGCTCCTCACCCGGGGCTTCTCCGTCCAGATCAGCGGACGCCGCAAGCACCTCTACTCGCTCCACCGAAAAATGAAGTCCACCGGCGTCGGCTTCGAGCAGGTGCACGACTTCGTTGCGTTTCGCGTCATCACCGAGAGCGTGGCCGACTGCTACGCGACGCTGGGCGTCATCCACTCCGAATGGACCCCTGTACCGGGCCGTTTCAAAGACTACGTCGCGCTTCCGAAGTCCAACATGTACCAGTCGCTTCACACGACGGTCATCGGGCCTGGAAATCGTCGGGTCGAAATCCAGATCCGCACGCACGAAATGCACCGGACGGCCGAGTTCGGCATCGCCGCGCACTGGCAGTACAAGGAGCACACCGGCGGGATCGACCCCAAGGACGCCGCGCGGTTCGTCTGGCTCCGCCAGCTCATGGAATTCCAAAAAGAAGTCGCCGACCCCGAGGAATTCTACGAAAGCGTCAAAGTCGACCTCTTCCCGGAGGACGTCTACGTGTTCACGCCGAAAGGCGACGTCAAGACCTTCCCGAGGGGCGCTACACCGGTCGACTTCGCGTACGCCGTGCACTCCGAGGTTGGCCACCGCTGTTCGGGGGCTCGAGTGAACGGGGCCATCGTGCCGCTCCGACACAAGCTCCAGAACGGCGACGTCGTCGACATCATCACCAGCAAGAACCACCACCCGAGCAAAGACTGGCTCGAGTTCGCCATCACGAGCCGCGCGCGTTCTCGAATCCGTGCGTACCTCCGGCTCGAGGAGCGCAAGCAAGCCGTGCGCCTCGGCCGCGAGCTTCTCGAAAAAGAGATGCGCAAGAACAAGCTCTCGCTCGGACGCTTCCTCAAGAGCGACCGCGCCAAGGCCGTGCTCTCGCGCTTCCGCACGGGCGGCGAAGACGAACTCTACGCGCGCATCGGAATCGGGAAACTCGCGCTTCCGACCGTGATGGAAGCCATCATCCCAAGCGCCGACGAAGAGCGCGAGAGCCTTCGACCAGGCCTCATCGAGCGCACCGTTCAGCGGGTGCAAAAGAACACCGATCGCTCCGGCATCCGGATTCAGGGGCTCGACAACATGCTGGTCCGCTACGCCCAGTGCTGTAACCCGGTGCCTGGGGACGCGGTCACCGGCTGGATCACCCGTGGCCGCGGGGTCACGGTGCACCGTCGCGGCTGCCCGCGCGTGCTCGAGCTCGACCCGGAGCGCCGCGTCGACGTCACTTGGGCCGACGACGTGAGCGTCGATCTCCCGGTGTCGCTTCGCGTCATGACCGACGATCGCTCTGGCATTTTGGCGTCGGTCTCGTCGGTGTTCTCGTCCAACGGGGTGAGCATCAACGAGGCTTCATGCCTCTCGAAAGACGGCCGGGCCGAAAACATGTTCCACTTCCGCGTAGGCGACTTGGACCGCCTCCGCGAGATCATGCGCGGCGTCGCCAAGCTCAAGGGCGTCCTCGACGTCGAACGCGTATAGTTTCAGCGCCTACTCTTCGGTCGCCCGCCAGATCAGCATCAACAGGCCGCCGGCGACCACCACCGACCCCGCTACCAGCCAGGGCGCGATGTGCTCCACGTCGTTCGGAAGCGTGTTGAAGCCATCGATTCGAATCAGCGTGACAGGAAAGAAGAGAGGAGTCGCATTCACGCCCGCGTGAACTGCGATGCTGGCGAGCGTGGACTTGGTCCGGATCGCGATTGCCCCAAGGATTACACCCGCGATGGTCGCGAACAGAATCGCCGAGGGCTGCCCGTGAACGGCGCCGAACAACAAAGACGACAGCGCGAGTCCCGCCGGGGTCCCGTACGCCTTTCTCAACATCGGGAGCAGCCATCCTCTGAACACCAGCTCTTCGACGACGGGCGGCACGAGCACGAACGCGAACACAGCCGACAGGCCCTCTCCGAGCGTCTTCGGGGTGAGCATGGCGTGGATTTTGGCGAGGGTCTCGAAGCTCATTGGCCAGATTTCCTGCCCGAGGTTGCCGAGCTCGGCCAACCCGAACTGCATGGCGACGCCCGTGGCAAAACAAAGGCCCACGACCGCGCCCGCCAGCGGTCTGACGTGGACGGCGTCGAGAAACCCTCGCTCGGCGCGCTCGTGCGGGAACAGCAGGAGAAAGACCACACCGGCGCTCGCAAGAAGCGCGAGCGCCTGATTGATCGGTTCCCAGGATGCCGTTTGCTCGGCTTCCACGAAGCCGACCGATACACTCTTCATTTGTAGAAAGCCCGCGAGGCCGAGGAACACCGAAGTGAGCGCCAACAGCAGCACAGAAACGAGCAACGCGACCAGACCCGGTTTGAGCAACCTCCACACGATGCCGCATAGCGTGCCACGGAGGGACGGGTATCAGGCAAGATATGGGCCTGCCCCGGGTGAGCGACCCTGCTATAGGGGCGAGGCGGCATGAGGTTTCGGTCATGGTTCTTGCTCGGGTTGCTGATGCTGGCGGCGGCCTGTGCGCACTCGCAGTCGGGCAAAACTGCGCGCGCGCCCATGGCCGACGCCGAGCCGATTCCTCGCGCGGAGTTCCCTGAGGAGTCCCGCCGCTACATGCGGATGGCCGACTCGGACCCCGATCGGCTGGAGCTCCGCGATCGGCTCATCGCGACCATTTTGGCGGAGGCCCAGAGCCTCGCCGACGTGGGCGACTATGAGGGCGTGGTCGAGCAGATGGAGCGCCTAGCCGTCGTGCTCGAGCCCTCGGACTATGCGTCGGGCGTGCTTCCTCCCGGCCTCGAGCCCATCGCGCTCTTTCTCGCCGATCGGGGGGGCCGGATCGGGGATGAGGGTCGGGTCCTCGCCGCGTACTTCATGCTCGCGCGCCTCACCGACGACCCCCAGTATCAGCAAGACTACGACGAAGTTGCGCTCTGGGGCCGTGACGCCCGCAGCGCCGTCGACGATCCGCTTCTTCGCTATGGGCAGCTCGTCGAGGCGTGGACGCATCATGCCGACATGACGCCCGCTCCCGAGGTGCTCGATACACTCGCGTCCCTCTACGTGGCCCGCCGTGATGCGATTGCCTCGCAGAGCGTCGAGTCCCAGGGGCGCTACGGGGCCGTGACCACCCGTTATTGGCGCATCGCGCCTCTCGACGTGGCCGCGGTCTATCTCGTGCACGGCGACCTCGACTCGGCGATCACCCAGGTCGAGGCCATGGGTCCGGGTGGCGAGCTCCAGGTGCGCCTCCTCGATCTGCTTCGTCAGGCGCGAGGCCCCGGGCAGGAGGGTGCGGACGCCACGTACGAACTGGTCGAAGCGTTTTCCGTCGCGAGGCCCGACGTGGCTTCGGGGATGTGTCGCGCGTCTCTGAAGCGGTTCCCGCAGGACTACCGATTCCGGCGCTGCATGGCGCGCGTGGCCGCCGACGACAGTCGCTTCGCCGATGCCACGGCCTGGTATGTGAGCGCCATCGAGCTCGCGCCCGACATGGTGGAGCTCTACGACGAAGCGCTGAATCAGCTCGACGAGTTCATCGAGAGCCGCTTGATGGACCCGCATCCAGAGCGATCGAACGCGCTTGCCCGCGGGGCCGAGCAGATTCTCGCCGACCGACTCGCCAAGTGGCCGGACTCGCCGCCTCCCATCGCGCCGGATCAGCTCGAGCTCCTGATCGGCCTCCTCGAAATGAACGCGGGACGGGTCGACGAAGCCGAGCGTCGCTTCCGCACCAGCCTCGAGCGTGGCGAAAATCCGAACGCACTGCTTCAGCTCGGGCGCCTGCTCGAACGGACCGGCCGCCCCGCGGAAGCCACGCCCTACTACGAGCAGGCCCTGACGCTGGTTCCCGACAACACCATGCAGGACTCGCTGCATCGCGCGGAGCTGCTCGAGCACCTCGGAGACGTGGCGCTCGCCGAAGGCCGGACGGACGCTGCGAAGGTCAACTATGAACAGGCGCTGAACGCTTGGAGTGAAGCCGTGGGGCTCGTCGAAGGCCCCACCGCCGCGCTCGTTCAGATTCGACGCGGGGTTCTGCTCGACCACCTCGATCGGCACGACGAAGCGGTGGTGTCGTTCCAGAACGCGATGTCCGTCGCCCCGCAGTGGCGCGAGGTGTACGCCACCATTCTTTCGCACATGGTGGTGTCCGAGCCCGACTTTACTTTCGCCAACGACGTCTGGCGCAGGGCGCAGCTACAGCTGAACCTGCCTCCGGAGTGGAAAGTCTACTTCACGCTTTGGCTTCAGTTCATTGCTGCGCGCGCCGACGAGCCACCGAGCCCAGAGCACACCGACCTTCTTCGACGCCTCGGGAAACCCACCAACTGGTGGGGCAAGCTTGCCCGCTTCGGCGCGCAGGACATGAGCTACGACGACCTCTTGACCGTCGCGTCCAGCCTGGGTGAAGAAACCGAGGCGCTCTTCTACGAAGGCACGCGGCTCTACGTCGACGGCGACCGGGCGAAAGCCAACGCTCAGTTTCAGCGCGTACTCGACACCAACATGGTGAGCTTCTACGAGTTCGAAATGGCCCGGAAGCTCCTGCGTGCGCAGTCGAAGCCCGGGGCCGCGGGTCCGTGACCGACTTCGAGAAGCTCGGCGCTTTCTACCTCGGACGCCTCATCGAGGCAGGGGAGGGCGAGCCGAGCGACGTGCCGCTCCTCTACGACGCAAAGGACCTCACCACCCACGCGGTCTGCGTCGGCATGACGGGAAGCGGAAAAACCGGCCTCTGCATCGGGCTCCTCGAAGAGGCAGCCATCGACGGGGTCCCGGCGATCTGCATCGACCCCAAAGGAGACCTCGGGAACCTACTGCTCACGTTTCCGGAGCTCGCCCCCAAAGACTTCGAACCTTGGATCGACCCTGCGGAAGCGGAGCGCGCGGGCCAATCCACCGATCGGTACGCTCAAACCGTAGCCGAACGGTGGCGTGAGGGGCTCGCCAGCTGGGGCCAGGACGGCGCTCGCATCGGCCGGTTTCGCGATTCGGTCGACCTCGCGATTTACACACCCGGCAGCGGGGCCGGACGCCCGCTTCGCGTTCTCGAAGCGCTCTCTCCCCCAGAGGGCGCCGACGGAGATGCCGACTGGATGCAGGAGGCGATCGAGAGTGCCGTATCGGGCCTGCTCGCCCTCGTCGGCATCGAGCCCGACCCCATCAACAGCAAAGAGCACATCCTGCTCTCCAACATCCTCGCGCATGCGTGGCGAAACGGCGACACCGTCGGCCTCGCCGACCTGATTCGCTTCATCGCCGACCCGCCGTTCGATCGCATCGGCGTGATGGACGCCGATACGTTCTACCCCGCGTCAGAACGCCAGAAGCTGGCCATGCGGATCAACGGCGTGGTCGCCGCGCCGGGGTTTTCGGCTTGGCTCGAGGGGGAACCTCTCGACGTTCAGCGCCTGCTGTGGACCGAAGACGGGAAACCGCGGCTCAGCATTCTGTCGATTGCGCACCTGAGTGACGCCGAGCGCATGTTCTTCGTGAGCACACTCTTGAGTCGTGTGGTGTCGTGGGTGCGAAAGCAGTCCGGGACCTCGAGCCTTCGGGCGCTCCTCTACATGGACGAGGTATTCGGGTTTCTGCCGCCGGTGGCCAACCCGCCGTCAAAGGCGCCGCTACTCACCCTGCTGAAACAAGCGCGCGCATTTGGTTTCGGCGTGATGCTGGCGACGCAGAATCCGGTCGACATCGACTACAAAGCGCTCTCCAACTGCGGAACCTGGTTCCTCGGACGCCTGCAAACCGAACGTGACGTAGCTCGGGTGCTCGACGGCCTCGAGGGTGCTTCCGAGCATGCCGGCGGCGCGTTTGCGCGTGCGGACTTCGAGAAGCTGCTTGCCGGGCTCCGAAGCCGCGTGTTTCTCGTCAACAACGCCCATGAAGATGCGCCTGCGCTCTTTCACACCCGGTGGGCGATGTCGTACCTGCGAGGGCCGCTCACCCGGAACCAGATCAAGCGGCTTACCCCCGAGCCGAGGGCCGAGGAGGCGCACGAGGGGCCGGTATCGGGAGTGGTCACGCGTTCCCTCGGGCCGGCCGCCGACGCTCTGCCGGCGCTTCCGGCGGGAGTCGATCAGGTGTTTCTGAGTCACGAACCCGGACACTACGTCCCGCACCTCATCGTGACGGCGTCCCTTCATCATACCCGCGCGACGTACGGGCTCGATCAGTGGTCGGAGCAAGTGCTGCTCGCGCCCCTCGGCGAGCCCGATCCGTGGGACGGCGCGACTCGGTTCGCTCCCGATGACGCACCCGAGTCTCTCGACGAGCCTCCGGAGGACTCGAGCTTCACCTCGATTCCCGCGGGCACGGTCGGTAAGGCGCGTCTCCGTAGCTACGGCGCGGCGCTCAAGCGCTACCTCTACAAAGAAGACACGATCTCTCTCTGGCAATGCAAGCCGCTCAAGCTCAAGTCGGAGCCTGGCGAAACCAAGGCAGACTTCGCCGCGCGGGCGCAGCTTGCCTATCGGGAGCGTCGGGACGCGCAGCTCGACAAGCTTCGGGCCCGGCTCGACAAGAAGCTCAAGCAGATCGAGGACCGCATCCGTCGCGGTGAAGCCCGGGTCGAGCGCGAGAAGAGTCAGTACGACAGCCAGAAGCTGCAGACCGGCATCTCGATGGGCGCCACGGTGCTCGGTGCGATCTTCGGGAGCCGTGGCCTCGGACGAGCCACCACCACCGCACGCGGGGCGGGTCGAATCGCGAAAGAACGCGAAGACGTCGTTCGGGCCGAGGAGGACGTTCGCGACCTCGAAGACCAGCGCCGCGCCATCGAGGAGGAGCTCGACGCGGAGCTACGAGACTTTCGCGAGGAAACCGAGAGCCACGAGCCGGTGCTCGAGGAGGTGGTGGTGCGCCCCAAGAAGGCCGACATTCGCGTGTCCGGCCTGCGGGTTGCCTGGAAGCGGGTCTAGGGGCGAACCGCGCTCACGTGAAAATGATCGGCTGCGACTTGTCCTCGAAGCCGCTCGCGGCGTTGCTCGCCCTTGAAGTAGCGATGCTATTCCGGCGGGCTCCCGCCTTGCGAGCTACTCCGAGTCCTGCGTCTCGCTCAATCACTTTCACGTGAGCGCGGTCTAGAGCGCCGCGAATGCGTCGCGCACTTCGGCGGGCGCCTCGACCAGTTCGATCAGTACACCTTCGCCCCCGATGGGAGACGCTTCGTTGCCTTTCGGGTGGATGAAGCACACCCGATGCCCTGCGGCGCCCGGGCGAATACCTCCCGGTGTGAAGCGAACACCCTGCTCGGACAGCCACGAAACGGCCGCGTCGATGTCGTCGACCCAGAGCCCGATGTGGTTGAGCGGCGGCGTGTCGACGCGCGGCTTCTTCTCCGGGTCGATCGGCTGCATGAGGTCGACCTCGACGGCGAAGGCGCCGGCGCCCATCTGCACGATGTCTTCGTCGACGTTTTCTTTTTCGCTCTTGAAGTTTCCGGTGGGCGTTAGGCCGAGCGTGTCGACCCAAAGCCGGCGAAGCGCCGACTTGTCTGCACCGCCTACGGCGACCTGCTGAATCCCGAGTACTTTGAACGGACGCGCTGTCATGGTTTCGCGTTCATACCCCGGTTGCCGCGCATGTCCACTTGGGACACTCTCCGCGCGTGAAGACCTCGCTGACTGGTATCAAGCCGACGAATCTCCCGCACCTCGGGAACTACCTCGGTGCAATTCGACCGGCGCTCCAACTCGTCGACCAGTACCGAACCCTTTACTTCATCGCGGACTACCATGCTCTGACCACGGTGCGCGATCCGGAGAAGCTCCGAGGGTACGTTCGCGACGTGGCAGCAGCTTGGCTTGCATGCGGTCTCGACCCGAAGCGCACGCTTCTCTTCCGCCAGTCGGACATGCCCGAGGTGTTCGAGCTCACCTGGGTGCTGAGCTGCTTGCTCGCCGCCGGGCAGCTCGAGAGGGGTCATGCCTACAAAGACGCGCTCGCTCGCGGCGACGCCCCGAGCGCCGGGCTCTTCAACTACCCCGTACTGATGGCGGCCGACATCCTGCTCTACGACACCGACTTCGTTCCGATCGGCAAGGATCAGAAGCAGCATCTCGAACTCACTCGTGACGTGGCGACTCGGCTCAACCATCTCTACGGGGAGGACACGCTCGTGGTTCCCGAGGCGCTGATCAGCGATGCGCCGCTCGTTCCGGGCACCGACGGGGAGAAGATGAGCAAGAGCCGCGGAAACAGCATTCCCTTGTTCGAATCGCCGAAGAAGCTCCGAAAAGTAGTCATGGGCATCAAGACGAGCTCCGATGCGCTCGACGATTCCACGGAAGCGGAGGGCTCGACCGTCTACGACCTCTACCGGCTCGTTGCGCCCGACGACGCCCCCGAGATGGCCCGAAAGCTCGCCGGGCCGGGCTACGGCTGGGGACACGCGAAGCAGGATCTATTCGAGGCGATCGAGCAGGAGATCGGCCCCATGCGCGAGCGCTACCAAGCGATCCGTGACGACGAAGCGGCGCTCGATGCGCTGCTCGGCGAAGGCGCAGACCGAGCTCGCGAGATCGCTCAGCGTACGATGGTGCGGGTTCGCAAGGCTGTCGGGATCCTCTAAAAAAACGAAAGCGCGCCTTCGACGCGCCCTTTGGGTCAGGCTTGGTAGACCACCTATCTCAGAGTAAGGGGCGGGGTCAGTAGATGCTGCTCCACTGAGCTTCGTCGAAGTCTTCGTACTCTCCGTCCGGCTTGCGATCCGGCGCCGGTGCCTCCGCGGGTTCGGCGCCCTGCGGGATCGACACGAGCTCCGGATTTCCGCTCTCCACCGACTCGTTGTCCAGCAGGAATAGCTGCTTGTGCTTCTGCCACGACTGACGGAGGACGGTTTGTGAGATCACCATCGTGTTTTGATCGTACCAGCGGACGGCGACGCGCGACCACGCGCCCGATCCGTCCTCGTTGGTGTTGGCGTTCACGGCCAAGATTTCGCTGTCCGCGATTTGGATATCGCGTCCCCAGCGAAGGTGCGTCAGCTGGAACTCCGCCATGAAGGTGGGAGACACGTGTCCGCTGGCCACGTCCATGCGTCCCCAGCGTGCGCCTTCGTTCAGCTCGATGACCGAGTCACGCAGGCGGGTCTCGGGGCTGAGGCTTTGAAGAAGGCAGCCGCTCAGGCCGAGCAGCATCAGGGAAAGTGCGAATCGACGGCGCATACGTCGACGCTAGGCATGGGAGTCGAGTCTGGGCAACTATTTGGCGGCCCCGGGCTCCGCTGGCGGATCGGGCTGATTCAAGCGCGACCGAGCGGCGCGGTTTTTCGGATCCTTGTCGAGCGCCTTTCGCCAGGCTCGGCGCGCCTGGCGTGACTTACCCTGGAGCATCAGCGCATCCCCGAGCAGGACCCGATACTGGGCGCGCTTCGGGCGCTTCGACACTGCCCGATCCGCCCACTTTTCAGCGCGTTCGCCGTCTCCGGCCTGCACGTAGAGGGCCGCGTAGCCGGCCATGGCCTGTGGGTTTCGCGGGTCGAGCTCCCACGCGCGGTCGAGGGTCGCCTCGGCTCGCTGGAGCTCGCCTCTCCGGATCAGCGGAAGCGCGCGGTGGACGAGCACGTCAGAAGCCCTGCTCGGGTCGCGCGGCAAATTCTGCGTGGGAATTACCATCGCCGCGCGAGAGGGTTTGGCTTCATTCGTCGCGGCCGAGGGCTCGTCGTTCGCGGCGGTTCCTTCGTCGACGGTCGCGTTGGCGTCTTCAGCATCGGCGTCAACGGCGTCGGCTTCGGGAGGCGCGTCGCCGGGTGCGTCCGCGACGCCCTGGCTTCCCGGTGCGTCGCCATCATCGAGGGCACCCAACCCGTCGACGGGTCCGGTCAGCGGGCTGTCACTCGGTGCGCTTTCGCGCTCGACTTCGGCCTCCGCGACGGCCGACGAGTCTGCCTTGATGAACCACTGCCATGCGAGGAAGCCGCCGCCGCCCACCAGCGCAAAGAGGAGAAGCACCAGCACCCAGGCTGGCGTAGACGAACTCTGCGTAGGCGTGAGAATCGCCGCCGGGCCCTCCAGCATGGGCGCGAGCTCATGATCGAACGACTCGTCGGCAAAGAGCGGCCCTCGCGACGGCCTTCGGCTGTCGAGCGGGGGTGGAGGCGGAGTCGGTGCGCCGCTCGACGGGGCCACGGAAACCGATTCGGAAGGTGGCGAGACCGAGTCGGCTTCGTCCGGAAGCATCTCGAACGTGGGTGCCAATCCCATCTGGGTCGGCTTTCGTGCGGGCCGCCCGGCCGTTCCGTGGTCGGTGTGGCGTTCTGGACCGTTGCTTTCGTGAACCACCCGTCCGGCCTGGACCATCCGACGCTCGGTCTCGACCCGAGCCAGCATCTGCGGGACTTTGTTGGTGGGGATCTCTTCTTCGGAAAACCCCTGTCTCTCTGCGCCGACTGCAGTCTGAAGGTGACGGAACCTTGGAGGCGCCATGGTTCGGAGCTCGTCGAGCTCCTCTCCAGTGATCGCGCCCGGGGGCATCGTCGCCTTGTCGCCGGGGTCGGGCGCGGCCGGGGGCACCGTGGGCGCGTCGCCCTCCACGCCCTCGTCGCTGTCACCGAGACCAAGCTCTCGCGCCACCACGCCGAGAGCCTCGTCGACCGGCATCATGATGTTGGCGACCGATGGCAAGTCCTGTTCTCGGACCGAGACCCGTCCCGAGTTCATGCCCCAAAGCGCGGTGAGAGCCGGAAGCCCTTGCAGGTTCTGCGCCGTCCCTTCGCGAATCGTGGCGTAGGCGCCGACGATGGAGTTGTCGGCAACATCGATCTCGATGCTTCGCGTGTTGCCGCCGATGGCGACGTGCCGGACTCCGGCGACGGAACCCAGCGATCGGAGAAGGCGGCCGGGACCGATCAGCTCGAGCCGGGTATCGAAGTCGACCTCGTCGGTCACCCGTCGCGAGATTTCGCCGTCTTGCTCGATGAGGGGCTGCACGCGCCCGGCCAGCTGAGCGAGATCCGGTTCCGCGTCGGCGTTGGCGCTCGGCCAAAAGTCGTCCCAGCGAACGACCAGCATCGATGCCCACCGGAGCTGCGGGTCCTTTCGGATCGCGCGCACGAATTCGATGCCCTTCCCGCCGACGGCGCCCGAATCGAGGACGATGACCTGGGGGTCGACCTCCCGGATGCGAGGGATCACCGCGGTCGAGAAGTCTGCCGCAGCAACCTGAACGCCTTTTTGATGAAGCACGTGCGCGAACTTTTCCGCGCGCAGCTCATCGGAATCGAGGATGACCATGCGCGTCCCCTCGATGACACCGAGACCGATGGCTTCCTCGGGTTTCTCGGACTCGATCGCGGCTGGAAGAGTAGAGAGTCGACCGCCGCTTGCCTCATGAAACTCGTAGTGGAGCTCTTTGGAGCTCCCGATCGCATCCCGCAGCCGATCGAGGATCAGCTCCATGTTGTGCGCGCTCGGCGACTCGGTCTCGATGACGATGGGCATGCCCTCGACGACGCCCTTCGGAGACTGGATGCTGAGGATGCCCGTCTTATGGTCGCTCGACACGAGCGACACCACGTCTTTCAGGTTCTCTTCCGTGAGCTCACCACGCGCGAGACCCGGGCGGTTTGGGACTTCGCGCGACAGCTCGGCCAGGCGGCGAGCGATCGTGTCGGCGCCCGCGCCGCGCGGCACGATGGCGACCGCGCCGCTCCGAAAGTCCGGCCCCTCGTGCTTCAGGACGGCCTCGTTCGAGACGACCGCGATCGGCAGTACGTCCGTCGCCCGATTCGCCGCCATTCGGGAGATCACGTTGGCGCCGCCCCGCACCGAAGCGTCGCCGATGAGCACCACGAGATCAGGTGCATAAACACGGACGGCGTTCTCCAATTCCTCGGTGGCCGATGCGGCCACCGAAACGCCGTGGCGCCTGAGCGCTTCCCCGAGTGGTGCCTGCATCGGTTCGCCCTGGCCCACCAACAGTACGGTGGGTCGGTGCTCTTCCTCCGCCATCGGTCGGATGGTGTCTGATTCTTCTTCTTTTCGCCAGCTTGGTGCGACCTTCTTTGTCGGCTACATTCACCCGCCCATGACCGTAGACGCCGTCGAGTTCCTTCGGGAAGAGTTCCCCAAACTGTTCAACCGCGGAGTCGCAGTACTCCGCAGCCGAGCCGGTGGCGGAAGCGACCAGGCACAGCGCATCCTGGCAGACGTCGAGGGCGTGATCGGCGCCGTTCGGATCGAGATCGAGGGCGATTCGCCGATCGTCTTATCGGCTGACGCCGGCACGCTGAGCGCTGGTAGCGAGCCCGCCTCGGGTGTCCCTCTCCGAGTGGCTGCGCAGGTGCCCGGCGACGCCGTCCGCATCCTCTTGGGCCAGGCGCTCGAAGCAGGCGATCTCGACGACGAGGAGCTGGCGGTCGGAGCTGCGCAAACGGCTTCGAAGCGCTTCGAAGACGCCCTTGCGGGTCGGCCCATGACCCTAGCGGCGACGGTGAAGGGGGTCCCTGATTTGGGAGACGTCGAGTTTCGCGTGGCGTTCAACGTCGAGGAAGTTCCCGAGAACCCCGGGTTTACCACCGAAGTCGAGTTTGCGGACCTCGAGGCGACGCGACGCGGCGACCTCACGGTTCAAGAACTGTTCCTCGGCGGGAAGCTCAAGATGGAAGGCGACTACTCGATGGCCCTTCAGATCTCGATGCAGCTACTGACCAACCCCCTCTGAACGGAAGATCCGCTGTCATCAGCGGAATTTGCATGCCGCTCCCGCAGCCAGATACTCTGACGAGCGGTAGTGGGGGACATGCTACGCGCAATCACGAAGAGCCGTTATCTCTTACCGGGCATCGTGTGCTTTGCACTCGCGTTCGCCATCGGACCCCTGGGCGCGGGCTCGATGGAGGTTCAGTTCGCAGGCATCATCGCTGCGGCGCTCGGACTTCTCGGAATGCTGCTGATCGTAGCGGGTTTTCCGCCGTCCATCGACGCGGAAGAAGTCGACCTGCGACTCAAGCAGATCCATGTGGAAGTCGCCGAGGTCGAGTCCACCATTGGAGAGAACGTTCGCGAGCTGACTGCCGGCCTCGGCGAACAGATGCTCGCGGTCGAAGAAACCGCGCGCTCTCTGAAGTCGATGGCGATCTCGCTTCAAGCGATCAGCGACCGGGTGGAAGCGCTGTCGTCGAGCACTGAAGAAAGCTCGTCGAGCATCCTTCAAATGACGGCCACAAACAACGCCGTCGCCGAGAACATGTCGAACCTCGGTTCCAGCGTGCGTGAAACGGCCTCGTCGATTGAGGAGATGACCTACAGCATCAAGGAAGTTGCTCGCAACGTCGACGCGCTGGCGCTCACGGCTGAAGAAACGTCGTCTTCCATGAACGAGATGGACGTTTCCATCGATCAGGTTCAGTCGAACGCCAACGAGACGGCGAGGCTCTCTGAAGAGGTCGCTACCGACGCAGAAACCGGCGCAGACTCGATCCTGAAAATCATCGAGGAGATCAACCACATCAAGTCGACGTCACTTCAGGCAGTCAACAAGATCTCCAATCTCGGCGACCGAATCGAAGCCATCGGCGACATTCTCAACGTCATCGACGACGTTGCGGAGCAGACCAACCTGCTCGCCCTGAACGCGGCCATCATTGCGGCGCAGGCTGGCGAGCACGGCAAGGGCTTCGCGGTCGTTGCCGACGAGATCAAAGACTTGGCCGAGCGCGCGGGCGCATCCACCAAAGAGATCGCCGAGCTGATCAAAGCCATTCAGGAAGAGACCAAGAATGCGATCGAGGCCGTAGAGCGCGGGGCAGGAACCGTGGACCGAGGCGTCACCGTGAGCGCCGAAGCCGAGCGTGCACTCAAGAAGATTCTCGAATCGTCCAAGCAGTCTACCGTGATGGTGCGCGGCATCGCGCGCGCTACCGTCGAGCAGGCGCAGGGTTCGCGTCAGGTCACCGAGGCTATCGGGCGCATCGCCGAAACCGTCCAGCAGATTGCGGCCGCTACGGCAGAGCAGGCCCGCGGTTCCGAGCTGATCATGAAGAGTGCAGACAACATGCGCCTCATCACGCAGCAGATGGAACGAAGCAGTCAGGAGCAGGCCGAAGGCGGGCGACAGATGACCGGCGCCATCGAGCATATCTCCGACATGGTGCAGCAGCTCCAGGAGTCGCATCAGAACCATTCGGAGAGCTCCGAGCAGACCCTGGCCGCCGCGGCGCGCATCCAAGAGCTCACCCGCGACTACGAGCGGCGCGTTCGCTCCGTGAATACCGCGGTAGAGCGATTGCGACAGTTGCGTATCGAGGCCTGATCTAGTGCCACAAGGGGTTTGGTTGCCCAAGTGGGGCGGTACGCTTCATCCTAGGACCAGATGTTTGGGATAGGCCCGACGGAACTGATGTTCTTTCTGGTGATTGTCCTCCTGGCGGTGGGCCCGGAGAAATTGCCGACGTTCATGCGCACGGTCGGCAAGGGCGTTCGTCAGGTACGGAACGCGTCTCGCGAGTTCAAAGAGGCGATTGGCCTCGACGAGCTCATGCGGGAGGGTGACCCGTTCCGGTCCCCTCCGGTGCGCGAACCCAAGGAGCGCCCAGTCCCGGTTGAGGCGCCCGAAGTCGACGTGACCGAAGAAGTCGACGTCGACATCATCGAGGAAGACGACGTCGACACCGCCGCAGAGGCAGACGCACCGCCAAAGACGACGGTCCCTCCACCCATGCCGTCCCCTCCGGTGCCTCCGCCAAGTGACGCCGCCCAGGCGCTTCGCGGCACGTCCGACGCTCCTTCGTCGCATGACGCGGACGAGACCGCCGAACCCGACGCACCCACCGGGACGGATCCCCGATGAACGAATCTGCGCCTGCGACCGTCTCCGACGCGCCCGAGCACGATCAAGAGATGACGTTCTTCGAGCACCTCGGCGAGCTTCGTTCGAGGCTGCTCAGGAGCATCCTGGCCCTCGTCCCTGCCGTGGCGATCGCGTGGCTATTCAAAAAAGAGATCAAGGACTTCCTCGTGGCTCCTCTTCAGCCCGCGTGGAAGCAGCTCGACCTTCCGGGCGAGGCGGTACTTCGATTCGCGGGGCCGGCCGACGCGTTCGTCATGTACATGAAGAACTCGCTCATCGCGGGCCTGCTCTTGGCGTCTCCTGTGATCTTTTGGCAGATCTGGATGTTCATTTCGCCGGGGCTCTACAAACGAGAGAAGCTGCTCGCGATCCCGTTCATCGTCGCGTCCACCGTGTTCTTCGTCGGCGGCGCGATCTTCGGGTACGTGCTGGTGTTTCCCGAGGCCTTCAAAGTGCTTCTCGGGTTCGGCGATGAGACTCTGGTCGCAACGCTGTTCGTAAAGGACTACATGCCGTTTTTCCGGCGGATGCTGCTCGCCTTCGGAGTCGTGTTCGAGGTGCCGGTGGTCGTGACCTTCCTCGCCGGAGCAGGCATCGTCACCTGGCAGCAGCTGCTGCGCTTTTCGCGCTGGTGGGTGGTCGTGGCCGCCTTCATTTCCATGCTTCTGACGCCCCAGGACGTCTACACCATGGTGATGATGCTCATTCCGCTCGTGCTGCTCTACTACGTCGGTGTTCTGCTCGCGTACTTCATCAGTTTGATGCAACGGAACAAGCCCAGCGAGCCTTAGACGAAAGCCTAGTGGCGCTCGGGCACGGGGTAGGGCGGGTACTTCGGAACGTTGGCGGGGATCTCCCACTGGTCGCCCCAGACGCTGGCGCCTCCGTCGATGTAGAACGTCTGACCCGTGACGAAGTCGGCGTACCGCGAGCATAGGTATGTGATGAGGTGCGAGACCTCCTCCGCTGTGCCGAGTCGATGAAGCGGGTTGGCGCGCTCAGCGCTGTCGAGAAGCTCCGGGGGATACTGCTTGGTGCCGCTCGTGACGATGACGCCGGGCGCGATCGCGTTGGTCCGAATGCCGTGCATGGCCCATTCGACTGCGAGGGTCTTGGTCATGTTGTCGACTCCTGCGCGGGCAGCTCCGGTGTGCACCATCCCTGGAAACCCGCGGATGACCATGGCGATGATGTTCACGATCCGACCGCGCTTCTGTGGAATCATCGCCTTGTTGGCTACCGCGTGCGTCATGGCCCACGTGCCCACCAGGTTGTTCCGGACGACCGCGTTGAAGCCCTTGGGCGAGAGCGATTCGGCCGTCGTCGGAAACTGTCCTCCGGCGTTGTTCACCAGCACGTCGATCCGGCCGAAACGATCGACCACGGCGTCGACGAAGCTCGAGATGACCTCCGGCTCACGGATGTCGCAAGGGAGCCCCATGGCTTCGATGCCGTCGGCTTCGAGCCGTTCGACCGCCTCCTGAAGCGGCCCGGGGCGTCGTCCGCAGATCGCCACCTTGGCGCCGAGGCGACCCATCTCCGTTGCCGCGGCGAACCCGATTCCGGTGCCGCCGCCCGTGATCAACACGACTTCGTCGGTGAACAGCCCGTCTGCGAATACCTGATCCATCCGGCGGCACATACCACGGCGCCCGACGGAGGACGACGCGAGTTTCAGCCGGTTGCGGCCGGCGTCTGCGCAGGGAGGTGCGACGCCACGAGTTCGAGCAGATCCTCGCGGAAAAACGGCTTTCCGAGCGTTCCCTTCACCCCGAGACTGCGTGCGATCTCGCTCCGCGCCGTGCTCGCGCTCAGCAGAATCACCGGGGTGTCTGCGTCTCGCCAACGCAGGCGAAACTCGCGGAGGAACTTCTCACCGTCGTCGATCGGTAGCATCAGGTCGACGACCATCAGGTCTGGGAGCTGAACCTCGCACTGCGCGAGCGCAGACTGCACGTCGGCCGCGGCCACGACCGCGTAGCCGTCCTTTCGCAGCATGACTTCGACGAGCTGCCGCACAGACGGGTCGTCATCCAACACCAGAATCGTTGCCTTGGGAGTCACTCGACCAGGGTATCAGTCCATGAGGCGTTCGCGAATATGCGCCGACCCCCTACATGGGAGCTGCTAGGCTCACCTGATGAAGTGTTTGTCGCGACTGCTTCCGTTGCTCGTGATGCTCGCGCTGCTCGGGTGCGGCGCACACAAAGCGCCCACGCCCGATCCTGCGCTCGTCATTCGGCCGGTGGACCTCTATCCGTTTCAAGAAGGGAACGCGTGGTCGTACGACGTTCACACGGGCGATGAGACGACCACACTTGCAGTGAAGAAAGTCGACTCCGTGCACGGTCCAATCGTCACGGTCAGCACCGGGGGCGCGAAGGTCCGGTACGAGGTTCGCGACGAAGGGGTTTACGTCCCGGGCGAACAAGCCTGGCTCTTCAAGTCCCCGCTCGAGCAGGGCGCGACCTGGCCAGCGCGCGGGGGACGCACGGCGGAGATCACGTCCACCATAGCTTCGATTCAGACGGCTGCAGGGAGCTTTCAGGGGTGTCTCGAGGTTCGTGAGACGGGCGGTCGACTCGGGCTCGAGGTTCGGACGATCTACTGCCCCTTCGTCGGACCCGTGGCGGTCGACTCGGCCATGCACTCCGACGTCTCCGACCGCGAGGCGTCCGTTTCAGCGCGCCTTCGCGGGTATACGATCGAGGGCTCCGTCATCACGGATTAGCTGCGTCGACCGGCACTTCGACGAACCTCTCGTCGAGCTCGACCACCAGCGAGAGGGAGCCGTTCGCTAGGAACACCTGGCGCCACGATCGGCCGCTCGGATCGTGCACCTCGAGCGCGTGACGGACGCCGGGAGTAACGCCGAACAGGCGGTTCTCGATCTCGGTTCCGTCCAGGGTGACGGTTGCACCGGGGGGAACTCCGAGCAGTTCCACCTTGGCCGTCGCCTCCTCCGCCGGTGCGCGCTCCGCGGCCTTCGTGGGATCTCGTTCGAGGAGCGCCCACGCGATCGCGACCAGAACGGCCAAGACCGACACGGCCATCATCCACCGGCTGTCGAGGACCCGGCCGACGCCGCGTCGCGCATCGCTCGCTCTCGTGGAACCGCTTGCCGCCATTGCTCGCATTGCCATTGTAGGCCGCTCCTTCATGGTTCGTCACCTTCCGAGGGGTTTCCGTTGGTGTCGTCACCCATTCTCGAGGCGAAGGGCCTCACCAAGCGCTACGGCGGTCGTGCCGTCGTCGACCATTTGAACCTCGAGTGCCAGCGCGGCGCCGTGCTTGGCCTCCTGGGCCCGAACGGCGCGGGCAAGACAACCACTCTCCGGATGCTCTACGGGTTCGTTCCCCCGGACGAAGGCAGCATTCGATACGGCGGTCGCGACTTCTTCGAGAACCGCTCGGCGTTGAAGCGGATGGTCGGCGTGTGCACGCAGGACGACTCGCTCGATTACGATTTCACGGTTGCTCAGAACCTTCACATCTACGCGAGTTACTTTCGTCCGCGCATCGACAGCCCAGGCAAGCGGGTGGCGGAGCTCCTCGATCGGTTCGGCCTGACGCCGTACGCCGACGCGTCACCTCACGTGTTGTCGGGTGGCTACGTTCGCCGTCTCCTGATCGCACGATCGGTCGTGCACCGGCCTGAGGTCCTGTTTCTCGACGAACCCACGACGGGACTCGACCCGAGCGCCCGACTCGATGCTTGGGAGCTCATCGACGGGATGCGCGCCGAGGGTCTCGCGATCATCTTGACCACGCACTACATGGACGAGGCGGAGCGACTAAGCGACCGCCTACTCGTCATGCACGAAGGTCGGGACGTGGCCCACGGCGTGCCGAACGAGGTGATCGGAAACCTCCTCGGCGACCACGTGGTGGTGATCCCGCGCGACGAACCGCTGCGTGACGGCATCGAGCGTTGGCTCCAAGACCGCGGCGCAGAGCAGGTTGCCAGTGTACTTGGCGAGCTTCGCATTCCGGTCGGCAAGGACGACCTCGCGGCGCTTTCTACCGAGTTTGAGGGGGCGAGCTGGCAGGTGCGCCCGCCAAACCTCGACGACCTTTTCATTGCGCTATCGCGCCGAAACGGCAGAGCGCAATGAGCGCGGTCGAGAGCTTGACCGCGGCCGTTCACTGGCAGTCGTGGGCCGTGTTTCGAAGAAACCTCCTGGTGTTCCTCCGCAACTGGAAGACGGCGGTGATTCCGCCTGCGATGGAGCCGGTGATCTTTTTCGTTGCGTTCGGGATCGGCTTTCAGGGCTACGTCGAGAACCTCGACTACCACGGCGTGTCGATCAATTACGCCACGTACGTCGCCGCAGGCTTGATCGCGTACGCGGGCTTCGGCACTCCGTATTACGAGGCCCTGTACGCGGCCTACGTGCGCATGTTCTACCAGAAAACCTGGGACGGGCTCCTGGCTACCCAGGTCGAGCTTCCGAGCGTGGTGTGGGGAGAGATTCTTTGGGCATCGGTTCGCGGGATGGCCAACATCACGATCGTCTGCGTAGTGATCGCCGTGTTCGACTGGATCGGAGTCGTCGACGTCCGTGTAGGTGCCTTGGTCTTCATGCCGATCCTCGGCTTCGTTGCGGGGCTCGCGTTCGCTTCGTTTGCGCTGATCTTCACGGCGATCGTGCCAGCCATCGATCACATGAACTATCCGGTATTCCTGATCGGGTGGCCGCTCAGCCTCGTCAGCAACACGTTCTTTCCGATCGATCCGCAAAACCCGATCCTGCGCGGCATCTGGCAGCTCAACCCGGTCTACCAGCTAGCCGAGACCGCACGCGGGCTTTTGGTGCTCGGAGACCCCGGCCCGCACCTCGCCGGACTCCTCGGATCGACCGTCCTTTTTCTGCTTCCGTGCACGCTTCTGTCCGTTCGGCTGACGCGTCGGCGAGTGCTTGGGGAATGACCCCGAGCGGCCCAGAAATTCATGATTTAGATCAAGGGGTTAGAGGCTAGATCAGTCCTTGCATTACACCCCCCTTGAGGCTAGAAACCGCTATGGGCGAAACACCGAACGCGGAGGCCGCCGGCGCCGCGCCAGGATACGACCAGAGCGCCATCCAAGTCCTCGAGGGATTGGAGGCCGTTCGGAAGCGTCCCGGGATGTACATCGGCGATCCGCACGACGGAACCGGCCTTCATCACCTCGTTTGGGAAGCGGTCGACAACGCCGTCGACGAGCACCTCGCAGGCTTCTGCGACCACGTGCAGGTGGTCGTGCACTCCGAGGGTTCGATCACCGTGATCGACGACGGGCGAGGCATCCCCGTCGGCATGCATGAAAAGGGTGTGAGCGCGGCCGAAGTCGTCATGACGCAGCTTCACGCCGGCGGAAAGTTCAACAGCGACAGCTACTCCGTATCGGCCGGCCTTCATGGAGTGGGCGTCAGTGCCGTCAACGCCGTGAGCGAGTGGCTCAAAATGGAGATCCGGCGCGAGGGCAAGCTCTGGTTCCAAGAGTATGAGCGCGGTGTACCGAAGGCGCCTTTGAAGGCCATCGGCAGCAGCAAGAAGACCGGCACCAAGGTCACCTTCAAACCCGATGCCGAAATCTTCAGCATGACCGACTTCAGTTTCGAAGTGCTGAACAACCGCCTCCGAGAGATCTCGTTCTTGAACGCAGGGCTCGAGGTCACGCTCGAAGACGAACGCGGCGACGGAAAGAGCATCACCCATCGTTTCGAGGGGGGCATTCGCGAGTTCGTCGAGGCGCTCAACCAAAAGAAGACGCCGCTACACGACAGCGTGATCTACCTGAACGCGGTCAAAGAGGGGGTCGACGTCGAGATCGCCATGCAGTGGAGCGACTCCTACAACGAGTCGATCTTCCCGTACACCAACAACGTGTACAATCGCGACGGCGGGACGCACCTCACGGGGCTTCGCACCGCGCTCACCCGCGTGATCAACCAGTACGGGTCCCGCGAGAAGCTTCTGAAAGACCTCAAAAACCCGCTCGGCGGCGATGACGTTCGCGAGGGCCTCACCGCCATCATTTCGGTGAAGCACCCGGACCCGGCGTTTTCCTCGCAAACCAAAGACAAGCTCGTGTCGAGCGAGGTCAAGGGCATCGTCGAAAGCGTGGTCAACGAGAAGCTCCGGCAGTACCTCGAAGAGAACCCCAAAGCTGCCAAACGCATCGTCGAGAAAACCGTGCTTGCCGCGCGGGCGCGAGAGGCGGCTCGGCGTGCGCGCGAAATGGTGCAGCGCAAGGGCGTGCTCGACGCCAGCACGCTGCCGGGCAAGCTCGCCGACTGCCAGAGCAAAGACCCGTCGGAGAGCGAGCTCTACATCGTCGAGGGCGACTCGGCCGGGGGCAGCGCCAAGCAGGGGCGCGACCGACGCTTCCAGGCCATCCTCCCGCTCCGCGGAAAAATCCTCAACGTCGAGCGCGCCCGCTTCGAAAAGATGCTTTCGAGTGCCGAGATCGGCACGCTGATCACCGCGCTCGGGTGCGGCGTCGAAGGCGGAGAGAACTTCGACATCGACAAGCTCCGCTACCATCACGTCATCATCATGACGGACGCCGACGTCGACGGATCGCACATCCGCACGCTGCTGCTCACGTTCTTCTATCGGCAGATGCCGCAGCTCATCGAAAAGGGCTACCTCTACATCGCGCAGCCACCGCTATACAAAGTCCGCAAGGGCAAGAAGGTGCGCTACCTCCAAGACGACGGCGCTCTCAACCGCCATCTCATCGAGCTCGGAACCGACGGTGTTCAGCTCGGTATGGCCGAAGGCTCCACGCGCTTGTCGGGTGAACCCCTCAAGCGACTGGTCGAAGACGTGGCCCGCTTCCGTCTCCTGCTCGAGAACATCGGCCATCGCGTCGACCCGCTGGTCATCGAGGCGCTGGTCACCGCCACCGACCTCGAGGTGGAAGACTTGGTTGACAAAGCCAAAGTCGAGGGCGCGATCGACGCGATTCGGGCGTACGTCGAAGCCAAACGTCCGGGAGGCTTCACCGCCACGATCGAAAGCGACGAGGAGCACGATCGCTTTCGTGTGCTCGTCGAGACCGCCGGCGACGTGTCGAGCCGTCTGACCACACTCGACTTCGACCTGCTCTCGGCGGGCAACATCGCTGAGCTGCGGCAGATCCAAGAGGGCATTCGCGGCCTCGGTGAGCCTCCGTTCGTGATCACGGTCCTCGACAAAGATGGAAACCCGTCGGGCGAACCGGTTGAGGTGACCGACATCGACGCGCTCTGGTCTACGATCGACGCGCGGGCCCGGAAGGGCCTCGGCATCCAGCGCTACAAGGGCCTTGGCGAGATGAACCCGGACGAGCTCTGGGAAACCACCATGGATCCGGAAACCCGTACGCTCCTTCAGGTGCGCATCGAAGACGCGGTCGAGGCGGAAGAGCTCTTCAGTGTGCTCATGGGCGACCAGGTCGAACCTCGCCGTGCGTTCATCGAGAGCAACGCGCTCAACGTGACCAACCTCGACATCTAAAAACAGGGGTTTGGGTCGGGCTAGCCGTGGCGTCGAAGAAGCGCGTGCACCGCTTCCTCCACTCGCGGGACCTCTGCGGCAACCTGGCTGACGAGGTCGCGAGCTGGATCTACGTGGTCTTCTCGCTCGATCGCGCCGAGAAGCTCGCCCACGCGGGAAGCGCCGATCTGCTTACTCGCACCCTTGATCGAATGCGCGGTGGTACGGACACGGTCCATGTCGGCGGCATCGAGCGCGCTTCCAAGCTCGGCGACTGAATCTCGTAGCTGGCCGATGTACGCGACCATCACGTCCTGAATGAAACCGTCGTCGTCTTCATCGAGCGACACGAGCTGCCGAACCATCCGCATGTCGAGAGCAGACGACGGGGTCGCCGACGCGGCGCGCAGGCTGACGGGATTATCGAGCGCCTCGAGAGACACCCAGCGACCAAAGATCCGCTGGAGCACCGTCGCGCGAACGGGTTTACCGATCGTGTCGTTCATCCCTGCCTTCAGGCACCGTTGGCGATCTTCCGCCGTCGTGCTCGCGGTGAGCGCGATGATCGGGACGTCCTGGTTCTGAGAGCGCTCTCGGATTCGCAGGGTGGCCTGAAACCCGTCCATCATCGGCATCGAGCAATCCATGAAGATTATGTCGTAGCGCTTGATGCGCGCCATCTCGAGCGCGTCGCGACCGTCGACCGCGACTTCCACTTCGCACTTCAACTTCTTGAGCAGCGCTTCGGTAACCATGGTGCTGGTCGGGTTGTCTTCAGCAAGCAGCACTCGAAGCCCGTGGCGAATCAGCATGTCACTCGCGCCATCTCCACCGGGCACGCGAAGTGTGTCTTCCGGTCCGGGCTCGAGGTCGACCTCGAGCCAAAACGTCGTGCCCTCGCCGACGGTGGACTCGACTCCGACATCGCCTCCCATGAGTTCGACCAGCTGCTTCGAGATCGCCAGCCCCAGACCGGTCCCACCAAACCGACGGCTCGTGCTCTGGTCCAGCTGCTGGTAGCGCGAGAATATCTTCTCGATCGCGTCTTCCGGGATGCCGATGCCCGTGTCGCGAACAGACATCCTCACACGCACCGGCTCACCGTTGCTGACCGCTTCGGCACGAATCGTCACGGAACCGGTTTCGGTAAACTTGATCGCGTTCCCGACGAGATTGAGCAGTACCTGCCGCAGCCGGTTCCCATCCCCCACGTACCGGGTCTTCGAAAGACCGCTCAGCTGAACCTCGAGCGCGAGCCCCTTTTCTTCGGCCCGCGGCTCCATCAGCTCGGCCACCCCGTCGGTCACGGCACCGAGGTCGAAGGGGATTTCCTCCAGTTCTAGCTGCCCCTGCTGAAGCTTCGAGAAGTCGAGGATCTCATCGACGACGCCAACGAGCGCGTCCGTCGAGTCTCGGATGGCTCGCGCCATCTTCAACTGCTTGTCGTCGAGGTCACTCTCCAAGAGAAGCGACCCGAGGCCGACGATGCCCGTCATTGTGTTGCGAACCTCGTGGCTCGCGGTCGCAAGGAACTCGGTCTTGGCGCGCGACGCCTTCTCAGCGGCCGCACGAAGCTCGTGCAACTCGACGAGAGTCCGTCGTCGAACCACGTGCATCCCGAGAGTGACCACGGAGAAACCAGCCAGGTAGCCGATGCTCTTCACCCAGTTGACGTCTTCGACGAAGAGCGAAGCGATCGCCCAACCGAAGTCTCCCAGCACCATGCTGGCGATCAGCCATCCTCGACTATGCAAGAGGGCTCCGGCCGCAAACTGGAGGAGCACGAAGAGAAAGAACGTCGAAGGATCCCGACTCAGCGCATACGCCAGGATCACCGACAGGTTTGCCGTCATGAAGATGACCCCCGCGGCGTGGATCGACCACTCGACGGGCAGCGGCTGGTGCTTGGTTCGCCAGGCGAACGCCAGCAGTGCGATGCCGGTCAGCCCGTAGACGGACACCAGCGTGAGCGCCGCGGTATCCATGTTCGCCGACCACTGGCCGAAAGCGACGCCAAGGTACGCGAGTCCCGCACAGATCGTCATGGTTCCGATGTGCTCGGAAGTGACGGCGTTCAGCATGCCGCGCACCTCTTCTCGGGTCAGGTCGGTGCGTGCCGCGACGGTCTCTGCCGACGGCTGGTCGTCCTCACCCCAAGAGAACTCGGGTTCGCGCATCCCTCCCACTTCCGCATTTTAGCGGCCCGAAGCAGCGGTTTCACGGGTTGGCGTCAGTGAGTTTGTGACGCGCCTCACGAATCGTGCGGACCGCGGCATCGTGCACGCGGCCGTTCGACGCGACCAGCTTCCCCGAACGCGGGTCGACGGCGCCGCCGTCGTAGGTGGAAATCTGACCGCCGGCTTCGGCGACGATCAGCGCGCCCGCGCACATGTCCCACGCATTGAGGTGCTGCTCCCAGTAGAGATCGTAGGTGCCTTCGGCCACGAAGCAGAGATCGATTGCAGCCGACCCGCAGCGCCGGACTCCCCGTACCCGGGCGAGGAAGGCGAACAGCTCCGCCCGGTTGTTGTCCGGGTTGGTTGCACGGTCGTAAGGAAAGCCCGTGGCGCAAAGGGCTTCTTCGAGGGAGTCACGGGCGGAAACGCGACAGGGTTCGCCGTTTCGAAATGCACCGCCGCCGCGTGCAGCAGACCAAGTCGCGCCGAGAGCGGGGGCGTGCACGACGCCCGCCAGCCCGGTTGCGCCGTCGTACAGCGCAATCGAGACCGAGAAGAACGGGTGCCCGTGCGCGAAGTTCGTGGTCCCGTCGATCGGGTCGACGTACCAGACGAGGTCTCCTTCCCCGCTCTCCGCGTGTTCCTCGCCCACCACGCGGTGGTCAGGGAAGGCCTCGTGGAGCGCTTCGCGAATCTGCTTCTCACTTGCGAGGTCGTACTCGGTGAGCAGATCGAAGCGCCCTTTGCGCTCGACCCCTGCTCCCGCCCGCCATCCGGGCATCACCAGCGAGCCCGCCTCTTGGGCGACGCGCTCGGCGACCGCGACTGCTTGCTTGCACTCGTCCCCGCTCAGCATGAAGCCCCGTATTTTCGCGGATTTCAGGCCTCGCGCCATCCGTGCGCGCGACTTCGCCCCGTGTTCACTGGCGTTGCCGTCGTAAAAACCGTAAAAGGCCAGGCGCTTTGCGGGCGAACCGTGTTGCGTAACCCCGTGTAGGGAAGTGTGGTTATGGCTGAGAAAGACATCATGACGCCGACCCTCCGCAACCCGTTCGGTGCGGAGAAGGACGCCGGCCCCGCGGCCGAGACAGAGCCCGGGCCGTACGAGCGGGCCGTCGCGGAGGGCGAGGCGCTACGTGCACGTCCGAAGAAGGCGGCCGGGCCGGTACAGATCGGTCGACAGCATGCGAAGGATCGCATGACGGTCTGGGAGCGCATCGACGTACTGCGCGACCCCGGCACGGACCCGACTGTCCTCTATCAGAACTGGGGGCCGAACCTCGACGGCGCATCGATCGTCACCGCGGTCGTCCAGATCCAAGGCCGGAGCGTCGCGCTCTATGGCCACGACTTCACGGTGCGCGCCGGTTCGATGGATGCGACGAACGGCACCAAGCTAGCCAACCTGATTCGTCTCGCCGGTGAGCAAGGCCTGCCCCTCGTCGGGATGAACGACAGCGCTGGGGCATTCGTTCCGGCGGGCATCGGCGGGCTCGACGGCTACGCCGAGGCCTTCACCGCGCTTCGTCGGATCAGCGGTGTCGTCCCGAGCATCATGTGCATGTTCGGCTACAACGCGGGCGGCGGCTCCTACCTACCTCGACAAGGCAGCTTCATGATTCAGCCCGAAGACACGTTCTTCGGCCTCACCGGCCCGGGCGTGGTCAAATCGGTGCTTGGCGAAGACGTGACCGCCGACGAACTCGGCGGCCCGGGTGTCCATGGCCAGAGCGGGGTGGCCGACCTGACCGTCAAGGACGAGGTCGGTGCGCTCCGCACCGCGCAGCGGCTCCTCAGCTACCTTCCTGGCAACAACCACGAGTTTGCGCCCTACCAGGAAACCTCCGACCCGATCGATCGTCCCACAGGCGAGATCGACACGCTCCTTCGCAAGGCGTTCAACTCGCCCACGGGCTTCAACACGCCGATCGACGTGAGCATCATTCTCCAGCAGATCTGCGACCACGGCGACTACTTCGAGATGCAGCCGCAGCGGGCGAGGAACACCATCACGGCGTTTGGTCGGCTGGGAGGCCACGTGGTGGGCTTCGTCTGCAACAACAGCGCGGTGTCGTCTGGCCAGATCGACGTCGACGCCGCGCTCAAGAACTCGCGCTTCACCCGGTTTTGCAACCTCTACAACATCCCGGTGATCTTCATGGAAGACACCACCGGCTTCTTGCCCGGGCGAGACCAAGAGAGCCGCGGCATCGTTCAGGCCGGTCGCGCGATGCTCGATTCGATCATCGACCTTCGCACCCCCCGCCTGCTCCTCATCATTCGAAACGCCTTCGGCGGCGCGTACGCGGCGTTCAACTGCTACAAGGTTGGCGCCGACCACGTCATGGCGCTCCCGACCACGCGGGTCGCGGTCATGGGCCCCGCGGGTAAGGAGTTCGTCTACAAGAAGGAGATTCGCGCCACGCGCGCGAGCGCGAAGGCGCGCGTGCAGGAGGCGATCGCGGCGGGCACCGACAAGGAAACCGCCGAGAGGGACGCAGCCGCCTGGCTCAAGGAGCAAGAAGCCGCCTTCAGCGCGCGCTACGAAACCGAGCTCATGAACCCGAAAGAGGCGCTCAGCCTCGGGTCGATCTCCGAGATCGTCATGCCGACCGACGTGCGCTCGGCTCTCGCGAAGAACCTCAACTTCTTCTTGTCGCACTACACCCCTGAGCCCCTCCAGGCCGTTCAGCGAGAGTTTCACTGATGAGCTCCTCAGACTTCTACCTCAACAATCCTCTGATCCATCGCGAGCGCCGTCTCGGCGAGTCCGAATCAGACTGGGTCCGGTCGTTCTCCTGTGAAGACGTCACCGTGCTCGTCGTGTGTCGAGGACCTGTCCGTCAGGAGGCGCTCGATACGTTTGCCGAAATGGGCATCGGCAAGGTCGGCATTCTGCTGTCCGAAAAGGACTCCATCGTCTACCCGCGCGCACTTGCCCCGGAGCTTCGACGGCTCGATCCCGCACGAGTCCACGCCATCAGCGATTACACGGGCGCCACCAAGGAAGAACGCACCGAGCGAATTCGCGAGATCGTCCAGATCGCGAGAGACAACGGGTACGACTACATCTTCGCCGGCTACGGCTTCATGGCGGAGGACGAAGAGTTCGTCCGCTCGATCGAAGAGTCGGGGCTCCAGTTCATGGGGCCCGGTTCGCACACGGTGCAGGCGGCAGGCTTCAAAGACGAGGCCAAGCGCACCGCAGAGCGCGTCGACGTCAGCGTGACTCCCGGCGTGAACAACGCCACCGCCCGCCTGCTGCTCTCGAATCATCCCGACAAAGCCGCACTTTCCAAGCTCGCCAAGAAAAACTCGCTGGACGTCCCCGCGCTCTCAGACGGCGACGCCACGGTTGCCGACTTGGCAGACGCCGTGCTCGCGGCGTCCTACGAGGCCGGCATCGATCTCTACTCCATCGAGGAACTCGCCGCGCAGCTCGAAATCGAGGTCGGCGCCATCATGGAGGCGAACCCGGGCAAGCGGGTGCGCCTCAAGGCCATCGGCGGCGGCGGAGGTAAAGGCCAGCGAATCGCGAACAAAGCGAGCGACGTGCCGGGCATGGTTCGTGAGATTCTGAGCGAGGTGAAGGCGCTCGGCGTCGGCGACAACAAGAATATTCTCGCCGAGCTCAACATCGAGACCACGCGACACAACGAAATCCAGCTCCTCGGCAACGGCGACTGGTGTATCTCCCTCGGGGGCCGCGACTGCTCGCTTCAGATGCATGAGCAGAAGCTTCTCGAGGTGTCGATCACGCAGGAGACGCTCGCAAGCGCAGTCGAGCGGGAGCGGGAAGCTGGGAACGACGTGTTCGCCGAGGCCATCGGCCAGGACCTCGCAATCCTTCGCCGCATGGAGGAAGAGGCCGAGCGTTTTGGCCAAGAGGTCAGCCTCGACTCCGCCTCCACTTTCGAGTGCATCGTCGACGGGCCCCGCCACTACTTCATGGAGGTGAACACTCGCATCCAGGTGGAGCACCGCGTGTCGGAGCTTTGCTACGCGCTTCGCTTCCGAAACCCGAACGACGCCGAAGACTACTTCGACGTCACGTCCATCGTCGAAGCGATGGCGCTGCTCGCCAAGCACAAGGCTCGCCTCCCGCGGCCGGAGCGAATCGGCCGTGAGGCCGCCGCCGTCGAGGCACGCCTCAACGCGACGGACCAGTCGCTTTCACCGCACGCGGGCGGCGAGATCATCTACTGGTCCGACCCCATCGAAGGTGAAGTGCGAGACGACCAGGGCATCTGCTTCAAGAACCCGGACACCGGGCTCTTCATGCGATACAAGCTCGCGGGCGCCTACGACAGCAACGTCGCGCTCCTGGTCACGACGGGGGGCGACCGTCGCGAGTCGTACGAGCAGCTTCGAGAAGTGCTTCGTCAGACCGTGCTGCGCGGGCCCGATCTACAGACCAATCTTCAGTTCCACTACGGCCTCGTCAGCTGGTTTCTCTCGCACGGAGTCGACGCCAAGCCCACCACGCGCTTCGTCGTGCCGTACCTGACGCTCATGGGGGAGCTTCTACAGGCCGCCAACCAGATCGACATCGACTACGCGTACGCGCGCCTTTCGAAGCAGTACCTCGATCTGGCGGCTGGCGATCCTGCCGCAACCAAGGCCACCGACGAGGTTGCGCAGCTGAAAGCCACGCTGATTCGTAGGCCGCTCCGCAGGCTGCTCGGAGCGCCTCACGTCCTTTCTGCCTGGCTATCCGAACATCGCGGTGACTTCGAGGTGGACGACCAGAGCATACGCTGGCTCCGAAACCCGCTCATGGTCCTGACCGACACCTATCGGCTGCTCTACATGGAGTCGACCGTCGATGCACCTGCCGCTCATCGTATCTGGGGGCAAGACCAGCTCGCCCTCGAGGAGGGAAAGGCTTTCTATGCGACCCTCGAGGAGAAGCTCGGTGAAACCAGCTGGCCAGAGCTCGACGCGCGTCTTCGCGTCGACGAGCCGCCGGCGGAGTTCGAGAGCGACCAGTGGGCGCGCATCCGGGAAGCTCACCTCGGGTTCCAGCTTGGGACCGAGCTTCTCGGCTTGCTGCCACGGCTCGCTCATGAGGTTGGCTACTACGACCTTCGCGTCAACGACGACCTGACGATCACCATTCCGGAGCGTCTCCTCGACGCCGACCATCAGGCGGCGATGAAGAAGGTTCTCGTTCCGCCCCCGGTCAACAAGGCAGACGAGGTCGTCGCGGTGAGTGGCGGCATGTACTACGCGCAGGAGGCACCCGGCATGCCCAAGTTCGTCGAACAGGGGCAGCACTTCGAGGTCGGCGACCCGCTTTACGTGGTCGAGGTCATGAAGATGTTCAACAAGGTGTACGCTTCGTTCGCTGGGACCATCGACAAAGTGCTGGTCGACACCGACGGGACCATCGTGGCGAAGGGTCAGCCGCTGTTCAAAGTCACGCCGGACGAGAAGTTCGTCGAGGTCGACCCCGCCGAGATCAAAGCGCGCGTCGAGTCCACCACACAGGCCTACCTGGACAAGATCGTCTCCTAGCGGCCAACGGCGATCAGAGACGGTCGTCGCGGGACGTTGCGAGGACCACCCTGTTCCGGCCTGCCGACTTCGCGCGAAACAACGCGCGGTCGGCCGTGGTCATGAGGCGCGCACGGATTTCTGCCGGAGGATGCCCATTGAGGTGGCGAAGCCGATTGAGCGTGGCGACACCCACCGAGACGGTGATCTTCGGGAGCACGCCGTGCGGACGCATGGGCCCGGCTGTGTTGGCGGCAACGTGACTCCGGAGGTGGTCTGCGAGCGCGCGGGCGCTTTCTTCGGACGCTCTTCGCTGCACGACGACGAACTCGTCCCCGCCAAAGCGAAACACCGAGCCAACGCCAGCTACCGCCTCGTCGAGCGCCTTGCCTGTTCGACGAAGCGCTTCACTCCCCGCTGCGTGGCCGAGCTTGCTGTTGACGCGCTTCAGGTGATCGACGTCGACGAACATCAGGGCCATGTTCCGATCGGCGCGGCGTGCCTGGCCGACGGCACGGGCGAGCTCGCTGTCGAGCTCCCGCACGTTCCGGAGGCCGGTCAGCGGATCGTGCGCCGCCAAGAGTTCTTGGCGTCTCAGCGACATCGTCTGGACGAAGGCAGTGGTGGTTTGCTCGGCGAGCGCCGAGGCGACGCGGCGATCGTGGGCGTCAAAGGTGCCGGATGTCTTGACGAGCTGCACCAGGCCAAGAGTTTTCGTTCCGTCGCGGAGCGGGCAGAACATTGCCGCAGCGGCTCTTCGTTTAGACGTCGGCCGAAAGTGGGGTTCGCGAGAAGGCTCGAGCAGAACGAACGGAGACTTTCTTTCGAAAGCGCGCGCGATCGTTCTCGGGTCGGCGGGCACGCCGATGTCTAGGACATGTTTGGCTTCTGGACCGAACGAGGCGATCGCCCGAAGCGCGTCCGGGCGCTCGCCGACGAACACCGCGCCGGCGTCCGCGCGCACGCCGACCGCCGTTGATCGCAGTCCCTCTTCGAGCACACGAACGATGGAGCGTGCACGAGGACTCGACGCCCCGAGCACGGACTCTTCCAGCTTGGCCCCCCTCAAGATCTGGATCCGCACCCTCAGATCCTAAGGAGTTCGCCGGCGACAAGCCAATGCAGGTCACGAGGTGTGCGCGTGTAGGTGTCGCTATGCGTGAAACCTGCGTACAATGAGACATAGAGGAACAGACGGAGAGGTGCGTCAAACGACGATGAGAAGTTCATCCGCGAGGGGCCTGTGGCTCGTCGTCGCGCTGGCTTTCTTGAGCCAGTCCTGCGGCAACGAACGCGCACCCGTCGACCGGGTCGGCACCAACGCAGTCCAAAAGAGCTTCTTCGAAAACTCGTCGTGGTACTTCAGCCGAACCGTCATCGACGTCGACTACGAGGGGGGCTTGCTCGGCAGTTTTCCAGGCGATGCGGCGCTCGACTTTCAGGGCTCCGACCTCGCCTCCATCCCGAGGATTCGATGGGTGATCGAGGAGGAGACCCTCTTCGCCTTTCGGGACTACGAGCTCGTCGAAGGCGCGAACCCCGGTTCGCCGGAGCCCGGTTCCATGCTCGGACAGCCCGTCGCCGCGTTCGAGATCGAAAAGCACTTCGATATTCGTCGTGCGTACAACGATGCCACTGGAGAAGAGCTCAACATCATCGAGGAGAACGACACCGATCGCCCTTGGTTCGAGCGAGAGTTCATGCGCGTCAACTGGGCGGACAACATTCTACCCGGGTACTACGGACAGATCACCGAGCTCAACGAGATCGTCGGCAACTTCGAGCGCCAGTCGGCGAATCTCTTCATCCAAGAGCAATCGGAGTTCCCGGACTCGTGGCAAACCCGCTTTCACTTCATGGAGTGCGACGGCCTCGACGATGAAAGCGAAGCTTGCACCGACGACGAGCGCCCGTGGGCGGACGACTACCCGAAAGAGGAGCTCTATGCGTTCGACTTCGTCACGCAGGAGATCCTCGCTCCGGGCAACGTTCCCGATCCCTTCTTCGGCGAGGTGAACTTCTGTCTCTCGAATTTCGTGGATTCCCCGATCTGTTCGAGCGTTGCGACCTACGTCCGGAACAGCTTCCTCCGTGTCAGCGACGACCGCCAGTACGTCCCGGTCAACTGGGTCGACTCGCGTTTCGAGCGGGCAGGCTACTTCCGTCTCGAGCGACCGACGGTCGACAGGTCCGACGGCGCGGACGACCCCGCGTTCTTCTCCACTGACTTTCTCAACTACAACATCAACCGGCACAACATTTGGTACGACTGGTGGGACGAAGACGGCGATCCGGTGCCTCATGCCGATCGCCGAGTCCGGCCGATCATCTTTTACACCACCCCCGAGTTGCCGGCGCATCTGGTCGGAACCAGTTTCGAGGTCGCTTCCCGATGGGACGAGGTCTTCATGCAGACCGTCCGCCGCCTGCAGGGACGCCCCGACGCTTCGTATCCGGACGTCGCCTGCCAGGATACCGACCCCGACCGGTACTGCGCCTGCACGCGCGACCCCGACGACGGGACGGTGCTCAACCCGACGTGCCCGGGCCGCTACGACCCGTTCGAGTCGCCTGCAGCGGCCGAGGCGCGCGGGGTAGCGAACCCCTACGACTGCTACATCGACGTCCCGAACGGGGCCCAGCCCAACCTCCAGCGAGCCGACCTCGAGGATGACGATTTCTACGGTTGGTTCGATGCTCGGCAGGTAGGCAGCGAGTGTGTTCTTCAGCTTCGCGTGAACGCTTGTAACAAGGCGACCATCGCCGAAAACGGGGGCACCAGGGAGGGGCTCGAGTGCCAGGAACGAGGAGATGCCCGCTTCAAGTTCCTCAGCTACGTCGACCAGCCCGGTACGGGCTTCCTCGGCATTGCGACGCTACGCGGCGACCCGGTCACGGGAGAGATTTTGATTGGCGACGCCAACATCGGCGGCCCTGCGCTCGACTCCTACCGGACGACCGCGCTCCAGATGTACGACCTGGTCAACGGTGACCTGACGAACGAGGAGTTTCTCACGGGGGAAGACGTACGCCTCTACCTCGAGAACCTCGATCGCGTTCAGTTGCCCGCACGCCCCCGAACCGACTTCAGCGTCGGACTTCAGCACGGGAGCGCGTTGGCCGTCGATCGACAGGCCGTCGACAATCGAATGGCCGCGTTCGCACAGCGTGCGCAGCTGCTCTCAGGGCCCAACGGGCGCGCAAACACCTTCGTCGACCGTCGCGCCGATCTCGTCGGGACCGACATCGAGTATCGCGTCATGCAAACCATGGAGACGCTGATGCTCGCCGGCATCGACACGATCCCGGACGGCTATGGGCCAGCCGACATCGACGATTCGGTGCTCGACCAGGTGTCGCCGTTCCGACGGCCCATGCACGAGCAGATGCGGCACTTCGACGACCTCGAGTCCACGGCGTCGCGCAACAACGTGATGATGCCGAACGAGTTCGTCGACAACTCCGTGCTGTTCTTCGTGAACCAGCATCGGGATTGGTCGCGCGCCCGCCTCGAGATTGGGCTGAACCAGCTGCTTTATTTCCACACGCAGCTCCACGAGCTCGGTCACTGCCTCGGCCTTCGACACGACTTTGGCGCATCGACCGATACCGAGAACTACGACGACGAGTACTACCAGATCGCCGAGCGTTTTCCGCTCCCCGACCCAGACGACTACGACATCGACGGCACGCCCGGACTCGACGCCAACGAACAGGTGGCGTTCGAGCGGGCTCTCGACCTAGCGCGCGGGAAGCGCGAGCTCGCAGGCATCGACGCACACATGGACTCGTCCGTGATGGAGTACATCGCGCAGTGGTATGGGCGCACCACGACGGAGGCAGGTCGCTACGACGTAGCCGCCGTCAGCTATGGTTACGGCGACCTGGTCGAGGTCTACGACAACGCGGGCTCTCTTCCCATCGAAGACGTCGATCCGACCACCGCCCGCAGGGTGTGGGCGAAGTACTATCACGGTGGCGAAGTCTGCAGCACCGACGCCAACTGCCCCTTTGCGACTGACGGCACGCGGAGCGATGAGCTCCTTCAGGTCAACCGGGACGCGGGCCTCACTCAGTCTTGCGTGCCACACCCTCAAGGCGCGGCAACTCACGGAAGCATCTGCTCGAACTTCGACGACGACGCGGCGGCCTTGGCGGAGACCAACCGCCGAGGCCCGTATCTACCCGTCAACTATCGATTCTGCTCCGACGAGCGTGTGGGGACCCTCGGCTGGTGCCACCGCTTCGACGAGGGCGATAGCTATCGCGAGATCGTTCGCAACGTCGCAGAGCAGTACGAGCGTCAGTACATCTTCACCAACTTTCGTCGCTACCAAAGCGACTTCAGTATCGGAGACTACATCTCCAACCGTTTGGTTGGTCGACAGTACTCGATTCTGCAGTCGATCTTCCGCAACCTGATCTACCGTTACCAGGCTGACCCGGCGTTTCGCAGCGATGAAGGTGCGTTCGGATTCTACGACCAGTTCATGGCGAGCGCCGACGTGCTCAACTTCTACGCGCGCGTCCTCGGCCAGCCGGACATCGGCTCCTACCTGTTCGACCCCGTGTCGGGCAATTTCCGTCGCGCGAGCGCGACTCCGGGGCTTCCCGGTTCCGAGCTCGACCTGTCGATCGGTCTCGGCCGCTACTTTTCATCCACCTATCAGCGTGGTCTTACCGGCATCGAACGCATCGAGAGAATCGGGTCGTTCTACGACAAGTGGATCGCGATTCAGATGCTGACCGATCGAGGGGGAGCAACCGACTACACCCGCGACGTCCCTTTCTGGGTCAACTTCAACGATCTCTTTCCGATCGAGATGCAGCAGATTTTCCAGGGGATGATTCAGGATCAGCCCGAGTCGATCTCGCCGCGAGTCGCGTGTGACCTTCCGGGCCCGGGCGGCACCTGCGCGGAGCCGCGAGTGATCTACATGGACTTCTACAGGGGCGATTGCTCGGTTGCCGAGACCTGTCGTCCGGATCCCGTTGCCGAGACGTACGCTGACCTCGACGTCGTCGACGGAGGAAGCTCCGTGCTGCTTCAGTTCTTGGCGGCGACCTTTGCGCTCGCTGATTTCCCTACTTTCTTCGACACCACGTTCCAGAATCAGCTCTTCATTTGCGTCGAAGGGGAGGGTGATTGTTTTGCACCCAGTGACGGTTCCGTGGAGGGCGTCGACTTCGTTCGTCACAGATCCACCCGATTCGGGAAAACCTTCCTGGCCTTCCAGATCGAACCTGCGATCGCCGTGCCCAACCAGCAGTCGATCGGTTTCAACATGGTCAAGGAGGCGTCCGACAACTCGGTGGCGGTGGACGTCCTCGAGCGAATCGCAGCCGAGGAGGTCGTCCCCCAGGAAGATCTCGACACGCTCACCGGCCTTGGCTATCGCATTCCAGTCGATAGCGACGAGGCAGTTTCTGATCTCAACGCGCTCGACGGCCGACAGCGAGACCTCGAGTCGTTCTTCTTCCAACTGATCGATCTTCAGCGGCAGCTCGGGATCGCGGGGTATCTGAGGTTTTGATGGCGCGGCTGAGGCACAGCGTGATGCTTCATCTGCTGGTCGTCGCCGCCATCGCGTGGGCGTTCGGGTGCACCAAGGGAGGCCCGACCGTCGACCGAACGCAGCCGAACCTCGTCGACAAGGACATGTTCGAGGGCGAATGGTGGGTCACTCAGACGGTCATCGACGCCAACGCCGACGCGACCGGGGTCACCTACACGGGCGACACGGGGAGAGATCTGGCGCTCGACGGCGGCGCATCGTTTCCACTCGGCCGGATTCGATGGGTGATCGACGAGGACTTCCTTTTTGCGTTCCGCTCCTATGAGCTGGTTTCCGGCGCGAACCCCGACGGCACGGCGGAGACTTTCCGAGGTCAGCCGCTTGCCGCGTTCGAGATCAGCGATCACGTCGACGTCCGGCCCCAGTACAACGAGATCACCGGTGAGACCCGAAACGTCATCGAGGAGAACACGGAAGATCGACGCTGGTTCGAACGCGAGTTCATGCGGGTCGACTGGTCCGAGAACCACGTGAAGTCGTTCTCCTTCCCGGGCGAACTGAGCGCGCTCGGCGGCTGGACCATCGAGCCCGGCGCCTTCTTCATTCAGGACGGAAGCTCGCACTGCACTGGTGAGGGCGAGGATGAGGTGTGCAACTTCCCGCGCTCGTGGGAACCACAGTTTGTCACGGTGGGGGAGGACCCCGACTACCGGTTTGCGGCGGACTGGCCCGAGGGCAGCGAAGACACCACTCACTACATGAGCTTCGTCACGTTTCTTTCCATGTCGCCAGGAGAGCTGTGCATCACGGCGGGCGGAGTCAGCTGCCAAACCCTGTCGGTGCCGGCGCGCCTCGCGTTTCTGCGGGTGCCGCCCGACCATCAGTACGCGGCGGCGATCCAAACCTACGACGAGTTCGATCGCTTCGGAGTTTTTCGCACTGAGCAGCGCACCTACATCGGCGCGCAAAACCAGGACAACGTTCGCCGTTGCGATCGGAACGTGGACTGCGGCACCGGTGGTTTTTGCGACCCGGATACCAATACCTGTGCAGGGGGGCTAGGGGACGATTTCGGCGAGACGGACTCTCTCGCGTTTCTGCGACCGCGACACAATTTCTTCGATGAATCGCTGACCGATCAATCCTGCAGCGCAGACTGGGAGTGCGATGGTCGATTTGGTGACGGCGCCCGTGTGGGCGGCTCGGTATGCGACCCACGGGCGCGACGGTGCACGATTCCGATGCGCAACCGGAACCTGCGCAAACTGAACGACGGCCCCGGTTCTGTGGCGTACTATCTCAACGAAGGTTTCCCACCTCACCTCGTCCATCCCGCCATGGAGGTCATGGGCGACTGGAACGAGGTGTTCATGCGAGGCTGGCGAGCAACTCGCGGGGCACCGCTGCCCAGCTACGACGCAGTTCGCGTCGACTGCCAGGACACGGACCCGACGAGGTACTGCTTCTGCGGCTCGCCCGACGTCGTCGATGGCACGTGCAAGGGTCGCTACGACGCCTTCGTATCGCCGTCGGAGTGGGCAGACCGCGGCGTCGACGCTCCTTACGACTGCTATGTCGAGAACACCGAGTTCTCCGAACCCGACGCCCCTTCTTCGTTCGACGACTACCCTCTGCCGCAGGCTTATCGCTACTCGTTCGTGGGCGAGGAGTGCATGTTCGTCCTTCGCGCCAATATGTGCGACTGGTACCGGACCAACGCCGGCCAGCTGTGCGAGGAGGTGTCTGACGACGACGGAGAACCCGTCGAGTGGCAGCAGCTCGGTGACCTTCGGTACCAGTTCTACAACTACATCGATCAGTTGGCTCGCTTCGGAGGCGTCTCGTCCCTACGGGTCGACCCGGTCAACGGTGAGCTGATCACCGCGAACGCCAACTTCTCGTCTTTTGCAGTCGAGAGCCGCGCGACCATGGCGCTCGAGTTCTTTCCCGTCCTTCGATGTGCCAATGAATCACTCGGCTGCGACTCCGACGACCAGGCGGCAGCAGAGAGATATCTGAGCGGCGAGAACCTGCGCGAGTACTTCTCGAATCTCGGCCGCACAGAGCACCCTGCAGGGCTGGCGGCATCGGGTTCGGACGGGTTCACGGTCGATGATCCCAGTCGGCCCGCCCTCCCCATCAACATGAACGCCGCACTCCGAAACGTCATCGATCGCGCCGAAGACCGCATCGAGGGCCTCCGGGGGATCGAGGGTCGATCACAGATCTTGAGTGACCGGATGCGGCGCCTCGAGGGCACCTCGATCGAGCGTACACTGATGGGCTCTCTCGGAGTCGACGGCTACGAGGCACTCAACCGCCACTTTGATCACGGCCAGGAGTACGTCTTTGGCCTCTCACCGCAGACGAGCATCTACGACCCGCAGGTGCTCGACCAGATCTCGCCCTTCCGAGGTCCTGGCTTCCTCGATTCTCTCCAGGCGGGCAAGAAGGCCGAAGCCGAGCTTTCGCGGAACAACATCTGCTTCTCGACGGAGAGCATCTTTCGTCAGCGGTATATGGAGTATTGGGCCGAAGCGTTTCGCGGCCGGGCGCCTGGAGAGGCCTCCATCCGGATGCAGCAGCTGTACTCGCGTCAGGTCCAGTACCACGAGATAGGTCATTCGGTGGGGCTCCGGCACAACTTCGGAGCGAGTCTCGACCGTGACAACTACGGCGACGGCTATTTCAACCTGGTGTTCGGCGAAGGGGATGAGCCGCCGCTGCCGCTACCGCGAATGACCGACTACGACCTCGACAGCGATGGTTTCGTTGCGGGACCGGAGTTTGACCAGTACCTCGCTGAGCTTCGCGAAACTCGAAACGAGCGTGCTCGCCTCGGAGCCCACAACTACATGACTAGCTCCACCATGGACTACAGCGGCGACATGTCGGACGCGCAGGGTCTCGGTCGATACGACGTGGCTGCCACGATTTGGAATCACTTCGACCAGCGCGAGGTGTTCACGGCACCCGTCAACGAGGTGGAGACGGATGACGACGGGCCGTTCCAAGGGCTTCGGCGATCGCATGAGACCGGCCGGACCTGGTGGCAGTCGTACCTGGGGGGTGAGAGCTGCCAGGCCGACGCCGAGTGCCCATTCGCCCGGGAATCGGGTGCGGTGCCACCTGACCAGCCTGTTTACCAGCGCTGCGTTCAGAACCCGAGAAACGTGTTCCCGCAGCAGCAGTGTTCGGGGCAGTCGGACTGCGTGTGCTCGAACTTCGATTTCGACGTCGAAGATTTCTCGGACTTGGCCGCCTATCCGGAAGCCGGAGTCGACCGACCCTTCACCCCGGTCAACTACCAGTTCTGTACGGACGACCGGACCAACGACATCTCGTGGTGTACTCGATTCGACGCAGGGGAGAGTTTCCGCGAGGTCATCGATCACTACCGTCGGATGTGGGAAGAAGAGTACCCCACCACCTACTACCGCCGCTTTCAGCGGGGCGGCGCACGGGGCTTTGGCTCCGAGGGAATGATCGAAGACGCGGCGAAGATCTACCAGCACCTCTTCTTCCGGCTGAACTTCGAGCCCGGTTTCTCGCTCAACACCGGCCCGCTCGGGTTCGACGACCAGTTCCTCGCCTCAGTCGACGCCATGAACTGGTTCATCGAGATCGTGAACCTTCCCGACGAAGGTTCGTACCAGTACGACACCGAGCGAAACAGCTACCGCTTCATGGGCTCGGAGATCGATCTCCCGGGCTCCGACCTGAGCCTGCTTCCGGGCCAGGGCTACGCGATGTGGACGCAGTACCAGGACGGTTACTTCGGGTTTTTCCGACCCGAGCGCGCAGGCGTGTTCTTCGACAAGTTCTTCGCGCTCCGTGCGCTGGCGATTCGGGACTGGGGCCTGAGCTTCACCGTCGACGAGCGCTATTTCATCAACTTCTACGATCTCTTCCAGACCGAGATGACGGAGCTCTTCGGAGGCGTGATCCTCCAAGACGAGTCGTGGTTTGCGCCGAGGCTTCGCATCGAAGACGGCGAGCCGGTGGTCGAACACATGAGCTGGTATCGGGGGACCTTGCTTGGCGAGTGTTTCGAGGGCAACTCTATGGTGCCTTGTCGAGGCAGCCAGCGGGAAGTGTACCCCGGAGCCGCGATCCAAGGGACCACCAACGAAGTCCTCCGGAGCTGGGCCGCCATTCTCGCGCTCGCTCAGTTCCCGGTCTACTACGACACGAGTTTCGAGCAGCGGCTCTTGGTGTTCAAAGCCGGCAGCGGGTCGGGCTTCAGCATCCCCGACATTCAGGCCGACGGCTCGCCGACCTGTGTCTATGGCAGCGACGGGCTTGGCGCCGGGCACTTCGTGGTCGATCCCGAAGTCCCGAACGACTGCGATACCCCGGAGGACGCCGACTACGTGGTGTTCGAGTCGAACCGGTTCCGAACTCCTTACGTGGCGGTGAAGATTCGCCCCGACCTCGAAGTGAACCTCGAGGAGGAGCAAGTCGGCTTTCAGTTGTTGAGGCGATTGGTCGACCTCCAGGACGAGCTCGCGACGCTGCCGTCCGGCGACCCGAACGCCTTCGAGAAGCAGCAAGAGCTGCAGCGCGGTGAGTCGTTCCTCGAGTACCTCATCGAGCTTCAGACCGCGTACGGAATCAGCAACTTCTTCTGATGGCGCGCCTAGAGCGTTCCTGTAAGCTAGCGCCGTGGGGACGCCTCAGCCGGACACGGACGACCTACTCAAGCACTACCGCTCGATGAAGGTAATCCGCCGCTTCGAAGAGGAGGCAGCGCGCAACTACGCAAAGGGCCACATCGGCGGTTTCCTTCATCTCTACATCGGTCAGGAAGCCATTGCGGTCGGCGCGGTCGATGCACTGCAAGACCAAGACTACGTCTTCCAAACCTATCGAGACCACGGAATCGCGCTCGCCCGGGGTATGTCACCGAACGCCGCGATGGCCGAACTCTTCGGCAAAGACACCGGGTGCTCGCGCGGCATGGGCGGTTCGATGCACTTCTTCGACGTAGAGAACAACTTCCTCGGCGGTTGGGCGATCGTCGGTGGCCACCTCGCCGTCGCCGCAGGTGCCGCCTTCAAGTCGCACTATAATCAAGAAGACCGCGTGACGATGTGCTTCTTCGGCGAAGGCTCGACCAACATCGGCGGGTTTCACGAAGCGATGAGCCTGGCGGGGCTTTGGAAGCTTCCCATCGTATTCGTCTGCGAGAACAACCAGTACGCGATGGGCACGCCTCTCGAACGAACGAGCGCACTCAAGGACCTCTCGATCAAGGCGAAGGGCTACGCGATGGTCGGCGACAGGTTCGAGGGTCACGACGTGACCGTGGTGCGCGAGCGACTCCGCGAGGCGGTCGAGCGGGCGCGCAGCGGTGGAGGACCCACGTTCGTCGAGATCCTCACGTACCGGTTCCGAGGCCACTCCATGAGCGACCCCGCCAAGTACCGCACGCGCACCGAGCTCGAGCAGAAGAAGCAGCTCGACCCGATTCAGGTCACGCACGAGCAGCTCCTCGCCCTCGGTGTGGAAGAGAAGGCCATCGACGACATCGACCTCGAGGTCGACGAGCTCATCGACGCTGCGGTGAAGTTCGCCGAGGAGTCCGAGCCCGCCCGCGAGGAAACCATGTTCGGCACCGTCTACGCGGAAGAGGAGGGCGACGCGTGAGGACTCTCCGCTATAGAGAGGCGCTCCGAGAGGCCATGCTCGAGGAGATGGACCGCGACGAGCGCGTGTTCCTCATGGGCGAAGAGGTGGGCCACTACCAGGGCGCGTACAAGGTGTCGGAGGGCTTGCTCGACAAGTTCGGGGAGCGCCGCGTGATCGATACACCGATTGCCGAAGCCGGGTTCGCGGGCATCGGGATTGGCGCGGCCATGGTCGGCCTCCGCCCGATCATCGAGTTCATGACCTGGAACTTCTCGTTCGTAGCCTTCGACCAGATCATCAGCAACGCCGCGAAGATCCATCAAATGAGCGCGGGCGCGCTTCAGGTCCCCATCGTGTTTCGCGGGCCGAACGGTGCGGCGCGCCAGGTTGCAGCCCAGCACAGCCACGCGGTGGCACCGTTCTACGCGAGTATCCCCGGGCTCTACGTCTGTCAGCCGAGCACGCCGCGCGACGCGAAAGGGCTCTTGAAGACGGCCATTCGGAGCAACAACCCGGTGGTGTTCCTCGAGGGCGAAACGCTCTACGGCCTCAAAGGGGAAGTCCCTGACGAAGGCGTAGAGGAACTGATTCCCTTTGGCGCGGCTCGTGTCGCCCGAACCGGGGGCGACTGCACGATCGTGACTTGGGGGCGCCCCTATCACGTCGCTATGGCGGCAGCCGAGAAGCTCGCTGCCGACGGCATCGAGTGCGAAATCATCGACCCTCGGACCCTCCGGCCCCTCGACCTCGCCCCGGTCATCGAGAGCGTGAGGAAAACCAACCGCTGCGTGGTGGTGCACGAGCATTGGCCCTATGGCGGTCCCGGTGCGGAGATCGTCGATCAGGTGCAGCGAGACGCGTTCGACTACCTCGACGCGCCCGTCGAACGCGTGGCAGGGCTTGACCTCCCGATGCCCTACGCGCTCAATCTAGAGGAACAGGTGCTCCCGACCGAGGAGCGCGTCATCGACGCCGTCAGGCGCGTCAGCTACGCGAAGTAAACATGGCGAAGATCATCGGACTCCCGAAGCTCTCTCCGACGATGGAAGAAGGCACGCTCGTCTCCTGGGCCAAGAAGGAAGGCGATGCCGTCGAAGTCGACGACCTTCTCGCCGAGGTAGAGACCGACAAAGCGACCATGGAGTTCCGCTCGTTCGACAAGGGTGTCCTTCTCAAGATCCTCGTCGAGGAGGGCGTGACGCTCGAAGCCGAGGTCCCGGTCGCGATCATTGGGAAAGAGGGCGAGGACATTACCGCGCTCCTCGAGGAAGTCGCGTCCGGTGCCGCGAGCCCCGCTCCAGCGCCGGCCGCGTCCGGTGACTCGCCCGCTCCCGAGGCCCCGGCCGCTTCGCCAGAGCCCGCCGCTTCGCCGGAGCCCGCCGCTGCGGCGGCTCCAGTGGCCACGCCCGCCCCCGCCGAGTCTGGGAACGGGCGTGTTCTGTCGTCGCCTCTCGTTCGCCGGCTTGCGCGGGAGCGCGACATCGATCTCGCGACGGTGACGGGGTCGGGGCCACACGGGCGGATCGTCAAGCGCGACATCGAGTCCTACACCGCGCCCGTGACTGGAACTGCGGCGGCGACCGGGCAGCGTCTTCCTCCCGAAGTGAAGCAGGCGAGCAGCATGCGGCGCACCATTGCGCGACGCCTCACGGAGTCGAAGCAGACCGTCCCGCACTACTACCTCACGATCGACGTCGACATCGGTCCGCTTTCGGCAGCGCGCAAGGCGATGAACTCGACCCTCGAAGCTGAGGGAAAGAAGGTTTCGCTGAACGACCTGATCATCAAGGCGGCTGCAACGACTCTCCGTCGGGTGCCCGAGGTGAATGCCTCCTGGATGGGCAAAGAGATTCACTACCACCGTGTGGTCGACATTTCGGTGGCTGTGGCGGTGGAGGACGGGCTTCTCACCCCCGTGGTCCGCGATGCCGACCGGAAGGGGGTCGCGGAGATCGCCGAAGAGGTCCGCGACCTCGCCGCTCGTGCGCGCGACCGCAAGCTAGGTCTCGACGAGATGACCAACGGCACCTTCTCGATCTCGAACCTCGGGATGTTCGGCATCGAGGAGTTCGCTGCGGTCATCAACCCGCCCGAAGCCGCAATCTTGGCTGTGGGCACCATTCGGAAGGAACCCGTCGTCCAGGACGATGCGGTGGTCCCCGGCCAACGAATGCGTTTCACGATGAGCTGCGATCACCGCGTGGTAGACGGAGCGCTGGGGGCCAAGTTCTTGGCGGCGTTCAAGAAGATCGTCGAATCGCCGTTGAATATGCTGCTCTAGCGCGGCGTCGCGCTCTCCGAGGAGGTTGTCCATGAAGAACGTGATGAGCTGGGGATTGTTGCTGCCGGTGATTCTGCTGGGCGCTGCGGAAGCATCGGCGAAGCGAAAAGACGCCAAAGACGTCTCCAAGGAGGTCACCGAGGTTCGAAAGCTCTGGCAGCAGAAAGACCCAAGCTTCGAAGCGACCCTCGAGAAGGCCTATGCCTACGCGATTTTCCCCGAGGTTGGAAAAGGGGGCTTCATCGTCGGCGCCTCGCATGGCGATGGCGAGGTGTACCGCAAGGGCAAGCTCATCGGCCGGGCCAAGATGACCCAGACCACCGTCGGGGCGCAGGTGGGCGGCCAGACCTATGCCGAAGTGATCCTGTTCAAAGACGAGAAGGCGCTCGATCGGTTCAAGCAGAGCCGGTTTGAGGGTAGCGCCGCCGCGACGGCCGTAGGTGGGAAGAAAGGCGCGGCCGCTGCCTCTAGGTACAAGGACGGCGTGGCGATCATGGTGCTGCCGCTGAAGGGTGCGATGGCCGAGGCTGCCGGCGGTGGCCAGAAGTTCAAGTTCGAGCCGGTCGGCAAGTAGCCTACGCTACATGAACAGTTTGAACACCAGCGCGAACGCA
>JBCDFZ010000010.1:0-109418 GCA_039177115.1 Myxococcota bacterium
CCAACCAGGCTTGGCGCTTGCGAGACCCCGGGATTGCCTTGATCTCCGTCGCGGCGCGGGCAACGAAAGGAGACAGCGTGTGCCGCACATCTCCGGCGCGCGTCATCGCTTGCTCGAACCAGGAGATGCGGTCCTCGATCGGATCGGGAGCCCTCTCGGACGACGGTCCGGGCGACAGAGCAGGGCTGGCGGGCGGTCCCTCGACCTCTGAGGGTTCCGTCGCGGGCCCGCCGAGTAGCTCACTGATTCGCTCGACGTACGCTTCAGCCGTTTGGATCCGGTCTTCCTTCTTTTTCTGCAACCCATCGCGGATCAGGGTTTCGACCTCGAGCGGAACCCGAGCGCCTGGTGCGACGTCGGCGAGTCGCGGTACCTCAGCCGTGGTGTGCATCGTCAGAAGCGCCAGCACGTCCTCCGACTCGAAGGGCGGGTGGCCTGCGATCAGTTCAAACAGCATCACGGAAATCGAGTAGAGGTCGGCGCGCGCGTCAATCGGCTGACCGAAGGCCTGCTCGGGGGCGATGTATGTTGGCGTCCCAATGGTGACACCGAGCTGCGTGAGCCCAGGGCCTCCGGCGTCGGCCTGCGCATCGTCGAAGAGCTTGGCGATACCGAAGTCGAGGATCTTGGCGAAGTCGCGGTCTCCGGTGTTCTCGACCAGCACGACGTTCTCGGGCTTGACGTCTCGGTGGACGATTCCGCGTTTGTGCGCGTGACCGAGTGCCCTCAATACGTGCCGAACGATGTGAAGCGCGCGACGCCACTCGATCCGTCCTTTTTGGTGGAGCAGGTCGAAGAGCGACACGCCGTCGAGCACCTCGAGCACCATGTAGAGGGTTCCGTTCTCGAGCTGACCGAAATCTGAAACGCTCACGCAGTTCGGGTGATCGACGCGGCCGATCGCGAACGCCTCACGCTTGAAGCGCTCGGTGACGCCATCGATGCCCTCGACTTCGGGATGCAGAAACTTGAGCGCGAGGGGGCGCTGAATAGCCACGTGCTCCGCGCGGTAGACGCATCCCATTCCGCCAGAGCCGAGTACACCGGTGATCCGGTATCGGCCATCCAGAACGTCCCCGACCTCGGGAAGCCCCTCCCCTTGCGGCCCCTGACGCCGCGAGGCTCGATCCCCCAACGTTTTCACAGAGACATTATTGCGGAAAAATCAGGGCTTCGCCCAATCGACGAAACCGCCCGGTTTCGGGCGCTTCGTTCAGTTCAGCTCACGGCTGCGAACGTAGTGTCCGTCCTCGAAAGCATCGAAAAAATCGGCGAGAAGCGGATGCTCGATGGGCAGGCCGAGCGGGTCTGCTTCGAGGTTTTGCTCGGCCACGTACGTTTCGTGAAGTGCGCCGCCGACGAGGACACGGTACCAAGGCGCGTCTTTGGGGGGTCGACTCTTCGCGACTTCGTCGTACCACTCGTCACTCAGTGAAAAAACCGGGTCGACGTCGACGACCACTCCGCGATAGTCGAAGAGCTTGTGATGCACCACCTGGCCGACGCCGTACTTGGGTTTGATGAGGATCACGACTCGATCCGGTCTGTACCCCTCGACCCCATGAGAGTCCAGCCGCCAAAACAGAAATCGTTGCCCCAACGCAAACAGGCCGATAAGGTGCGGCCACTCATGTCGGGGGTGAGGAAGATCGCGCTCTCTTTGGCGATTGCTGCCGCATTTGCAGCCGTGCCCTCGGGGTCCACGGCTCAGGCGCGGCGGGTGGAGCTGCGTTTCCAGGGAGGCGCCGAGGTCGGCGTCCCGATCTTCCTAGACGTCGACCGCAGCATCGTCCGCCCCGGCGTCCACATTGCCGGATGGGGAGGCTTCGACATCGGGTGGATCGTCTTCGATCTGAGCCTCGGCCTCATGTTCAACGTGATCTCCACCGATGACATCATCGAATCCATCGGCATGGACCTCGGCGACCAGCCCCTCATCCGCTGGCACTTCTCGCCCGGAATAAGGTTGCAGGTGCCTACCATCGAGAGGGTGCTGCCGTACGTCGCCGCCGCGTTCGACGCCAACCTCTGGCAGTTCGAAGCCCTCGGCACCAACTGTGGCTGGTACTACTGCCGCTCCGACGACCGATTTCGTTTTGCACCGGGCTTCACTGCCAAGTCGGGCGTCGGCATTCGTATCAAAGGCCCCTGGTACATCGATGTCGGGATGAAGTACTCCATGAGCGCCCCGGGCAACTTCTTCGAACGAACCCAGTGGTGGGTCGAGCCCTTCATCGGCGTTCTCTTCCGCCAGCCCGGCCGCCTCGACCCCATCGAGTAGCCGCCCGGCGCAGGCCGCCGAACCTACCGCCTCCACGTGCGGCCGCCGGTGGCAGCACGGACTGGTTCAGACTCGCTGCTGGTTGAGGCTCGCCGCTGCGTGCGGCGGCCCTACCGAAGATCGTCTGCGAGGCCCGGCATGGCGCTATCCGGGGGAATATGTCGTCCCAGGGAGCGTTCGATTTGATCCGCTGCGCGAGCCACCGCGTGAAGATGGAGCTGAAGGTCGTCTTCGCGGACCTGGTCGAGGAGCACCGTGTGCCGAACGACGTAGACGTCGCCATCGAGGCAGAGTGAGCCCACGGCTAGGTTGAAGCCGTGCTCGAGGGCTTCCCGCGGTTCGAGACGCTCCACCCGGCAGCACGCGGACGAGAAGTCGACCCAGATCCGGCCCATGGCCTCGTAGTGGGACGCGATCACGGCCTGCAAACGACCGCCCGGGTACTTGAAGACGACCTTGAAGCTAGAGTCGCGTTCTTCGGCGAGCTTGTAGCTCGACCGCGCGAAATCCTTGAGCTCGGACCACGTCGCCATCGGTGGCTTTGCATAGCACACGCCCACGAAAAAATCGCTCGAACCCCCGCGAGGACGGCGTACACTGGGCGCGATGTTTGGCCGTTTGGCATCGAGAACCTGGCGAGCCGCGATCGCGGAAGAGCTGCTCGCCGGACCTCGGGCACTTCGAAACACGGCTCCTTGGCTATGGCGCGCAAGGCGAGGCCAAATATCCACCGTGTTGGACGTGGCCATTCGCAACGCGAGTGAAGCCCCGCGCGACCTCGCGTTCGAGATGGACGACGAGCGCCTCACGTGGTCAGACCTCGACGCCACCACCTCGCGCATCGCACACGTGCTGTCGAACGCCGGTGTCAAGAAGGGCGACGTCGTCGCGCTGATCGCCGAGAACTCGCCCTTCTACGTAGCCGCGGTGCTCGGCATCACACGCGTCGGCGCCATCGGTGCGCTCATCAACACCAACCTCAAGGGACGACCGCTGGCGCACGCCGTCGACGTGGCCAAGGCGCGCGTCGCGCTGGTGAGTCACGGCCTCGCAGATGGCCTCAGCGAAGTTCGCGAGGGGCTTTCCACCCTCGAAAGCGTCGTCACACTCAGCGAGGACCCCTACGCCGGCGTCTTGGGCGAGGCGCCGAGCAGCTCGTTCGAACCGGCGGACGTGAGCATGGAAGACGACTTCGTCTACATCTACACCTCGGGTACGACGGGGCTTCCGAAGCCGTGCCGGATGTCCCATGAGCGCGTGATCCTCGCAGCCGCAGGCTTCGGCCCGCTGATGTTCGGCTATCAGCCGGGCGACAAACTGTACTGCGTGCTCCCGCTCTACCACAGCAGCGGCCTCCTTCTCGGCACGATGACGAGCATCCTCTCGCGAGTGCCCACGGCCATTCGGCGTTCGTTCAGCGCGAGCGCTTTCTGGGACGATGTGCACCGCTACCAGGCCACCGCGTTCCTCTACATAGGGGAGCTTTGCCGCTACCTGGTCAACTCCCCGCCTCACCCGAAAGAGAGCGACAACCCTCTGCGCGTTGCGGCCGGCAACGGGCTTCGCCCCGACGTCTGGCCCGAGTTTAGAAACCGCTTCCACATCGACCGCATCCGCGAGTTCTACGGTGCCACCGAAGCACCCGGCTTCATCGCCAACCTAAGCGGTCGAGAGGGCTCGGTCGGGCGTGTCCCCATGGGCGGCCTCGGCGGCATGTACCGGCTGGTGAAGTACGACATCGATACTGACGCGCACGTCCGAGATGCCAAAGGGTTCTGCATCCCCTCCGAAATCGGCGAGCCCGGAGAGCTCCTCATTCGCATCGCCGACCTCAGCGGGGGCCTCGACTTCCGCGGCTACACCGACAAGGCGGCAACCAGCAAGAAGGTCCTCGAGAGCGTCTTCAAGAAAGGCGACCGCTACTACCGCAGCGGCGACCTCCTCCGACGAGACGCGGAGGGCTTCTATTTCTTCGTCGACCGCATCGGCGACACCTTCCGGTGGAAGGGCGAGAACGTCTCGACCGCCGAAGTCGCAGACGTCATCGGTCAGAGCGACAGCATCCAGGAAGCGACCGTCACGGGCATTCAAGTGCCCAACATGGAGGGCCAGGCGGGTTTGGCGGCGATCGTACCCACCAACGGGTTCGATCCGGCCGCGTTCGATCGCATCGTGGCCGAGCTGCCCGCCTACGCACAGCCACGCTTCGTCCGCGTCATGGGCGACCTCGCCAAGACCGGCACGTTCAAAATCCAGAAGACGGCTCTCCGCTCCGACGGGGTCGACCCAAGCGAAGTGAAAGACCAGCTGTACGTTCGCACGCAGGCCGGCTACGAGGCCCTCACCCCGGAACGCTGGGACGACGTCAAACAAGGACGCTTGAAGCTCTGAGGTCGACCCGATGCCCGCGATGACCGGAGACGAAGTTCAGGCCTTCATGCAGAGGGTGTTTCCACAGAATCGGCTGCCCGTCGAAATCGAAGCCGTCGAGGATGGGTACGTTCGCATCCGCATCAAGACCAAAGAGCGCTACCTACGCCCCGGAGGCACGGTCTCGGGCCCGGCCCTCATGACGATCGCCGACACCGCCATGTACTACCTGGTCCTGGTCATGATTGGCCCGGTCGCCCTGGCGCTCACCACCAACCTCAACATCAACTTCCTGCGCGCCCCGAAGCTCGGCGACCTCATCGCCGAGGCCAACATGCTCAAGCTTGGCAAGCGCCTCGCCGTCGGCGAAGTCACCATCCGCTCCGACGGCAGCAACGACGCCGTTGCCCACGCGACAGTGACCTACTCCATCCCCCCCGACGCCATCAAAGCCGGCGAAGCCCCCATCGCCTGATCGCGGAGCAACGCGCGATCAAGCCTGGTCCAGCGCCTTCTGGATGATCGCGAGGTCTTCGGGGGCGTACTCCAACCCGAGCGCCGCTTCGTGGGCGAGTGGAGTCATCTTCTTCCACGTTTTGTGGACGATGGAGACGATCTTGTCCTCGCTGTGCTGCTGGGCGAAGTCGTGGAAGTAGTAGCGAAGGAACACGAGGCAAATCACGTCTTCAAGCAGCTGGACGTCCGGGTCGGTTTTGAGGCCGCGTTTCCGGAGTAGGGTTTTCACCCGGTCGATGGTCGCGTCGTCGTAACCGACCTCACGCATGATCTCGCCCGCGATGTCGCCGTGCCGCTTGTAGAGGTCGGTTCGCCATTTGAGGTAGCCCGCCCGACCTTCGGGATACGAATCGCGAGGCACTTCCCACCGCCGAATGTGCTGGGCGCGCGCGGCCAGCTTGACGACCTCCGGCGCGTTGGGCGCAAACCGATCGAGCCAGGCCGACATCCGCTGCCCGTAGACGAGCTCCTTCGGAAACGGCCTGCCGTCGACGTCTTCGATGATGGGGTCTTCGGCATTGGCCTCATCGAACCGCCGAATCGCTTCTTCCAAACGCGCCATCGCGCGAGGGTAGGCCACGAGCGAGCCACGAGCGAGCCCACGACGAAACCCAACTGCCCGCACGGGCGGTGAAAAACCCCGTGAAAACCCCCAACCCAGCCCTGCGAGACACGGTGTTCGGCCCACGGCCCCGGGCGCCTGCCCTCGGCGCACACGCGGCCAACGCCGTTGACCCCAGCCGGGAAGTCGCGGATACCCTGGCTCCGCATGCGCACCCTCACCGCGTTCTTATCAGCATTCGCCCTAGCGAGTTGCGGGTCTGCGGGAATGGAAGATCCGGCGGAGACACGAATCCGAACGTTCGCGCGTCCAGCGACTCCAATCAGGCAACCGGGGTGACACTCTCGCCGGTCGCCCTATAACCGTGGCGCCCATGTCCCCCCTTCGACGTCGATCCCAAGGCCTTCGTCGCGAGCGGATTCTCGCGTCTCCGCGGTTCGTCGACGGTCTGTTCCGCAACGCGTCGGGCGCAGGTGCAGGGCTCCAAGAGGGCTCGACCTTCCCCGTCATGAAGGAGTTCATCTTGGGTAGCCGCAAGCGGCGCATCCCGTCAGCCCCGCTCCCCTCGGTCTCCCCGATGGATACGTGGGCGCGGCCAGCCGAAACCGGGCTGCGCGCAACGTGGCTCGGACACTCCACCATGCTGCTCGAGATCGACGGCGTCCGGGTACTGACCGACCCCGTATGGAGCCGGCGCGTATCGCCGAGCCGATTCGTGGGGCCCAAGCGGTTTCAGCCGGTGCCTGTCCCAATCGCAGGGCTACCGCGACTCGACGCCGTCGTCATCTCTCACGACCACTACGATCACCTCGACCAGCCCACGGTCATCGAGCTTCTACGGCTAGACGTCCCGTTCTTCACTTCGCTTGGTGTGGGCGCCCACCTCGAAGCGTGGGGCGTCCCTCCCGAACGGATCACCGAGCTCGACTGGTGGGAGAGCGCGACGCTCCCGAACGCGGACTTCCGCATCACCGCGGCACCGTCTCAACACTTCTCGGGGCGCGCGGCGATGGACCGCAACCACACGCTTTGGTCATCGTTCGTGCTCGAAGGCCCAACCCATCGCGCCTTCTTCAGCGGCGATACCGGGCTTACCAACGACTACGTCGACATTGCCGAGCGCTTCGGTCGGTTCGATCTCGTCATGCTCGAAGTCGGCGCCTTCCACCCCGCCTGGGGAAGCATCCACCTCGGTCCCGACAACGCCCTCGAGGCCCTCGACCTACTCGGCGGCGGCGCTTTCTTGCCCGTGCACTGGGGCACCTTCGACCTCGCCCTCCACGACTGGGACCAACCTGCCGAACGTCTCTTCGAGCTCGCCCCTCACCGCGACGTGCAGCTTCTCATGCCGAAGCTCGGCGCCCCTACCGAGCCGTCACGCTCCCACGTCACCACCCCATGGTGGCGAACCATTTCTCGACAGGTGGACGTGCACCTCGAAGAGGGCGCAGTCGTCGAGCGACGCGAGGCCTAGGGCGACCACCCAGTCGGCCGCGCCTGAGGAGCAATACTCGCTCGCGTTTCGCTTGGAGTCTCGGACACGTGCACCGCTTTTCGTCCCACTGAGACGCACCTCACACTTTGGGGTCCGCATGGTCGTCGCCTATGATGAGTAACGGAAGAACCGTCATGATTCGTCGAATGCCATGGGCCATCCTGGTCATCGCCGCCGGCTGCGGAGATGCCGCCACGACGGGTGAAGGTGGAGCTGGCGGCCTCGCTGGAGTCGGGGGGAGTGCCGCTGCGGGGGGCACTTCCGGCGCGGGGGGCGACGGAGCCGGGGGCACACTCGGCCGCGCGTGCGACCTCAACTCCGAATGCGCCGATGAAGAAGAGTGCGTCGGCAACGCCGGCGGCCCGCGTTCGTGCGTTTCCACGAGTTTGCTGGGTGAGCTCGTGGTGTGCGACCAGGTCGACGTGACCGAGGTGCCCGACGGCGTCACCACGCGATTCGAGAAAGCGGTTTTCCCCAACGTCGCGCCGGGCACGGCCACGTTCGTGTTTTGCGACTTCTTCGCCACCTTCGACGGCGAGGTCTCGCAGCTCAACAACTACTGCACCGAGGACCAAAACCCGAGCCCGGGCTTCTACCAGGACGGAGATCTGCACGTCGTGTGCAGCGAGGAAGTCACCCTTCCCGGCGGGGGAGCCTCCGGATCGACGGCACTCCGAACCTACGTCCGCCTCGACGACGCCGCACCCTAAGCGCCCTAGGGACTGCGAGAAGCCGGAGTCTGCCCTCGGATGGGGACAGCGCGCCGTGGAATACCCGGCACTCCGATTGGGTTACCGGTCTGACTGAGGGCGACTATGGCGCGGAAACCTACATTTTGGTGGCTGATTGCGGCTGTGATGGGGACGTTGGCGCCGGCCTGCGTCGATGACGACGTAGCCCATGACGAGGCGCTTCCCGTCGTCCGTGTACAGGAAGTCGAACTTGGCGAGGTGACGGACAAGGGTCGGTTCCTCGGACGGGTAGAGCCGATCGAGTCGGTGGAGCTTCGCGCCCGCGTCGAAGGTTTCCTCGAGGACCGATCGTTCAGCGAAGGTCGGATGGTCGAAGAAGGAGAGCCTCTCTTCGTCATCGAACAAGCCAACTATCGGGCCAACCTCAAAGACGCCGAGGCCCAGCTAGCGCGCGCACGCGCCGAGCGAAAAGAAGCTGAACGCTCCTTCAAGCGCCGCGAATCGCTCATCGCCTCGGATGCCGTGAGCCTCGAATCGGTCGAGGAAGCCGAGAAGCGATTCGTCGCAGGCGGCGCCGACATCCGCTCGGCTGAAGCCGCCGTGGCCCGCGCGAAGCTGGAGCTCGACTACACCACGATCCGCGCACCGATCTCCGGCCGGATCAGCAAGGCCCGCTACACCAAGGGCAACCTCGTCGGCCCCGCGTCGGAACCGCTCGCCGAGATCGTCCAGCTCGATCCCATCCGTGTGCACTACACGGTCACCGATCGCCAGCGCCTGGCCGCATGGTCCGCCATCTCGCCGGAGTCACTCGAAGACTTCGAAGGGTCTTTCGTTCCGCGAATCGACCTCCCGAACGGCGAGCGATATGAGCACCCGGGCAAGATCGACTTCTCGGCATCGAAGGTTGATCCGAACACCGGTGCCATCTCCATCTGGGCGTCGTTCCCGAACCCCGATGCACTTCTTCTTCCGGGCCACCTGGTACACGTCGAGTCCGAGACTCGAGCCACGCATCCGGCTCCGGTGGTACCCGCGGCGGCCCTTCAGCAGGACCGCAACGGTACGTTCGTCTACATCGTGAACGACGACGACTTGGTCGAGCGGCGTGACGTCGAGCGCGGCGAGGTCGTCGAGGGTGGCGTGACCATCCTGGCCGGCTTGGACGGCGGCGAGCGGGCCATCGTTGCGAGCTCGCGTGGCGCGGTCCCCGGAACCAAGGTCGAACCCGTCTCGTTTGGTGAGGGAGCGCTCAGCCAGCTCGTAGTGCCATGAGCTCGCGCTTCTTCATCGAGCGACCGCGCCTGTCCATCGTGATCTCGGCGCTGATCGCCATTGCGGGCGGCCTCGCAATCCCGTTCCTGCCCGTGCAAGAGTACCCCGAGATCACGCCTCCGGAGGTGTCCGTCAGCACTACCTATCCCGGTGCGAGCGCCGAAGTTCTCGAAAAGACGGTCGCCGCGCCGATCGAGGCGGCAGTCAACGGGGCCGACGACATGATCTACATGTCGTCTACGAGCTCGAACGACGGCAACTACCGGTTGGCGGTCACGTTCAAGGTAGGCACCGACCCCGACATCGCGCAGGTGAACGTCCAAAACCGCGTGCAGCTTGCGCTCACGCAGCTGCCAGAAGACGTCCGCCGGCAAGGCGTGGTGGTCCGCAAAAAGAGTCCGAGCCTCTTCCTGATCGTGCACCTCGTGCTGCCCGAAGGAGAAACCGACAGCCTGCACCTCGCCAACTGGGCGTCGATCAACGTGGTCGACCCGCTGAACCGCGTGGAGGGAATCGGCGAGGCGATGATCTTCGGCGATTCCGACTACGCGATGCGCGTCTGGATGGACCCCGTTCGCATGGCGAACCTGAACGTCACCACCGCAGAGGTCGTCGAGCAGATCCAGCGCCAGAACGTCGAGCCGGCCATCGGGCAGATCGGTGCGCCGCCGGCCCTCGACGCGCAGATGGTTCAGTACAATCTGCGTGCAGACGGGCGCTTTCAAACGCCGGACGAGTTTGGTGACATCGTCATCCGCACCGACGACAACGGCGCCGTCATCCGTCTCTCGGACCTGGCGCGCATCGAGCTTGGCGCCAAGACCTACGGTTCGAGCGTCAAGCTCGACGGCCACGCCGACGTCGCTATCGGCCTCTTCTTGAATCCCGGCGCCAACGCGCTCGACACGAAAGACCTCGTGTTGGCGGAGCTTGACCGTATCGAGCACCGGTTCCCCGACGGTGTTTCGTACCAGCTGAGCTACGACACCACAGAGTTCGTGAAGCAAAGCGTCGACGAAGCCATCTGGACGATCTTCTTGACGATCCTCTTGGTCATCCTCGTGACCTACGCCTTTCTGCAAGACTGGCGTCAAACGCTCATTCCTTCACTCGCCATCCCGGTTTCGCTGCTCGGGACTCTCGGCGCCCTCTTGGCACTCGGCTACTCCGCCAACACACAGACGATTTTTGCACTGGTGCTCGCGATCGGGCTCGTCGTCGACGACGCCATCGTCGTGATCGAGAACGTTCAGCGACTGATGGTCGAGGAGGGGCTATCCGCCAAGGACGCTGCGATCCGGGCGATGGAGCAGGTCAGCGCCCCGGTGATTGCCACCACGCTCGTCATGCTGGCGGTGTTCGCACCCGTCTCGTTCCTTCCAGGGATCGTCGGAGAAATCTATCGCCAGTTCGGCGTGACCATCTCGATCGCCGTCGTCATCTCGTCGATCGTTGCACTAACACTGAGCCCGGCGCTCTCCGCGATCGTCTTGCGGCCGCCCACTGAAACGCGTCGGCCGATCTTCCGGCTCTTCGAGCGAGGGCTCGAGGGATGGCGTGGACGCTACCTCGGCGCGGTACGATGGATCACGCGTAGGACGGCCTTCGTCATCGTCCCCATCTTGGTGTGCGGCGGCATCGCCATGCTGCTCTACCCGTCCCTTCCGAAGGCGTTCGTTCCGAAAGAAGACCGCGGTCGCGTCATGGCCGAGGTTCAGCTTCCCGACGCCGCTTCGTACGGGCGCACCGAGGCCGTCCTTCGAGAGGTTTCGGACATTGCCATGTCTCAGGAGCCGGCGATTGCACAGAGCATCACGGTAGGCGGGCGCAGCATCATCTCGGGGGTCGACTCCGCGAACGTCGGTTTCCTTCCGCTCGACCTCGTCGACGCGAAAGACCGCGACCTGAAGCACGACCACGCGGAAGCGATTGCGGGTCGGCTTCGCGAGCGGTTCGCGCGGTACCCGGACGCGGACGTTCGCGTCATCACGCCGCCCTCGATTCGAGGTCTCGGCAACGCAGGCGGATTCGACTTTCGCCTCGAAGCAACCGACGGGCAAGAACCCCAGGAGCTCTCCGAGGTGGCCCGCGCGCTGATCGGTAGGGCCAACGAGGACTCGAGGCTTCAAGCGGTCAACACAGCCTTTCGACCGGAAACACCCCAGGTCTTCGTCAACGTCGACCGGACGCGCGCCGAGTCGCTGGGCGTCGACGTATCCGACATCTACGCGACGCTGCAGGCCAACCTCGGGTCGGTATACGTGAACGACTTCAACCTCATGGGGCGCGTCTACCAAGTGCGTCTTCAGGCCGACCTCGAACATCGCATGGGCCTCGAGGACATCGGGCGACTGTATGTTCAAGGCCGGAACGGCGAGATGGTTTCGCTAGCCACGTTGGCGACGGTGGAGACCCGTGTCGCGCCCGAGTTCGTTCAACGCTACAACATGTTCCCGAGCGTTCAGATCCAGGGCGAGGCGGCCCCGGGAACCAGCAGCGGAGACGCGATGCTCGCAATGGAGGAGCTCGCCCGCGACACCCTGCCCGAAGGCTACACGTACGACTGGTCGGGGATGTCATATCAGGAAGCCAAAACCACGAGCGGCCAGGGCTGGGTCTATCTGCTCGCCGCGCTGTTCGGCTACCTGTTTCTGGTCGCACTCTACGAGAGCGCGACGGCACCGCTCGCGGTCATGGTCTCCGTCATCATCGGCGTGTTCGGCGCAATCGCAGGGGTGTGGCTCACGGGTGGCGACGCCAACATCTACGTCCAAATCGGTATCGTGCTGCTGATCGCGCTGGCCGCGAAGAACGCGATCCTGATCGTCGAGTTCGCCAAGGAGCAGCGCGAGGCCGGCGCCGAGATTCTGGACGCCGCCATCGAGGGCGCACGGGCTCGGTTCCGCGCCGTGCTGATGACCGCGCTCTCCTTTCTGCTGGCGCTCATCCCGCTGCTGCTCGCAACAGGCGCGGGCGCCAACACGCGCCGCGCGATGGCCACCACCGTGTTCAGCGGGATGGCGCTCGCCAGCATCGTCGGGATCATCTTCGTCCCGGGCCTCTACTTCGTCTTTCAGACGCTTCGCGAGCGCACCCACCGCCGCCTCCGCCCGACGCCCGCCGAGTAAGATCGGAGCTTCGGATCGGCCATATATGCCATGATTGGCATTCATTTGGCTTTTTTACGCCATTTTGTGTCGATAATCCGGGAAGCGCTTGGCAAGGCGCCTACCACCTGGTAGAGAGCGACCGACCATTTGGTAGGTATGGACGTTCGAACCCAAATCTTGACCCATGCGACCCGGCTCTTCGCCGAACAGGGGTACGACGGCACTTCGGTCCAGCAGATCGCAGACGCGGTCGGCATCCGGAAGCCGAGCCTCCTCTACCACTTCCGGTCCAAGGACGAGCTTCGCGAGAGGGTCATCGCCGAGATGCTCGCACACTGGAACGCGCTCCTCCCGTCTCTACTCCTTCACTCCACGCCCGAGGATCGCTTCGACGCCACGATGAAAGCACTCAGTCGCTTCTTCATCGCGGACCCGGACCGCGCGCGGCTCATTCTCCGGGAAACGCTCGACCGGCCCGAACACATGCGTGTGCTTCTCATGGAGTTCGTGCGCCCGTGGATCACCGTGCTCGCGGAGCAGCTCGACCGCGCTAAGGAACAGGGCACGGTACGCCCCGACGTCGATACCGAAGCCTACGCGGTTCAGGTCATCGCGATGGCCGTCTCCGGCACGGCGGTGATCGACACCCTTCAAACGATTCTCCCGGACGATCCCGTTCGGGGTACCACCCGCGAGCGACACGTGCGGGAGCTCACCCGCGTCGCGCGATCAAGCCTGTACACGGAACAAGAAACCGAGAGGGAACATGGCTAACTTCTTCAAAGACAACGACGACCTTCAGTACTACTTCAACAAAGGGATCGACTGGGACTCACTCGTTCGCATCACCGAGCACGACTTCGCGGACAAGGACGGCGAGGGCCCCGACAGCGTGGAAGAGGCACTGTCTTTCTACCGAGACATCGCAGAGATGGTGGGCGAATTCGTCGCGACCGAGATCAAGCCCTACGAAAAAGAGATCGACGCGAAGGGCGTAGAGCTCGTCGACGGCGAGGTGGTCTTCCCCGATCGGCTGCGCGAAGTCTTCGAGAAGATCGGCGACCTGGATCTCCACAACCTGACGGTCCCCCGCGAGTTGGGAGGCATGAACGCACCGCTGCTCCTCTACTTCATCAACAGTGAGGTGATGGGACGCGCCGACGTATCGGTCATGGCCCACCACGGGTTCCACGGCGGGATGGCCATGGCGACCCTCGTGTTCTCGGTGAGCGAAGGCTCGTCCGAAATCGACCCGGAGACGGGACGTATCGTCAAGACCCGCTGGGAGAACGTCATCCGTGACATCGGCTCGGGCAACGCCTGGGGATGCATGGACATCACCGAGCCCGACGCCGGTTCCGACATGGCCGCGCTCCGCACCGTGGGTGAGCAGGACGAGAACGGAAACTGGTTCGTCACCGGTGAGAAGATCTTCATCACGTCCGGGCACGGCAAGTACCACTTCGTGATCGCGCGCACCGAGAAGGCCGACCCCGGCGATCCGATGTCTGGCCTCAACGGTCTGTCGATGTTCTTGGTGCCCACGTACGAGGAGGACGCCGACGGGAACCGCAACCGAGTCGTGCAAATCAGTCGCGTCGAGGAGAAGCTCGGCCACCACGGCTCCGCGACCTGCGGCCTGGTGTTCGAGAAGGCCCCGGCCGAGCTCGTTGGAAAGCGGGGCGAGGGCTTCAAGTACATGCTCACCCTCATGAACAACGCCCGCCTCGGCGTTGGTTTCGAGTGCCTCGGTCTTTCAGAGTCGGCGTACCGCACCGCGCTTGCCTACGCCGCCGAGCGGTCTTCGATGGGCAAGACCATCGATCAGCACGAAATGATCGCTGACTACCTCGAGGGCATGCAGACCGACATTCAGGGCGTGCGCGCGCTCGCGATGAGCGCCGGCTTCCACGAGGAGATGGCGCAGAAGCTCGCGCTCAGGCTCGAGTTCGGCGGCCTCAACGACCTCGAGAAGGAAAAGACCGAGCGGAAGCTCAAGTCGCATCAGCGGAAGTCGCGACGTATCACGCCCGTGCTCAAGTACCTCGCCTCGGAAAACGCCGTCGCCCACTCGCGGCTCGCCCTCCAGATCCACGGTGGCAACGGCTACATGACCGAGTACCTCCCGGAGAAGCTGCTTCGCGACGCGCTCGTCATGCCCATCTACGAGGGCACGAGCCAGATCCAGGGGCTGATGGCCATGAAGGACACACTCGGCGCCATCATCAAGAACCCGCAGGCGTTCGTGCGACGCGTCGCGCAGACGCGCTGGCGCTCGCTTTCGGCACGCGATCCACACGAGCGTCGCGTGGCGGCCCTTCAGTCGCTGGCCTTCCAGGCGCAGCAGCACCTTGTGCTTAGGACCGCCGGCGACAAGTTCAAGGGTTTGGTCGGCCGCCCAATCGGCGAGTGGCCCGAGGAGCTCACCAAGAACTGGGACCCCAAGCGCGATTTCGCGTACGCCATGCTCCACGCCGAACGCTTGATTCAGCTGCTCGGTCACGCGCTCATTGCCGAGGTCTTGCTCGAGCAGGGGCAACAGCACCCCGAGCGCCTCGAAGTCCTCGAGCGTCATCTCGACCGCTGCGAGCCGCACGCGCGGTTCCTGCTCGACGAGATCACCACGACGGGGGAGCGCCTGCTTCGAAAGCTTGCAGAGAACGCGAGCGAGCCGATGCAGGAAGCCGCCGAGTAGCTCAGCGCGCCTTCTTCTGTCGATACCAACCTTGGTCGAGATACCACTGGTGGGTGAGCGCAACGCCCTCGCTCAGGCCGACTCTGGGGTCGAACCCGAAGTCGGCCCGGGCAGCGGCCGCCGTGCACGTCCACGCTTCTTGGGCTCCCATCTTCACTTTCTGCTGATTGAGGAGGCGCGGCTTGCCATCGATGCGGGTCATGAACTCTCCGGCGAATGCCGCCATGGATACGAAGGCCTCCGGTAGGTTCAGCGTGCGAGCATTGCCGCCCACCGACTGAACGATCGCATCCTGCAGGACACCCCAACTGACGCAATCGTCGGTCTCGAGGAAGTACCCCTTTCCGATGGAGGCGGAGTGCCCAGCGGCTTGAACGATGCCTCGTACACAGTCGTCGACGTAGACCAACGACGCCACGCGCTCGCGGTTTCCGAAGAACGCGTTGATGCCGGACATGGCGCTTTGAAAAAGGTTGAAGTAGTCGACGTCCCCTGGACCGTAGACGCCCGAGGGCCGGATGATGGTCCACGGTACACCGGACTGCTCTACGACCTGCTCCGCCTCGAGTTTGCTGGCACCGTAGTGTTCAATCGGCTGACGCGGATCCGTTTCCTGATGCGGTTTCTCTCGCGTGGACGGCCCGTACGCAGCCAATGAAGACACGTGCACGAACCGCTGCGGCCAGTGCCCGGCGTCGTCGAGCGCCTGGAGTAGATGCTGTGTGGGAACGACGTTTCCCTTTTGAAAGTCTTCGTAGGTTCGCCCCTTGGTGACTCCGGCCAAATGAATGATGTACGTCGGCTGGTGCGATCGGATGACCTCGATCAGCTGCGCAACCTCGCCGTAGTCGACGCGAACCACCGGGGCATCGGGGTCTTCGAGCGCGCCACGGTGCATTCGGACCACCTCCGATCCAGAGGTTTCAAGCGACTGTGCAAGGCGAGTTCCGATGAAACCGCTGGCTCCGGTGACGAGCACCTTGCCCTCGAGCGGGGGAGACACCACAGCTGCTTGGTGCCCCGGTCTCGCCTCAGATGCAAGCGCGGATTGACGAGTGGAAAATCGTGCGAAACGCTTCTCGGGTGGTCGACACGTTCCAAACCCTATCGCCGGTAGACGGCAGCGTAGTATTCGAAGGGCCTTTGGCGTCCGGCGCGGAGGTCGAGCAAGCCCTCGCGAAAGCCGAGGGAGCTCGCCGAGGGTGGCGCGATCTCGAGCTCGAAACGCGTTCGAAACTCGTGATGGATTTCGTTGCTCGCGCTGTGGCACCAACCGAAGACGTCGCCATGGAGCTCACCATGCAGATCGGTCGGCCTGTCAAGGACGGAGCCGGCGAAGTTGGCGGCTGGCTCGATCGAGCGACAAAGATGGCGGAGCTCGCACCATCCGCCCTCGAGGACCTCGCACTCGACGGCAAGCCGGGGTTCACCCGGTTCATTCGGCGCGAACCACTCGGCGTGGTGCTGGTATTGGCCCCGTGGAACTTTCCGTGGCTCACCGCGGTCAACGTGATCGTACCCGCGCTGCTGGCAGGAAACCCCGTGGTGCTCAAGCACTCGGACCAAACACCACTCGTCGCGCAGAGGATGGCGGAAGCGGCGGCTGTTGCAGGGCTCCCGGACGGGGTCTTCCAAGTGTTGCACCTCGACCATGACGGCGTGCACAGGCTCATCTCGGATCCACGCGTCGCATTCGTCGCGTTCACGGGGTCGGTGGAAGGCGGGCACGCGGTTCAAAGCGCAGCTTCGGGGCGGTTCATTGGTGTCGGACTCGAGCTTGGCGGCAAAGACCCGGCTTACGTTTGCGCAGATGCAGACCTCGAAGCGACGGCGGTCGGCCTCGCCGAAGGCGTGTTCTACAACGCGGGCCAATCATGCTGCGGCATCGAGCGCATCTACGTGCATCAAAGCGTCTTCGATCCCTTCGTGGAAGCCTTTGTGGCCGAAGCCCGCGCTCTTCGGCTCGACGATCCCCGAAAGCGCTCCACCTCCCTCGGACCGGTCGTCCGCAAACGAAACGCGGAGGCCATCCAAGCACAGATCGACGCCGCGGTGGCAAGCGGGGCGCGCATGCTCATTCACAGCTCCGAGTTCCCGGAAGCGGCCCGCGGCCTACCCTACCTGGCACCCGCAGTGCTGATCGACGTGGACCACTCCATGGCCATCATGAGCGAGGAGACTTTCGGCCCGACCGTCGGCATCATGCCGGCATCGAGCGACGACGACGCCGTCCGCCTGATGAATGACAGTCGCTACGGCCTCACGGCGTCGATCTGGACCCCCGACCTCGGCCGCGCACAGCAAATCGGCGACGCCGTCGAAACTGGGACGTGGTTCATGAACCGCTGTGACTATCTCGATCCGGAGCTCGCGTGGGTCGGGGTCAAGGACTCAGGGCGCGGATGTTCGCTGTCATCGCTCGGGTACGGCCAGCTAACACGACCCAAATCGTTCCACCTGCGGCACGCACCGGCATAGCCTGGCCAACACGGGGCGCGTCGCTATAGTCCGGCCCGATGAAGCCGCCAGTGCTCCGCTGCAGTCACGTGACCAAGCACTACGGGTCATTCACCGCACTCGAAGATCTTTCGCTCGAAGTCTACGAAGGCGATATTTTCGCACTTCTCGGACCGAACGGCGCGGGGAAATCCACACTCATCCACTGCATCACCGGCATGGCCAAGCAGAGCGCTGGAACGATCGAAGTGCTCGGCTTCGACACGATCGACGACTTCCGCACGACGCGGCGCCTCGTAGGCCTCGTGCCCCAAGAGATCAACTACGACCCGTTCTTCACGCCCATGGAGAGCCTGATGATTCAGATGGGACTGATGGGCGTCGAGCCAGACCGAAACCGAGTTGAAGCCCTTCTTCGCACGTTCGCACTCGACGACAAGCGCCACGCCTACACGAGGACGCTTTCGGGCGGCATGAAGCGGCGGCTCTTGGTGGCGAAGTCGCTCGTCCACCAGCCACGCCTGCTGTTCCTCGACGAGCCGACCGCCGGCGTCGACGTCGAGCTCCGGCGGGAGCTCTGGCATGAGGTCGAGGAGCTGCGGGCCGCAGGGACGACCATCGTACTTACGACCCACTACATCGAAGAGGCGGAACAGCTCGCCGACCGGATCGGCATCATCAACAAGGGCGAGCTTCTCCTCGTCGAGGAGCGCGAGAGCCTCCTCGAGCGGCACGGCGGTCGTTCGCTGGAGGACATCTTCGTGGACCTCATCCGCGAGGCCGACGGAAGGAACGTCGCTTGAACCGAATCGCGCTCAGGACACTCCTGATCAAGGAGCTTCGGCGGTTCAGCAAGGTGTGGATGCAAACCGTGTTGAGCCCGCTGGTCACCACGAGCCTCTATTTCCTGGTGTTCGGGGTCGCACTCGGTTCGCGTCTCCGCGAAATCTCCGGCGTCCCGTACATTCAGTTCGTGGTGCCCGGCCTGGTCATGATGACCATGGTGCGTGACTCCTTCCTGAATACCTCATCGAGCCTCTTTCAGTCGAAGATCAACGGAACCATCCTCGATCTCCTCGTCGCCCCGATTGGTGCCTCGGAGATCCTCGTGTCGTATGTGGTGGCAGCCATATGCCGCGCCGTCATCACGGGCGCGTTGGTGCTGGTGGTCGCTCTGCTCTTCACCTGGTTTCCGATCTACCACGTCGGTTGGGCGGTGTTTTTCGCACTGTTCGTACCCGCTACGTTCGCACTTCTCGGGATCGTGTCGGCGCTTTGGGCCGAGAAGTTCGACCACCTCGCAATCTTTCCGAACTTCGTCTTGCTGCCTCTCGCATTCCTCGGCGGGGTCTTCTACTCCATCGACATGCTCCCGGAGCCGTGGAACGCGATCAGCCGCGTGAACCCTTTGCTCTACATGGTGAACGGCCTGAGGTTCGGGTTTCTCGGCGTGGCAGACGTCTCACCCATGGCGAGCGGAATTGTGGTCCTGATCTCTTTCGTGGTGCTGCTCGTCACGGCGACGATTCTGCTTCAGCGGGGTTACAAGCTCCGCGGCTGATCGCGATTGCCCGCCATAGAGAATGGGTGTAGGACGCCCTCAGCTCGACGAGGGGTACCGGCGTGTCGACGAGGACCACTTACTTTTCCGACCCAGAAGCCCGGGCGTTCCTGCAGCAGCGCGTGTCCACCTTCGGGCTCATCGCGATGCTCCTCGGCCTAACGGCACTCGGCTTCCGCGTGTTGATGGGGATCCTATTCGGCTACCTCGAGGAACAGGTTCGGGAGCCGAGCTTCCTTTTGCACGCCGCGTCGATCGTGCCGCTCCTCGGAATCTGGCTGATCTGCCGCCAAGGGAGGCTCCGCCTGAGCACCATCGGCCTCGTGGAGTACGCGGGTCTCTTCGGCGCGAGCCTCGGGTACATCGGCATGGGGATGAACATCCGGCCCGAGGTCGGGGCCGACACGATCACGGCGTTCATCCTCGCGCTCATGATGTTCGCCCGCAGCGTGTTCGTCCCGAGCACCGCCCGGCGCACGGCCGTCCTCGGACTCCTCATCGGCATCCCGCTCGTGGCGGGGATGTACGTGCACTACCTGACGGTGGACCTGAGCATCTGGATGAAGTTCGGGTATAGCGACACGGGGGTATCGAAGTACCGCGTGGCTGCCTCGCAGTCGGTCATCACGGTCATGTGGTGGACGCTCACCGTGGGGCTGGCGAGCCTCGCGTCGCGCGTGATCCATCGCCTTCGCCAAGAGGTCAGCGACATTCAGAGCCTCGGCCAGTACAAGCTCGAACGAAAGCTCGGCGAAGGCGCGATGGGAATCGTCTACGAGGCCACCCACGGAATGCTCAAGCGGCCGACCGCCATCAAGCTTCTCCGCCCGGAAATCACGGACCCCGAATCGCTCGAGCGGTTTCGCCGCGAGGTGCAGCTGACCGCCAAACTCACGCACCCCAACACCGTCACCATCTACGACTACGGCCGAACGCCCGACGGGCTGTTTTACTACGCGATGGAGCTCCTCGCCGGAGCGACGCTCTCCCAGGCGGTCGAGGCAAGCGGCCCGCAGCCCGTGGAGCGCGTAGTCCGGGTGCTCCGCGACGCGGCGCTTGCACTGAACGAGGCGCACGACGTCGGCCTGATTCACCGCGACATCAAGCCGAGCAACATCATGCTGGCGCGAGAAGGCGGCGTGCCCGACGTAACCAAGGTGCTCGACTTCGGGCTCGTGAAAAACCTCGGCATGATCGACGAGCTCGACCGAACCAACACGATGTCGATCAAGGGAACGCCCCATTACTTGAGCCCCGAGGCCATCACCGATCCCCAGAGCATCGACGGCCGGAGCGACCTGTATGCGCTAGGCGCGGTGGGGTACTACCTCCTCACAGGCCAGCACGTGTTTAACGGAAAGACGATCATCGAGGTGTGCATGCACCACCTCCATACCGATCCCAAACCCATCGACGAGGTGAGCGGGCGAGAAGTGCCGGAGGGCCTCGGGGAGATTATCGGGTCTTGTCTGGCGAAGTCGAAGTCGGACCGACCGGCGTCAGGACAAGACCTCGCCGATGCGCTCGACCGACTCGCCGTGCCGCGTTGGACGCGCGCGCAGGCCGAGGAGTGGTGGCGCGTGCACGGGAGCTTCATCGAAGAAACGAAGGAGCCCGTGTCGAGCAAAGTCACCGACCAGACGGTGGCCGTCGACCTCGAGCAGCGCTGATCGACGCTCACATCGATCGGTCGTCGCGGCGCAGTGGATGGTCAGGGGGCACCTCCACGAAGATCAGGAGGAGCCCGTCCGGGTCTTCCGCGCGACATTCGACGAGGCCCCACGGCTTGCGCACGGCGGCCTCCACGATCGGTACGTCGTGGTCGCGAAGGTGCGACTCGGTGGCGGCGGCGTCGCGCACCTGGAGCCAGAGCTCCGTCGCGGGGCTAGGTGGGGTTTCGGCTGAGCCGGTGATTTCGAGGAGGCCACCGCCGAGAAAGAAGACCACCCCGCGACCGTCGCCTTTCCCGAACTCCCGCATCGGGTGGAGCCTGAGAATGTCACGGTAGAAGCGGAGACTCTGGTCGAAGTCTCGAGGGTGCAGCATGAAACGGCTGGTCAGGATCTCCATCGGGTCCGGCGCAGCTCCACAGCTTAACCCGAGGAGAAACAGGGAAAGGCACCTTTTTCCCGGGCGTCTCGAAACGCAGGGCGCTCGACCCTCCCCTGCACATCCTTTCCGGCAATAAACTGGCCTCGATGCCTGTTGCACCCCCGTGGGTTGACCTCCAGAGCGATTCAACCCAGAATGAGCCCATCATGGTCCGAACGGCCACAGCAGCACCCATCCTCGACGCGCGGCAGGCGAGCCTCGTCGTCGGTGGTGTAGTTGTACTCGGCCTCATTATTAGCCTTCTGCTAGTTGCGCAGGCATAGGCGGGGACCAGACCACCACTCACACCATCCACACTCTTCTGGCCCCCGCATCGAGATGCGGGGGCTTTTTTTTTTGGACGAAAACCGATGAACAGACACTGGCAGCGTAAAAATACAGGCACTTGGCGCATGGCGTCGATGCCGAGCTGCGCGCTCGTCGAGGGTGCCCGGTCCCTGTTGGACCCGGCGCCTTTTTTGTGGCCTGTTCGCCCCTTGAATGCCGCCCCGAATCGTTTAGTTGGAGCGGACCAACCCACGAGGAGACCGTCGTGACACCCGCCAATCCCAAGCTCAAGAACCGCATCGGTGAATCCCTTCCGGGGGCCAGTATCATCTGGGAATCGTTGGTACGCGAGGGCGTCGAGGTCTGCTTCGGGTATCCGGGCGGCGCGATCATGCCCGCCTATGACGCCATGATTCAGTACCCGATCCATCACGTGCTCACGCGGCACGAACAGGGTGCCTCGCACATGGCCGACGGGTACGCGCGCGCGTCCGGACAGGTGGGGGTCTGCATCGCGACCTCGGGGCCCGGCGCCACCAACCTGGTCACGGGGCTCGCGACCGCCATGCTCGATTCGATCCCGATGGTCGCCATCACCGGCCAGGTGCCGTCGCACCTGATCGGAAGCGACGCCTTTCAGGAGACCGACATCACCGGATGCACCATTCCGGTGACGAAGCACAACTACCTCGTCACCAAGCCGGAACAAATCGCGCCCACCATTCGCGAAGCCTTCTACATCGCGCGCTCGGGACGGCCGGGGCCGGTCGTCGTCGACATCACGAAGGATGCCCAGCAGCAGAGCTGTGTGTTCGAGTGGAACGACGAGGAGATCGTGCTTCCCGGATACCGGCCCGACTACGCACCGCTCCCGGAGCAGCTCCAAGATGCGGTCGAGCTCATCCAGAACGCCAAGCGGCCGATTCTATTCTCCGGCCACGGCGTCATGAAGTCGAACGCCATGGAGGCACTGCTCGACTTTGTCGACAAGACCGACATCCCGGTCGCCTGCACGCTGCTCGGGCTCGGCGGATTCCCGGCGACGCATCGGCGCAACCTCGGCATGATGGGGATGCACGGCGAGACCTGGGTCAACAAGGCGATCCAGGACTCCGACCTGGTGATCGCGGTCGGCATGCGATTCGACGACCGCGTCACGGGTAACCTGAAGACGTACGCCCCGAACGCGCGGAAGATCCACATCGAGCTCGACCCGGCGGAAATCAACAAGAACGTCCGCGTCGACGTCCCCATCGTGGGCGATGCCCGTGAGGTATTGGAGCAGCTCACCCCGCACGTGGACCGCGGCGAACGCGATGAGTGGCTGACCTACATCCATGAAATCAAAGGCGATTCGTCGGTGCGCGACATCAAGAACCTGCCGGACATGGGCAAGCTCTTTGCGGCACACGTCATCCACGACATCTACCGCCACACAGACGGCAAGGCGCTCGTCGTCACGGACGTCGGCCAGCACCAAATGTGGGAGGCGCAGTACTACAAGCACGACTACCCGCGAAAGCTCCTCACGTCGGGCGGCCTCGGGACGATGGGCTTCGCCCTCCCCGCCGGCATCGGCGCCAAGTTCGCGAAGCCCGAGGAATCGGTGTGGGTCATCGTCGGCGACGGTGGTTTCCAAATGACCTACTGCGAGCTGTCCACCTGCGCACAGGAGGGCACCAAGGTCAACGTCGCCATCATCAACAACGGCTTCCTCGGCATGGTACGTCAATGGCAGGAGTTTTTCTTCGGCGGGCGCTATGTGGCGACGCCGCTCAAGAGCCCCGATTTCGTGAAGATCGCGGAGGCGCACGGTCTCACCGGCATCCGCGTCGAGTCACGAAGTGAAGTCGAGGCAGCAGTCACCAAGGCCGAGGCCACCGAGGGCACAGTCGTCATCGACTTCCGCGTCGAGCAGGAAGACTCGGTGTACCCGATGGTTCCCGCCGGCGCGAACCTGCACGACATGATCGAGCGGCCGCACAAGCCGGGCGAGCAGGCTCACAACCCCATCTTCGAAACCGGGGAGGACGAGTGATGAGTAGCGTGAAACGAACTTTCGCCGTCTTCGTGGAGGACAAGCCCGGCGTGCTCAACCGCATCGCCTCGCTCTTTCGCCGACGGAGCTTCAACATCGACTCGCTCAACGTGGGCACCACCCATGAGCCCGGGGTCTCGCGCATGACCATCGTCTGCGAAGCCGACGAGGACACCGCGAAGCGCATCGAGGCCAACCTCTACAAAATGGTCAACGTGCTGTGGGTCGACGACCTCACCAACAAGCAGTCGATCAACCGCGTGTTGGCGCTGGTGAAAGTGAAGTGCGCCCGAGAGCAGCGCGACGAAGTATTGAAGATTTGTGACGTGTTCCGTGCGCGGGCGATCGATATGTCGCCCGAGCGCGTCACGATCGAAATCACGGGACCCCAGGACAAGGTCGATGGCCTCGTCTCGGTCCTTCGACCCTTTGGCATTCTGGAGATGGTGCAGACCGGCACGGTCGCGATGACTCGCGGCGTCGAAGAACAAAACCTCGCCCACCCCACCGTGCCTGCCTCCCGCGTGACCGCGGCCTAACCCCCCTCTTGGAGAAATTGAGAAGCACATGACTCAGATTCGGTACGAAAAAGACGCCGACCTTTCGCTCATTCAGGGCAAGAAGGTGGCGATCATCGGCTACGGCTCGCAGGGCCACGCCCACTCGCTCAACTTGAAGGAGAGCGGTGTCGACGTGCGCGTCGGGTTGCAGGAAGGCAGCGCGAGCAAAGCCAAGGCCGAGTCGGCGGGGCTGGCCGTGGCGTCGGTTGCCGATGCGGCGCGCGAAGCCGACATCATCATGATCCTGGCGCCTGATACCGCGCAGCCGGCCATCTACGCGGAGCACATCGCGCCGAACCTGCAGGCCGGCAACATGCTGATGTTCGCCCACGGATTCAACATCCGGTACGGCACCATCGAGCCCCCGAAGGACGTCGACGTGGCGATGGTCGCGCCGAAGAGCCCGGGCCATCGCGTCCGCGAAACCTATCAAGAAGGCGGCGGCGTCCCGGCGCTCCTCGCCGTGCATCAAGACGCGACCGGCAACGCCGACGGCGTGGCGATGGCGTACGCCTCGGGCATCGGCTGCGCGCGCGCCGGTGTGCTCACCACCACCTTCACCGAGGAAACCGAAACGGACCTCTTCGGCGAGCAGGCCGTGCTTTGCGGCGGATGCTCCGAGCTGGTGAAGGCCGGGTTCGAAACGTTGGTCGAGGCCGGGTACCAGCCCGAGCTCGCGTACTTCGAATGTCTGCACGAGCTCAAGCTCATCGTGGATCTGATGTATCGCGGCGGCCTCAACTACATGCGGTACTCCGTGTCCAACACCGCCGAGTGGGGAGACTACGTGAGCGGCCCGCGCGTCATCAGCGACGACAGCAAGGCTGCGATGAAGCAGATCCTCAAGGAGATCCAGGACGGCACGTTCGCCAAGCGCTGGATCGACGAGAACCAAAAGGGGCGGCCCGAGTTCGATGCCAAGCGCCGCGCCGAACAAGAACAACCGATCGAAAACGTCGGCGCCAAGCTCCGGTCGATGATGCCCTTCGTCGACCCGGTAGAAATCAAACAAGGTCAATAGGAGACAGTCATGCAACCCGATCACGTACGGATCTTCGACACCACCCTCCGCGATGGAGAGCAATCGCCCGGCGCCACGATGACGTCCGGCGAGAAGCTAGAGGTGGCGAAGACCCTATCGCGGTTGGGGGTCGACATCATCGAGGCAGGCTTTGCGGCCGCCTCGCCCGACGATCTGCGGGCGGTGAAGACCATTGCCGAAGCGGTCGGGGTGACGGGCGTCGAAGGGCGTCCGGTCGCCGACCCGCCGACGATCTGTAGCCTCGCGCGGGCCAACAAGTCCGACATCGACCGGGCGGCCGAGGCGGTAGCGCCGGCCACGCGGCCGCGCATCCACACGTTCATCGCCACGTCGCCCATTCACCGCGAGCACAAGCTCCGGCTGACCAAAGACCAGGTGCTCGCCGCGATCACCGAGATGGTCGGGTACGCGCGCGGCTTCTGCGAGGACATCGAGTTCAGCCCGGAGGACGCCGGGCGAACCGAGATGGAGTTCCTCTACGATACGCTCCAGGCGGCCATCGAGGCAGGGGCGACCACGCTGAACATCCCGGACACAGTGGGGTACACCATCCCAGGCGAGTTCGGCGACCGCATCGCGATGATCCGGGAGAACGTGCCTGGCATCGAGAACGCAGTCATCAGCGTGCACTGCCACAACGATCTCGGGTTGGCCGTCGCCAACAGCCTCGCGGCCGTGAAAAACGGGGCGCGGCAAATCGAAGTGGCCGTCAACGGGATCGGAGAGCGCGCCGGCAACGCGTCGCTCGAGGAGATCGTAATGGCGCTCTACGTGCGACACGACCTCTACGGCATTGCTACGCAGATCGACACGACGCAGCTCACCCGAGCGAGTCGCCTCGTGAGCAAGGTCACCGGTATGGTGGTGCAGCCCAACAAGGCCATCGTAGGCGCCAACGCGTTCGCGCACGAGGCGGGCATACACCAGGACGGCATGCTCAAGCACGAAGAGACGTACGAGATCATGCGGCCCGAAACCGTGGGCGCGGGCAAAACGCAGCTCGTCCTCGGAAAGCACTCCGGACGGCACGCGTTTGCCAACCGGTTGACCGAACTCGGATACCCGGCTTCGGGTGACGGGCTCGACAAGGCCTTCGCGCGCTTCAAGAAGCTCGCCGACAAGAAGAAGTACATCACCGACGCCGACTTGGTCGCCTTGGTGAGCGACGAGCTCTACCAGCCGAAGGAGTACTGGAGGCTCGAGGCCATCCAGGTGGGTTGCGGCACCGGCATGCCGACCGCGACTGTGAAGCTCGTCGGGCCGGACGGCCAGGTACAGACCGCAGCCGCGGTCGGCACCGGGCCGGTCGATGCCGTGTACAAGGCCGTCCAGCAGCTCGTTCACGTGCCTTGCACACTGCTCGAGTACACCGTCCAGTCGGTCACTCAGGGGATCGATGCGCTTGGGGAGGTCAGTGTTCGCGTCGCACCTGACGACGACGAAGCCTCGGCCGACAGAGTGAACCCGCAGTACGAACACTCGCGCGCCCGCGTCTTTCACGGACACGGCGCCGACACCGACGTGATCGTCGCGAGCGCGAAGGCGTATATCGCAGCCATCAATCGGATTCTCGCCCTCCAAGAAGGGAAAACGCAGGAGACCGCGGCCGGAAGCGCCGCGTAGGCAACAGCCATGAAACCAAGAACGCTATTCGAAAAAGTATGGGATCAGCACGTCGTGGTGCAGGAGCCCGACCGTCCGGCCGTGCTCTACATCGACCTCCATCTCATTCACGAAGTGACTTCGCCGCAGGCGTTTACGGGGCTACGGGAACGCGGCATTGGTGTGCGTCGCCCCGAGCGCACCGTGGCGACGATGGACCACTCGACGCCGACGCTGCCGAAGTCGCTGGCGGTCATCGACGACCAGGCCAAAATCCAGCTCCGGATGCTCGAAGACAACTGCAAGGAGTTCGGCATCGAGCTCTTCGGCTTGGGGAATCAGTTCAACGGGATCGTCCACGTGATCGGACCCGAGCGCGGGTTCACGCAGCCGGGCAAGACCATCGTCTGCGGCGATAGCCACACGTCGACCCACGGCGCGTTCGGCGCGCTCGCCTTCGGGATCGGCACCAGCGAGGTGGAGCACGTGCTCGCGACGCAGTGCCTCCTTCAGCGAAAGCCCAAAACCCTCGAAGTGCGCGTCGACGGCACGCTCATGCCGGGCGTGACCGCGAAAGACATCATTCTCGCGCTATGCGCGGAGATCGGAACCGGCGGCGCGACGGGCTACGTCATCGAGTACACCGGATCGGCGATCCGCAACCTCGACATGGAAGGCCGAATGACGGTCTGCAACATGAGCATCGAGGCCGGCGCCCGGGCCGGCATGATCGCACCGGACGACACGACGTTCGAGTACCTGAAGGGGCGCGACCGCGTCCCGAAGGGCGCCGACTGGGATGCCGCCGTGGAGCGCTGGCGCGCGCTCGCGAGCGACGAGCACGCCAAGTACGACAAGCGGGTCGTCATCGATGCGAACAAGCTCGAACCGATGATCACGTACGGCACCAACCCAGGGATGGGTATGGGTATCGGGGCGTCGATGCCAGAGATGGCCGCGTTCGACGAGTTCTCGCATCAGGTCGCCTTCGAAAAGGCGATGCTCTACATGGACCTCGAGCCAGGCGAGTCGCTCCTCGGCAAGAAGATCGACGTCGTGTTCATCGGGTCGTGCACCAACTCGCGCATCGGCGACCTTCGCATGGCCGCGAGCGTGTTCAGCGGGCGCAAAGTGGCCGACGGCGTGCGAACGCTCGTCGTTCCCGGCTCGCACGACATCAAGAAGCAGGCCGAGGCCGAGGGGCTCGACAAGATCTTCACCGAAGCAGGCGCCGAATGGCGTGAACCCGGCTGCTCCATGTGCATCGCGATGAACGGCGACAACCTCGAGCCCGGGCAGTACGCGGTCAGCACCTCCAACCGGAACTTCGAAGGACGACAGGGCAAGGGCGGACGCACCTTCTTGGCGTCGCCACTCACCGCCGCGGCCGCCGCGGTCACTGGCAGAGTCACCGACCCCCGGAGCCTGCTCCTTTCGTAGCGAGAACCATCATGGCCAAGTTCACTACCCTCACCTCTCACGCAGTCCCGCTCACGGCGGAAAACGTCGACACCGATCAGATCATCCCGGCGCGGTTTCTAAAGGTCACCGACAAACACGGCCTCGGCGACAGCCTGTTTTCCGACTGGCGCTACCACGAAGATGGGTCGCCCAAGGAAGACTTCGTCCTCAACCACCCCGAGTCACAGGGCGCGCAGATTCTAATCGCCGGCCACAACTTCGGCAGCGGGTCGTCCCGAGAGCACGCTCCGTGGGCGCTCGTCGGCTGGGGCTTTCGCGCGATCATCTCCACCGGGTTCGCCGATATCTTTCGTAGCAATTCGCTCAAGAACGGGCTCCTGCCCGTCGAGGTGAGCGAAGAGGTCCACAAAGAACTGATGCAGGCGGTGCAGCTCGACCGGGCGACGACGATCACCGTCGACTTACACACCCAGTCGGTGACCGGGCTCGGGAGCCTCGAAGCGACCTTCCCGATCGATGACTTTTCGAAGCACTGCCTGCTCGAGGGGATCGACCAGCTCGGTTACCTCCAGTCGTTCGACGAACAAATCATGGAGTATGAGCAACAACGGCCATAGCGAGCCGGGGCCCGAAGTCGAGGTCTACGACACCACGCTGCGTGACGGCACGCAGATGGAAGGGATGAGTCTGTCCTGCGAGGACAAACTGCGGATCGCGGAGCACCTCGACGGGTTTGGCGTGGCGCTCATCGAGGGCGGGTGGCCCGGGTCGAACCCGAAGGACGTTGAGTTCTTCGAGAGGGCGCGCGACGTCGACTGGAAGAACGCGGAGATCTCCGCGTTTGGTTCCACCCGGCGAGCGGGCCTCCAGGCCGACGGCGACCCACAGCTCCAGACCTTGCTCGACGCCAACACCCCCGCCTGCACCATCTTCGGCAAAACGTGGACGATGCATGTCACGGAGGTGCTCCGCACGCAGCTCGGCGAGAACCTTCGCATGATCGAGGAGAGCGTCGCCTTCCTGAAGGGGAACGGTCGCCGCGTGGTGTACGACGCAGAGCACTTCTTCGATGGCTACAAGGCCGACGCCGAGTACGCGGTCGAGACACTTCGCGCGGCCGTCGCGGGCGGTAGCGACACGCTGGTTCTATGTGACACCAACGGCGGTTCGATGCCGTGGGAGGTGGACGAAGCCGTCCGCGCGGTGGCGGCCGCACTCCCCAACGCGAGGCTCGGTATCCATGCGCACAACGACGGGGAATGCGGGGTCGCCAACTCGGTAGCCGCGGTGCGCGCCGGCGCCCGACACGTGCAGGGCACCATCAACGGGTACGGGGAGCGATGCGGCAACGCGAACCTGTGTTCGATCATCCCCGACATCGAGCTGAAGCTCGGCCTTCGATGCCTGCCCGAGGGCGGCCTGCCGAAGCTGTACGACCTGGCGCACTTCGTCGCCGAAATCGCCAACCTCAGTCCTAACGACCACGCCGCGTACGTCGGTCGAAGCGCTTTCGCACACAAAGGCGGCGTCCACGTGTCGGCCATCCGGCGGCACCCGGAGTCGTACGAGCACGTGCAGCCGTCGCTGGTCGGGAACGAGTCGCGCGTGGTGGTGAGCGAGCTCTCCGGGCGCAGCAACGTGCTCAGCAAGGCCGAGGAGCTCGGGCTCGAAACGAGCTCTGCGCACGGCACTCAGGTGCTCGAGCGCGTGAAGGAGCTCGAAGCCCAAGGCTTCGCGTACGAGGCGGCCGAAGCTTCGTTTGCGCTCCTCATGTCGCGGCACCAGCAGGGCTACGAAGCTCCCTTCGAGGTGCTCGACTTTCAGGCGAGCGTCGGGCGGCGCGCCGGTGGCGGCATGGTCGCCGAAGCCACGGTGAAGGTGCGCGTTGGGGACGAAGTCATGCTCACCGCGGGTGAGGGCAACGGCCCCGTGAGCGCGCTCGACGCGGCGCTCCGCAAGGCGCTGCGGCCGTTCTTCCCACAGGTCGCCGAGATGCATTTGAGCGACTACAAGGTCCGCATTCTCGACGGCCGAAACGGCGTTGGCGCCACCACGCGCGTTCTCATCGACAGCCAGTCGGCGCACGACACGTGGAGCACCGTCGGCGCATCGAGCAACATCATCGAAGCTTCGCTCCAGGCGTTGGTCGACAGCCTCGAGTACGGGCTCCGGCTCGAGCGCGCACGCCAAGCGCAGCACGCGGAGGCGACGCCCGCCCGCACGTAGGTTCTGTTCCCCATTGCCCTCTTTGCGCGACGCGTGCATGCTGCGCGTCCGCCTCAGGTTGAAACGATGAAAGCGAAAATCACACTGCTCCCCGGAGACGGGATCGGACCCGAGATTGTCGACGCGACGCGACAGGTTCTCGAGGTCATCGCGTCGAAGTCCGGCCACACGTTCACCTTTTCAACGCACCTGATCGGGGGCATCGCGATCGACCAAACCGGGGTCCCCCTGCCCGACGACACCATCGTCGCGTGCCGGAGCGCGGATGCCGTGTTGCTCGGCGCCGTCGGCGGGCCGAAGTGGGACGACCCGACAGCCAAGGTCCGGCCCGAACAGGGGCTGCTTGGCATGCGCAAGGCGCTCAAGCTCTTTGCAAACGTTCGGCCCGTGAAGCTCTATCGGGGCCTCGAGGCGGCGTCTCCGCTTCGCCCGGAGCGCCTTCGTGGCGTCGACCTGGTGTTCATCCGCGAGCTCACTGGCGGCATCTACTTCGGACAGCCCCGCGGTAAAGAGACCCACGAAGGAGCGCGCCGCGGCTTCGACACCATGGTCTACGACGAGCACGAGATTCGACGCATCATCGAGCTGGCCTTCCAGGTTGCCAGGAAGCGGTCGGGGCGCGTGACTTCGATCGACAAGGCCAACGTGCTCTCGACGATGCAGGTGTGGCGGGAGATCGCGACCGAGGTCGGTAAGGCCAACCCAGACGTCAAGCTCGAACACCAGCTCGTCGACTCCGCGGCGATGCGACTGGTCACCGACCCCTCGTCGTTTGACGTGATCGTCGCGGGGAACATGTTCGGTGACATTCTCTCGGACGAAGGCGCCGTGCTCACCGGCTCGCTCGGGCTCCTTCCGAGCGCCTCTCTCGGGGAGGGAAAGCTCGGCGTGTACGAGCCCATTCACGGATCGGCGCCCGACATTGCCGGCCAAGGCATGGCCAACCCGCTCGGCACGATTCTGAGCGCCGCCATGATGCTCCGTCACAGCCTCGACCTCGATGCAGACGCCACGCTCATCGAGGATGCCGTGCAGAAGGTGCTCGACAACGGACTCCGGACCGCAGACCTCAACGGAGGTGACCGGTCCCTCGGAACGACTCAGATGGCCGACGCCGTGGTCGCCGCCATCGAGGCAGCATAGGGAAAGGCTCGGACATGCCCCGTAAACGCGTCAGTCGCCTCTTCGATCTCAAGGAGGACGAACACGGTCGAAAATACATGGAGGTGTACCTCGACGGGATCGCGCTGCTTCGCCTCGTTCTCTCCAACAAAGGCACTGCCTTCAGCTACGAGGAACGGCTCGCACTTCGCATCGGCGGGCTGCTGCCACCGCAGTACAACACGCTCGAGCAGCAGATCGAACGAGTCTACGAGGGGTTTGTCCAAGCCCCTACGGACATCGACAAGTATCAGTACCTGCGCTCGCTACAGGAGCGCCAAGAGATTCTCTTCTACGCGCTCCTCGAGAAGCACCTCGAAGAGATGCTGCCCATCGTCTACACGCCGACCGTCGGTGCGGCAGTCCAGCAGTTCGGCGCCCTCTACCAGAACCCGCGCGGCCTGTCGTTCTCGCCCCTCAACATCGATCGCGCCGACCAAACGCTCGAGTGCTACCCGATGGAAGACGTCCGGATGATCGTGGCGACGGACTCGTCTGCGATCCTCGGGATTGGTGACCAAGGCTACGGCGGGTTGGCGATCCCCATCGGCAAGATGGCGCTCTACACCGTGGCTGGCGGGGTAAGCCCATTCCATACGATGCCCGTCGCGCTCGACGTCGGCACCGAGCGCATGGATCTGATCAACGACGAGAACTATCTCGGCGTTCGTCAGAAGCGGCTTCGCGGCGAAGCGTACTACCAGTTCCTCGACAACTTCGTCGACGCCGTGTGGACGCGATGGCCCGATGCGGTCATTCAGTGGGAAGACCTCTCGAAAGAAGCCGCCTTCTCCGTCTTGGAGCGCTACCGCGAACGCGGACCCTCCTTCAACGACGACATTCAGGGCACGGGCGCCGTCGCACTCGCTGGCATCCTCGCGGCGTGCCACCTGCGAAACGAAAGCCTCGCCGACGAGGTCTTCGTGATTCACGGCGCCGGCGCCGGTGGGATTGGCGTGGCCTGGGCCATCCGAGAGGGGCTGGTCCGCGCAGGCCTCTCACGCGAGGCGGCGAACGAACGGGTGTATGTACTCGACTCGCGCGGGTTGCTCCTCCGAGACCGAGACATGGAGGCTTACAAGCGGAGCTTTGCCCGAGACCGTTCGGAGATCGAGGGCTGGGAGTTCGCTGGCGACGCGCCCGATCTGCTCGAGACGATCAGGAACGCCAAAGCCACCGTACTCCTCGGGCTCTCCGGACGTCCGGGAGCCTTCGACGAACACATCGTCCGCGCCATGGCCGACAACCACAAGTGGCCCATCGTCTTCCCGCTCTCAAACCCGACGAGCTCCGCGGAAGCCGAACCGGAGGACATCTTCCGCTGGACCGACGGAAAGGCCATCGTCGCCACCGGCAGCCCCTTCGAGCCGGTACGCATGGGCGGCGTCACGCATCCCATCGGGCAAGGGAACAATGCGTTCATCTTTCCGGGCCTCGGCTTCGGGGCCATCCTGAGCGACGCCCGCATCATCACCGACGCCATGGTGCTCGAATCCGCGCAGGCACTCGCCGAGTACACCATCGAGAAGTACGTCGAGGGCGGCCTCATCTACCCGCCGGTGAGCGATCTTCAAGAAACATCGATTCGTGTGGCGACCCGCGTGTGCGAGCAGGCCATCAAAGACGGCGTCGCTCGACGCGAGAACATTCCGGAAGACGTCGAAGCGTTCGTCCGCGAGCGCTTCTGGCACCCCCAGTACTTGCCGTTCGTCCGCGGCACGCTGTAGGCGTTCGCAATCGATGGCGGCGACGACGCATTTTTTGCGCCGTCCAAGACAAGCGCGATGACTGGCCTCCATCCGACCGTGTCGGTATCCAGTCGCCCTACCTTGTTGATACAGTCGGGGCAGTCCGCAGGAGGTCGCCATTGAAAGCTCTGGTCTCGTTTATCTGGAAAGCGCTCTTCGTCAGCGTCCTAGTGGCGGCCAGCGGGAGCATCTTGGGATGCCCAGCGGACGACTGCGAAGACAACCAGGACTGTATGCAAATGAACCTCAACTCGTGCGTGACGAGCAGCTGTATCAGCGGGAGCTGCGTCAATAGCGACGTGTTGGACGGGACACTATGCGACCAAGGCGGGATCTGCAGCGGCGGGATGTGTGAGCGTCCGGAGTGCGACATCGCCGAAGCGTGCAACGACAGCGACGAATGCACTCGAGAGGACTGTGAAGACGGGATGTGCGTGTACACACCCGTCAACACGCCGGAGTGCACCGGGGACAACCTCCCCACCCCGGGAGAAGACCTGAACCTGTTCATCGACGTCTACGCGTTGCTCGATACGACGCCAGCGGACATCGAAACCGATGACCAGGGACGTCTATTCGTCGGCAACAACGGCGATCTGGACGATCCCCCGACCACCGCCGGCCCACTTCCGATCCTGCGGATCGAAGACGGTGCGACCAGCCTGACCGAGCTCCCCGGGGGCCCCGGCGACCCCAATCTTGTCGTCGACCCGGACTTTCTCGCGGTCGACAACGGCGGTGCGGACTCGATTGGATGCGCAGATGGAGGCGTCTTCATCGGCGGCCTCGATCCGACGAACGGGGGCACGGTGACCGAGCTCGATCTCGACGGCGGGGCCGTCCAAAGCGTGACCACCGATCCGACCCCAGACGACCAGTGCATCGGCAACGCGTCCTCGATGCTCGTGCGAAGCGACGGCACCCTGTTGGTGGCCAACGTCCCGCGGGACGAAGACGATACGATTTCGTCGGTGTGCGAGCTGACGCGCGCTTCATGTCCAGACGGCAACATCGACGTCGCCGTCCTCATCGAAGGCACGTCACCGAACCTCCTGATCGGCGGGCTCGCCGAGGACCCCAACGGCACGCTGTACCTTTCGCAGCGCGAGAACGACGGGGACGGCACGGTCGATCGCGTGTATCGCTTCGACCCCGACGAAGACGATCCCCTCGTCCCTCTCACGGAGGGCATCGTGGCCGGGTATGGGCCGTCAGGGATCTTCGAAGGGCTCCTCGTGACCGAGCCGGACGGCATCCTCGTCAGCTATCAGCTGACGGGCGACGCGATCGACCTATCCACGAGGCAGGTCATCGTCCGAAACTTCGGCGGAAACTACCTCGCCATTCGACCGGCTCAATCGGGCAACGACCCCGAGGTCATGTACATCTCGCAGGTTCAGCGGAACCGAATCGTGCGCGTTTCGACGGAGCAACTGGACCCGACGCCCCTGTCGATGACCCCCTGAGCACTCGGCAGGCGCGCCGCTAGTACATGTCGAGGCCGCCGTCGGCCTCGATCTTCTCGAACCACTCCTCCGGTGTGTCGGAAAGACCGGCATGTTCGATCATCGCTGTTCCGATGTCGGCAACTCGATTCGCATCCCCCCAGGTCTCTGGCTTCCATAGCCCGGACCGCATCACGCACTTCGGGCAGTGCATGAAGGCGCGCTCTACGTAGACCACGGTGGCGAACTCCGGGGCTCGCCCCTTCACGGCCATCGACTCGCGCAGCGCCGCATCGCGGACGATGCGCGCCTCACCGCTCACTCGCAGGGTTTCGCCTTTGCCTGGCACGAGGAAGATCAGCGCGAGCTGGGGATTGGCGAGTAGGTTCTGGAACGTATCGAGCCGGCGGTTCCCTGGTCGATCGGGAATGGCCAGGTGGTGTTCGTCGAGCACGCGCACGAACCCTGCGGGATCGCCCTTCGGGGATACGTCGAGCCAGCCACCGCTCGAACGGGAGGCCATGACCACGAAGGGCGAAGCCTCGATGAAGTCCCGGCAGAGCGAGTCGATGTGGTCGAGTACCTTGTGCTCGATCGCGGGCAGAGGGGCACGGATACGCGCCCTCACGTCCGCCATGTCGGTAACGATGTCGTCGAAATCCCGGAATCGCTGGTCCATGGGCAAAACCCTACCGCATTCGCAGAGCCGCGCACCGCGAGCGTAGGGCTACGTTCGACCAGGCCGACGTCACCTGCGAGGCCGCCGAAGCGTGCAGCGGGCTCACGGGTCCGTTGAGCTCGGCGCGCGCTCGATGACCTCCGCGTCTCCGACGAGCCCGCTGTCGGCGATCGGAACCCGGAGAACGACGTTGGTCAGTTCGGCGGGATCGAAGATCTCCCCCCCGGCGCGACCATACAGAAACTGCTCTCCCTCGACGATGAGCCGGAGCTCGTCGCCCGGCTGAAGCAGCGTCACGGGCGTCGCGAGCCGGACGTCGAGCCGGGTTCCCGCGAAGCGCCCAGTCTGCGCTCCGTACACTTGGTCGTTCGTGATGTAGGCCGCATCGCCCGAGACCACCTCGAGCGACATGAGAAAGATCTCGTCCTGACCCGCTGGCACGTCCGCCTCGAGGCGGACGTCGCCCGCGATCAGCGTTGGTTCGGTCGCCGTGAAAAGAGAGATCACGAGGGGCTCGTCGTCTTGTGGGATGTCGACGCTGTCGAATGAGAACGCGCGCGCGTCGTCCGTCACGGGCCAGCGATCCGCCCGAACGCAGCCCTCTTGCTCGATCGGCAGAAGCACGTGCGGTACCTCCTCCATCCGTAGGCGTGCGTCAGGGTCTCGCTTGACGAAGGCATCGAGGAACAGGAAGACGAGATCTCCATCCAAGAAGCGACCGAGGCCGTTGTCGAGAAAGCCCGGAGTGAAGATGTCGGCGCACTGGTTCGGTCGCTCGCGGCTCGGTGCGCCCGTCCCAAAGCCCCGAATGTTCGTCACGTCGAAGAACGGCGCGTTCATGCCCACGAGCCACTTGAGTTCTTCCGGCGTCGCAATCGCCTCGTAGTTGGTGACCGCGGCCCGGAGGCCTCCGAGTACCTGGTCCGGCATGGGCTGTAGGAACATCGTCGGCACCTCGATGCGATCCCCGAACGTCGGAACGTCGGAAAGTCGCCAAGCCTCTCGCAGCTCGGGACCGATGATGAGGGTGTCGGCTGACTCGAGGATGAAGGGCAGCAGCGTCTCTTCGAACTCGACGCCAAACTGGATCGACAGGGAGAAGAACAGACCCGCAACCAGCGCGCGCGGGGCCTCGTTGGGGGCGAAGATGTCGTCGAGGATCGACGAGAAGGCGATGTACGGCATGATCGCGTCGACCCGCGGGTCGAAGGCCGCGAGTAAGATCGACAAGTGGCCACCAACCCCATTCCCGAACGAGCCGACGACGAGGTCTTTGTCGATTCCGGTGTCGGGTTCCTTCGCAACCCAGGGAAGCTCGTCGTGGATCCAGTCGAGGACGAGACTGGCGTCCGCATCTTCGATTCCTGGTCGGCCCGTCCCGCTCGTGACCCCACCGGACTCCCCGATGATGCCGCGCTGGTCGATCGACACGAACGCGTAGCCACGATCGAGATACGGCATCGCGTCTTCGACCGAGTCGGCCCGAGACTCCGGGAAGCCATGATTCCATAGGATCAGCGGCGCCGGCACGGCCTCGCAGACATTCGAGGGCCGATACACGGTGAAGACGAGCTCCACGCCGTCCGACGCGCGAATCGTCTCGATGATCTCCTCGGGCTCTTGGGGCACCGAGTCCGGACAGGTGGCAGGCTCGGAGTCGCCGCAGGCCGCGGAGACCAGGAGAGAAGCGCAGAGTGTCGCGCCAATCGGGAAATTGCGGGCAATCGGGGTCATCGCCCGTCTATTTATCAAATGATAAATAAGTAGCCAAGGCCTTTTTTCGGGCTCATCGCGAAGCCCGGTGCCGTTGGCGAACCTCGCCGGAGCATGCGAGTGTCGCTCCGCATGGGCCGGTTGCTTGGGGCGCTGATTTCTCTCGTATGTCTCGTCTCGAGCTGCGGATCGGAGAGCGCCACGACCGAGGCGAGGCCCGATTCATGGCAGCTCCGAGCGTCGATGGCGACCCCGCGCTCTGAGATCGCCGCCGCGGCGCTAGACAATCAGATCTACGTGGCAGGCGGCATCGTATCCATCGAGATCACCGACCGAGCCGAGGTCTACGACGAGGCGACCGACGCCTGGTCCTCCCTTCCCTCGCTGCCGAGGCCACTGCACCACGTCGCGATGACGGCATGCGGAGGTGACGTGTACGCCTCCGGCGGATACACGAACCTCGGGTTCGCGCGCGACGAGGATCCGACTCTCTGGCGGCTTACGACGGACGCCTGGGTCGCGGTGACCAACCTTCCCGAACCGATTGGCGAGCACGCGATGGCGTGCATCGACGGATTGGTACATCTGGTCGGCGGAAACACCGACGCGGGTCCTACCGGGGCGATGCGACGCTTCGAGGGAGACGCGTGGTTTGATCTCCCGCCGATGCCGACGCCGCGCCATTCGACGGCGATCGCGCTGCTCGACGGATGGCTGTACGTCACCGGTGGCCGCAACGACACGACCAGTGAGCTCGACGTCGTGGAAGCGTTCGACGTCGCGACGGGCCGCTGGGAGACCCGCGCCTCGCTTCCGGTGGGACGCGGCGGTCACGCTGCCGCAGCGCGAGACGGACGCCTTCACGCCTTCGGAGGAGAGCTGCTCGATGAGAGCGTAGTGCTCGACCTCCACGAGATCTACGACCCGACGAGCGACTCGTGGACCGACGGCGTGCCACTTCCCGAGCCCCGCCATGGCCTTGCCGCCGCCGTACTCGACGAACGCATCTACGCCATCGGCGGCGGGAGCGAGGCCGGCATGCGCACGGTCATGAGCACGACGGGCACACTCCAGGTTCTCGGCCCGTTTGAACCCGAGGGCGCCGAGCCGTAGCCGGTCGCGCATGGCGCTATCGCACTCGAAAGAGCCGCACGGCCCAGCCCGAGTAGTCGAAGAGGCGGGTCTGCTCTCCGCCACCGCGCGCGAGCGCATAAACGGTGCTCCTCGCGTAGTCGGCGCCGGGGACCAAAGCGTGAGGCGAACCATCGACGTCGAACCAGTAGATTGCGCCACTGTTCGGGGCGATTCCGTCGACGGGAGACGCCGATCCCGTAGCCGCTTCATAGGTCCATACCTGCCAGCTTGCGGTCGCGAGGATCGAAAATGGATCCTGTTCGTCGATCGCAGACTCGAGATCCACATCCTCCTCATGAAAGATCGACATCGCGAAGCGCCCGTTGCCGATGTAGCGCATCGCAGCGCCTTCGCGGCCGTCGGCAAGATCCGTGAAGTTCAGGACTTCCGTAACCTCTCGTGTCGCCGCATCGACGACTGCAGCACACGTCGTCTCCTCACCAAGAACCAGGGCTGAGCCAGCCGCGCCGGTCCAAGGACTGAAGTACAGATTGCCTTCCTCATCTACGGTGCCGTAGGCCAGCCCGGGACATGGGGCGTCGATGATATCGACGATGGAGTCCGTCTCGATGTCGAACACGATGATCTGGGAAGCCTCATCGAAACGGGCGAAACCCAAATCGGTCCAATACACAGTTTGAAACACCTGACCCTCGTAAATGACGGTCCCGCGATCCCCGCTTCCAAAGGTCGGGAACAAGCCGTTCCGATTCTCGATCTCGGGAATGTCGAGCGTCCCGGTGATCTCCATCGTCTGTGGGTTCCATGCAATGAGCTGTTGCACACCGTTCGCGACGTAGGCCTTCGTCTCGTCGACGAATACGTTGGCCGAGAACGCGGTTGACGGCACGCCGAAGTTCCCGAAACTCAGGCGGCCCTCCTCCACCAGCTCCCCCGTTTCGGTCACCCGGTTCTTGATCACCGTTGGGGACTCACCGCTCGTCGTGAAGAGCTCGCCATCTCGCACCCACATGTCGCCGTCCCCGGCGAATTCGAACGCGTTGCTGAGGTCGAGCTCCTCCGCACTCGGGCGAAGGGAGCCGAGTATGCTGAAAAAACTCGTTCGGCCCGCCGGACCGATCAGCGTGGTGCTGATGGCGTAGAGCGCGTCGCCGGGGACCGGGTCCGCGGCCCCGCCCTGCCCGCCCGCACCCGAAGCCTCAGGGCTGTCACCACAGCCGGCGAGCAGTACGCCTGCCAGTGCGAGCAGCACGGATCGAGTGATTGTCTTATTGATAACCATTATCAATAAGATGCCGAGCAGACTGGTCCGAGTCAAACGGGCTTCTTCAGATTTCGAATCGGGCCTTTCGCAGCGTGGGTCCGGCTACTCGGGTTCGGGAGACGTGACACTCCGTTCGCGGTCAGCGCTGGTCTTCACCGCGTCGACCGCATCCTCTTCCTGCCACCTCGCAACCGAACGTCGCAAGACCCGAACACTCGCGTAGCCAGCTCGCCGAGCGAGTTCGGCGTGGCTAACCTCGCTCGCAAGGCCTGTTTCGACGATCGATCGACGTGTGGCATCGACGACCTCTCGAAAGGTCGTCCGCTCTTCTTGGAGTCGTCGCTGTAGCGTCCGGTCGCTCATGCCGACCGCACGCGCGACGGCCTCGAGATCACAAACCTGGTTCGGTAGCAACCCGCGAATCGCGAGGACGACCGACCCAAGAACGCCAGCGTCTTCGAGTTGCTCCTGCCGTTCGGCCGCGAGGGCTTCGAGCACCCCGCTTAGAGCGGGGTCCCACATGGCCAACTCGAGGCTCCACATGTTCTCGTCAAAGACCAGTGCGGTTGCCTCTTGATCGAACATGACGGGGCACTCGAACACCCGTTCGTACTCCTCGACCAAACCTCGAAACGAGTGGTCGAAGTGGATCTCTTTGGCCTTGAACGCACCGAGCGTGATGACTCGGAAGAGTTCGCAGATGGCGCTCACCATCATCTCTCTTTGGTGGTCGTTGGTCAGGAGTGCGTCTTGGACTCGATCGATACGAACGACGTAGTCGACCCCACGGCGGCCGAGAGACGCCCAGTTGCCGTCGGCCATGAGGTGTTGGTAGCGCAACCCAAACTCGACGCTGTCGCCGAGCGTCTTGCCACTCGACATGAGCATCGACAGCACGTGGCTGTACCGCGCGCCGGTTTGTTCCCCGGCGTGGAGCCCGAGAAGCGGATCATCGCTCATCTGGTCGGCAGCGTTCCAGAAACGAACCAGATCATCTCGTGGGAACCGAGCCTCCGGGTCCGTCATGGCCGCGTGATCGACTCCGGAGTTCTTGCAGATCTCCTCTGCATCCATCCCGAGGCGCTCGAGCGCGTCAGTCACCTTGCGGGTCCAGGCCCCGGACACGAGATGAAGCGACGCTGGATCGCGGTTCATTACGGGGACGCTAGCACGGAGCGAGCGCCGAGCGACTCGGGTGCTCCACTCGGACTGCCGTGCCAAACTCCACCCATGGATATCGCCGTCGCACTGTTTGAGGGAGTAACCGCGCTCGACGCGATCGGCCCCTACGAGGTCCTGCAACGTCTGCCTGACGCACAGCTGAGGTTCGTCGGACACCGGCGCGGCGAGGTGCGAACAGACAATGGGTTCCTCGGACTGACCGTGGACCAGAGCTTCGCAGAGGTCCCAAACCCCGACATCGTGTTGGTACCGGGAGGGATCGGCACACGTGCACTCGTTCACGACGAGCCTATTCTCCAATGGATCCGCACGGCCCACGAGACGTCGCGATACACCACCTCGGTGTGCACGGGCTCACTCCTGCTTGCAGCCGCAGGAGTTCTCGACGGCCTCGATGCCACCACGCACTTCTCCGCCCGCGGTCTGCTGGCGAAGTACGGCGCGAACCCAGTTGACGATCGCGTGGTTCATCGAGGGAAGGTCATCACCGCGGCCGGCGTGTCGAGTGGCATCGACATGGCCCTCACGCTGGCCGAGCGACTCGAGGACGCGACAACCGCCAAGGCGCTTCAGCTGATGATCGAGTACGATCCGCAGCCCCCTCACGACGCGGGCGCGCTCACGAAAGTTGGGCCGGAGGTACTCGCTCGGGTCCAGGAGCTCGCCAAGGACCGCAACTGACGCTTTTCAGACCCCGACGCTGAGCGCTTAGGAGAGCGCGCCGCCGTCGGCTCGGACCTCAGTCCCGTTGATGTAGCGCGCATCGTCCGAAGCGAGGAACGCGATGACCGAGGCCGCGTGGCGCGGTTTGGCGAACCCGACGAACGGCATGGCGCCCTTCAGTAGATCCATGTCGGCGCCCTCGGGTGCTTTGAAATCGCCATGGAGCGCGGTGGCGATGCCGCCCGGTACGACGCAGTTCGCGCGGAGCCCTTGCTTCACGTACTCCTGGTAAAGCGCCCTAGTCATGGAGATGATCGCACCCTTCGACGCCGCGTAGGCGCTCATCCAAGGGTGACTCCCGAGCGCCGAGGTGGACGAGCAGTTCACGAGCGCGCTGAAGCGATTCTTCAGCAGGTGCGGCAGCGCAGCGTGGTTCACGTAGAACGTACCGTTGAGGTTGATGTCGATGATCTGGTGCCACTGCTCGAAGGTCATTTCGTGGGTGTGGTACGTCCGCAGGATGCCCGCGCAGTGGCACAAAGTGTCGAACCCACCCATGTCTTCGGCGGCCTGATCGATGACCTGCTTCACGCGCGTTCCGTCCGTCACGTTGCACTCGTACGTCCAGGCTTTTTGACCGAGTGCCTCCACCTTCTGTTTGGTTGCCGCGAGGCCTTCGGCGTTGATGTCGATCAGCGCGATGCTGCCCCCTTCTTCCGCAATCCGTTCGGCGGTGGCTTGACCGATGCCGGCGGCTGCGCCCGTAATGACCACGTTCTTGCCTTCAAACCTTTTCATCGTCGTTCTCGCTTGTTGGTGCTCGTCTAGTAGCCGTGGAGTTCCGCCCAGCGACGGCGTTGCTGTGCCGGGTCTCCAAAAGTCATGTAGGTCGCCTGGGCGCGCTTGATGTAGAAGCCGATGTCGTGCTCGTCGGTGACGCCGATTCCGCCGTGCATCTGGATGGCCTCCTTGGCGACGTGCAGGAACGTGTCGGACGCCAGCGCATTGGCTAGGGCAGACCGCTTGGCGAGGTCTTCTGGCTGCTCGTCCACCGAGCGCGCGGCAGCCAACACGGCCGAGCGGAGCAGCGCAAGCTCGGTATAGAGGTCGACCGCACGATGCTGAAGCGCTTGAAACGAGCCGATGGGGGCGTCGAACTGCTCTCGCTCTTTGAGGTACGCGAGGGTGTCTTCAAACGCCTGCTCCGCGGCGCCGAGCATGTGCGCCGACAGGCCGATCGCCGCGTGGTCGAGCACGCGAACGAGAAGCGCGATACCTTCCCCGCGCATGCCGACGATGGCGTCCTCCGAAACGGCACAGCGATTGAGCGTCACGATGGCGGCGTTCTGTCCGTCGATACGGAACTGCCGTGTGACGGTCACGCCGGCAGACTGCGGGTCCACCAAGAAGAGCGAGACCGTCCCGTCCTCCATCTTCGCCGAAACCAGGAGGTGGTGCGCCACGTGGGCGTCGAGCACCTGGACCTTCTCACCCGAAAGCTCGAACCCGGCCGGTGTTGCGTTCGCCGTGGTCTGCACCCTGCGGATGTCTCCCCGCGCGCCCTGCTCTTCGTAGCCCACCGCGACCCAAGCGCGGCCGCTCGCAATTGAGGGCAAGATGGCTTCTTTTTGCGCGTCACTTCCGCCGAGCATCAAGGCCTGGGCCCCGAGCAGCAGCGTCGAGACGAACGGCTCCGGCATCAACTCTCGCCCGGCCGCCTCCAGAACGACACAGAGGTCGAAGAAACCGAGCCCGAGGCCGTCATAGCGTTCTGGGATCTGAAGACCGAGCCACCCGAGGTCGGCCATCTCGGCCCAGAGCTCTCGCGAAAACCCCACGTCGTCGCCCGCATCGCGAAATGTGCGAATCCGCGATGCCGGGGCTCGATGCGTCACAAACTCATGCGCGGTCTTCGCAAGCATCTGCTGCTCGTCGTTCAAAACCATCGACGGCGTCGCACTCATTTCTTCCCCTCCGGAAGCCCGAGCACACGCTTCGAGACGATGTTCTTTTGGATTTCCGATGAACCGCCTTCGATGGTGCTGGCGCGTGAGCGAAGCCATTCGCGGGTGTAGTCGAGGTCGTCCGCGTCGAACCCGGGGCCTTTCCAGCCGAGCCCCTGCGCGCCGGCCACCCTCATACCGAGCTCGAAGCGTCGCTGCTTGAGCTCGCTACCCACGATTTTCGCGATGGACCCCTCGGGGCCTGGCGTGCCGGTCTCGGCGCTCTGCTGAACTCGTGCGAGCGTCAGGTGAAACGCTTCTTCCAGCATGCCGAGACCGGCGATTTCGTCCCGTAGGAGCGGGTCGGGCAGCGGGCCTTCGCCTACGGCGAGATGCTTACGCGACCGCTCGACGACGTCCCGCTGGGCCGAGCCCGGCTGACGCGCGATCGACTTTCCGATCGAGGCTCGCTCGTGGCCGAGGATGGCCTTCGCAATCGTCCAGCCGTCGTTGAGCGTGCCCACCAGGTTACCTGCAGGCACGCGGGCGTTATCGAAGAACGTTTCGCAGAACGGCGAGTAGCCGCTGATGAGATCGATGCGACGGACGGTGATCCCGGGGGTATCGAGCGGCGCCAAGATCACCGAGATGCCGACTTGCTTCTTCGGTCCGCTCGAGTCGGTTCGCGTGAGGCAGTAGATCCAGTCGCTGAGGTCGGCTTGCGACGTCCAAATTTTCTGGCCGTTGAGCACGAACTCATCGCCGTCTCGTTCCGCCTTGAGCTGAAGGTTGGCGAGGTCGGACCCGGCCGAGGGCTCCGAGTACCCCTGACACCAGCGGACCTCGCCGCGGACGATCCGCGGAAGGTGCTCGGCGCGCTGCGCGTCGGTACCGTATTTGAGCAGCACGGGCCCAAACATCGCAAGCCCCTGCCCGGCCACCGGGCGCGGCGCACCGATCGCCTTCAGTTCCTCGAAGATCACCTGCTCTTCGGCGCGCGAAAGACCCCCGCCGCCGTACTCTTTCGGCCAGCTCGGCGCAGTCCATCCTTTTTCGATGCCGCGGTCGCGCCATGCGAGAACGTCGGGGTCGGTTTCGGTACAGCTCGACCCTCCCCAGTAGCCTTCGAAGGGTCCGCCGCCCGACGTGCCCCAGAGTGACTTCGGGCAGCTTTCGTGAATCCAGGCGCGGGCTTCGAGCCGGAAGGTTTCGAGGTCAGCCACACTCACTCCGCAGCGCTGGCCTTCTTCATGTCGAGCGCCACGTCCTCGATCATGTCTTCCTGGCCTCCGACCGTTTTCAGGCGACCGAGCTCGACGAGGATGTCGGTGGACTTGAGGCCGTACTTTTCGGCGGCGCGCTTCGCAAACAGCAGGAACGAGGAGTACACGCCGGCGTACCCCAGGGTGAGCGAATCGCGGTCCGCCCGAACCTTGTGGGTCATCAGCGGGTAGACGATGTCTTCGGCGATATCCATGAGCTTCCACATGTCGACGCCGCTCTCGACGCCCATACGCTCGAGCACCGCGACGAACACCTCGAGCGGGGTGTTGCCGGCGCCCGCGCCCATGCCAGCCACCGAGCCGTCGACTCGATGCGCGCCGGCCTCAATGGCGGCCAGCGAGTTGGCGATGCCCATGTGCATGTTGTGATGCCCATGAAAGCCCACCTCGGTTTCGGGCTTCAGCTCGTCGACGAACCGGGACACGCGCGCGGTGACGTCATCGGGAAGCATGTATCCGGCCGAATCGGTAATGTAGAGGCAGTTGGCGCCGTAGCTCTCCATCAGCTTGGCCTGGGCCACCAGCTCATCGGGCGGAATCATGTGGGCCATCATCAAGAAGCCCACAGTGTCCATGCCCATCTTTTGCCCGAGCGCAATGTGCTGCTCGGACACGTCGGCCTCGGTGCAGTGCGTGGCCACCCGAATGGTGTGCACGCCGCAGTCGTATGCCATCCGAAGGTGGTCGACCGTGCCGATCCCAGGAAGGAGAAGCGCCGAGACCTTGGCGTCTTTCATCTGGGGAACCACGGCGCGGAGGTAGTCTTCATCGCTCGCGGCCGGGAAGCCGTAGTTCACCGAGGCCCCGCCGAGGCCGTCCCCGTGTGTGACCTCGATCATCGGAACGCCGGCGGCATCGAGCGCGGTCGCAACCTGAACCATTTGGTCGGGAGTCAGCTGATGGCGCTGGGGATGCATCCCATCGCGCAGGCTCATGTCGTGGAGCGTGACCTTCTTGCCCTGGAGATTCATGCCGCCTCCGCGCGCAGGATTTCTTCTGCGATGAGTTCAGCCGTCCGGAGCCCAGCGGCCGTCATGATGTCGAGGTTGCCGGCGTACTTGGGCAGAAAGTCGCCGAGCCCCTCGACCTCCATGAAGAACGACACCCGATTGCCGTCGAACACCGGCCCGTTCTTGAGCGTGTATCCGGGCACGTACTTCTGAACCTCCGCGATCATCGCCCTGGCCGATTCGACGATCTCCGCTTCTTTCGGTGCGTCTTTCGTGAGGCAGTGAATGGTGTCGCGCATGATGAGCGGAGGCTCTGCAGGGTTGATGATGATGATGGCTTTCCCGCGATCGGCGCCGCCCACCACTTCGACTCCCTTAGCCGTGGTGCGCGTAAACTCGTCGATGTTCTTGCGCGTGCCGGGACCTGCCGACTTCGATGAAACCGTGGCGATGATTTCCCCGTACTCGACGGGCTGCACTCGGCTCACCGCGGCAACCATGGGAATGGTCGCCTGACCGCCGCAGGTCACCATGTTCACGTTCTGCTCGTTGCGCCCCATCATCTCTTCGAGGTTGACGGGCGGAACGCAGAACGGACCAATCGCCGCGGGCGTGAGGTCGACCATTTTGACTCCGTGCGACGCCACGACGTCGTTGTTCGTCCCATGCACGTATGCACTGGTGGCGTCCCAGGCGATTTGAACCTTGTCCTCGGCGATGTGGGGTTCGAGCGCCTTCACACCCTCATGCGTGGTCTTGAGCCCAAGCTCTTTGGCGCGGCGAAGCCCTTCCGACTCGGGATCGATGCCAACCATCCACACCGGCTCGATGATTTCGCTCCGAAGCGCCTTGTAGAGCAGGTCGGTCCCGATGTTCCCGGAACCGATGATTGCTGCTTTCACCTTCGTAGTCATCTCTCCCATCACTCCTATGTAAACCGCACCGCCGCCGTGCCGACACCGTCGACTTCGAGGCGCATCTCGTCACCAGCGATTACCGGCTCGAGAGGAACGAGCGACCCGCTGAGCACCACGTCGCCGGCGTTCAGCGTGATACCGAACCCGGACAGCGTGTTGGCCAGCCAGCTCACGCAGTTGAGTGGCGAGTCGAGCGCCGCAGAACCCTTCCCTTCGCTGAGCGGCTCGCCGTTCTTGTAGACGCGCATCTGCAGGTTGGGGAAATCGAGACCGTTGGGGTCCGCGTGCTCGTCGCCGAGTACGAGCAGACCGCAGCTTGCATTGTCGGCGACGGTGTCTTGGATTTTGACCTTCCAGTCGTGCACGCGGCTATCGACCACCTCGAAACAGGCCATGACGTAGTCGGTGGCGTCGACCACGTCTTCGTTGGTGACGCCAGGCCCGTTGAGGTCTTTCTTGAGCTTGAAGGCAATCTCGCCTTCGGCCCTCGGTTGGATGAGCTGCTCACTGATCGGCATCGGCCCACCATTTGGGTACACCATCTTGTCGGTGAGGTAACCGAAGTCGGGTTGAAAAACGCCGAGCATCTCCTGCACGGCCCGACTCGTCACCCCGATCTTCTTACCGATGATCGCCTCGCCGTCGTCCTCGATGCGACGGTTCACCATGCGGAGCGACACGTGATACGCGTCTTCGATGGTGATCTCGGGCCAACGCTCGGTGAGCGGGGCAAGCGTCCGGCGCCCGCGAAGCGCCGCGTAGAGCTCGTCCCCGAGCTCGGCGATCTTCGTTTTTCGGGCTTCGTCATCCATGTGGCGCGCGGCCCCAAGCAAGGGGCAGTGCCCTCAACCGAGGGTGTCGGTGAGGAACTGGTGGGTGAGGTTGTTGAAGAGGTGGGCGTACTCGACCATGACCCAGTGGCCGCAGTTCGAAATCAGCACGGTGCGGGAGTTGGCGCAACGCGTGGCGACCTTCTCGGCTCCGGTCGAGGGGCAAAACTTATCGTCGGTGCCCCAAAAACAGAGCACCGGGCACTGGATCTCGGCGAGACGCTCTTCCTGGTTACGCACCTGAATGCGCGCGATGTTGTCTTTGTGCTGCGTCATCGCGACCTGGAAGCGTTCCTCGATGATCTCGTCGGTGATGAGGGAGGGATCGTGAAGCTGCAGCGTGAAGACTTTCCGCATCGTCTCTTTGGAGACGCCCTCTTTGTAGAGAACGCGGATCATCGCCTTGATCCCTTCCATCTCCATGTAGACCTCACGCTTCTCGAGCGCGCCGGGCGCCATCAGCACGAGCCTGTCGACGAGCTCGGGGTATTCGAGCGCCATGGTGATCGCGATCGCCCCACCCTGGGAGTTGCCCACCAGCGAGACCTTGCCAACGCCGAGCGCGTCGAGAAGGCCCTTGTACTGCGCGGCGACGTCGGCCAACGAGAACACGCCCTCGGCGGGCTTGGTGGAGTACCCGTAGCCCATCGTGTCGGGCACGATCGTTCGAAAGCCCTGCTCGGCGAGCTGCGGATAGTTCCCTTTAAAGTTGCTCCAGCCGCTCGCGCCGGGACCGCTCCCGTGAAGGAAGAGTACGGTCCCGCGTTCACCGGACCCGGCGTCGTGGTAGTGCATCGTCACGCCACCCCCGACGTCGGCGTACTTCCCCTCGGGAACTGCTTCTACGACCATCGTTACCACCCTGTGAGTCAGCCCCGACACGCGGGGCACTGGTCAAATAAAGAAGTCTGTGTTCTTCGCGCCGAAGAGCACACCGCCCATGTTCGCGGCTGGGCCGTCCGGACCATTGGCGTGATGGAGCCGGATGGCATGAATGTCTTGGAAGTGGCGGTTGAGCGGGTGATCCTCGAACGCCGCGCGCGCTCCGCACGTGAGGAACAGGTTTTCGACGACCTCTGTGGCGGTGTTCACGGCGCGGGCAGAGTCGTTGCGGAAACGAACCCGGCGATCGAGCGGGATCTTTTCGCCACCCTTGATGTACTCGAGCATCTCGGTGAAGTTGCGGCGAAGCACGAGCACCTCGCGATCGAGAAGTGCCGCGGCGTCCGCTGCGGTCACGCTGTTGGTGAACGAGTCTTTGGCTTTGCCGCCCGTGGCCTGGGACACCTTCGACTTCATGTAGTCGACATATGCGTCGAGCGCGCCAAACGCTGCGCCCACCGCCGGTGTGGACACCGAGCGCACGTGGATCTGGCCGAAGGGGTAGCGGTAGACCGGCGACGGATTGACCTCGTTACCGGGGTTCTTTTGACGGAAGCCGTCGGAGAACTTGTGCATTCGGTGATCGGGCACGAACACGTCGTCGACGACGACGTCTTTGCTGCCGGAACCGCGAAGGCCGCTGGTGTGCCAGTTGTCGATGATCTCGTAGTCGGAACGGGGGATCATGAAGGTGCGCATGTCGGGCGGCTTGCCCTCTTCCGTGGGGACGAAACCCCCGAGGAACGCCCAGTTGGCGTAGTCACATCCACTCGAGAACGACCAGCGGCCGCTCACCTTCACGCCGCCGTCGACCCATTCGGTTTCGGCAACGGGCATATACGACGACGAGATGAGCGTGGTTGGGTCATCTTTCCAAACTTCGTCTTGTGCTTCGGGCGCAAACAGCGCGAGCTGCCACGAGTGCACGTTGAGCACGCCGTAAACCCAAGCGGTGGACGCACAGCCGCGGCCGAGCTCGAGCTGGAGGTCGAAGATGATCGACGGATCCATTTCGTAGCCGCCGTAACGCTTCGGCTGCACCACTTTGAAGAAGCCGAGCCGATGAAGATCATCGATCGTTTCCTGCGGCATCCTTCGAAGCTTCGCGGTTTCTTTCGAACGCTCTCGGAGCGTGGGCGCGAGTTCGCGGGCTCGTTCAATCAGCTCGTCTCGGGTCGGGATTCGACCGAAGTCTCCGTCCATGCTTGGTTCTCCCTGCGGTGCCGGGGGTGCTGGGCTCACGCTCGTTTGGGTCATGAAATCATCGCTTTACAGACGGGCCGACACAGGCCATAAAGTAGAACGTGTTCTAGCTCATGGACTAGGGCATGTCCAGCCCACGGTCCCTTCATCATAGGACCAAGTTTACAGACTGGAAAGGAAGCAATTGATGCCCATTCCGAGCGGCCTCAAGGCCGTCGACCTGATGATGAACATCCCCGACGGCGACCCGACGGCTTGGTACGAGTTCATGAAACCGCTGCTGCTCGACGAGGAGAGCCGGAAGGTGTTCCACATGCCGGCGCAGTACATGTTCAAGAACATTCCGGATATCGGTGACCAGGACGACTACGTCGCCTACGCGATCGCCGAGATGGACAAGTGGGGCATCGAGAAAGCGATGCTCGGGATTTCCGGCCCGAACTCGGTGAACTTCGAAGCGTGTCAAGGACACCCGGATCGCTTCTTCGCGTCGTACGGCGCGAACCCCAACAACGGCATGGAGGAAGTGCGCACGATCAAGCGCCTTCACAAAGAGTGCGGCATCAAGGCGGTGACGGGCTTTCCTGCGGGGCTCTGTCCGCAGGTGCCGATCAACGACAAGCGCTACTACCCAATCTACGCCACCTGCGTCGAGCTCGACATTCCCATCTGCCTCACCGTCGGGGTTCCTGGTCCGCGCATCCCGATGGGGCCGCAGAAGGTCGAGTTCATCGACGAGGTGTGCTGGTTTTTTCCCGAGCTGAAGTTCGTGATGCGACACGGAGCTGAGCCTTGGGTCGATCTCGCCGTGAAGCTCATGCTCAAGTACCCGAACCTCTACTACAGCACGAGCGCATTCGCGCCGAAGCACTACCCGAAGTCGATCATTCACTACGCCAACACGCGCGGCGCTGACAAGATCATGTACGCCGGGTACTTCCCCATGGGGCTGTCGCTCGAACGCATCTTTACCGACATGCAGAACGTGCCCTTCAAGGACAACGTCTGGCCGAAGTTTCTGCGCGAAAACGCGGTTCGCGTGTTCAAGCTGGATGAATAGGAGCTCGAAGCGATGAGTGATTCCCCCGACCTTCTCGTCGAACGACAAGGCCACGTGCTGGTGCTGACCATGAATCGGCCCGAGGCACGAAACGCGCTCTCCCTCGACATGCTGAACCGGATGTCCGACGCCTGGGACGAGATCAACGACAACCCCGAGATTCGCGTGGCGGTACTCACGGGAGCCGGCGGCAACTTCTGCGCCGGCGCCGACCTCAAGGCCATGAACTCGAAGCCGGTGGATCAGCAGTACGAGGAGTCCGACCACGACCCGTCGTACATCAAACCATTGCTCAAGGGGTTCCATCTCAAGAAGCCGCTCGTCGCCGCCGTCGAGGGTTTTGCGATCGCGGGCGGCACGGAGATCCTGCAGCCCACCGACATTCGCGTCGCAGCCAAGAGCGCCGTGTTCGGTGTCTCGGAAGTAAAGCTCGGGCTGTTCCCGCTTGGCGCCTCCACGGTTCGGCTCCGGCGACAGATCCCGTACACCATTGCAGCCGACATGCTGCTCGCGGGCCGAACTCTCACAGCGGACGAAGCCTATCAGTACGGGCTCGTCGGCTACGTCACGCCGGACGGCGAAGCGCTCGACAAGGCGATGAAGATCGCCGAACGGATCGCGCGGAACGGCCCCATCGCCGTGCAGGCAATTCTCCAGTCGCTACGCGAAACCGAATGCCTGCCCGAAGCCGAGGCCATGCCGATCGAAGCGAAGATCGGCATGAAGGTCTTCATGAGTGAAGACGCCAAAGAAGGACCGAGAGCGTTCGCCGAGAAGCGAAAGCCGGTGTTCAAGGGGCAGTAGAGAGCCGCCGTCGGCACCCCCCATCCTCGGACTAAGGGAGGAACAAGAGAGCCCGCGTGTGCGTGCCCCGCGCCCAGCGATAACGCTTCTTAGGGGAAGTGGTAGGAGCCATTCGCCAAGGTCGTAGGCAACTGTTCTGATGGAGGGCTCCGCCAACACGACTTCTGCTCGAATCGCTGGCTCTCTCACCCATTAGTGAATCAGGCCCATAGGACTCTCTACTCCGTACACGATTCAGCCTCGAGTCCTCGGAAATGCAGGCTTACTGGGTTGTTCTGGCTAAGTTGAGTGGCTCTGGTCTCCATACTCTTCGCGCAAGTGGTTCGAAGACATGACTGATGAAGAACGACGCGATCGGTTCAACAACCCAATCACGAACGCCCTGTACTACTCATTCGTAGACAGCGCGCGGAAGAAGGCAGGAGAGTCTGACTTCAGCATCAAGGACATGCCTGAGCTGGTCTCTCGACTGGTGTCAGAGAGCGAGACCGCACAGGTGCTGATCTACTCGGCCCATCTAGAAGACAGAATCCGGTACCTAATCAAGTCGCACCTCTACGAGATAGAGAGCAACCGTGACGAACAAGCGATCTTTGGCTCCAATGGTCCCCTCGGCAGCTTCGCTTCACGGATCCTCATGAGGAGGCACCTAGGCTGGATCACACCCGCCACGACCATGAACCTTGAGAGCTGGCGCAAGATCAGAAACGAGTTTGCGCACCGGGCTTATAGAACCTCCTTCGAGAGCCAGAAAATCAAAGATCTTTGGAGTCAGACGCGGGAGGGAGACCATCCACCAGGTTGGGACTCAGCCGTCCCCGGGAACCTCAGTCACCCTCACTGGGCCGTGCCGCTTCCACCCCACCCCCGCTAGCCAGGTCCGCGGCGCTGCACTCGGCGCCTGCCCAAGCGCCTGAAACACCACCCCCTCTCGCAGCCCCGAACAGAACGGGTCGACCCAGTTTCGTCCCGGCTGCGCCTTCCCAAGCTTCCTCAAGTGCCTCCGCCGATTGTTGAGCACGTACGCCAGTGCATGCCTCACCTGACGAGGTGTCCCGAGCTGTACGGCGTGATACCGATCGACGAGCACTCGCCCCCGTAGCCGACCCATCGCCCGATTGATCCCCTTGCTGATCCGAATCGAGAGCCCCTGCATCCCTTTTGAAAGAGACCGGCGATGCCGGGCCTCCACGATCAAGTGCACGTGCCCATGCTGCACCGACCAATGCAGCACGCGCATCGAAAACCGCCCCTGCGCAGCCCCGATTGCGCGCAGAATGACCCCATAGAGCCTCCCTGAACGAAGCCGAAGCCGCCGATCAAACCGCATGGTCACGTGTACCGGAACGGAGTGAGGCAACACCGGCCGCGTATCGTGACCGACCTTGTCACTCGACTTCGGCCGACCGGCCCCCTCACGCCGTCCACCATGACGCAGGGAATCGAGATGAAGCTGGGCTTCGCCACGACGGCGTCGCTTTCGAGGTTTGCCGGGCCCTCGGGGCCTACCTGCACGCGGCTGACCCGATGCCACGGCCCGATACCTCTTCGAAGAGGGGTTTGACATCTATTTTGAATATTGCAGATATTAATCTTAGTCAAGAGATCGTCTCACAATAATGGGAAGAGCTGAACCAGGAGCGAGGACTTGGAGCGCCACGAGGGAAAAACGGAACGGAAGTGTCCGGGGCTCGGAAACTCCGACCCGCCGGAAGGCTTGCGTGTCACACCGGGCCGCCTTTTCGGGCACCTCAAAGACGAGTCGAGAACGGTGCAGCGAGAACACACCTACCCAACCGCCCCCTTCTCTTGCATCGAGAGCATAGCTACCAAACGCCCCCTTCCCTTAGCCAATGACGCCGAGCGGGAGTCCGCAGAACCCGACGTATCCCATCGCCGGGGGACCGCCCTTCATCGAGAGCGGGGCAAACCTATCCGAGCACACCCCCCTTCTTAGCTTGTAACGCCGAATGGGAGCCCGCTTGGCTCGACGCCTTCCAGTTCACGCGGGGCTGTCCGTCTCCCCGCCCGCAGGAGACCTATCCCCTCAAGAAAAAGTCCAAGGGATCGCCCAAGCCCTCCCACGAAGCCCGTGGCTTGGCGGGAAGCGGACGACAACCGTCCGAGCTTCACCGTCTCCGTTTGATCCGATAAGCCGCGAACGGAGACCGCTGGAAGTCATCTGGCACCAGTTCTTTGCTGCATTCCGCGATGTCGAAGCGGCGCTCGAGCCCGGCGTCGATCTCGAGGTTGCGGGCGTGAGTGGTGAAGAGGAGCTCTCCGCTCGGGTTCAAGAGCGCCATGGCCGCGTCGAGGAGCGGGGCATGGTGTTTGTGGATACTGAAGTCGTCTTTGGTCTTCTTCGAACGGGAGAACGTGGGCGGGTTGATGAAGATCCAGTCGTAGCGTTCCCGGTCACGGCGCAGCCAGCGCAAGGCGTCCTCCCGAATGAAACGATGTGCACCCGGGTCGAGATCGTTGAGGGTGAAGTTCCTGCGGCCCCAGTCGAGATACGTGTTCGAGAGATCAACGCTGGTGCAACGTTCGGCCCCGCCGACCGCCGCTGCAACACTCACCGAACACGTGTAAGCAAAGAGGTTGAGCACGCGCTTTCCTTTGGAGCTCTTCCGCGCATGACTTCGGACGATCCGGTGATCGAGGAAGAGACCCGTGTCGATTCGGTCTTCGAGATTCACCGCAAACCGAAGGTCGCCCTCGGTCACCGTGAGTTCCCGCTCGCCCTGCGAGAGCCTCGCGTACTGATCGCCCTGCTCGTGCTTGCGGCGCACCTTGACGAACACGGCGTCGTCCGAGATCCCGAGCGCCTCGGGCAATGTGATCAGTACGTCCTGCACGCGCTGCTTCGCGAGGTCGTCATCGAAACTGTACGACCGCGGGTAGACGTGGACCACCGCACCGTCTCCGTACCGGTCGACGGCGACTCGGTACTCTGGAATGTCGGCGTCGTAGACTCGATACGCACCCACCCTCGCCTGCTTGGCCCATCGGCGCCGCTTCTTGTCGTTCTTCTTCACGCGGTTGACGAACATGCCGGCTTTGTCGGACGGCTTCCGCCACGACGGTGCCCCCGACGAGGCCGGCGCGCCCGTGATGGGGATCTCGAGCAATCGGCATTCGATCGCGCCGTTGAAGAGCACGTGCTTGCGCTGTGCGCGAAGCCCGAGGTACTTGGCGTTACCCTCGTTCGCGGCGAGGACGAACGCGGTCCAACCATCGAAACCACGCTTCAGCATGTCACCGAGCGCCTGATAGAAGAGAAACAGCGTGGCGTCGTCCCCGAGGCGGTGACCGTAGGGCGGATTGCACACCACCACCCCGTGTGACGCAGGCTTGTCGACCTTGCCTACCGCACGCTGCGCAAGCGACACCGTGTCGCCCACGCCGGCCGCCTCGAGGTTTTTGCGCACCAGGTCGAGCACCTGCGCCGACGCATCGTAGCCATAAATCGTAGAAGCTGTAGTCGGGTCAACAGCATGAAGCGCGTCGGTCCGCTCCGCGTCGAATGCCCCTTGGTCGTGCCCAAGCCAGCGCTCGAACCCGAAGCGTGAACGACCGAGGCCAGGCGCACGATGAGTCGCCATCATCGCCGCCTCGATCAAAAACGTGCCGGACCCGCAGGTCGGGTCGACCAGGGACAGCCCCTGCTTCGCCGCGGTCGGCCAGTCCGCCAGGTAGAGTACCGCGGCAGCGAGGTTCTCCTTCAGCGGCGCCCGCCCTCCCCCAGTACGATACCCGCGGCGATGCTGCCCCTCTCCTGAGTAGTCGAGCGACAGCTCGTGCTTGCCGTCTCCAATGTGCAGGTGAAAACGAACGTCGGGCGCCTGTTTGTCGACGCTCGGGCGGCCGCCTCCGTGCTCCCGAAACGCGTCGACGATGGCGTCTTTGGCGCGCTGCACCCAGAAGTGCGCCGGCACGTTCCCTCCGGCGCTCTGCGAGCTTCCAATGGCGAAGGTGTCGTGCGGATCGAAGTGCTCCCACCAAGGGATCTCTCGAAGGGCCGCGTAGAGTCCCGCGTCGTCGTCGCATTCGAACGACAAAAGCGGAAGAAGGACGCGGGACGCAACGCGCGAGCCCAGTACCAACCGGTACCCTTCTCGAAGCGACCCTTTGGCGTGCACAGCCGTCGGTCGGACGTCGGTCACCTCGACATCCATGTCGCGCACCTCGCTCGCGAGCACCTCCTCGCACCCACGCGGACAAGGAAGCACCCATCGCCTTGGGTCGGCGTCCTCGATGGCGCGCCTCGCTAACCCTCGAAGAGAAGCGCCGCAGCCATGTCGACGTCTTCGAGGACGCGATTGGCATCGTGCAGCCCGCCGGCCCAGCCGACGAACGACGCAAACCACACGTTCTGAAGGATCGATGCGATGTTTCGCTCGCGCTCGTCGGTGTCACCGCCCCACTCGGCATCGGCGACCACGGGTTCGCCTCGGATCGCAGCCATGACCACGGCCGTGATGAGGGCGTGAAAGCTCGCTACCCGCTCGGTGATGTTGGGGTCACCGGAAGCGAGTGAACGCGCGGTGGCTTTCGCAAGATTGGGGCGACGTATGAACCCGCGCGTGATGGCGACGAAGATCGCCCGGACTCGTTCTTGGGGGGTATCTCCGGGGACCGCCTTCTTGCCAAGCCTCGTGACGAGCTTCTCGCTCTCTTGCTCGAGCGCGGCGATCAGGATTTCTTCTTTGCTCGCAAAGCGCTTGTACACCGTGCCGAGCGCGACCTGAGCGCTTGCCGCGACGTCGCGCAAACGGACCGCCTGAAACCCATCTCGCTCCGCAAGCTCGATAGCGGTTTCGACGATGCGTTTGGCGCGGTCATCCACGAATCAGTACCCGACCTCGGCCTGCGGCATGTAGAACTTTTGGTACCATCGGCGGAGGCCTCCGACGTCCCCATCGCCGTCGCAGAGAATCGGACGCGGGCGATACTTCTTGTTCTCCCAGATCCGGATGTCTTCTTTGAAGCCCGTGATGATGTTCTCCCGGTACTTCTCGGAGAATTCTTCGCCGCGTGATTTTGCCTTGGTCACGTCGATCATCGCACCGATTCGCACGTGGACGTTGTTCTTGTCAATGGGCGTGTGACACAAGAGCTGAATGTTGGGAAGTAAACTCTCCATCTCGCTCAGCATGTAGCCCGGCCCGTAGTACGTGGATCGAAGCTCGAAGTGGTCTTCACCGCCGCCCCGCGGATAGGCGACGCCCTTCACGTACTGCTTGCCGATGTGCCCCTCGAAGTCGTTCCCGAACTCGTTGGCCCAGGTTCCGTGAACGGGTCCGAAGTGCCCCTTGTCAGCGAGGTTCTCGACGATCTCCTTGGGGTGCGTCTTGATGTGAACGAGCGCCGAACCCCAGTCGGTCCAGCCGTCCGTTCCGTATTCGGCAATCACGGGGATTTCCCACGTGGGCTCCTCGCCATCCTCGTGCGCGTTCCACATGAAGATGAGCCCGTTCCGTTCGAGGATGGGGTGATTGGCCACGCATGCCCGCGGCGGAATTCGCTTGGCATAGGGGACGTCGACGCACTTTCCCGTTTCGTCGAAGCGCCAGGCGTGGAACGGACACTTGATGGTTTCGCCTTCGACCGTACCGCCGTACCCGAGATGAGCGCCAAGATGCGGGCAGAAGGCGTCGTGCACGATGGCCTTCCCACTGTCGCTTCGGTAGAGCACCATGTCTCGACCGAAGTACTTGATCGGCCGAACCTCTGAAGGTGCGAGTTCCTTGGAGAGGCCCACCACGAACCACCCGCGAGGGTAGCCCGGGAATAGTTCGTCTTGTTGATTGGGTTTCGCTGCAGCTGCTGTCGACATGAGTTCCTCAGCTCGTGGTCTCTGCGCTCGCTTGAGTGCGTGCAATCTCCTCGGCCCACTTGTAGTCGGGCTTGCCGCTTGGCATTCGCGATACGGTCTCGGTCACGGTGACCTGCCGCGGGATCTTGTAGCCGGCGACGTGCTCTCGACAGTGCTGCTGCACCTGCTCGAGGCTCATGGGCTGATTGCCCCGCGTGTTGAACACCGCCGCCACCTTCGACCCGAAACGCGGGTCGGGCACCGCGACGACGAGCGCGTCGATGATGTCCGGGTGCGCCTTGAGCGCCTCCTCGACCTCTTCCGGGAACACCTTCTCGCCGCCTGTGTTGATGCACTTGCTTCCACGACCGAGGAAGGTGATGCGACCGTCCTCTTCCACCGTGGCGAAGTCGCCCGGCACCACCCAGCGCTTCCCGTTGAACTCCTTGAATCGCTCGGCGGTCTTTTCCGGGTCCTTGTAGTAGCCGAGCGGAAGACGCCCGGACCTCGCCACCATCCCGATCTCGCCGGAGCCGGGCGTAATCGGCTTGCCGGAATCGTCGAGCACGGTGACCTCGTCACCCATGTAGAACGACGGTCGGCCTTCGTGGCTTTCCTCGTCACCCGCGGCCCGGCCGAGGTCGCCCGATTCGCTCGTGCCGAAGCTGTTGATCACCATCACGTCGGGAAGCAGCTCTTCGATCTCGGCCTGCACGCTAGCGGATAAGATCGCCCCCGCGGACGCGATGACGGCCAGGTTCGACATGTCGTAGTCGCCGTTCCTGAGCTCATCGACGAGCGGAATGGCCATGGCGTCCCCCACGAGCGAAATCGTGGAGACCTCTTCCTCGGATACGAGCGACAGAATGCGCTTGGCGTCGAAGCTCGGTCCGTGCTGGAGCACCAGCTTGCCGCCGGTGAGGTGGCAGATCCACTGGGTCCACTGCGCGGCGCCGTGAATGAAGGGCGCGCACGGGAGCATGGTGACCGTGTACCAGCCCTCCTTTGCCTGCTCGATCAGCTGCTCCGGAGATTCGACAGGTTCGCCGCCGGGCGAACCCCCTTGAAGGCCCGTGAAGAAGAGATCGTGGTGGCGCCACATCACGCCCTTCGGCATGCCGGTCGTGCCGCCGGTATAGATGATGTAGAGGTCGTCGGCCGAACGTGGGCCGAAGTCGCGATCCTCAGTGCCCTGCGCGAGCGCAGTTTCGTACTCGATCGATTCCTGGTCGGACACGGCGTCGGACCCGTCCTCGATGACGATGAGCGACTTGAGCGGGTCCATGCCCTGCATCGCGTCGTTGATGACCGGAAGGAAGCGTCGCTGCGTCACCACGCCAACGAGATCGGCGTTTTCGACCATGTAGCGAACCTCCGGTCCCACGAACCGGTAGTTCACGTTGATGCCCACGGCGCGAATCTTGAAGAGCGCCAAAATGGCTTCGACGAACTCGTGCCCGTTGAACAGGTGAAGCCCAACGTGGTCCCCGGGGCCGATGCCCTTGGACTGCAGGTAGTGCGCCAGCCGATTGGCTCGCCTGTCGAGCTCGGCGTAGGTGTGCTTCACGTCGCCGGAAGCCAACGCCACGTTGTCCGGGACCGCGTCGGCGACGGCCTCGTACATGTCTGCCAGGTTGTATTCCATCGAGCTCCTCCTAAGTCAGCGTTCCGAGCCCACGGCCCACATCGCGAAGAACTGAGAGCCACCTCCATAGGCATGACCGACCGCGAGCTTGGCGCCATCGACCTGATGCTTGTCGGCGGTTCCACGCACCTGCCGCGCCGCCTCCGCGAACCGGAGCATGCCGCTCGCACCGATGGGGTTGGTGCACATGACCCCGCCCGACATGTTCATGGGGAACTCTCCGCCGAGCTTGGTCTTGCCCTCCATGGTCATCTTCCAGCCCGTGCCTTCTTCGGCGAAGCCCAGGTTCTCGAGCCACATCGGTTCGAACCACGAAAACGGCACGTAGATCTCCGCGCAGTCGATCTCTTTCAGCGGATTGGTGATACCGGCCTGTTCGTAGACGTCTTTCGCGCACTGCTTGCCCGCGCCGGGGTTCACTTGGTCGCGCCCCGCGAAGAAGGTGCGCTCGGTGCGTACCGAAGTCCCTTTGACCCAGGCCGGGTTCTTCACACGGTCTGCGTGCTTGTCGTTGACCAGCACCATCGCGACGGCGCCGTCCGAGGAGGGACACGTTTCCGAGTATCGGATCGGGTCCCAGAGCATCGGGGAGGCCTTAACCTGCTCCAGCGTTTGCTGAAGGTGAAGGTGCGCGTTGGGGTTCAGCATCCCGTGCTCGCGGTCCTTCACGGCCACCATGCAGCCGGTATCGGGATGTGCGTCGGACCGTCGAATGTAAGAACGGATGAGCGGTGCAAAGTATCCGCCCGCGCCGGCCACCAGCTGCGGCTGGAACGGGACTGCGGGAGACAGGGCCCACATCGCGTTGGATTCACTCTGCTTCTCGAACGCGACCGTAAGCACCTTGTCGTGCACGCCGGCCTGTACGAGGTGCGATGCGACGACTGCGGTCGAGCCCCCGACGGAGCCCGCCGTGTGGACCCGAAAGATAGGCTTCCCCGCGGCGCCGAGCGCGTCCGAGAAGAACAGCTCCGGCATCATCACACCTTCGAACATGTCAGGGGCGGTGCCGAGGACGATCGCGTCGACGTCCTTGAAGGTCATGTCGGCTTCTTCGAGGGCGCCGAGCGCCGCTGCCCGAACGAGCCCGGGCATCGACAGGTCGCGCCGGCTCTCAGCATGCTTCGTCTGCCCGATTCCAATCACTGCGCAGTGCTCGGCCATTATTCTCCCTCCAGCACGGCGACGAGGTTGTGCTGCAAACAAACGCCGTTTGTTGCGTGCGCGACCGCGCGGTCTGCGTCTCCCGACATGATTCGACTCGCCGCCTCGCCGAAGCGGAGCAGGCCAGCGGTCATCAAGGAGTTGGCCGCCAGCGCGCCGCCGGACGGGTTGACGGTGACGTCGTCCCCAAGGCCGAGCGCGTTCCGAAGAATGATCTCTTGGTGCGCGAAGGGCGCATGGAGTTCCGCAATATCGACCTTACCCTTCCCTACTCCGGCCTTCTCGCCTGCGAGCTTGGTCGACGGGGACTCGGCAAGGCTGCGCTGGCCAAGCGAGTGGGGTTCAGTGCGGTGGTCGATCCCGCGAATCCATGCTGGGCGCTTCGTGAGCTCCTTGGCCCGGTCGCCCGCGGCGAGCACCACGGCCGCGGCCGAGTCAGAGATCGGTGAGCAGAAGCTCTTGCGTAGCGGCGAGCTGATGGTGGGCTCCTCGAGAATCTCGTCGACCGAGAAATCGCCCTTGACCTGTGCGTTCGGATTGTCGACCGCATGCTTCCGGCTTCGTGCGGCAACTTCGGCAAAATCGCGTTCGGTTGCTTGGCCGCTGTCGATCATCACTTGGGCCTGGAGCGCCGCCGCACTGATCGAGTCGAGGCCGAGCGGCTGTACATAGTACGGGTCGTTTTGCACGTTCAGCATCTCAGGAACCGGCGCGAGCGAACTCTTGCCAAACGAGAACACGAGCGCAGTGTCGATATCTCCGTGAAGAAGACGAACCCAGCACTCGTAGAGTGCGAACGCGCCGTCCATCTCGACATGGGACTCGCGAATCGGGGGCCAGGCTTTGAGCCCGTCGACCGCAGCCACGAACGAGAACGCGAGCCCGCGCACGTAGTCGCTGCTCCCGGAGCAGGTGAATCCGATGTCGTCCTGGGTGATTCCGACCTGCCGCATCGCCTCGGAGGTGACCGGCTGGACGAGCTCGGCTTCGTCCGTAGTTTCGGAAACGCGGACGGAGGGCAGCTGTGCGAACGAAACGATGGCGACGTCGCGCATCAGAGGTGCTCCTTGTAGTTCTCGAACGGCTCGTCGGGTTCACCCGTCGGTTCGAAGTAGAGGATGTTCTCGAGGGATGTCTCCCATTCGTCTTTAGGCTTCCACTTGGCTTTGACGCGCATGCCCATTCGAATCTGGTCGTAAGGCACGCCGCTGATCAGGTGATAGATGGGCATGTCCGCCCCATCGAGAACGATTGCACCGAAGCAGTACGGAGGTTTGAGCTTTTGCCCTTCGAAGGGGATCCGAATGATGGCGAACGTCGTCAGCACGCCGACGTCCGTGACCTCCACGTACTCGCTGGTGGGGTTCCCCGTGACCGGGTCGGCCGCGCGAGGCGGAACGTATACCTTCCCGGACTCCGGGTCGCGACCACCGATGAACTTGCCCTCTTCGAGCCCGCGAAGATACGCGGTGTAGTGCTTGCCCGGCTTCACATCGTACTCGATGTGGACGGGGCTCGGCAGGTACGGCAACACCGGCTCGAAGCACGCGATGTCGCGAATGTTGCCTTCGCGGTCATCGCGCCATCGAAGCCGCACCCGCATCCCCGTCTTCATCCGCTTGGCGTCACCGGCATCGACGACGTGAAGCATCGCGTTGTCCGCGCCGTCAATCTGAATCAGGGCAAAGGCGAAGGGTCGATCGAGCGGGTGGCTCGCGAGCGGCTCCGACACCCAGGTCCAAGACTGCACAGTCCCGGCGGGACGCAGCTGAACGAAGTCGTCGAGCGTGGCATCACCCGATTCGTCGTACTCGAGCGGCGGACAGAGAACGCGACCGTCGGCCGTTTTGACGCCCTCGAGCACGCCGTAGCGAAGACTCTCGAGAAAGCGCCCAACCACCGGCCCGGTGCTGCGCGTGTATGTGTATTCGAAGACGTAGGGCGCGGAGAGGATGTCGCTCATGGGGTCGTTGGCCTCCGAGATCAGCCCTGAGGGAAGAACTTCTGCATCTTCTGGGCGAGGGCGATGTTGCCTTTCACCTTGAGCTTGCGCGTGAGGAACGCCTTGCGGCCGTCGAGGTCGCCGTTGGCCATCTCCACGAACTTCGCGGCGTCCATCATGATGTGGAGGGTGGGCTTTTCAGCAGTGCCGGTCTGGACTCCCTGGAACGCGCCGTCCTCGATGGTGACGATCCATTCACCGCCACCGTCGCCGCTCAGGCTGTACTGCATCGTGGCGTTCACGCCGCCCGCGGCGCTAGCCAGGAAACGGTCTCCAAGGGTGCTGAAATACTCTTCTGTATTGGCTACTTTGGCCATGCCGACCTCCCGGTTCGGGTCTCAAAAACGGAAATGAGAAGTGAAACGTGTTCTATTTTGGAAGCGCGTCTTCGTCAAGGCGGCGCATTGCTGAAATCGACAAAACACCCTAAAAAAACCGCCAGTTCGAATGGCTGACCACCCACGCACTCTGATCGTCGACCTCTGCCGACAGTTCTACGACCTCGGCTGGGTGTCGGGCACGGGCGGGGGCATGAGCATTCGGCATGGCGACGACGTGTACATGGCGCCGTCGGGCGTTCAAAAGGAGCGGCTGGCACCCGAAGACATCTTCCGCCTGGACCTCGAAGGCCGCGTGGTGGAGGCCCCGGACAACGCCAATCTGAAAGTCAGCGAGTGCGCGCCGCTGTTCTTCAACGCCTTTCGGCTCCGGGACGCCGGCGCGGTCATCCATAGCCACTCGGTCAACGCGCTGCTCGCCACGCTGGCGTTTGGCGAAAGCTTCTCGGTCACCGAGCTCGAGATGATCAAGGGAATCCGCGGCCACGGCTACCACGACGAGCTGGTCGTCCCGATTATCGACAACACGGCCCGCGAGTGCGACCTCGCCGACAGCATGGCCGAGGCCATCGTCGCCTTCCCGAAGAGCGAATCCGTACTGGTTCGCCGTCACGGCGTGTACGTCTGGGGACGCGACTGGGTCGAAGCGAAGACTCAAGCCGAGTCGTACGACTACCTGTTTCGGGTCGCGACCGAGATGCGGCAGCGCGGCCTCGACCTGAACCCGCGGCAGCCGAAAGGAGCCAGCTAGCCATGCAAGCCCACGACATCGAATCCGGTCGCGCGTTGAACCCGGAAGACCTGGCACGTGAGGGGGTGCACTATCAGGCGCTCGCCGTGACAGACGATGCGTATCAGCCCGCACTCGATCGGCTGAAAGCCGCTGGGGGCTACATCACTCAAGACCAGGTGGAGCTTCGGCCAGACACGCCGGGGCTGAACGAGATCTGTCAGAAGTTCGACGCCGAGCACTTTCACGAGGAAGACGAAGTGCGGTTCGTGCTCGAAGGCGAGGCCATTTTCGACATCCGCTCTCGCGACGACCGCTGGATGCGCGTCAAGGTCGAGGAGGGAGACCTCATCGTCGTGCCGGCCCGCCGCTACCATCGCTTCGAACTCACCGGAACCCAGAACATCCGCTGCGTCCGACTGTTTCAGGACGAAAGCGGCTGGGTGGCACACTACCGCTGAGCGGGGTTCTCGCGGCCCCGCGCTCCGGCCGAGCGAGGCGCCAAGGGCTCCAGCCGGTCGACTTCAGGCGGGCTCACGCTTTTGCTTTTCTTCTGGACACCACTCGGGCAGCATCGGGCCATCCGTGCTGGTAACGAAGAGGGAAACGCATGACTGAGGCGGTGAACGGCTGGCCCATGATCGACCTGGTCTTTCTGTTCTGCGCGATCATTGGGGGCCTCGCGTTCCTGATCTGGGTCGTGCTGCAGTTCCTGGGAGTCGACGCCGAAAGCGAAGTCGCGACCGACACCGACTTCAACGCGTCTGAGGCCTCCGGAAGCTCCGATGTCAGCTTCACGCTGCTCTCGTTTCAGGGTCTCTCCGCGTTTCTCACGATGTTCGGGCTCGTGGGGCTATCGGCGCACCGTGAAGGCAACGTCAGCGCGATGGTGTCGTTCATCCTGGCGCTTCTCGCCGGGCTCGTCCTGTCGTGGGCGATCTCCCGCCTTTTCGCCATGTTTAGCGGGTTTCAATCGAGCGGCACGCTCCGCATCGAATCTGCGATTGGCCAGGAGGGAACGGTCTACCTGACGGTGCCCGCCGGCGGTGAAGGCAAGGTGGAACTCGCCGTCCAGGGCCGACTCACCGTGATGCCCGCCGTGGCCGACAAGCGGCAGCTCATCCCCACCGGCAAACGCGTCAAAGTCGTCGGGGTGAACGACGGACACACACTCGTGGTGACGAATCTGGAGCTCTAAGGAGAAACGACGATGACGTTTACGTTGCTCGCCGCCATTGCCGCGCTGGTCATTTTCATTGGGTTCGCGCTGTATCTGGCATCTCGGTACAAACGGTGCCCATCCGACCGAATTCTCGTCATCTACGGCAAGGTGGGGGCCGGCCAGTCCGCCCAGTGCATTCATGGTGGCGGAAAGCTCGTTCTCCCGCTGATTCAGGACTACGCCTACCTTTCCCTCACCCCGCTCACGATCAACATCCCGCTCCAGAACGCGCTGTCGCTCCAGAACATTCGCATCAACGTTCCGAGCACCTTCACGGTCGGCGTGAGCACACAGCCCACCATCATGACCAACGCAGCCGAGCGACTGCTCGGGCTGAACGACGAAGCGGTCGAAGACATGGCGCGCGAGATCATCTTCGGGCAGCTCCGTTTGACCGTGGCTTCGCTGACCATCGAACAAATCAACCAGGACCGCGAGAGCTTTCTCGAGTCCATCCGCAAGAACGTCGAACCCGAACTCAACAAGATCGGCCTCTACCTCATCAACGTCAACATCACCGACATCACGGACGAGTCGACCTACATCGAGAGCATCGGCAAGAAGGCCGCGGCGGAAGCGATCAACAAGGCCCGCGTAGACGTCTCGGACCAAGAAAAGATCGGCGCCATCGGCGAGGCCGAAGCGTTTCGCGAAAAGGATGTGCGGGTGGCGGAGAACGCGGCCGAGGCCATCAAAGGAACCAAGGCCGCTGAGTCTGACCGCCGCATCTACGTCGAGCAGCAAGAGGCCGCCGCCGTCAAAGGCGAGAAGCAGGCCGAGGCCGACCGACGCGTTTTCGTCCAGCAGCAGGAGGCCGCCGCCGTCAAAGGCGAGAAGCAGGCCGAGGCCGATCGACGAATCTACGTGCAGCAGCAAGAGGCGGAGGCGATCGACGGGGAGAACAAGTCCAAGGCAAACATCGCCGAGTACAACGCCGAACTCGCCGTGCGCGCCGCGGCGGCCCTCGAACAGGGAGAGGTCGCGAAGCGCAAAGCGGAGGCGGCCATCCAGAAAGCCCAGTACCTGGCCGAACAAGAACGGCTTCGGGCCGCCGAAATCGCCCAACAAGAGATCGACAAAGAGAAGATCGAGATTGCTGCCGAGGCGGAGGCCGAGAAGCTACGCAGAGAAGCGCGCGGTGAGGCAGACGCGATTCTCGCCCGGTACAAAGCCGAGGCCGAGGGCACGCTCAACGTGCTTCAGGCCAAAGCAGACGGCTATCGACAGCTCGTCGAAGCCGCGGGAGGCGACGCGAAAGCCGCGGCCACTCTCTTGATGGTGGAGAAGATCGAAGAGATCGTCACGCGACAGGTCGAGGCGATTCAGAATCTGAAGATCGACAAGATTACCGTCTGGGACTCCGGAGACGGGGAGCGAGGATCGAGTACCTCCGGGTTCATCTCGAGCCTCATCAAGACGCTCCCCCCTATTCACGAACTCTCGGAGATGGCCGGGGTCGAGCTACCTGAGTATCTCGGCAAGGTCGTCGACGACGACAAGAACGAGACGACGAAGCGCGACTGATTCGACAGGGCGTTTCCGAGCTGCACGTGGCGTACTCGAGTCAGAAGCGGCCGGCGAGTGAAAGACTGCCGCCGCGACGCATGACGCTGGGTGCAACGCCTACCCGCACCCCGCCTCGACCCGACGGTAGCCGTCTACGCCCGTACTCGCTCCAGGCGTTCTCGCTCGGAAGCGGTCGAAACGTGGTCGCGAATAGCGATAGCCCAACGCCCATGAAGATCCCGCCTGCGATGAATCCTGCGCGGCGGTCCTCGTTGCTCGAACCATCTGGCACCGCAGCAAGCGCGAGGACCACGGCGCCCGCCAGCGCATTCGTCAGCGACGTCCATCGGAGGAGCAAACGCTCACCCTGGCGTACTTCGCTCGAAGCACGAAGCTCCCCCTCGAAACGTGCCAGCTCGTCCGCGTCGACGCCGATCTCGATCGCGTCGTCCCAACGCCGCAGGCGCCGCGTTTCGTGCACGACGCGCGTGGCGGCAAAAACTCCGGCCGTGAGGTTGGCCGCGCCGGCGACCATGAACCCGACGCCAATGCCGCGCGAGTAGGCGTTGTCGGGGTTCTGCTCGACCAACCGCCAGGTGGCGAGACCAATCAACGCGGTACCGATGGTGACGCCCGTGATCGCCGCGATCTTCTGCCCCCGCAGCATCTCGACGGTCGACCTACGAAGGAGTTCATCCATCAGCTCCACGTTGTAGACGAGGGGGTCCGGGTCCGCCTCGATCTCGAGCGGGTCGGCGGAAGCCTCAGATGCGATCGTGAGCAGCATTGCGATCAGCGCGCAGAGTCGAGGGCTAGGCATGGGAATCTCATTTCTTTCAATCAATCGATTGAATTTAGTTCGCTTCTGGATGGCTTGTTGTTTTGGTTTCGTCGGGGTCAGGGGGAGATCCCTCGCAGGTACACGTCGAGGATGAAGTCGAGGTAGTCCCGGTCGTGCGCTGCAGCATCTCCGGAATCGGGATCCAACATCAGCAGGCGCCCGCCGTGGAACCACTGCGAGACGAGCGAGAGGAATCCGATGATCACGAAGTCGGGCCGCACGTCATCGCGGATCGCGCCCGCGCGCTGCGCCGCCGCGATGACCTCAGAGCCCTTCTGCATCAGGAAGTCGCCCATCTCCTCGGCCTCTTCCCTTTCCCCACCCACATCCGTGTCGAGCTGCGCGCGGCGGAGCAGCCGCACGTAGTCAGGGTTGTCTTGATGGAAACGAAAATAGGACGTGATCGAGTCTCGCATCCGCTCGAGGTCGTCCATCTCGCGATCGTCGAGCAGCGACGCCTGGGCCGCGAAGTAGTCTTTGAAGCGACGCGCGAACACCTTGTCCCAGAGCCTTTGCTTCGTGTCGAAGTGGTAGTGAATCTGGCTCTGCGACACGCCGGCTTCCCGTGCGATCGTCGCAGTAGAGACTCCGTCGAATCCTCGTGCTGAAAAAAGGCGCTCTGCCGCATCGAGGATGTCGTCGCGGGCAGCTTCCGGGTCGTATCGTCGTGTCGTCATGGTGGGTCCAATCCCTCTCGACCATCTCGCCCGATGCTTTTCAGCCTGTGCCGAAACTGTCAAGGAAGACCCTCCTCGACGCGGGCCCGGAGTGCCTCCAGGGTCTTTCGCGCTGCACGTTCGTTCTCGCGACTGATCAGCGACGACGGGAGGGGAAGGTCGGGATCGACGAAGATCTGGAAAGCGATGTTGGTCCCATCGCCGTCCGCCGTTGGCTCGAGGCGCCACTCGGCGCGAAACGCGTCGATGTTGCCCTCGAGCAGATGGGCTTCGATCACGCGACGTTCGGGATCGCCATCGACGCGCTCACGAAGATCGAGCTGACCCCACAGCGTCAGCGCGCCGGCCGCCGCGCTGACCTCCATGTAGACGCGAGCCCGCGCTCCCCGCTGCGCCAACACCCGGGAACGACGAAAGTTGGGCATGAACTGCGCGTAGCGACCGTAGTCCTGAAGAATCGGGAGGATTGCTTCGAGCGGTTCCGAGAGCTGGGTCTCGGCCTCTCCGCGTGCGATCCCGCTTCCGGCCTCGGCCACCTGGCGCGTCGTGATCGCTGCGACAACGGGGTCCTTGGAGGCCGCCGCGCCCTCTTCGAAGGCGATCGAGAGCGCCAAGATCGCTACTAAAAATGGGATTCTCGGACCCGTTCGAGCTGTAGCCGCCATGGAGGAGCCTTTCTAAATCGATTATTCGATTTATTTGTAGCCCCTCGATGTGACACCGTCAAGCTGCAATCCGCGGTTCAGGCGATCGGTCCCAGGTCGATGGGGTTCGGTTCCACGCGCCAGATGTCGCGGCAGTAGTCGCGAATCGTGCGATCGGACGAGAAGTAGCCCATGCGCGCCACGTTCAGGATGGACATTCGGGTCCAGCGGTCCTGATCCGCCCACGCCTCGTCCACGCGAGCCTGGCAATCCACGTAGGACTGAAAATCGGCCAGTACGAAGTAGTCGTCGCGATGGATGAGCGCGTCGATCACCGGCCGAAACAAGCCGCGATCGCCGTGCGAGAAGTGGCCGCACTCGATCATGTCGATCGCGGCGCGAAGCCGATCGTTTCCTTCGTACCAGTCGTGAGGCCGGTAGCCGCGCGCGCGGAGCTCGGCGATGTCGTCGGTGGTCATGCCGAAAAGGAAGAAGTTGTCTTCGCCGACCGCCTCCCGAATCTCGACGTTGGCTCCGTCGAGAGTTCCGATGGTGAGAGCACCGTTCATGGAGAACTTCATGTTTCCGGTCCCCGAGGCCTCCTTTCCGGCCATGGAGATCTGTTCGGACAGGTCGGCACAGGGGTAGACGAGCTGCGCAGTCTTGACGTTGTAGTTGGGAACGAAAACGACCGTCAGCTTCTCGCGCAGATCAGGATCGGAGTTGACCACGTCGGCCACCGACGTGATCAGTTTGATGATCAGCTTCGCCATGGTGTAGCCCGGCGCGGCTTTGCCGCCAAACACAATGGTTCGGGGGGCCACGTCGACCTCCGGGTTCGCCTTGAGCCGCCGATAGAGGTCGACGACATGCAGGACCGCTAGGTGCTGTCGCTTGTACTCGTGAATTCGCTTCACCTGAACGTCGAACATCGAGTCGAGATTCGTGTCGATGCTCATCAGGGTTCGGGTCGCGTCTGCCGCCGCCCGCTTGCGCGCAAGTTTCACGGCGCGCCAGTCGGAATGAAAGTCAAGGTCGTCCGCGTACTCTTCGAGGGCTCGAAGCCTTTCGAGGTCGCGAACCCAGCCGTCACCGATGCGATCGGTAATCAAGCGGGAGAGCTCGGGGTTTGAAAGGGAGACGAAGCGACGCGGCGTGACGCCGTTGGTTTTGTTGTTGAACTTGCTGGGATAGAACTCGTGAAAGTCCCTCATGACGCGAGTTTTGAGAAGCTCGGTATGGAGCGCGGACACCCCGTTGACGGAGTAGCTCCCCACGGTGGCCAGGTTCGCCATCCTGACCGCCCCACCCCGGTCGTCGTCGATGAGCGACATCCGCCGATGTCGGCCGTGGTCTTCGGGGAAACGCTCCCGCACGCGGTCCATGAACCGTCGATTGATTTCGTAGATCAGCTCGAGGTGGCGGGGAAGAAGTGACGCAAACATGTCGAGCGGCCAAGTCTCGAGCGCCTCGGGGAGGAGCGTATGGTTGGTGTAGGCGAAGGTCTGACTGGTGATGTTCCACGCCGCGTCCCAGTCCATGCCGTGCTCGTCTAGTAGCAGTCGCAGAAGCTCGGGTACGGCAAGAGCCGGGTGCGTGTCGTTGAGCTGAATCGCGAACCACTCGTGAAGGTTCTCGGGAAGGCCGCCGCGCAGCTGGTGCAGCCTAAGCAGGTCTTGAAGAGAACAAGACACCAGGAAGTACTGCTGCTGCAGACGCAGGCGCTTTCCCTGCAAGGGCTCATCGTTCGGATAGAGAACTTTGGTGAGGGTTTCGGATGCAACTTTCTGCTCCACTGCGCCGTAGTAGTCGCCCACGTTGAAACTACCGAAATCGAACTTCTCGGTGGCCTCGGCGCCCCAAAGTCGGAGCATGTTCATGGTGTCGACGCGATAGCCCGGGATCGGCGTCGCGTAGGCCACGCCGCGAACCTGCGAGTCGGGCAGCCAGCGAACGCGGTAGCGGCCCTTGTCGTCCCGATAGGCCTCGGTGTGCCCGCCGAAGCCGACCGGGTACGCGTACTCCGGACGCGGAACTTCCCAAGGGTTCCCGCGTCGGAGCCACTTGTCCGTGCGCTCGACCTGCCAGCCGTCGATGATCTGCTGTTGGAAAATCCCGAACTCGTAGCGAAGACCGTAGCCTACGGCGGGGATCTGCAGCGTGGAAAGGGAGTCCATGAAACACGCGGCCAACCGACCGAGGCCGCCGTTCCCAAGACCTGGCTCACCCTCTTGGTCGATCAGCTCGTCGAGATCCTGTCCGAGCGACGAGACGGCCTCGGCGACCCGGTCGCGGATCCCGAGGTTTAGCAGCGCATTCCCGAGGGACGGCCCGAGGAGATACTCCGCCGACAGGTAGCAAACGACGCGCGTGGGCTTCGACAGCAGCGCGTTGGCGGTGCTGAGCCAGCGGTGCATCAACCGGTCGCGAACCGTATAGGCCACGGCGAGGTAGTAGTCGGACTTAGTGGCGATCGCGGGTACGTTGCCACAGCGGTAGAAGAGGTTGTCGGAGATCGCCCGGCGCAGTGTCTCGACATCGACGCCGGTTCGGTCGTCCTCGACCGTGACACTACTCGTGCTGACGTTGTTCGCATCCATGCACACGCCCTTTCATTGTCGCGAACGTCGACTTTCGACTCTTTGCGTCGCGTTGGCAAGACGGTTCGACTCCGAGCCGACCGGATCGACGGCCCCGAAGGAAGCGAGCCCGAAAAACGAGCGGATCGATGGCACGTAGGCGACCGGTCGGTCAGAGGGCGACCGCGCCGGCGAAAATCGCTTTCGCGTACGGCCTTGACCCTCACGCTGCGTCAGGGATTAGGGTGACCTGCATGACGACCTACAAAGTGAACGAACTTGCCGCGCTTGCGAAAGTCACCGTCCGGACGCTCCACCACTACGACGAGATCGGTCTGCTCGTCCCAACGGCGCGAACAAAGGCAGGCTATCGCCTGTACGACGACGAGGACCTGCTTCGGCTCCAGCAGATCCTGATCCACCGTGAGCTCGGATTTCCGCTCAAGTCCATCAAGGAGCTCCTCGAGGCACCAAACTTCGAGGTGCGCCAGGCTCTCGTCGAACAGCGAGCGGAGCTGACCAAGCGCCAGGGCGCGCTGTCTCGGTTGATCGCGGCAGTGGACGCCGCCCTTGCGCGTATCGACGCAAAGCCGGTCGAGGACCGCGAAATCTTCGATGGATTTTGCCCCGAGGACTACGAGGAAGAGGCAAGGGATCGTTGGGGACAAAGCGCCGCCTTCAGCGAGTCCGCGAAGCGGATGAAAAGCTACGATGACGAGGATCTTCGTACGCTGAAGGACGAGCAGGACGATCTGTTTCGGAGGATGGCGGAAAGCCTGCGGAAAGGAAGCCCACCCGAGTCCGACGCGGCCCGCGACATCGCGGAAGCCCACCGACGCTACATCGATCGCTGGTTCTACCCGTGTACACCCGAGGCTCACGCAGGACTCGCGCAGATGTACATCGACGATGCGCGCTTTGCCGAGACCTTCAACGCGTACGAGCCTGGTCTCGCGGATTACTTCGCCGCTGCGATCCGCGCCAACGTCGCCGCGAGCGGAGACGCATAGGTCGAACGCTAGAAGCCCTCTTCTACCGGCGGGTTGATCGACGCGATCACCTGGAGGCCGGCCACGCACTCGTCACCGACGCGCCGCGCCCAGATGACGCGCGCCCGCTTGTAGATCTCGCGGCCGGTATGCGCGGTAATGCGCAAGTCGCAGAGGCTTCCCGTCGAGAGCCAGCCGCGAAGTGAAAGCTGGATACCGGTCGCACTCACGTCCACGGCCAACGCCTGCTGATGAATCGGCGTCAGGATCTCGACCTGAGCGTCCGACGGCCATCGGGCCGCGCGCCTTCGTTCGTCAGCACCGGCCGCGGGTCGGACCTCAGAGTGTTTGCGACGGGGGCGCTGCGAGGGAAGTCGGCTGGCTTTCGAGCTCATGGGGGACACGGTCGCGTAGGCATGGATGCGACCTAGGCGTACATGATGGCAACCCAAAAGGATGATGTCGAGAAACTCGGAGGATCTGGTGAGCGGTTTTACAAACCCGCAACCTCACCGTCACTTTTCGCAAGTGAACCCAGTCCGAATGGGTGAGTCAGCTCGCCCGCGGCCTCTCAGTTGAGGCGCTCGATGATGGTGACGTTGGCCTGACCGCCACCCTCGCACATGGTCTGCAGCCCGTACCGCCCGTGGGTGCGTTCGAGCTCGTGAAGGAGCGTGACCATGAGCTTGGTGCCGGTCGCGCCCAGTGGGTGACCGAGCGCAATGGCACCGCCGTTGACGTTGACTTTGCTCATGTCCGCGCCGAGTTCCTTGCCCCAGGCGACGACGACGGGCGCGAACGCCTCGTTGATCTCGACCAAGTCGATCTCGTCGAGCGTCATACCGGTCTTTTCGAGCGCGTACTGCGTCGCGGGGATCGGTGCCGAGAGCATTCGGATCGGATCCTCGCCACGAACGCTCATGTGATGCACGCGCGCGCGCGGCGTCAGGTTGTGTTCCTTGAGCGCCTTCTCGGAGACGATCAGCATGGCCGCCGAGCCGTCGGAGATCTGGCTTGCGACGGCTGCGGTGAGCCTTCCGCCTTCCATGAGGAGCGGGAGGGCCGCCATCTTCTCTGCGGTGGTGTCGCGCCTCGGGCCTTCGTCTGCCGTGACGTTCCCGAACGGGAGGATCTCGCGGTCGAATCGACCTTCTTCCTGCGCGCGAATCGCACGCTGATGGCTCTGAAGCGCGAACTGCTCGAGCTCCTCACGCGAGAGATCCCAGTCTTTGGCTATCATCTCGGCGCCGTGAAACTGAGTCACGGGCTGATCGCCATAGCGCTCGGTCCACCCGGCAGAGCCCGAGAACGGATCGCGAATCCCGATCTCTTTGCCGACGATCATCGACGAGCCGATCGGGATCGTGCTCATGTTCTGCACACCGCCGGCGACGACCACGTCCTGTGTACCGCTCATCACGCCCTGTGCCGCGAAGTGGACGGCCTGTTGAGACGACCCGCACTGACGGTCGATCGTCACGCCGGGCACGTGCTCCGGATATCCAGCGGCGAGCCAAGCAGTCCGCGCGATGTCCCCCGCCTGCGAAGCCACGGTGTCGACGCAGCCAAAGACGACGTCCTCGACGGCGCCTGGATCGATGCCTGTGCGTTCGACCACGCCTTTGATCACGTGGGCGCCAAGGTCGGCGGGATGAACTTGACTCAGCCCACCGCGCTTTTTGCCGACGGGCGAACGAACTGCTTCGACGATGTATGCTTCTGGCATCAAAAAACCTCGCGTATTCCGTGTGTCTCTAGGGGTCGGCGGGAACAGTCGCAAGAATTATTCGCCGCGCGGAAAACCCGGCGAACCGGTAAGAATCGCGGAGCGCCGAGCCGTTCGACTCCCCTCGGTGGCCGAGCAAAGGACGCAGGCCGCGCACGACGCGCGAGCGGGACCGCCGCGCGCCGCCGAATCGCGGGCGCCCCTGACCCATGAAACCACAGTGATTAAGTAACTTTATGTCTTCACTGTGATTTTACTGACATAACGTGATTTTCTATTTATGTTGTAGCCCTCACAACGTTCCAGGAGGGGGAACATGCAGTTCAGGACCTTGATTTTGGTGACCGCGCTGGCGAGTACAGCGCTCGGATGTGGGGATGCGGCCAACGAGGACCCGAGCGGCACCGGCGGAAGCGGTGCCGAGGGGGGCAGCGGCGGAACCGAGCCGATGGCCTCCTGCGGCGACGGCCTTCTCGACATGGGAGAAGCGTGCGACGACGGCGACGCGGTCGGCGGCGACGGATGCAGCGACCTCTGCGAGATCGAGCCGGGCTTCAACTGCTCTGGCGAACCGTCGGAGTGCACCAGTGAGTGCGGCGACGGCGACCTCGATACGAACGAGGTCTGCGACGACGCGAACTTCATCGACGGGGACGGATGCAGCACGGGATGTGAGGTCGAGGCCGGGTTCTCGTGCACCGACATACCTTCGGTTTGTGAGACCACCTGTGGAGACGGGATTCCGGCAGGCGACGAAGCCTGCGACGACGGCGGTGTCATTCCTGGCGACGGATGCTCCGCCGAGTGCTCCGTCGAAGACGGGGCGACGTGTGACGACGCACAGCCGAGCGACTGTTCGTTCTGCGGCGACGGCACCGTCGGGGGCACCGAAGCGTGCGACGACGCGGGCGTCGTCACAGGCGATGGCTGTAGCGACGTCTGCGCAATCGAGCCGGGCGGCACGTGCACGAACACGTCGCCGAGCGACTGCTCGATCTGTGGTGACGGAAGCATCGGCGGGACCGAGGGTTGCGACGATGCCGACGTGGAAGACGGGGACGGTTGCAGCGCGGAGTGCGACGTGGAGCTCGGCTTCGCGTGTTCGCTCGAGCCGAGCTACTGCACGAGCTGTGGCGACGGTACCGTCGACTTCCCGGCCGAGACTTGTGACGACGGCAACAACGACCCCGACGATGGCTGCGATCCCTTCTGCCAGCCGGAAGCAGGCTCGATTTGCGACGGCGCCTCGCCGAGCGTCTGCACCGTATGCGGAAACGGGGTGTTCGAAGCGGGCGAAGGCTGCGACGACGGCAACAGCGAGCCGGGGGATGGCTGTGACGCGCTCTGCGTCGCGGAGGACGGATACACGTGCGACGGTGGGAGCCCGAGCGCGTGCACGACGACCTGCGGCGACGGCATCGTGGCCGGAGACGAGGCTTGCGATGACGGCGGCACCGACCTCGGTGACGGATGCGACGACCTCTGCGCAATCGAGGAGGGCTTCACCTGCGACATGGCCGCGACCAGCGACTGCAGCCTCTGCGGCGACGGTGTGCTCGGCGGTCTCGAGCAGTGTGATGACGGCGGAACGGATCCAGGAGACGGCTGTGACGACGCGTGCGCCGTGGAGGACGGCTTCAGCTGCGACGGTGGCGACCCGAGCGCGTGCGATGCGTGCGGCAACGGCATCGTGTTCTTCGGCGAAGACTGCGATGACGGGGGCACCACTCCGGGCGACGGGTGCTCCGACACCTGCCTCGTCGAAGACGGATTCAGCTGCGACGGAGCAGAGCCGACGGCGTGCTTCCAGTGCGGCAACGGGGTGATCGAGGCGACCGAGACCTGCGACGATGAAAACACGGTCGCGGGCGACGGCTGCGATGCAAGCTGCCAGAGCGAAGCTGGCTGGGTCTGTGACGACCAGGAGCCGACGACATGCAATGAAGACTGCGGCGACGGCGCGATCGTCGGCGCCGAGCAGTGCGACGATGGCGGCGCAGCACCGGGCGACGGCTGCGACGACGTCTGCGCGATTGAGGAAGGCTCCACCTGCAGCGGCGAGCCGAGCGACTGCTCCGTCTGTGGGGACGGCGCCGTGGGTGGCACCGAAGCCTGCGACGACGGGGGCACCGACGGGGGCGATGGATGCAACGAGGTCTGCGCGGTCGAGCCCGACTGGATCTGTGACGGCGCTTCCCCGACGACGTGCGCACTCTGCGGTGACGGCGTCGTGGAGGCCTTCGCCGAGGCCTGCGACGACGCCAACCTCGACGATGGCGATGGCTGCAGCTCGACCTGCCAGGTGGAAGACGGCCAGGGCTACAGCTGCACCGGCGAGCCAAGCGTCTGCGACGTGTGCGGAGACGGCAACGTTGGCGGCACCGAGCAGTGCGACGACGGCAACCTCGACGACGGCGACGGCTGCACGTCGATCTGCACGGTCCCGGTCGAGCAGTGCAACGACGAAGTCAACGGAAACCCTTGCGGCGAACAGGTGATTGACGGCGAGTACGACGGAACCCTCGCCTCGATGACGTGCCTCGCGCGGGACTTCGAATCGACGGGGCAGGACCGAGTACTCTCGATAGACTCGGTCACCGTGGGCGTCGTGAGCTCGTGGGTCGGAGACCTCGCGATCAAGCTCGTCAGCCCATCGAACACGGTGGTTGCGCTGATGAGCCGACCTGGTCTCGACGAGAACGTCGATGGTCAGACTTGCTGCGGCGACAGCTCGTTCTGGGACGGGACGCCGGTGGTCTTTACGGCCGGTGCCGAAACTAGCGCGGAAGACATGGGTTCGACCATCGGAAGCCAGAACATCTGTGTTGATGACGGCATCTGCGAGTACGACCCCAATCCAGGGATCGTCCAGCCGGACGACGGGCTCGAAGTCTATCTCGGCGAGCCGGCGGTAGGACGGTGGCTGCTCTGCGTCGGGGACGGCGCAGGCGCTGACCTGAGTGCGCTGGTTTCGTTCGACGTGGCTCTCACGCGGATTCCGTAGCCGGTCGCCCAAACATCACGAAGCGCCCGCGAGATGCACATCGCATCTTTCGGGCGCTTTTCGTTAGATCACAGGATGTGCTCAGCAATGAGCGCGCGATGGTGAGCGGCGTCGCCGTGGGACGCAGCGAGAGCCCAAACACGCTTCATCCACATGTGAAGGTCGTATTCGATGGTGTATCCGATCGCGCCGTGTACTTGGAGTGCCTGGCGGGCAACGAACTTCGCCGCATCGCTTGCATACGCTTTCGCCATGGAGACATCGACCTCGACTGACGGAGCTTCGGTCGCCAACGACCACGCGGCCCGATATGCCATCGGGCGCGCGAACTCTTGTTGAATCAGCGCGTCGGCTAAGCGGTGCTTGACGGCCTGCTGCGCCCCGATGGGCTTTCCGAACTGCTCGCGGTCTTTGACGTAGGCAACGGACATGTCGAGCATCCTCCGTGACAAGCCGACGAGCTGCGCAGAGGTCGCTACCGTGGCGCGCCGTTTGGCAAGTGCCCAAAGCGCCTCGTGGTCGACGTCGTTGCGCATGCGGTGGGGATCGCTCGCTTCGAACGACACCTTCGCGAGGTGGCGCGCTCGGTCGACGGAGGTCTCCGCCGTAGCCGCTACCTCGTCCCAGGGCACGCAGTACGTTTGGCTCGCTCGCTGTGCAACGAGAACGTCCGGCGTGATTGCGTAGGCCACGGTGTCCTCGCCTTCGGCGACCGCCACGACGCGAAGCTCGCCGGCGACTGCGGCCTCGAGGTACCGGTCGCGCTGAGATTCAGTGGCTGCGGCCTCGAGCAACGGGACACCCACAGCAAGCGTATCGACCAGAGGGCCGGGCAGCGCCGCGTACCCAGTCTCCTCGAACAGCAGCACCGAGTCGACCTCGGTCATCGACATCCCACCCGAAGCCTCGGTCGCCATCATGCCGATGACGCCCGTCTCAGCGAGGGTGCCCCAGACCGAAGCGGCGCCCTCGCCTTGCCCCTCCCAAACCTGGCGAACGACGTCTGGCGTGCATTCGCGCTGCAGCACTTCTCGAACGGTATCGCGAAGCATCTTCTGGTCGTCGGTGAACGCAAACCTCATGGGCTACTTCCGAGGAAGGCCGAGCACGCGCTCGGCGATGATGTTGCGCTGAATCTCATTGGTGCCCGCGTAGATGGGTCCCGCCAGCGAAAACTGAAAGCCCTTCATCCAGTGACCCCCGTCGACGGCACTCGGTGAGCCCTCGTCGAACTCGAGCGCCTCGCCGATGAGAGCCAGCGCGGTTTCGTGAGTCCGGACGTCCATGTCGGACCAAAACACCTTGTTCATGCTGGAGTCGGCACCGATGGAGTCTCCATCCATCATGCGGGTGACGGTCTCGAAGGTGAACCATCGGTAGGCCTGGGCGTCCATCCACGTTCGGACGACTTGGTCGCGAAGCGTCGGATCAGCGCCCTCCGAACGACCGAAGAGGTCGATGAGGCGATCTGCGGTGGCCATGAACCGGCCGGGACTTCGAAGGCTGAGGCCCCGCTCGGAGCTGGTGGTTTGCATGGCCACCCGCCACCCTTGATCGACCTCGCCGATCACGTCCGCGTCGGGAACGAAGAGGTCTTCGAGGAAGATCTCCGCGAAGCCTTCGTCACCGTCGAGCCGATCGACACCTCGAACCGTCACGCCATCGCCTTTGAGCGGAAACATGAAGTAGGTGAGCCCCCGGTGACGGGTCTCGCCGGGGTCAGTGCGAAAAAGCCCGTACGCCATGTCGCAGAACGCGGCTCTCGTGGACCAGGTCTTCTGCCCGGTAAGCCGCCACCCGCCGTCAACCCGTCGCGCCGTACTCTTGAGCGAGGCCAAGTCGCTGCCCGCGTTGGGCTCGGACCACGCCTGCCCCCAGGTCACGTCGCCGCGGGCCATGGGTCGTAGGATGCGCTCTTTCTGTTCGTCCGTACCGAATTCGAACAGCGTTGGCGCGAGAAGAAAGATGCCGTTTTGCGTGACGCGGCTCGGAGCGCCCGCGCGGTAGTACTCCTCTTCGAAGATCAGCCATTCGACGAGGGTCGCTTCGCGTCCTCCGTACTCGCGAGGCCACGAGACCGCGGCCCATCGGGCGTCGAACAGGCGATTCTCCCACTCGAGGTGGCGAGCAAACCCGTCTCTCGTATCGCCGGACGGAAGCACGCCCTGCGGCACGTTGGCGACGAGCCACCCACGACACTCGTTTCGGAACGCCCGCTCGCTCTCGGTGAAGTTGAGATCCATGCGGAACTAGGCTCCGATCCTCGCAAGGGTTTCCTCAGCCTCTCGCATCACCCGTCCGACGAGGTCGTCGACCGACGGAATCTCATCGATCACCCCGGTGACCTGACCGGTAGGCAGGATGCCGGTTTCGAGCTGCCCGTCGACCATGCTTGCTTTGGTGAGCATCGGCGCGTTCGCGGCCATCGCCAGCTGCGACCACGTGAGCCCCTGGTTCTTGCGCATGGAGAGTCCTTCTTTCAGGAGCTGCAGGAACGGGGTGCCGGTCACGCGCATCAGCGAAAGCGCGTTGAAGAGTGCGCGCGGGAACCGAGTGAGGATGCTGGCCTTTTCGAGCTTGTCGATCAGGCTCGTTCGAATCACGCGCTGCGGATACCCATCGACGGCCTTCGTCACCACGGTGCCGTTGGCCTTGGTGGCGAGGTAGACCTGCTTGACGTCGCTCGGAACGTGGCTCTCCTGGGTGAGCAAGAAACGCGTCCCCATCGCAATCCCGGAGGCCCCGAGCGCGAGCGCAGCCACCAGACCTCGGCCGTCGCGAAAACCGCCCGCGCCGATGACCGGAATGTCGACGGCGGACGCGACATCGGGAATCAAGATCGAGGTCGGGATCTGACCGGTGTGCCCTCCGCCCTCCTGGCCCTGCGCGATCACGGCGTCGACGCCCCACGCCTGGACCTTCTCTGCGTGGCGTCGCGCACCGATGGTGGGCATCGTCACGACCCCCGCGTCCTTCAGTGTCTTGATCACCTTCTCGCCAGGAGCCTGCGCGAAGCTGGCGACCTTGACCCTCTCTCGGATGAGAAGGCCGACTCGGTCCATCACGTCGGCCTGGTCGGCTCGAAGGTTCACACCGAAAGGCTTGCTGGTACGATCGCGCACCTTGGCGATCGCCTCGACGAGCTCGTCGAACGTCATGGTCGCCGCTGCAAGGATGCCGAGCCCCCCCGCCTCACTCGTGGCCGCAGTGAGGTTCGCACCCGCAACCCAGCCCATGCCGGTTTGAACGATCGGATACTCGACCCCGAAGAGCTCGCAGACCGCCGTCTTGAGCGTGGCGTGGGTCATCGAGCGACCTCTTTCTGTGCGCGGCCCTGAGGATCGAGCTCTCGAATCAGCCCGAGCTGTTGCGGGCTCGGTGTGGGCGTCGTGGGCACGTCATCCGAAAACTTGAGGTCGAAGCCGGTTTGGTCAATCACCTCGTCGAGGGTTACCCCAGGATGCAACGACGCGATGCGCATCCGATGGTCGGGCGTGTCGAAGTCGAGAACGCAGAGGTTGGTTACAACGCGACGAATCTCGTGAAACCGCCGAGTCACCTCCGGCAACGCGGCCGCGCGGTCGTACCCGACACCGCTCACCATGTGAACCTGGTCGACCAACGCCTTCGGGTTGTGGTTGGGCACCCAGTAGCTCGTGGTGTGGTTGATGGTGTTGCCGGGCGCGCCCCGGACACCGAGGAGCTGGGCCTTCGGCCGCTCCCAGGGCCCGATGCAGGCGATGTTCTGGTTGCCATATCGATCGATCTGCGAGGCGCCCATCATCACGTGGCGGCGACCCCACCAAAGCGTGTCGAAGACGGATCCGAACGGCATCCAGCCTTCCACGTCGTCGTCGGTTGGCTGCTGTCCAAGCGGGATCGCTCGCCGAAGCAGAAGATTGAACCCGTCGGTCATGAGGATCTCAGGCGCGAAGTCGCGCTTGGCGAGCCGCGCGCCGAGGCTCGGCGTAATACCCATTGCACTCACGAGGATCTCGCCGTCGCCTCGAAAGCACTCCGCCACGGCGAGGGTACACACGTCGGAGCGCGTAACTTCCAAGTCAGCGCTCATGACGAAACCGCCTTTTGGTATTCAGACTCGCTCACCTCGAGGTACTTCTCTCGAAAAGCTTGGAACGCTGCAGGGTCTTTGGCCGTGGCCGCGTATTCGCGCTGGAAGGCTTCGTCTCGACCGTAGTCGGGGGGGCACTCGGTAAAATGGGCTCCATTTGAGGCCTCGACCACGCCGGTCACCATCATTCGATTGATGAGCAGGCTCTGAAGCGGCCCCCCGGACGTGAGCTCCTCGGTGGACACGATACGTTCACAGCTGAGGTACGCGCGGTCGGCGGACATGCAGAAGAGGTTGTCGAAGTAGGGGTCGCGGCCGAGCGTCTGCCCGTTGCCGGATGCGTCGGCGCGGTTCACGTGCGCAAACGCGACGTCGAGCCGAAGCGCGGGTACGGCGACGAGCTCTTCGCCATCGTCGTACGGAGACTTCACCGTCTTGAGGTGAGGGTTGATGGCGAGCACGTCTGACCCGAGTCCCGCCCGCGTCGGCAAGAACGGCAAGCGCTGCGCGGCGGCACGAAGGCCGAGAAGAAACATCCCTTCATCCAGCTCTACCGCTTCGATCGTGCCCTCTTGGCGTGCTTTGCGAAAGTGCGGTTCGAGAGGGATCGAGTCGAGCGACACGAACCCGTAGATCACTTTCTTGGCCTGGCCGGTCGCGCAGAGGATGCCGACGTCGGGGCCGCCATAGGACACCACCGTGAGGTCACGGACACCTTTGCGAACCAGCGCTCGGACGAACGCCATCGGCTTTCGTCGTGAGCCCCAACCCGCGATACCGATCGTCATCCCATCGGTGACCTCGGCGACGGCTTCGTCGGCCGTCATTCGTTTGTCGATCACGAACCTACCTCACTTCTCGTCGGCTTTGGGATCGCGCTTCTCGACGAACGCATCCCGGGCCTCGTCGGCTACCCCTGCGAGGTTGAGCTCGAAGGTGAAGCCCTGCTCGAACCGATAAGACCGGTTCACGTCTACGGGGTCGATGTTGTTGAGGCACTCCTTGGCGGCGCGCACGACCCTTGGAATTTTTTTGGAGAACGTCTGCGCCACCTCCCTCGCCTTGGCGGCGAGTTGATCGGTGGCTACCACGGCATGGACGGAGCCCCAGGCGTGCAGTTCCTCAGCCGTGGCCGGCTCGCAGGTGAGCACCATGGCCCGCATCTTCAAAGGCGGGACGAGGCGCGCAAGGTGGGTCGCAGCGCCCAAGGCGCCACGGTCGACCTCGGGGAGCGCGAACTTGGTTCCGGCGGCGGCGATCAGAATGTCCGAGTTGCCCGCCAAGCCGATCCCCCCGCCCACGCAGTAACCGTGCGCCGCGGTGATGACGGGCACCTTGCACTCGTAGACGGCGCGAAAGGCCTCCCAGCAACCCTTGTTGGCACCAAGCAGCGCATCGAAGCCGTCGGTCTCCTGCATCTCCTTGATGTCGACGCCCGCATTGAAGCCGCGGCCGCCGGCGCGAAGGATCACGGCGCGCACCTCGGGGTCGTTTCCGAGGCTGGTGATGCGCTCCGCGAGCTCGAACCAGCCTGCCACGGGAACGGCGTTGACCGGTGGATAGTCGACGACGATTTCTGCGATTCCGTCAATGATTTCGTGCGATATGCTCATCGAACGCGTTCTCTCAGATCCGGAGAAGTGAAACGCGTTTCAGTCAGCCGGTCAAGCCGACGGCGACCGGCCTCAGCTGGCGAGTGCCCGCAGGAACTGCTCGGTGTCGGCGGTCACGGGCCGGCCGATGTTCGTGAGCTCATCGCGGACGGCGGTCGCCGCCTCGGCGGGATCGGCAACGGTAATCGTGCGGATGGGAGGGTTCCGAAAGCGATAGACCACCCGAAGCACCGCGCGGAAAATCGCCTCGGGCACGACGACGATGGTGCAGACGTCTTCCCGGTCGAGCTCCTCGTGACGCGCTTCGAGCCATTCGGCGAACATGCGCCGCTGGCGCGCGCCGATGATGCCGCTGCCACGCTGAAGCTCGATCAGCGCGATGTAGGGAAGCTTACGTTCGAGATGGAGGTCGGCGAAATCCAGCATGATCTGGATCTCGTCGTCGGTGACCTGACGCGGCAGCTTGAAGGAATACGCCACCAAGGGAGAACGCGATCCGTCCATGCGAATGCGGTCCGATTCGTAAATCGGATTGGTATCCCAGTCCCACTTCATCGGTCTAAGGCCAGCCTGAAGGCGAGAAGGCTCGAGACAAGCCTCGTTTCCCCAAACGCGCCTGAGTATGTCCGCGTTACACTGTGCGTCAATCCGTAAATAGGGGCGTAACCATGGGTTGCACTGAGTTTCTGCTACGGAGCTCATTGCCGTCGCGATGTGAAAACGATATTCACTTCCCGCCCGGACGACGCATGGCCCCCGACACGACCCAAAGCCTGAACGTGCAAACAATCCCCGCGCTCGTGAAGCGGCGCGCCGAAGAGCTGGGAGATGCCGAGGCTTTCGTGGACGGCGAAACCCGACTCAGCTTCGCCGACGTCGCCGCGCGGACCGAAGACGCGGCGCGCGCGATGATCGCGTCCGGGATCGAGCACGGCGATCGCGTGGCCATTTGGGCACCGAACGCCTGGCAGTGGATGATCCTCGCACTCGGCGCAAACGCGGTCGGCGGCATCCTGGTACCCATCAACACGCGCTACAAAGGCCTCGAGGCGGCGTATGTACTCCAAAAGAGCGGCGCCAAGGCCCTTTTCACCGTGAACGGCTTCCTCGGCACCAACTACGTGGCGCTGCTCGACGAAGCCGGAGCGGCGCTCCCCGCACTCGAGCACGTGGTGGTGTTCGATGGCGACGTCCCGCCCGGAGCGATTTCACTGGACGAGTTTCTCGCGCGCGGCGACGACGTGGCCAAAGACACCGCCGAGGCGCGCGCCGAAGCGGTCGACGCAGACGACATCAGCGACATCTTGTTCACGTCGGGGACCACGGGGAAACCCAAGGGCGCGATGACCACGCACGGGCAGAACCTTCGCGCGTTCGATACTTGGAGTTCCGTCGTCGGCCTGCGTCGGGGAGATCGCTATCTCATCGTCCTGCCCTTCTTCCACAGCTTCGGATACAAAGCCGGTTGGCTTTCCTCGCTGATGCGGGGGGCCACCAGTTTCCCCGAGCAGATCTTCGAAGTGGACGTGGTCCTAAAACGGGTCGAGCGAGACCGAATCACGATGCTGCCCGGACCGCCGGCACTGTATCAGTCTCTGCTGCTGCACCCGAAGCGCAAGGAGCACGACCTGTCGTCGCTTCGCCTGGCCGTGACCGGAGCGGCGTCCATCCCCGTCGAGCTCATCGAGCGCATGCGCGACGAGCTCGAATTCGAGACGGTCATTACCGCGTACGGCCTGACCGAAACGTGTGGGCTGGTGACGATGTGCCGGCTCGACGACGACCCGGAGACTATCGCGACCACCAGCGGTCGAGCCGTTCCGGGCGTCGAGGTCCGCATCGTCGACACGGCCGGCGTCGTACAGCCGCCTGGCGAACCGGGTGAAATCGTCGTTCGCGGATACAACGTGATGAAGGGCTACTTCGACGCGGAGGAGGAGACGAAGAAAGCCATCGACGCAGACGGCTGGCTTCACACCGGAGACATCGGGACGCTCGACGATCGCGGATACATCCGAATCACCGACCGACTGAAGGACATGTTCATCGTTGGGGGCTTCAACGCCTACCCCGCTGAAATCGAGAATACGCTGCTGAACATGCCGGGCATTGGGGAAGCGGCCGTGATCGGAATCCCAGACGAACGGCTTGGGGAGGTGGGGATGGCCTTCGTCGTGCCCGCTCCGGGCGAGACGGTGAGCCCGGAGGAGGTCATCGACTGGAGTCGTCGCAACATGGCCAACTTCAAGGTGCCACGACGGGTTCAGGTCATCGACACCCTTCCCCGCAACGCGACCGGGAAGGTGGTCAAGTTCGAGCTGAGGGAGCGCGCCCGTGGATGAGTTTCCCGAAGGAGTCGCCCTCGTCATCGGTGGCAGCGGCGGAATCGGCAGTGCGGTCGCGCGTCGCCTCGCCGATCGCGGCGTCACCGTGGCCGTCACCTACCGAAAGAACCAAGCGTCGGCCGACAGCGTCGCGAAAGACATTCGGGACGCGGGCGGCACTTGCAGCGTGCACCAGGTGAACCTCGGCGATCTGACGTCCGTCGGCGCTTGCCTCCAGTCGCTCGCCGACGAGCACGGGGAGATTCACTCGATCGTGCACGCCGCGGGGACCTACATCGATCAGCCCTTCGTCAGCCAGGTGACGCCGGAGCAGTGGCGAAACACCATGGACTGGGACGTGAACGGGTTCTTCCACATGGCCCACGAGGCGATCCCGCATCTCCGCAAGAGCCGCGGCTCCATCGTGTTCATCAGCTCCGCGGGGTTGAAGCGATTTCCCCCCGGGGATGTCCTTTCGATCGCACCGAAAGGCGCCATCGAGGCGCTAATGCATGCGATAGCCCGCGAAGAAGGCCGATTCGGGGTACGCGCCAACAACGTCGCCGTCGGGGTGGTGGACGCCGGCATGTTCCCGAAGCTCGTCGAAAGCGGCGAGCTTTCCCAGGCCTGGATCGACGCGGCTCTGAAGAACACACCGCTTCGGCGCTTCGGCACCCCCGAGGAGATCGCAGACGCCGCCGTGTTTCTCGCGTCGTCACGCGCTCGATACGTGACAGGGCAAACAATCTTCGTCGACGGAGGATATACGTTGTAAACTCGGGGGGACCATGGGGAAGGTCCTTTTCGACGAGTCCAGTCGGCCGGTCTGCCGAATGACGTACCAGGGGGAGTGCGACGACGCCGAATGGCAAGCGCACCTCGACACGATGAGCGAATGGGCCCGTCGCGGTGACCCGTACGGTGTGATCATCGATGCGCAGCAGGTCGGCCGCGTGTCGCCGATTCAACGTAAGGGTATCGTCGACTGGATTAACCGAGATCGCCAGCACCTGAAGACCAACTGCGTCGGCGGTGCACTGATCTTTGCGAGCCCGATGCAGCAGGGCCTGTGGACGGCCATCGTCTGGGTCACGCCGATTCCCATCCCGGTCAAGGTGTTTCGCGACGTGGCGTCCGCGGAGGTGTGGCTTCGGTCGCAGCTGGCGTCGAGAGCTGCATCGTGACTCGGAGCAGGCCAGCATGACGGACCCCACCGGGGGGCAAAACCAGATGCGGCAAATCGAAGCAGCACTCCTCTCGAGCGGCGCCGCCTTCGAGATGACGGAGGAGGACGTGCTCGGCGCGCGGGTCCGCGTGTTCCTGAACCGACCACGCTCGCTACGCGACCTTCTGCTCCGGGCGCGGGAGTTCGGCGACAGCGAGTACCTCGCGTTCTTCGACGCCAAACGGGTGCGCCGGTGGAGTTTCCTGGAGCACGAGCGCGACGTGGCTCGGTGCGCGGCCGTGCTGCGAGAGCGCTACGGCATCGGTCCTGGCGACCGAGTCGCAGTACTCGCGGCGAACTGCCCCGAGTGGGTGATCTCGTTTTGGGCAACCGTGAGCCTCGGCGCGATTTGCGTCGGGCTCAACGGCTGGTGGACGGAAGACGAGATCCGCTACGCGCTTGGGCATAGCCAACCCAAGGTATTGATTGCAGACGAGCGGCGCGCGGCGCGACTCACCGGCGACCCGGGCCTCCCCGTCATCCGGATCGAGCACGAGTTCGACTCTCTTTGCGCGAACGAACCCGACGCCGAGCTCCCCGCGACGCCCATTGGTGAAGAAGACGCCGCCGTCATTCTGTACACGAGTGGCACCACGGGCCGGAGCAAGGGGGTCGTCCACACGCACGGCAACATGACCAACATGCTGATGGTGGCCTTTTTTCACGGGGCCCGGCTGATGGCTGCAAACCCCAAGGCGCGCGAGCTTCCTGAGCTGCCCAATACGGTGCTCGTCACGAGCCCGCTCTTTCACGTGTCGGGCCTGCACTGCGCTGCGATGACCGCACTCGGCGGTGGTGCCAAAACAGTGTGGCCGATGGGCCGCTTCGACCCCGAGACCGTGCTTCGCCTGATCGCGCAAGAACGGGTCACGGGCTGGGGATACACGGCCACGATGCTGAACCGCGTCCTGAATCACCCTTCCCTCGGGCAGCACGACCTGAGCTCTCTCCGGTCGATCGGGGGCGGCGGCTCGCCGATTCCGCCGGAGCTTCTCGAGCGCGCGCGAAAGGCGGTGCCGCAGTGCACTCACACCCTCGGAGTCGGGTACGGCCTCACCGAGGGAACGGCGTTCGCGACGCTCAACGCCGGTGACGAGCTCGCGTCAGACCCCTCTTCGGTGGGGCGCCCGGTACCCGTGGTCGACGTCGAGATCCGAGACGAGCACGACCAGCCGGTCGCCGAAGGCATCGAAGGCGAGATTCACCTCCGCGGCCCGCTCGTGATGCGCGAGTACTGGAATGACCCCGAGGCCACTCAACGCACCATCAAGCCCGGCAGGTGGCTTCACACGGGCGACGTCGGGCGATTCGAGGGCGGCAGGCTCTACATCGCCTCACGAAAACGAGATCTGATCCTCCGCGGAGGCGAGAACGTCTATCCGGCGGAGATCGAGCTTCGGCTTCAGGCGCATCCCGACGTGGCAGAGGCGGCAGTCATCGGAATCGATCACGCGGATCTTGGTGAAGAGGTGAAGGCGTTCGTCGTGCTTCGAGAGGGGCTGCGAGCAGACGTCGAGTCACTGCGCGCATGGGTCGCCGAAACACTCGCGTACTACAAGGTACCGACGGTTTGGCAGGTTGGCTACGCATCGTTGCCGCGCAACGCCACCGGAAAAGTGCTAAAGCATGCTCTGCGCGACGAGAAGTCGTCGACGTTCATCGAGGAGTAACCATGCCCGAAGCTGTGATCGTTTCCGCTACCCGAACCCCCATCGGGCGCGCATTCAAGGGTTCGCTGATCGAAGTGCGGCCCGACGACCTGACTGCGCTCGTCGTGAAGGCGGCGCTCGACAAGGTGCCCAACCTGGATCCGGCGCTGATCGAAGACGTCATCGTGGGCTGCGCCCAGCCCGCGGGTGAGCAGGGCTACAACCTTGCGCGCGTCGTGAGCCTGTTGGCCGGCCTCCCAGACGCCGCTGGCACCACGGTGAACCGCTACTGCTCGTCGTCGCTTCAAACGATTCGCATGGCGGCCCACGCGATCAAGGCCGGCGAGGGGGAATGTTTCGTCGCGGCAGGCGTCGAGTGCGTAAGTCGATTCGGTCTAGGGAAAGCCGACGGCATGGACAACACCATGAACCCCAAGTTCGACGACGCCCAGGCGCGCATGGCCCGGTACATGTCCGGCGAAGGCGGCGACTGGGAGCCGGCAGGCGGACTCGCCGACGTGTACATCACCATGCTGCAAACCGCCGAAAACGTCGCGCAGTACAAGTCGGTGTCGCGTCAGGAACAAGACGAGTACGCCGAGCTTTCGCAGCAGCGCGCCGAAGCCGCGCAGAAGTCTGGGCACTTCGATGCCGAGATCACCCCGGTCACCACGCCGAGCGGTGCCGTGATGAGCGTCGACGACTGCCCGCGCCACGGCACCACGGTGGAGAAGCTCGCCGGCTTGAAGCCCGTGCTGCAAGGCCAGATGGGTGAGAAGGCGACGGTCACTGCGGGGAACGCGTGCCCACTGAACGATGGGGCGGCCGCGGTGATTGTGATGAGCGACGGCAAAGCGCGCGAGCTCGGAATCAAGCCCCTCGCCCGCATCGTCTCCACCGCGGTGACCGCGCTCAACCCGGAGATCATGGGCCTCGGGCCCATCGACGCGAGTCGCGCCGCGCTCGCGAGAGCAGGCAAAACCATCGACGACATCGACCTCGTCGAGATCAACGAGGCGTTCGCAGCCCAGGTGGTCCCGTCGGCTCGGGAACTTGGAGTGTCGTACGATAAGCTCAATGTGAGCGGGGGCGCCATCGCACTAGGTCATCCGTTCGGACAGACCGGCGCGCGCATCATGACCACGCTGATTCACAACCTGCAGGCTCGCGACGCGCGCTTCGGCCTCGAGACGATGTGCGTTGGCGGCGGGCAAGGCATGGCCGCCATCATCGAGCGACTCGACTGAGCGCTGCCCTAGCCGCCTCCGACGCCACCCGGGCCGAGGTCACCGCCGAAGCCGCCTTCGCCGCCCATGCCGCCGGCACCCTCTCTGCACATGCAGTCGCAGAACAGGTTGGCGTCGCACTCGGCTGACAGAAGGACTTCGCCGATCGCCTCGCACTCCTCCGAGCAGGGCGTGACGCAGTCCGCGTCGGTCTCGCACTCAATCGCCGGGAAGAGGGGCTGCTCGCACTCGCTACCGAGGAGCACCAGCGTGGTGAGGAGCAGTGTTAGGGTCAGCATCGAGCGCATCGGCGGTCCTCCGAGATGGTCGGAAAGTACCCGCAGCGCGGGGCGCCATCAAGGAGGACGGTGCCGGCGCGACCTGCGAAACAGGGGCTCTGCTTGCAAAAAATGAAACATGTTTCACTCTTGGGATCGGCCCGCGAGAGCCGTTCGTGACCCAGGTGAACCATCAGATACTCCTCAAGAACCGCCCCGTTGGCGTGCCTCGGCCGGGCGACTTCGAACCCGCCGAGACGGCCGTACCGCGTCCGGGCGAAGGCGAAGTCCTGCTCAAGAACCTCTATCTCTCGATCGACCCGGCGATCCGAGGATGGATGAGCGAGGCGCGTTCGTATTTACCGCCGATCGCGATTGGCGCCCCCATTCGAAGCGGCACGCTGTCCCAGATCGTCGAGTCCGAGTCGCGGGAATGGCCGCGTGGGGAGATCGTACAGGCCATGGCCGCGTGGGAATCGTTCAGCGCCGTGCCGACGACCGACCTTCACGGGAAGGTCCACGCGATCGAGGGGCTCCCCCTCCATGCCATGATCAGCGTGCTTGGAGGCACCGGCCTCACCGCGTACTTCGGTTTGCTCGAAATCGGACGCCCGAACGAAGGCGAAACGGTGCTGGTATCCGCCGCGGCGGGCGGGGTGGGTTCGATCGTCGGACAGGTCGCGCGGATCGAGGGCTGCAGAGCGGTCGGCCTCACCGGGAGCGAGGAGAAGTGCCGCTGGCTCACCCAAGACCTCGGCTACGACGCGGCCATCAACTACAGAGCTGGCGACCTGCGCGCAGCATTGAAGAAAACGTGCCCAAACGGTGTCGACGTGTTCTTCGACAGCGTGGGCGGTGAAATCCTCAACACCGTGCTCACTCGCCTAAACCAGCGAGCCCGCGTGGTCCTCTGCGGTGCCATCTCGCAGATCAACGAGGGAGAGCTGCCCCCTGGACCCAAGAACTACCTGCAGCTGCTCGCGAAGAGCGCGCGAATGGAGGGGTTCACCACGTTCGACTTCGCCGACCGCTACGACGTCGCACGAGAGCGTCTCGCTGGATGGATTCAGGAGGGCAAGCTCGAGTACCGCGCCGACATCGTCGAGGGCCTCGACGAGGCGCCGTCTCATTTGCTCCGTCTGTTCAACGGTGAACACCGCGGAAAACTGTTGGTCAAACTTGCGGACCCAGAAGGTAAGGAATGACTCAGATTTGTGAAGGACGAGTGGCCATCGTCACCGGCGCAGGCCGAGGGATCGGTCGCGAACATGCGCTCGAGCTGGCGCGCCAAGGGGCGAAGGTCGTCGTCAACGACCTCGGCGTGAGCAATCACGGCGAGGGAGGCGAGCGAGGTCCCGCGGACGAAGTCGTACAGACCATCGTCGACATGGGCGGACAAGCTGTCGCCAACGGCGCAGACGTCGCCGACTGGCAGCAGGCGGAAGACCTGGTTCGTCAAGCCGTCGACACGTTTGGGCGGCTCGACGTCGTGGTGAACAACGCCGGATTCGTACGAGACCGCATGTTCGTCAGCTGTAGCGAGGAAGAGTGGGACGCGGTCATCCGAGTGCATCTCAAAGGGCACTTCTGTGTTTCCCGTCACGCGACGGCGTACTGGCGCCAGCAGGTCAAGGCCGGCGAACACGTCGACGCTCGCATCATCAACACCAGCTCTGGAGCCGGCGTTCTCGGAAGCGTCGGGCAGTCCAGCTACTCGGCGGCCAAAGCCGGGATTGCCACGCTGACTTTGGTGCAGGCGGCTGAGCTCGGTCGGTACGGCGTGACGTCCAACGCCATCTGCCCCATCGCGCGCACGCGCATGACGGAGGGTGCCTTCGGAGACGCCATGAAGAAGCCTGAAGCGGGGTTCGACGTCAACGACCCTGCCAACGTATCGCCGTTCGTCGCTTGGCTCGCCAGCACGCAGTCGCGCGCGGTCTCCGGACGCGTGTGGGAGGTCGTTGGCGGAACGATCACGGCCTTTGACGGCTATCGTCGCGAGCAAACCGTCGACATCGGAAAACGCTGGGAAGCAAGCGAGATCGGTCACGCGGTCGAAGAACTGCTCGGGAAGGCGCAGCCGCTCGTCAAGGTGTACGGAACGTGAGTTTCATCGTGCCGGAACGCCGGGAGACGCCCTAGATGGAGTTCTCGTTTTCGGAAGATCAGCAGGAGCTGCGGCGCTCCGCGCGCCGATTCCTCGGGGTCGCCTCGTCGGAAGAACGCGTCCGTGCGGCAATGGCGACCGAGCAAGGATTCGACTCCGCGGTTTGGGAGCAGCTGGCAAGCGAGCTCGCGTGGACGGCGCTCACGATCCCGGAGGCCTTCGGGGGCCTCGGGATGAGCTACCTCGACCTTCACCCTCTGATGGAGGAAATGGGCCGAACACTCCTTTGCGCACCTTTCTTTTCCACCGTCTGCCTCGGCGCCAACGCCCTCCTCGTTGGCGCGGATCAAGCTCAGAAGGAGCGATGGTTGCCAGAGATCGCGTCGGGCGACCTTCGCGCTACCCTCGCCTGCACCGAAGCCAACGGCCGCTGGGACAGCCACGGCATCGAGGCAACTTACACACGAAGCGGGTCGAGCTACATCCTGCGCGGCAGCAAGCACTTCGTGCTCGACGGACATACGGCCGACCTCATCCTCGTGGCCGCTCGCGCAGAGCGAAGCCGAGGCCCCGAGGGCGTGAGCCTCTTCGCCGTACCCGCGAGCGCAACTGGACTCACTCGGCGATGGCTTCCAACGCTCGATCAAACCAGACGGCAGGCTGCGATCGAAATCAGCGACGTGGTCGTGAGCGCAGACAGCCTTCTCGGCGAAGAGGGGCAGGGATGGGCAACCTGCAGCCGCACGTTCGACCTCGCGCTGATCGCACTCAGCGCGGAGCAGGTAGGCGCCGCGGAAGCCTGCCTCGACATGTCGGTCGAGTACGCGAAGGTGCGAAAGCAGTTCGGTCGCGCAATCGGATCGTTTCAGGCGATCAAGCACAAGTGTGCCGATATGCTCATGCGGGTCGAGTCCGCGCGCTCGGCGGCGTTCTACGGAAGTGCGCTCGCGGCCCAAGGCGAAGCCGATCTCGCCGAGGCAGCCTCGAGCGCCAAGGCTTACTGCTCGGATACGGTGTTCCACTGCGCCGCCGAAAACATCCAAATCCACGGCGGGATCGGGTTTACATGGGAGCACCCGGCCCACCTCTACTTCAAGCGTGCCAAGTCTTCCGAGATGCTGTTCGGCGCGCCCGCCGCACACCGGGAGCGGGTCGCCGAGGCGATGGGTCTGTGATGGAACTGCAACTCAACGACACAGAGCGAGTGTTTCGCGACGAAGCCCGCGCGTGGCTCCGAGAGCAACTCGAAGGGCCGTATCGCAACCTTCAAGGTCGCGGACGTTCGGGTGACCAAGACTCTTTCGTCGAAGAACGAATCGCCTGGGGTAAGGCGATGGGCGCCGCCGGGTGGAACTGCATTGGCTGGCCGAAAGAGTTCGGCGGACGCGCGTGTACCATCAAAGAAGAGGCGATCTTCAACGAAGAGTACGTTCGCGCGAACGGGCCGGGCAACGTCGGCCACATCGGCGAGACGCTCCTCGGACCGACGCTCATCCACTTCGGGACCCCCGAGCAGCAGGCTCGGTTCCTGCCGCCGATCGTCTCTGGAGAAGAGATCTGGTGCCAGGGCTACTCGGAGCCGGGCGCGGGCTCCGACCTCGCCTCTGTGCAAACCAAAGCCACGCTCGTCGGCGACGAATGGGTCATCGAAGGTCAGAAGATCTGGACCTCCGGCGCAGAGTACTCCGACTGGTGCTTCGTCCTTTGTCGCACCGACCCTGACGCCCCGAAGCATCGCGGCCTCAGCTACATCCTCGTGCCCATGAAGCAGGACGGGATCGACATCCGCCCGATCCGTCAGATGGGCGGCAGCGCCGAGTTCGCAGAGGTGTTCTACGACGGTGCCCGCGCAAAGAAGGAGCACGTCGTCGGGGGCGTGAACAACGGATGGAAGGTGGCCATGGGGACGCTCGCGTTCGAGCGCGGAACTTCCACCCTGGGGCAGCAGTACCTGTTTCAGCAGGAGTTCGATGAAGTCGTCGCTTCGGCAAAACAAACCGGCGCAGCGGACGACCCTACGATCCGGCAGCGGCTTGCGGACGCTTACATCGGCTTGAAGATCATGCGCGTGAATGCCCTCCGGATGCTCGAGGCTGACGACACCGATCTCGGACGAGAGGCGCTAATCAGCAAGCTCTACTGGTCGAACTGGCACCGCGACCTCGGAAAGCTCGCAATGGACATTCTCGGACCAGCGGGTGAGCTCGTGGAAGAGGCTCCCTACACCCTCACGCAGACGCAGAAGTGGTATCTTTTCGCGAGAGCGGACACCATCTACGCAGGCTCGAACCAGGTCCAGCGAAACATCATCGGAGAGCGTGGGCTAGGACTTCCGAAGGAACCGCGATGACCGACCCACCCAGCTACGTCCCGGGACACAAGTTGCTCGAAGGGAAAACCGTCCTCGTCACGGCCGCAGCGGGAACCGGCATCGGCTTCGCCACCGCGCTTCGATGCGTCGAAGAAGGCTGCGAAGACCTCGTCGTCAGCGACATTCACGAACGCCGCCTCGGCGAAGCCGCCGATAAAATCGAGGCGGAGGCCGGCCGCCGCCCGAAAACCGTGCTTTGCAACGTGACCAGCGAAGAAGAAGTGCAGGCCATGTTTGCGTTCGCGGCGGCGGAGATGGGGCACGTCGACGTACTGATGAACAACGCAGGGCTCGGCGGCTATGCCCGTCTCGTCGACATGACCGACGACCAGTGGAATGCAGTTCTCGACGTCACACTCAACGGGTGCTTTCGGTGTACTCGCGCCGCGTTGAAACACATGCTGCCGCGCGGCGCCGGGGCGATCGTGAACAACGCGTCGGTGCTCGGCTGGCGCGCGCAGGAAGGGCAAGCCCACTACGCGGCAGCCAAGGCCGGGGTGATGGCGCTCACGCGCTGCGCGGCGATCGAGGCGGCGGAAGGCAACGTCCGGGTGAACTGTGTGGCTCCCTCACTGGCGATGCACCCGTTCCTCCAAAAAGTCACCCCACCTGGTCTGCTCGAAGAACTCCAACGTCGCGAGGCGTTCGGCCGAGGCGCCGAGCCGTGGGAGGTGTCCAACGTGATGATCTTCCTGGCGAGCGACTACAGCTCGTACATGACGGGCGAGGTACTTTCGGTCTCGAGCCAGCGCGCCTGATTCAGCCGCGCCCTCGCGCTTGCCAGGCGTCGGAGTACCGAAGTAGGTATCTGCGGATTGCAGGCGAAAAAAGCTTCACCAGAGGGCGGGTGCGTCGCGAGGCATGGCGGAACTCGCGGATGAAGTCGTCGAACGTGTGCTGCTGGTAGCGGAGAATCGATTGGCTCTCCGTGCTGTCGACCCAGTCGCAGTAGTACGGGCGATCGCCGTAGGCCTCAACAGGAAGCTCGCCCACACCCGAAGCTTCGAAGATCGCGGCGTAGAAGTCTTTGAAGGTCATGCGACACGCTTCGCCGCCGCCAATCATCAGCGTCTTGCCGAGCGCTTCGTCGGTCTTCGTGGCGCGGACCTGCGCGAGAGCCACGTCTCGAGGGTGCACGTACTCGACCCGAGTCTTCGGATCGATTCCGAAGAGCAGCCTGAAGATGTCGGGAGAGAAGTCTTTTGCTTGAGCCGAAACGGAAACGCTGATGCGAAAGATCGTCCACGGCACCGACGACTCGCGTATTAGCGCCTCGCACCGAGTCTTGTGCGTGGTGTAGTGGTCGGTGCCGATGGCCGGGTCTTCGGCGGTGAGCGGCGGTAGACCTGGGCGACGAGGTCCACACACCGAAAACGTCGACGCGTAGACGAGACGCGGCGCCGGGTTCCGCCGTGCCATCGCGGCCAGCAGATGCTGGGTGCCCTCGACGTTGACGGCATAGGCAAGCTCCGGATGTGTCTCGGTCATGGGAGCGAGGATTCCGGCATCGTGGATGACGGCGTCGACCCCGCGGACCGCGGCTTCGACGTCCGCCGGATCGCGAATGTCGCCGAAGACCGTGCGGATTGAGGTCCCGAAACGGCGGGCGGCACGGCGATTGGCCCGGGTGTCGACGTCGAACGCGACCGCCCCGCGTCCCTCGTCGACGAGCCGCCGCAAGACCTCTTCCCCGAGTCGCCCGAACGCACCCGTCACCAACACCCGCATGGTCGCAGCCTTACCCTTCGAGCCTGCACGGCTCAAATTGAAACACGTTCTATTTCCTGATAGACCGCCCTAGCTCCTCGGAAAAGGGGCCAAAGAACGGAGAGCGTTGGGCATGAAGCTTGGACTCACACTCGGATACGCGGGACCGCAGCTGAACATCACGGTCGACGACCTGGTGAACATCGAGCGGATTCAGGAGGTCGAACGGCTCGGCTACGACTCGATCTGGACGGCGGAATCGTGGGGCAACGACGCCGTGACGCCGCTGGCGTGGGTTGGTTCTCGAACGTCGAAGATCAAGCTTGGAACCGCCATCATGCAGCTGCCCGGCCGATCTCCAGCCAACGCGGCCATGCAGGCCATCACCCTCGACACGCTGTCCAAGGGCCGGTTCATCATGGGTCTCGGAACCTCGGGGCCGCAGGTGGTCGAGGGATGGCACGGGGTCCCGTTCAACCGAACGCTGACCTGGCTGCGTGAGTACGTCACGATCGTGAAGCAGATCTTCGCGCGCCGAGGACCTCTCGAGTTCGACGGCGATCGCTACCAGATTCCATACCACGGACCGGGCTCGACCGGGCAAGGGAAGCCGCTGAAGAGCATGGTGCACGGCCGGCCCGACATCCCTGTGTACACAGGCTCGATGGCACCGAAGTCGCAGGAGATGGCGGCAGAGATCGCCGACGGCTGCCTGATGACGTGCATGCACCCCGAGCGGGGCGACGTCGTCATGGAGAACTTCAATCGCGGTTTCGAAAAAGCAGACGACGGCAAGGGCCTCGCCGATTTCGACATCGCACCCACGGTCACGGTCATCATCGGTGAACGTTCGGCCGCTCTGATCCCCTGCAAGATGCAGCTCGCGCTCTACATCGGGGGGATGGGCTCGAAGAAGAAGAACTTTTACAAAGAGTACCTCTGCCGCGTCGGGTTCGAGGAGGCCTGCCACGAGGTGCAGCGCCTTTTCCTCGACGGGAAGCGAAACGAAGCAATCGCGGCCGTCCCGGACGAACTCGTCGACGCCCTGTATCTGGTGGGCTCGAAGGACTTCATCCGGGACCGTTTTCAGCGCTGGAAAGAATCCCCGGTTGGGACCATGATGGTGGGCTCTCAGGACATGGACACACTGCGGTTCATGGCTGAGCTCAACTCATGAGGAGCGTATGAAAATCGGAATTGTGGGCGGCACGGGCCGCGAAGGACGCGGACTCGCCGTTCGATGGGCGCAAGCCGGACACGACGTGTTCATCGGATCGCGAAACGCAGAACGTGGCCAAGCCAAAGCGACGGAGTTTTCGGAGGAGTTTGGGACCAAGCTCGCGGGCGGCGACAACATTCAAGCCTGCGAACACGGGGAGCTGATCGTGGTCACCGTGCCCTACAGTGCGCACGCGCCGACGTTCCAGTCGATCGCGGGCACCGTCGGCAACAAGATCATCGTCGACATCACCGTGCCGCTGCAGCCGCCCAAGGTCCGATCGGTGCATCTGCCCGAGGGGCAGGCGGCAGCGTTGGAGGCAAAGGTTGCGCTCGGAGAAGACGCCCGCCTGGTAGCTGCGCTTCACCACATCAGCTCCGACCATCTGAGCGACCCCAACCATACCTTCGACTGCGACGTGCTGGTGTGTGGCAACGACAAAGAGGCACGAGCGTCGGTGATTTCCGTCATCGGGGACCTCGGCCTCCGGGGCGTCGACGCAGGAGTGCTTCGAAACGCGATCGCCCTCGAATCGCTCACACCGGTCCTCCTCCACATCAACCGCCGCTACAAGAGCGTCGGGTCGGGCATTCGCATCACGGGCATCCCGGAGTCGGAGTGACGCAAAAGGAGCCCGGGCAGAGCCGCCTTCACGTTGGCGACGAGCTCAGGGTTCTGTCCGTCCCGGGCGTCCCTGGCATCGAAGAGGGTGACAGTCTCGACGCGATCGTGACCGAATGCCTCGCCGAGGCTGGCATCGAGCTTCTCGAAGCAGATGTGATCGTCTTGGCGAGCAAGGTCGTGTCGCGCGCCGAGGGCTGCTTCGTGGATCTCTCACAGGTCGTCCCGAGCGAAGAAGCCGCGGCGCTCGCGCGCGAAGTCGACAAAGATCCTCAGCTCGTCGAGCTCATCCTTCGCGACAGCGCGGGTATCTCACGGAAACGGGAAGGCGCGCTGATCGTTCGTCATCGGCTGGGCTTCGTCTCGGCGAACGCAGGAATCGATGCCAGCAACTCGGCACCTGCAGACGCCGCGCAGGGCACGGGCCCGTGGGTGCTCACCCTCCCTCGAGACCCGAACGCCACCGCTGCCGCGCTTCGTGCACACCTCGAGAAAGCCGCGGGGGTGAAGCTCGGCGTCGTCATCACCGACTCGTGGGGACGCCCGTTCCGGCGAGGGACCGTCGGGTTTGCGCTCGGCTCGAGCGGCCTGCCTCCAGTGTCCGATCGCCGGGGAGATCGAGACCGCCATGGTCGCGAACTCGAGTTCACGGAGACGGCAACCGCCGACGCGGTCGCCGCGGCGGCCGACCTCGCGGCGGGGCAGGCCAACGAAGGCCGGCCGCTGACGCTCGTTCGCGGCCTCAGATTCGAACCAAGCGACGACGACAGTCGGGCACTTCAACGTGACCCGGAGCAAGACCTCTACGCATGACGGGCGAGTCCCGAGGCCAACGCATCGTCGCACTTGCCGGGGGCGTGGGCGGGGCGCGTCTCGTCGACGGCCTCGACCGCACGCTGCCAGCTGGCGCGCTGACCGTCGTGGTAAACACCGGCGACGATTTCCAGCACTGGGGCCTACGCATCTCGCCCGACCTCGATACGGTCATGTACACGCTCGCCGGCCTATCCCCCGAGGAACGCGGCTGGGGAATCGACGGCGACACGTTCCACGTGCTCGCAGAGGCGGAACGGCGCGGCGCGGCGGGTTGGTTTCAGCTCGGTGACCGAGACCTCGTCACGCATCTGCGGCGAACGAAGGGCCTTGCCGGCGGGAGGACACTCACCGAAGTCACGACGTCGCTCTGCCGTACACTCGGCGTCGAGCGCACGCTCCTTCCCATGTCGGACGTCCCGCGACCGACGGTCATCGAAACTCCGGACGGGCGTCGGATCCCTTTTCAAAACTGGCTCGTGCGGGAGCGAACCGGGCCTGCGGTTGCGCAGGTGCACTACGAAGGTCGTCCGGACGCCACCGCCACGGTGCGAGACGCCCTCCGAGGTGCCGACCTCGTCATCATTTGTCCTTCGAACCCGTACGTCTCGATCGACCCGATCCTGACGCTCGACGGGATCGCACCTTTGCTCCGCGAAAAGCAGGTTATCGCCGTGAGTCCGCTGATCGGCGGGCGCGCCGTCAAGGGGCCGCTTGCGAAGATGGTCGCGCAGATCGACGCGGATGAACCCACCAGCGCGTGGGTCGCAGCCCACTACGGGGACGTTCTCGACGGCCTTCTGGTTCATCCGGGCGATGCCTTCACGACAGATCTCCCATTGCTCGAAACCAACATCCTGATCCAAGATCGTCGAGATCGAGTAGCCTTGGCGGAATCGCTACTCGACTTTGCACGGATCAACCGATGACTACCTGGGCACTCGTACCGATCAAGAGCTTCGACCGAGCCAAGTCGAGACTGTCCGGAGTGCTCGCCCCGCCCGACAGAGAACGGCTCGCACGCGACATGTTTGAGCACGTGCTTCGCGTCCTGGTGCACTCCCCTTCGGTCGATCACGTCGCGGTGGTCAGCGACTCGGAGGACGCGAGAAGGGCCGCGCGGGAACTCGAGGCACTTGCGCTCGAAGACGTGCCGGAGGCGCAAAGCCTCGCCATCGTCGTCGACGACGCCCTGCGCCAGCTCGAAGAGCGGGGAGCGACGGCCGCGCTGGTGTGCATGAGTGACCTTCCAGACCTTCGTGCCGAAGACATCGATAGCGTCGTGCGCGCGCTTTCGGAGAGCGACGTGGTGCTCGTCCCCGACCGGCTCGGCCAAGGCACCAACGTGATCGCATGCGCGCCGCCTACGGTCCTTCCGAGCTGCCTTGGAAACGCGGACAGCCTCGAGCGTCACCTCGTCCGCGCGCGGGGGCTCGGGCTCACCGTGAGTGTGCAGCTCAGCAGCGGCATCGGGTTCGACGTCGACCACCCGAGCGACCTCGAGCGCTTCCGCGCCCGGTAGAGCCAGATCGCTCCAGGACTAACTCACCACGCGGAGGCCGCGCGGCTCGTAGTGAAACCGGGTGTCCTTGGTGAGCGCTTCGTATGATCCGAACGCGGCGTCCGCGTCGTTCACACCGTCGAGCGGTTCGACGGGATCGGTCGCGGCATCGGGTCCGAAGTCGTGGATGACGTCGTATCGGGTGCTCCGTTCCACGGGTACGCGGCCCGCGTCGCGAATCACGCGCCGGAGCGTCGCGGGAGTCATGAGCTGGCCGTGACGCGCCCCGGCCGAAGTGGAGATGCTCTCGTTCATCAGCGTACCACCAAGGTCGTTGACACCGGCGCTCAAGAGAAACTGCGACGTTCGGATGCCCTCTTTGACCCACGATGCCTGAAGGTTCTTGATGTCGTGACCGAGCATGAGCCGCGCGATGGCATAAAGACGAAGGACGTCGTCACCCGTAGGCCCGGGACGGACGCCTTCGACTTCGCTCTTCACGAAGAGAGGTGCTTCCTCATGGACGAACGACAGCGGCACGAACTCGGTGAATCCACCCGTCTCACGCTGCAAACGACGCAGAAGGTCCATGTGCCGCATTCGGTCTTCCACCGTTTCGACGTGGCCGAACATCATCGTCGAGGTGGTAGGAATCCCGAGTTCGTGTGCGCTCCGGATTACCTCGACCCACTCCGCGGTGGCGATGCGGGTTGGTGCGATAGTCTTGCGAAGTCGGTCATCGAGAATCTCGGCCGACGTCCCTGGAAGCGAACCGAGGCCCGCATCCTTCAGACGCGCCAGGTACTCGGAGTACGGGACGCGTGCGAGCGACGCGCCGAACTTCACCTCCTCCGGAGAGAAGGCGTGGATGTGAATGTCGGGAACCGCCTCTTTCACGACGCGGCAGAGCTCGACGTAGCTTTCGCCGGTGAGATTCGGTGAGAGGCCGGCCTGGAGACAGACCTCGGTGGCGCCCATGTCGGCCGCCTGCCGCACGCGACGTGCGACTTCCTCGTGCGGAAGGAAGTAGCCCTGCTCCGATCGGATGGTGCGTGCGAACGCACAGAACTTGCAGTTCTTGATGCAGACGTTGGTGAAGTTGATGTTGCGGTTGACGACGTAGCTCACGCAGTCGCCTACCTGTCGAGCGCGCATGTGATCGGCCACCAAACAGAGCGCGTGCAGGTCTCGTCCACGCGCTTCGCTCAGCGCGACGCCGTCCGAGACGCTCACCTCGCGGTCTTCGAGCGCTCGTTCGAGGATGTCGCGCGTTCTCTTGGAGACGTCGACGAGGCAGGCTTCGAGTGCACGGGTCATGCCGCCCCCATCTGTGCTTGGAGCGCATCGACTCGAGGCCGGAGCGATGGATCGACGAAGCCCGGGCGCCCGAGATGGGCCGGATACACCGGCAGACGAGGCCGAAGGTCGAAGCCGGCATCCTCGCACTCTCGGCCGAGCCTCTGAAGGATCGGCCACGGGTGTCGCGGGTTGATGTAGTCGGGGCTGACGGGCGAGATGCCGCCGAAGTCGTTGATGCCTGCTTGGATGAGCGCCTTTGCTGACGCCGGGCTGAGGTTGGGCGGCGCCTGGACACTCACGTCGTCGTCGAGGATCAGGCGCGCGAGCGCGACGACGTGGGCGAGGTCGGCTTCAGTCGGCTCGGTCGCGATGCCCATGGGTGTAGACGGGTGGGCGCGGAAGTTCTGCACTATCACTTCTTGGATGTGCCCGTAGTCACGCTGAATCGACCGAATCGCGAGCAGCGTCTCCACACGCTCCTTCTCGGTCTCGCCAATCCCGATGAGGAGCCCTGACGTAAACGGTATGCGAAGCTCGCCGGCCTCACGCGTCATCGCGATGCGCTTGTGCGGGCGTTTGTCAGGTGCCTTGTGGTGCGGCATGCCCTTTTGGCACAGTCGCTCACTCACCGTCTCGAGCATCAGTCCGAAGCTGACGTTCACCGGTCGGAGCTTGACCATGTCGTCGCGGCTGAGAATCCCCGCGTTGGTATGCGGCAAGAGCCCGCGATCGAGTGCGCGCTCGGCGGCCCAGTGAAGGTAGTCGACTGTGGTGTCGTGACCCCAGGAGCGAAGGAGTGCACGGTACTCGCGGAAACCGGTTTCCGGAGTGTCGCCGAGACAGAACAACGCTTCGACACACCCCTGCGCCTTGGCGCGGGAGAGCCATTCGTCGATCTCGTCAGGGCTCATCGTCCATTCGCCGGGATCACCGGGCGAACGTCGAAACGAGCAGTAGTCGCACCGGTTCCTGCAGAGGTTCGTGACGGGCAGGAACACTTTCGGCGAATACGTGAGCACGCGGCCCCACGTTCGATCGCGTCGCGCGCGCGCGGCTTCGCAGAGCGCCGCCGTATCGAGCCCCGACAGCCGGAAGGCATCGCGGTCGGTCACAGGCTTCTCGGCCGCCTGCTCCAAAATCCGAAGCTCCGGGCTCATGTCATTTTGGCGATAACGTCGTCAGCAAAGCGTTTCAAGCCGTCGATGCGTCCTTGCAGGGTCCCGCCCTGCATTGGTGTCCCATACATCAGCCAGGGCACCGTGATGATGTCGGTCACACCGGCATCCTCGAGCCGCTTGAAACCGTCTGCATCCCAGGCGTCGGTCACTACCCCCTGGTACTCCATCGGGAGGTGGTCGCGCCCGTATTCCTTCCGATACTGCTCGATCTGGTCGATCAGAGCGATGAGCTCCTTGGACGTGAGCATGGCCGAGGACCAACCGTCGCCATACTTGGCCGCGCGCTTCAGCCCGGGCTTCGAGTGGCCCCCGATGTAGATCGGGACGGGCTTGGTCGGTGCAGGGCTCATCTGGATCTTTCCGAACTGATAGTGCTCGCCTTGGTACTCGACCATGTCCCCGGACCAGATAAGCCGGAGGATGTCGAGGCATTCGTCCATGCGCTTGCCTCGCGTGTCGAAGTCGGTGCCGCACCACTTGAACTCCTCGGGAAGCCACCCGAGCCCTGCCCCAAAGCCGAAGCGGTTGTTTGAAATCGCCGCGAGAGACGCGACCTGCTTGGCAACGAGCACGGGATGACGCACCGGCAGCTTCACCACGCTGGTATAGAAAAAGAGCGTCTTGGTGGCCGCCGCCATGGCCGCCGCACCGATGAGAGGTTCGATCCACGGCGTCTCGGGGCCCCACATGCGCGAGCCGTCCTGCGTATACGGATACGGTTTACTGACGTCTTCCGAAAAGAAGATGGAGTCGGGAAGCACGATGGCATGGTAGCCGAGCTCCTCGGCGGCCTGGGCCACCGGCACGTAGTCTTCCGGGGGCGCCATCGCGATCGAAGCACTGAACTTCATGGCGCCGATCGTAGCAGTGGCCCCTCAGGTGTCGAGACGTCCTTGGACGATCACGACCGCTCCAGTCGCGTAGACGAGCAGGCTGTAGAGGATTGCCGGAATAGCGACGGTCACGCTTTGGAGAAGCCCCGCCGCAAGCGCGAACGCGAGCGCCGCGTTCTGGATCCCGACCTCGAGCGTGATCGTCCGTCGCTGGTTCTTGGGGAGCCGTGCGCCCACGGCCATCCAGTATCCGAGCACCATCGCGACTACGTTGAGCACGAGCACCGGCAACCCTGCCTGCTTCGCGAACCCGGCCACGTCTCCTGCCTGCCTCGCGACCGAGCCGACGACGATGAGCGCTAGAAGGAGAATGGCAAAGCTCTTCACCGCGACTTCGATCCGCCCGGCCCAGCGTTCGCTTTGACTGCGAATCCACATGCCGAAGCCAACGGGGATCGCCATCACGACGAAGATCTGCACCATCGTTTCGACAATCGGCAGGTTCGGCAGCTCGCCGCCCGAGTCGAACGTGATCGTGGCGAGCCGCACGATCGGGGGAACTGTCACGATGGCGATGAGCCCCGAAACCGCCGTCAGAGTCACCGAGAGCGCGACGTCGGCTCGGGCAAGGCTCGCGTAGAGGTTACTGTGCGCGCCCCCGGGGCACGCGGTGAGCAGCACCAACCCCACGGCAAGCTCCGGACCGAGCCCGAAGAGGTACGCCACCGTGAACCCGAGCGCAGGCAGCAACACCAGCTGACCGAGCAGCCCCACCCCGACAGCAAGCGGTTTTTGGAGAACCCGCCGAAAGTCGTCGACGACGAGCCCGAGGCCCATGGCCAGCATGATCATGGCGATCGTGAACGGCAGGAAATACTGCACCGCAACGCTCTGCTCTTCCATCGGCGGAAGGATATCCCAGGTCGCCGTTGGCACTCGTTCGAGAATTCGATTGCAAGCCTACGCCCGGTCGCGCGGTACGCGGCTGCTGATGACGCGGATCACGTTGAGCCAGGCAACCATGCGAGCGGCGAGCAGCGGCTTGCCGGTGTTCATGAACGCCACGCTCACGTCGCGTTCGGGGTCGGCCCAGCCGAGTACGTTGGTGAATCCGAGATGGCCGTACGCCTTTTCGGTTTTTGGGCCGTAGAAACTCAGGTTCTTGTTGCCGAGCATGAAGCCCATCGAAAACGGGACAGGGAGGAGCAAGATGCGATCGACCTGACCGCTCGCCTGGCGAAGCGTGGCGCGCACGACGGTTCGCTGCTCGAAAATTCGCGTGTCTTCAAAGGTGCCGCCACACAGGAGCATCTCGAAGAAGCGGCAGATCTCCTCCGGCGTTCCAATGATGTTGGCCGAAGGGACGGCCGCAGTTCTAAATCGAGGGTCGTTGCTGAACTCGACCAGCTCGCGCATCGAGGCCCCGAGTGATTGCTGGATCAGGTTCTTGCCAGGCCAAGTGGGAATCGGCCCGGTGAATGCGTCGACTGCCACTTTATCGAGCTGATCGCTACGCACACCGTAGTTGAAGTACTGCATGCCGAGCGGCTCGCGGATGGTCTCCGTCAGGAAGTCGCGGATGTGTTGCCCGGTAACTCGCCGTATCACCTCACCCAGAATGAAGCCGCCGGTCACTGCGTGATAGGCCTGCACGGTGCCCGGCCGATAGGACGGCTCGAGGTCGCAGAAGCCTTCGACGATCTCGTCTGGCCGACTGAGCAAATCCAAGTCGATGGCCTCGCTCGGAGTGGCAGGAATCCCCGCGCGGTGCGTGAGGAGATCGCGGATGGTGATGTTGTGCTTTCGCTTCTTCGCGAACTCGGGAATGAACGTCGCCACTGGCTCGTCCACGTGAAGGCGCTCCTGCTCGTGGAGCTTGTGAATCAGCATCGCCGTGACAGCCTTCGAACCCGAAAAAAAGTTGTAGAGGGTCTCCGGAGTGGCGTTGACCAGCGGCGTGCCCTCGGGGTCTTGCGGGCTGTTTCCGCTGGCGTGCCCGATCGCCCGGTCGAGGATGATCTCACCTCGTCGACGAATGCAGAGCGCCAGCGATGGGTGAAGCCCGAGCTTGTAGTACTGCACCACCGCCTGCCAAATCGCATCCACGTCCCGCATGGTGAGCCCCACGGCGCGCGGGTCGGTTTCCCGATGACTTTTGGTCGTCACCTCTTCGGGGTCGAAGCGCGTAACGGTGACCGGAAGCAAATCACGGAGCTTCGGTCGCTGCACTAACTGCTCCGCTCGTACCCGAGATTCGGTTGAAGCCAGCGCTCTGCGGTGGCCACGTCGATCCCTTTTCGTCGCGCGTAGTCCTCGACCTGCTGACGATCGATCGCACCCACCGCAAAGTAACGAGACTCGGGGTGGCCGAGATAGATGCCGCTGACGCTTGCGCCTGGGTTCATCGCAAAGTGTTCCGTCAATGAGATGCCGACCTCGTCTGCGCCAAGCAGCTTCCAGAGGCTGGCCTTCTCGGTATGGTCCGGGCACGCAGGATACCCGAATGCGGGACGAATGCCTCGATACTTCTCGGCGATGAGCTCTTCGTTCGAGAAAGCATCCTCCGTTTCGTAGCCCCACTCCCGCCGGGCGCGCTCGTGGAGAAGCTCAGCAAACGCCTCGGCGAGTCTGTCGGCGAGCGCCTTGACCATGATGGCGTTGTAGTCGTCGTGGTCCTGCTCGTACTGGCCGGCAAGGGCTTCGGCCCCGAGGCCCGTCGTCACAGCGAACGCCCCGATGTAGTCCTCGAAGCCCGCTGGCGCCACGAAGTCGGCTAAGTTGAAGTACGGCTGTTCGTTGGGTTTCGCGGCCTGCTGGCGGAGCATGTGGAACCGAAGCTGCTCGCTGCTGCGGTTTTCGTCATTCCAAACGACGATGTCGTCTCCGTCTCGGTTCGCCGGCCAGAAGCCGTAAACGCCGCGAGGCGTGAGCAACGACTCGCCGATGATCTTGTCGAGAAGCTCGCGGCCGTTGTCGTAGAGCTCGCGCGCCGCGTCTCCGTAGCGCTCGTGTTCGAAGATCTTCGGAAACTTCCCCCTCAGGTCCCATGCGGTGAAGAAAAATGTCCAATCGATGTACTTGGCGATCTCGTCGAGGCCCACGTCGTCGACGATGCGCCGGCCGACGAAGGCCGGCTTGGCCGGCGGCTTCGCCCGCCAGTCGATGGGCACCGCGTTCTCCCGCGCGATGTCGAGCGAGATCAGCTGACGGTTCTGACGATGTGCAAAGAGTCGGCGCGACTTCTCCTGCTCGGAGCGATTCTTCTCGTCGAAGCCCTGGCGTCGATCGTCGCTCAGGAGCGATGACACGACGTTGACCACCCGCGAGGCATCGAGCACGTGAACCGTGCTTCCACCGTACGCGGGCGCAATCTTCACGGCGGTGTGCTGCTTGCTCGTCGTGGCCCCGCCGATGAGAAGCGGCATCTCGAGATTCCGCCGCTCCATCTCCGAAGCAACATACACCATCTCGTCGAGCGAGGGAGTGATGAGACCGCTGAGGCCGACCACGTCGCATTCCTTTTCGACGGCGACGTCGAGAATCTGTTCTGCCGGCACCATCACGCCAAGGTCGACCACGTCGTAGTTGTTGCACCCGAGTACGACGCCAACGATGTTCTTTCCGATGTCGTGTACGTCGCCCTTCACGGTCGCCATCAGCACGCGTCCCTGGTGCGACCCCTCCGCCTTCTCCGCTTCCATGAAAGGCTCGAGATGCGCGACTGCTTTCTTCATGACTCGTGCGCTCTTCACCACCTGGGGCAAGAACATCTTTCCGGCCCCAAACAGGTCACCGACCACGCCCATTCCACCCATCAGCGGCCCTTCGATCACGTCGAGCGGCTTCGGGTACTTCTGCCGGGCCTCTTCGGTGTCGTCCGTCACGAACTCGACCACTCCGTTCACGAGGGCGTGCTCGAGCCGGTCCTCCACGGGCGCCTCTCGCCAAGAGAGGTCGAGCTTCTTTTTCTTGCCCGAGCCCTTCACCGTTTCGGCCAGGGTGACGAGCCTCTCGGTAGCATCCTCGCGGCGATTGAACAGCACGTCTTCGACGTGCTCGAGGAGGTCTTTGGGAATCTCTTCGTAGACCTCGAGCTGACCCGCATTGACGATGCCCATGTCCATGCCCGCGGCAATGGCGTGGTACAGGAACGCTGAGTGCATCGCCTCGCGTACTCGGTTGTTGCCCCGGAACGAGAAGCTGAGGTTGCTCACACCCCCGCTTACGAGAGCGCCCGGGCAGCGCTCCTTGATCTGTCGAGTCGCCTCGATGAAGTTGATGGCGTACTCGTTGTGCTCTTCGATGCCGGTCGCCACCGCGAAGATGTTCGGATCGAAGACGATGTCGTTGGGTGAAAAGCCGACCTTCCGCACCAAGAGGTCATACGCCCGGCTGCAGATCTCGACTTTTCGCTCGATGGTGTCGGCCTGGCCTTCTTCGTCGAATGCCATGACCACGGCCCCCGCGCCGTAGCTCCTCACCACCCGCGCCTTCTCGAGGAACTCCTCTTCCCCTTCTTTTAGGCTGATCGAGTTCACGATCGACTTGCCCTGTACGCACTTCATCCCTGCTTCGAGGACGCTCCACTTGGAGCTGTCGATCATGATGGGCACCCGCGAGATCTCCGGCTCGGCGCCGATGAGATTCAGGAACCGCACCATCGCTTGCTCCGAGTCGAGCATGCCCTCGTCCATGTTGACGTCGATGATGTTGGCCCCGTTTCGAACCTGCTGAAGCGCGACAGACACGGCCTCCGGGTAGTCGTCCTCCGTGATCAGCCGGCGGAACTTGGCGGATCCCGTCACGTTGGTCCGCTCGCCCACCATGATGAAGTTCGTTTCGGGGCGAATCACGAGCGGTTCGAGACCGCTGTACGTCGGGAACTCTGCCTGGCTGGCGGAGAAAGCTCGCCTCGGCACGGCTCTCACGGCCTCGGCAATCGTGCGAATGTGGTCGGGCGTCGTCCCGCAGCAGCCCCCGAGCAGGTTGACCATCCCCTCGGCCGCGAAGCCGCCGAGGAGCTCTCCCATCTCCTGAGGGGTCTGGTCGTATCCTCCGAAAGCGTTGGGAAGACCCGCATTCGGGTAGCAGTGGACGTAGCTGTTGGAAACGGCGGCCAGGTCCTTCAAGAAGGGCCGCATCTCCTTCGCGCCGAGCGAGCAGTTGATGCCCACCGCAAGCGGACTCGCGTGCTCGATCGAACTGTAGAAGGCTTCGACCGTCTGTCCCGACAGGTTGCGGCCGCTCTTGTCGACGATGGTGACGGACACCACGATGGGCACGCGTACGCCCTTCTCGCGGAACACGTCCTCGACGGCGGACAGCGCTGCCTTTGCGTTGAGCGTGTCGAAGATCGTCTCAACGAGGAGAAGATCGGAGCCTCCGTCGAGAAGGCCGCGCACCTGCTCCGCATACGAGCTGCGCGCCTCGTCGAAAGTGAGCGCGCGAAACCCCGGGTCGTTCACGTCGGGGCTCAGGCTCAACGTCTTGTTGAGAGGCCCGATCGCCCCCGCCACGAACGACGGACGCTCTATGGAAGCGGTAGCCTCTTTGGCCAGCTTGGCCGCGGCCACGTTCAGGTCGTAGACGACGTGCTCGAGTTCGTAGTCGGCCTGCGAAAACGAGTTGGCGTTGAACGTGTTGGTTTCGATGATGTCGGCGCCCGCCGCGAGGTACTGCTCGTGAATCCCGCGAATGACGTCTGGACGCGTCAACACCAGGAGGTCGTTGTTGCCCTTGAGGCTCTTTTCGTGCTCATTGAACCGATCGCCTCGAAAATCCGGTTCTTCGAGGCCTGCGCGCTGCACCATCGTGCCCATCGCACCGTCGAACAATGCGATGCGTTCATCGAGAATCGCGCGAAGCTTCGCGTCTGTGGAGTCGGCGGTCATGGGCGGGCGTTCTTCTGGGCAGCGGCAGTGATAACCTGAAAATGGGGTTTGCGCCGTTCGCGCGAGGTAATCGCACATCGCTCGATGCGAAGACCGCGAAGCAAACGCTCCAGCTTCTTGGGTTCGAAGCCCAGGTTCTGGTGCCCGTATCGCTCGACCACGTCGCCGTGCGAATGAGCAGCGAGCGTGACGACGACGATTCGGCCTCCCGGCCGGAGGACCCGAGTCGCCTCGTTCACCGCACGACCAGGCTCCTTGGTGTACGTGAGCACGTGGAGCATGAGGACGGTATCGAACGAGTCCGAATCGAACGGCAGCTCGTGCATGTCCGCTTCCGTGAACGACACATGCGAACGCCGGTGGAGTCGCTTCTCGGCCGCGCTGACGAGCTTGGCACTCCGGTCGACTCCCACGTAGCGCGTGGCCTGAGGCCCGATCAGCTGAGCGACCATGCCGTCGCCGCAGCCAATGTCGAGAACCTCCCCGAGGCTCAGCAGCGGCGCGACTCCTCGACCGAGGGCTTCCCAGGTTCGCCCCGGCGAGTAGTGGTGCTCCATGCGGCCGGCGATCGACTCCACCCAAGGGCCCTCTTGGTCTCGCGCGGTGAGAAGCGCAGCGCGGCGATCGGCATCGCTTTGAAGGACGGCGTCGTCCAGGTCAGCCCGGACGGCGTTCCAGAGGCGTCCCGCTCGCGCCGCGAGCGCCTCTCGCTGAAGCCGGTAGTAGCGAAGCGAGCCGTCGCGGCGATCCTGCAAAAGCCGGTGGTCCCGGAGCCGTGCGAGGTGCGTCGACACCCTGGACTGGCTCAGTTCGGTAATCGCCGTCAGCTCCGCGACGGTCAGCTCGTAGCCGTCGAGCAGCGCGAGGAGGCGTACGCGGGTGGGATCTGCAAACGCCGCGACGAGCTCGACTGAGTCGTGAAGTCCAACATCCATCTTGATATCCGGATATCCGGATGACATGCGGATCGGTGCCTGTCAATGACGCGTAATCCTACAGGATTAATGTAGACTGAAGAGATTCCCCCATGTACTCCGACCGTCTCGCGTTTGGCACCGCCTGGGTGCGTTTTCTGCTCGCGGCGTGCGGGATCTGGCTCGTTCCCCTGCTGTATCCCCCCATCGCTGCGCACCGGTGGGTCTTCATCGCCTACGCCGGGGTGGCCCTTCTCGAGCAATTCCTGATCTGGCGTGACATCGGCGGGGCGTGGCGACCGTTTCTCGGCGGCGTGCTCGACATGGCGGTCCTCACGTTTCTGGTTCAGCGCGTCGGCTCGTCGCGGACGATGATCGTGGCGCTCTACTTCGTCGCGGGCGTCGTGAACTCGCTGGTCGTCACTCCACGGATGGGTGTGCTCCTCGCGGGCATCGGCGCGTTGATGTACTCGGGCGTCGTGGCGATGGAGGTCGAAGGACGCATTCCCTACGCGCCCGACGGGCCCGCGTGGATGCAGACGCAGGGCCCCGACGCTCTCGAGGGCGCGCTTCAGGCAGGGCTTCTGACG
>JBCDFZ010000011.1:0-108900 GCA_039177115.1 Myxococcota bacterium
CCGTGCAGTACTCGGGGGGACCAGCGCAGCGGGTTTCGTTCACCTGGCATATCAAAGTGCAGGTGCTGCCGTCGCAAACGCTGTTAGGTCCGCACGCAGAGTCGCAGGCACCGCAGTGCTGGGTGTCGTTGAGTAGGTTGACACATTCGCCGCTGCACTCTGTGAGTCCAGTTTGGCACTCGCCCGTCCCGCCGAACCCGCCACCTCCTGAGAGACCGCCTGAGCCACCATCGCCACCGAGGCCGTCGTCCCCACCTGAGCCTCCGCTACCGGCTGACCCCCCATCACCCGCCGATCCACCGGCTACGTTCGAGCCACCGGCTCCGCCCGAGCCGGACATCCCGCTCGCGCCTCCCGAGCCTCCGTCGGAACACACGGAAGCGCCCGCACATCCGGGGTCGTTGCAGTCGAAAAGACCGTCCGCGTCGTTGTCTGCGTCGTCCGTGCAGTCGCCAGGCTCGGTCCCTTCCGCACGGAGTGCGCGGAACTCTCCCGTCGGCTCGTCTCCACAGCCCAGCCCGGCTGTTGCGATGAGCAGAACAGCGATCAACCTCGAATCCAACACGCCGCGCATGGTCTTCCCCCCTTGCCTCGCCGGGCTACTCATGCCCCCGCCACCAGGCTAACAACCGGCTTGGCGGCTCGGTTAGGGAACGCATGTTCACTTTACTCGCGCGGTGTTCGTTGGTCTTCCACGTCGTGAGGCCGCGCGCGGCTCAGGCTCGACGTTCGTTCTAGGACGGAGATTCTCAGCCTGTCTTGCGTAGCGATGACGCAGCCCGCCGACCATCGGGATGGCGATGACTTTCCCTCCTCTCACGGACTCGGGGTCGCGCGGTCGACGAGGTTCTGAGGAGGCACAAGGGGTCTCGCCGAATCTGCCCAGAGATAGCGTTGGCGCGACCGTTTCGCGAGCTCGGCGAACCGTGCACGGAGGTGCCGTCGGGCAATACCGCATCCATGCGCCGCTGCCACGCATCCCTGAAGTCGAGTGGCTCTTGGACGAAAAGGTCGTCAAAGGGTCTCAATGGGGTTCGCGATTTCGCCCTGTTCGTGGAGGTTGCGCGGGTCCCGCATGAGGTCCCGAAAGCGCGCATCGCACTGCGCCGGACCGGTGAGCGCGCAGTACGTTTTTTCTTTTTTGCAGGCCAACTCCCGCGGATGTGCCGCCCAAAAACAAAGGAAAACGCCTGCTGAGCCCAGCGATCGGGCCGAGGCCAGAATGAGAATAGGACAGCAATGAGCTTCTCGAAGGCTTTCAAAAAGGGGGAATTGTCCCTACAGAGGGGGTCGCAAGATAAGAAACGCCGAACGGTCCAGCTGAAATCATCGACCGTTCTTACTGGAGACGACTATGTGCCCTATCACCGGACTGGCTGTTGCCGGGAAGCCGACATCAGAACTGCCGGGAGAAATATCGACTGACTATTTCGACCAGCTCCGACCCGAAGCCGTACTCGTGCGGCAAGCCCTCCTGGACAAGGGGCTGGAAACCCCGACGGTTCACAACAATCTGAGCAACGCTGATAAGCAGAGGCTGATCGAGGACCGTTTCACGGACATTTTGAACGCTCTCGGACTGGACCTGTCCGACGACAGCCTCTGCGAGACACCGCGCCGGGTTGCCAAGATGTTCGTCACCGAGATTTTCTCGGGGCTCGACTACCGTAACTTTCCCAAGTTGACCGTGATCGAGAACAAAATGAACGTGGACGAGATGGTGCATGTCAACAACATCAGTCTGTCGTCGACATGCGAGCACCACCTCGTCACGATCGACGGTAGCGCTTCAGTGGCCTACATCCCCGCCGAAAAAGTCATCGGCCTGTCCAAGATCAACCGCATGGTGCGGTTCTTCGCTCAACGTCCGCAGGTTCAGGAACGCCTGAACGAACAGGTGCTGGTCGCACTGCAAACCCTGCTCGAGACGGACGATGTCGCAGTCAGCATCACGGCAACGCACTACTGCGTGAAAGCGCGCGGCGTGATGGATTCGAACAGCAAGACGACAACCACGTCTCTCGGCGGTCGATTCAAAACGAACCCAGAGAGCCGAAAAGAGTTCTTGATGGGCCTTCAAAAAGCTATGTAGCGGGACCGGCGATCCGCGCTTGCGCTGTTCTCTCCGGAACGGGGCGCCCCTGGGGTCCTGGCAGATTCGGCCGCGAGTCGGCTACGGAGAGCAGCGGACCTCGACGCGCACCGTACCGGAGTTCTCGATGATCTGACCGCCGAGCGCTTCTTGGTAGCAGCCGTCGATCAGAGTTTCGCCAGTGGCGATCTCCTTGAAGATGGTTCCCTGGTTCAACCAGAAGGCGATCACGCCGCCGAGCGCCTCTCCGAGGAAGGAGTTGTCGCTCTGAAGCCGCACGAGACCGTTGCCCGGGCCAGCGGTGCTTGCGAAGTTGTTGAACTCGGCCCCGTTCCCGGCGAGAAGGTCACCCCCTGTCCACGTGGTCTCCCCGACGACCAGCAGTCGATGTCCGTCGAGGGTGCGATCCGCGGTGCCGTCCATCAGGAGCGTTGGCGCCGGGTCCGTCGTGGACCGCGCGATCACTCGCGTCGAGCCCCCGCCAGCGAGCACGCCCGTCGACCATCGCATCCTGCTTCGAGCGTAGAGTATGCCGTCTGCCCCGACCTCGATCCGCCCCGAGAACAGCGTCACGTCGTCGGACTCGAGCTCGACGTTGGGCGCCAATATCAGGGTGCCATCGGTGACCTCGATCTCTTCTCCTGGTGATGGTGTAGCGGATGCGGTGAGTCTCACCGTTGCGCCGTTTTCGATCTGGAGTTCGCCCACGTCCCATCCGCCGCTAGCCACGAAGGATTGGTTCGGCCCGACGAACAGTGAAGATACCTGCAGAGTCGATCCCAGGTCGCTCGTCCAGTCTCCGGAAACGCTCACGTTGGCGACCGACGACGTGATGTCTCCTTCGTTCGTGCCAGATGACAGCGTCACGATATCGGACTGGAACTCGATCGTGCCGGAGTTCTCGATGGGTAGAACGATGTCGCTGACGAAGCCGGTGAGGACCGCACTGCCCGCGTTCACGAAGGTTCCAGTGCACGTGCTTTCGCAAACCAGCGCAATGTTCTCGAACCGCAGGGATCCACCAGCCTCGTTCTCGAGAGAAGCATCGGATGCCAACCCTATCGCACCTGCGATCGTCGCGTTCCCCCCGTTGATGAACTCAGACCCCGCAAGGGTGCACAGCTCGATTCTGGCCTGCGCTCCTTCCCCGATGCGCACGGTGCCCCCTTCGACGCGACTCGTGCCGGAGCATTCGAAAGACCCCGCCACCTGGAGTTCGCTGGAAAGCGAGAGGCCCGGAGTCCGTCCCGGGCCCGGGGTCGTTGCCAGGATCAGGTCCCCCTGGACGGTCGAGTTCTCCTCCACGTCGAGCTCCCCGCGACCGATAGTCAAGCTCGCGTCGCCGAGCGTCAGCGACCGTATCGCAGCCCCGTCCGGCACGTCGAAGATCACCGCGGCCGACGGGAGCTCGATGAACACGTCATCGCCCGGTCCTGGTACCGCGTTCGAGTCCCAGTTCATGCCGGTCGTCCAGAGGTTGTCTCCGGCTTCGCCATCCCAGCGGGCGGTGCCGGCCACGACGGGCTGGTACGTAACGGTCACGGAGTCCTCCGCAACTTGACCGAGGCTGTTGACCGCCTGGACCTCGATCAGGTTGGAGCCGGCCTGCAGCCCGACGACGGCGTCGGGTCTCACGGGGTCGCCGGGATTCGCGTTGCACCCATCGGTGCAAAGGACTTGGAACGGCCCGCCGTTTCGCCACGCGATTTCCTCGATCTCGTTGAGAGAGTCTCTCGCCTCGGCGACGAGCTCCACGGTCGACTCGGTGGTGATCAGTCCCGACTCGGGCGAGATGATGCGGACTTGGATACTCGGCGTCACCTCCACCGACAGCGTCCGGATCACCTCTTCGACGACCTCGCCCGAACTGGCAATTCCGCTGCTTGCGAAGTACCGAGCGGTTCCGACCAACTCGACCTGCGCCGAGCCCACCGCCGCCGTTTCGTCCGCAGAGAGCGTCCAGGCGAAGTCTCTGCATCCTTCCTCGATTGGGTCCGCGGAAACGCCTGCGGGGACACTCCGCACCTCCCACGTGCAGTCATCGGCTTCGACGAGGTCGCCCGTCACGACGCGGACCGAAACTTCGACCTCCGACCCTCCGGGGGTCAGAGCCACGGCCGATTCGCCGAGGACGAAGTCGAACTGATCGTTCAGCAGCTGCGCCGGGCTGTTGTTGCAGCCAGCGACCATGAGAATGAGCAGAAAACACCGCCGCGGACGGTGCCTTGGCGCAGGTTGAATGGGTAGAGAGGTCACGGAGACTCCTCGAGAGAGTCGGGGGACATACGTCCGAGGGTAGCGATAGTCTGCCATCCGTGAGGTCAACGCAAGGGGCGTCGTCGACATCTGTCCCCGTGTCGGCGCAGCGTGTGTCCTCGACAGCGCAAGAGACACTGCATAGCGTTCAACGCAGTTCCTGCCATCTTTCGATGCGTGCATGAGTTCCCGAGGAAGACGGTTCCGATCGCGGGTTGGATCGCGTGGGGCGTCGTCTCTCTATTCTATCTGTATGAGTTTCTGATTCGCGTCGCACCCTCGGTGATGGAGCCGGAGCTACAGAAATCCTTCCACCTCAGTGCCGCCGGTCTCGGAGCTTCTCTCGCCGCGTACTTCTACATCTACGCACCCTTGCAGCTCTTGGTCGGAGGCTTCCTCGATGAGTGGGGGACGAAGCGCGTCTTGGTCCCCGCAATTGTCCTTTGTCTCCTCGGTTGCTTCCTCGAAGCCTACGGCACTTCTCCCTCGCTGCTGGTCGCGGCTCGCCTGCTGCAAGGTAGCGGGTCTGCCTTTGCGTTCGTCGGTGCACTCCACACGGCGGCTCAGTGGTTTCCCCGCCAGCAGTTGGCCATGATCGCCGGCCTGACGACCGGGCTCGGAATGCTGGGCGCGATCGCCGGCAATGCCGTCGTGGCCGAGTTCGTCAGTGCCGTCGGCTGGAAGACTTCGCTGAAAGCCGCTGGCCTGTTCGGCGTGTTGGTCGCTGCGGCCGTCTTTTTCCTCCTGCCCAAGCGGAGGGAGCCGACCCACGGCGACCTCGAGCGCGACGGGTCTCCACTCGCCCGAATTTTGGGGCATTTGCGCGTCGTCGTCACCAATCCGCAGGTCTGGATCCTCGGACTGATCGCGAGCTGTCTCTACGTTTCTCTGTCCGTTTTCGGAGGGCTTTGGGGAGTCCCCTACATTCAGGCGGCCACCGGTGTCTCCGTCGTCGATGCGTCACAGGTGATCTCCGCCCTGTACGTCGGGTGGCTAATCGGCGGCCCGATCTTCGGCCGGGTCTCGGACCGGCTAGGCCACCGCAAGCCGATGCTCGTCGGTTCGCTGGCCATGACGGTGCTCTCGACTCTCCTCCTCGTGATCGCTCCGCCCTCGGGCACCGTCGGAATGATCGCACTTCTCTTCTTCATCGGGCTCTCCTCGAGCCTTCAGTCGCTCGCCTTCGCTGCGGGCCTCGAGGTGACCTCCGCTCGCGCCGCGGCCACCTCGGTCGCCGTGATCAACATGTCGACCATGGTCATCAGCGGACTACTTCAGCCGCTCGTGGGCATGCTGCTCGATCAATCAGCCGGCTCCTCCGGCGCGATTCAGAGCGCGGACTTCTCCGAAGCGGATTTTCGCTTCGCGATGATCGTCCTCCCGGTGACCGCCTTCACCGGGCTCATCGCCAGCTTCTTTTTGAGAGAGACCTATCAAGGCCAAACGGTCGTCGAAGAAAGAACCGTGATCGCTGAGCAGATCTGAGTCGCGTCGCGGTGCCGCGGCGCTCCGAAGGCCTTCGCGCTCGGCGGTTCAGCTGCCCTTGCTCGGAGTCACGTAGGGTCGGACGTCAGGAGCAAGCCTCTGCTGCCGGTACTCGCCTGCGATGCGAATACCGTGCTCGATGTCACCGCCGAGGATCGCAATCAGCTCGCCTTCCTGTGCATGGTCGAGCGCGTATCGAATCGCTTCTTCGGAGTCGAGGATGCGTTCGAACGAGTAGTTGGGGTCGACCTCGTGAAGTCCTTCGATGAAGAGATCCGCGGTCTCCCCTTGGTGTCGCCCCCGGCTGTCTTCGTCCTCGCGAACGATTGCGCGGTCGAACATCCGTGCAGTCAAGGTCCCGAGCTCCACGATGTCGACGTCGCGACGATCCCCAGTCCCACCGACCACGGCGGTCTTACGCGACGCGGGAAACTCTCCGAGGAACTGCTCGAGGGCGCTCATCCCAGCGCTGTTGTGCGCGTAGTCGATGAGCACCGTGAAGCCCTTCATGTCGAGCAGGTTGAGCCGCCCGGGGGTCTGCGCGACGGATGGTGCAAAGGTCGTCAGACCCATGCGAATCTCTCGAATCTTCAGGCCGTGGCAGTACGCCGCCAGCGTCGCAACCAGCGCGTTCTCGATGTTGAAGGTTGCGCGCCCCGAGAAGGTGAGTGGGATATCGATCACGCGCTCGACCGGCAGGGCCCATCGACCCTTCTGCAAGACGATCCAGCCATCTTTCAATACGCATGCCAGGCCATCGCGATCGATGTGTTCTTCGATGCGCGGATTGCCTTCCTGCATGCTGAACAGCGCGAGCTTGGCCTGTAGCCGATTGTGAATCGCGTAGATCCGGTCGTCGTCCGCGTTCAGGATCGCGTAGTCACGTGCGGACTCCGGAACCACGGCCTTGAGCCGGGCGATGTCTTCGAGCGTCTCGATATCGCCGATCCCGAGATGGTCTGCGGAGACGTTCGTCAGGATGCCAATGTTACAGTGGTCGAACCCGAGGCCCGCGCGGAGGATGCCGCCGCGCGCCGTTTCGAGCACGGCCACTTCGACCTCGGGGTCCTTCAGGACCATGTGCGCCGAGAGTGGACCGGTGGTGTCGCCTCGGCTCGTGAGGTAGTTGTCGACGTACACGCCGTCGCTCGTCGTAAAGCCAACCTTCTTGCCTGTGTTCTTGATAAGGTGAGCGATCAGGCGTGCAGTCGTGGTTTTCCCGTTCGTGCCGGTAAGCGCGATGATCGGGATGCGGGACGACGTCCGGCTAGGGAAGAGCATGTCGATGATCGGCTCGGCGACATTGCGCGGCGTGCCGAACGACGGGGCGAGGTGCATTCGAAGGCCGGGGGCAGCGTTGATCTCGACGATGCCACCGCCGTTCTCGGTGAGGGGGGTCGAGAGATCGGGGGCCACGACGTCGATCCCGCCGACGTCGAGGCCGATGAAATGCGCGACCCGTTCGAACAGAAACACGTTGTAGGGATGGACCTCGTCGGTGACGTCGGTCGCGGTCCCGCCGGTGGAGAGGTTCGCCGTGGTCTTGAGCGCACAGTACTGGCCGTCGTCGAGCACGGTGTCGGGCGTCCATCCCCCCAACGCCAAGAGTCGCATCGAGACGTCGTCGAGCGCAATTCGGGTGAGCGCCTTTTCGTGGCCGTAGCCGCGTCGAGGGTCTTGGTTTACGCGAGCCACGAGCTCTTCGATCGTATGGACGCCGTCCCCAATGACGTGGGCAGGCTCCCGCTTCGCCGCGGCGACGAGTTTGTTGTCGACGACCAAGGCCCGAAAGTCGAACCCGCTCAGAGATCGTTCGATGATGACGTCGTTGGAGTACTTCTGTGCTTTCGCGAAGGCCGCTTTGGCCTGCTCCAAGTCCGTGACGTTGACCGTAATGCCTTTGCCCTGATTCGAGTCGAGCGGTTTGACCGCGACGGGGTACCCCAACCGGACGAGAGTGTCCTCCAGGACGTCTTCGCTACGGATGGTCCTTCCACGGGGGACCGGCATCGACATGTCTTCGAGGAGCCGTTTGGTCGCGTACTTGTCACTCGCCAGGTCGACCGCGATCACGCGCGTGTTTTCGGTAATCGACGCGGCAATGCGCTGCTGCTGACATCCGTACCCGAGCTGAACCAGCGACGAGGAGTTGAGGCGAAGGTGAGGGATGCCACGTCGCGCAGCCTCCGCGATGAGGGACTCGGTGCTTGGGCCGTACCGACTGTCTTCACGAATCTCGCGTAGGGTCCGTATCCATGCGTCCACGTCTGGCTTCAGGCTCTCGACGGATTCTCCGGCGAGCAACGCGTCGAGGAGAACGATGGTTTTCTCGCCCGCATAGATTCCGGCTTCCTCTTCTTCGTAGCTGAAGACGACGTTCGAGATGCCGCGAGCCGTCGTTCGTTCGGTACGGCTGAAGCTCACCGCCATGCCCGCGAAGTACTGAAGCTCGAGCGCGACGACCTCGAGCACGCGATGAAACGGGACTCCCGCCACGAGCTCTTCGAGCAGATGCGTTTCGAGACCGAGCACATCGTGGAGCGCCCCGAGAAACCCGTTCACCTCCGTCGATTCCTTGTCAGCGACGTCGCCGAGATCGACACGCATGACGATGAGCTTCGTCTGCTTGATGCTGTAGAGGTTCGGACCCCGGAGGGCGCGGATTTGGAGGAGGTGCATGGCTTCGAAAAAGAGCGGACGAAGGCTGGACTAGAGCAGGGAGTGTACCCCGTTTGCCAGCCGAGTGTTCAAGTCGAAAGAGGACTCCGTCGACAGTACTCGAACTTTCATTCCCACGACCGAGAGCGGATGGTCGGAGGGCGCCTCGGCGACGTTGCAGTCCGAGATGTCTGAGCCGTCGACGATGGTGACCGTCCCCGAGCCGATCACCCGCATGACGCCGTCTGGATGGATCAGTGCCGCCGTGTCCTCGTCAACACCGACGCCGAGGTATCCCGGGTGATGGGAAACCGCGGTGATCAGTCTGCTCAGGCGCCTTCGCTGTGAGAAGTGCTGGTCAATCACGACGTGGCGCACGATGCCCAAACCCGACGACATCCGAATGTTTCCGGCCAGCGGCCGCTCCGACGGCTCCCAACCGATGATCATCGTATCGCTGATCGCCGACGCACCCGCGCTCGTCCCCCCCACCGTGCAGCCCGAGCGAATCATGTCCTCGAGGAGTGCGTAAAACCGGGTGCCGCCGAGCAGCGCCGCGATCCGAAGCTGATCGCCGCCGCTGAAGTACACGCCCGTGACGCGGTCGAGAAGGGATGCCGCATCGAGCCCGCGAATCTCGCTCCGCGACGTGGTGAGCAGTCCGCGCACTTGCCGAGCCCCGAGCTGTGAGAACGCGTGGACGTAGCCTTTGTAGACGGCCTGTGGGGTTTCCGACGCGATCGCGACCACGAGAATGCACGCGTTTTCCCCCCCCGAGAGCTCGACGAAACGACGAAGGATGAGTTTCTGTCTCGAGCGGTCCTCGGCGCCGCCGACCACCAGTAGGTGAGAACCGCTCGACGCGCGTACGTCAGCCGAAGCGCGAAATCGGGCGGAGGAGGGTCGTTGGGGGCGGCGAAAATCCTGGATCATCTCTATAGTGCTCTCGCGTACCCGTGAAGCATACCGCGGTCATCTTCGAGGTAGAAGGGGGTCTCGACAAAGGTCGGGACGGGCATCGTGCCGACTCGCAGCCGATGCTCGATGCACTCGCTCGCCGAGGCTTCGAAGGTGAGATCGTGTTTTACCATCCAGACGTCGAGTCGAAGCTGCTGGCCCGACTGTGCGGGAAGACGACTGTGGTTTTGAGCCGCGTCAACCCGGGCGACCTCAAAGATACGGATAGGTACTGGCAATTTCTTCATGAGCTTGAACAAGATGGGAGCTTGGTGCAAACGCCGCCCGAGGTGATGAGCATCCTTTCGTTCAAGGATCTCTTGTACCGACTTCGCCATACACCCTACGCACCCGACGACACCGACTTCTACGGATCGCTGAACGCACTTCGCGAGCGTCTTCCGCTCTCGGTGTCGAAGGGGCCACGAGTGTTGAAGAAGAACTTCACCTCGACGGGCGTTGGCGTGTGGAAAGTCGAACGACTCCCAAACCAACAGATTCGCTGCATCCAGGCGTCCGACAACCGCGAACGGAGGTTCTCGGACTGGACGTCTTTTTTCCGTTTCATTTCTCCCGTGTTTCAGGAGCAGTACTCCGAGCGCCCATACTACTTTGCGCATCGCCAGGGCATACTCGACGTTCCGTTCCTCCCTGAAATCCGTCATGGAGAGATCCGCATCTTCTTCGTGCGAGACCAGCCCTTCTACGTGCTTCACAAGCGGCCGAAGAGTGGGAGTTTCTCGGCCGCCCTCTTCAGCGGGGCGGAGTACACCGCGGACGCTCGTCTACGTCGGTGGAAATCGGTGGTGGAGTACAGCCTTTGGGGGTTGCACCGGCTTCGCGACGTACTGGGCGGACGCCCGTTTCCGTTGATCTGGAGCATCGACTCCATCCCGGACGGGCACGGAAACTACTTCTTCAGCGACATCAACGCTGCGGCGGTCGGCTTCACCACCCCCTCGATCGTGGCCCGCATCAGCGAAATGATCGCGGAGGCGATCGAGCGCGATCTGAACGGTTCGCCGCCCATACCGCTCGCTCAGCCAACCGTTTTCTGATAGCGCGAACGCGCGGGCAAGAATGCCGCCCGAAGCCTGCTACCCTCCCGCCCTAGATTAGACTGTGCTCACAAGCCTCGACCAATTCGTGATACGTCCGGTGCGCTCGGACGATCTCGAGGGCCTGCTGCAAGTCGCGGCAAGCCTTCTCGGAAGCATGACCTCGCTCCCGAAGGACGACGCGTTCCTCAAGCGCAAGATCGTCGACTCGTTGCGGGCCTTCGACCCGCTGCTGTCTTCCGCAGGAAGCGACAACTACCTGTTCGTGCTCGAGGACCGCCAAGAGGGGGTGCTGGCCGGAATCTGCGGGATCCTGGCACGCATCGGCGGCTTCGACCCGTTCTACTCGTATGCGATCGAGTACGAAGCGGTGCGGCACGAACGCCTCGACATCTCGCATGAGATCCCAGTCCTCCACCTCGAGCGATCCCACAAAGGACCCTCGGAGGTCTGCAGCCTGCTACTCCGCCCGGACTACCGAAAGAGGCATCTCGGCCGCTTTCTTTCGCTCAGTCGCTTCGTGTTCATGGCGGCGTTCGGTGAACGCTTCGAGTCGCTGGTCATCGCCGAGATTCGGGGCGTCGTCGACGACCACGGCCGCTCGCCCTTTTGGGAGGCGGTCGGGCGGTCGTTCTTCCAGCAGGATTTCCAGACCGCCGATTTTTGGAGCGGCCTCGGCAACAAGCAGTTCATCGAGGACTTGATGCCCAAGTACCCAATCTACCTTCCGCTTCTGCCCAAAGCCGCACGCGAAGCGATCGGGGTGCCACACGCTCGCGCCAAAGCCGCCGCGGCCATCCTCAAGGAAGAGGGCTTCTACACCACGAACAAGGTCGACATTTTCGATGGGGGGCCAATCCTGCAAGCGCCGCGCCGAGGAATTCGTACGATCAACGAATGCCGCCGGGGCTCGATCCGTAGTTCGAAACCGGCCTCACCCGTCCTGGACCCGCAGCATATCGTGGCGCGGGTCGACCTCGACTTTCGCGCCTGCCTGACGACCTTGGAGGAGCACCTCGACGGGGACCTCACCGTGTCGGAGGACGTCCTAGGCCATCTCGAGGCCGCCCCGGGCGACTCGATCCTGTACACCCCCTTCCACAAGAAAGTTCTGACGGAGTAGCGACATGAAGTCGGACGACTGCAGGGGCTCGCACTACATCGACGGAGCGTGGTGGGGCTCGGGGGAAAACGGTTTTCGTTCGTTCAACCCGTGTACGGGCGAGCCGGTTTGGGTGGGCGAAGCGGCCGGGGCGGAGACGGTCGCTCGCGCGGTAGCCGCGGCACGCAGTGCGTTTTCGAGCTGGAGCGCGCTTTCGCGTGACGAGCGAGGAACGTACCTGCAGCGCTTCTCGGAACTCTTGCGGTCGAGGGGCGACGACCTCGCGGAGACCATTTCAATCGAGGTCGGCAAACCGCTTTGGGAGTCGCGCACCGAGGTGGCCGCGATGGCGGGTAAAGTCGCGATCTCGATCGACGCCTTGGACGCACGGACTCCACCCGAAACCATGCGCGCCGGCGCCGTTACGCGCTATCGCCCGCACGGCGTCCTGGCGGTCCTCGGTCCATTCAACTTTCCCGGACACCTTCCAAACGGCCACATCGTTCCTGCGCTACTCGCCGGCAACACGCTGGTCTTCAAACCGAGCGAGCTTGCCCCCTGGGTGGCCGAGCGGACCCTCGAGCTCTGGGACGAGGCCGGACTCCCCCACGGAGTCCTCAACCTGGTGCAGGGCCAACGCGACACCGCCGTGGCGCTCAGCGAACAGGACGGGATCGACGGCCTGTTCTTCACGGGCAGCAGCCGAGTCGGGGTGGAGATCAACCGCGCTTTCGCGCTGCATCCCGGCAAGATCCTCTCCCTCGAGATGGGCGGCAACAACCCGCTGGTCGTGCATCGCCCGAGCTCGATCGAGGCTGCAGCGATCGTCACTGCACAATCCGCGTTCGCGACGGCTGGCCAGCGGTGCACCTGTGCGCGGCGTTTGATCGTGACCGCCTTTGCAGAACGCGAGGCGTTTCTGCGCGCGCTCGTCGACGTGACCGCCAAGCTTCGAGTAGGGCATCCGGACGCGAGCCCTGCGCCGTTCATGGGGCCGGTGATCGACGAAGCGGCGGCGCATCGATGCCTTTCGTCCGAGCAATCGCTGATTGCACGAGGCGGAATCGCGCTCGTTCCGATGCACCACGTGCAGGAGGGCACCGGGCTCGTTCGCCCCGGAGTCGTCGACGTCACCGCGGTCGTAGAGCGACCCGATGAAGAGGTGTTCGGGCCGCTTCTCCAGGTCGTGCAGGTCGACACTCTCGATGAGGCCATCGCGGAGTCCAATCGCACCCGGTACGGGCTAGCCGCGGGGATTCTCAGCGCCGACCCGGAGGCCTACGAGGCGTTTCGCGCGAACGCACGCGCGGGAATCGTGAACTGGAACAAGCCCCTGACGGGTGCGAGTAGCTCTGCACCGTTTGGTGGAGTCGGTTTGAGCGGCAATCACCGTCCAAGCGCGTACTTCGCGGCGGACTACTGCAGCTACCCCGTCGCATCCCTCGAATCCTCGGACTTGGCTCTCCCAGAGACACTGCCGCCTGGCCTCCTTCCATGAGTCACTTCGAGGTCAACTTCGACGGTTTGGTCGGACCCACGCACAACTACGCGGGACTGTCGCACGGTAACCTCGCTTCGATGCGACATCGCGGCGTGCTCGCCAATCCGAAGAGCGCTGCCCTCCAGGGCCTTGCCAAAATGCGGGCGCTTCACGAGATGGGCGTGCCGCAGGCGTTCCTGCCGCCTCTCGAGCGCCCCTCGCTCACGAAGCTCCGGGAGTTCGGTTTCGCTGGATCCGACGCTGACATCCTCCGCCGGGCGCAGCAGGAGGCCCCGGGTCTCCTTCGGGCGGTTTGCTCCGCGTCGGCGATGTGGACGGCCAACTCGGCGACCTTCGCTCCGGGTCACGATACGCTCGACGCGAAGACGCACATCACCACCGCCAACCTCATCTCCAACCTTCATCGGAGCCTCGAGTCTGACGAAACGGCGGCGAACCTACGCCGTATCTTCAGCGGGGAAGGGTTTCGTCACCACGGTCCGCTCCGCGGCGGACCGACGATGGGCGACGAGGGCGCGGCGAACCACACGCGCTTGGCACCAGCGCATTCCGACCCGGGCCTGCATCTTTTCGTCTACGGGCATTCGGCGTACGAACCCGGCACAAGCGCGCCAGGCCGTTTCGTCTCACGGCAAACACTGGAAGCCTCGAAAAGCGTGGCTCGTCTCAACCAGCTTCCCCCGTCGCGCTGCTGTTTCCTCCAGCAGAGCCCCGCAGCGATTGACGCGGGCGTGTTTCACAACGACGTCATTGCGACGGGAAACGAAGGCGTTCTGCTACACCACGAGCTTGCCTTTGCGGACGGAAGAGCGGCGATTGGTCGGGTCGAGCGCCAATACGAGGAACTCTGTGGGCAGAAGCTCCTCAGCATCGAGGTGCCGGCCAAGCGAGTGAGTCTGGCCCACGCGGTCGATTCCTATTTGTTCAACAGCCAGCTCGTCACACTTCCCGATGGAGCCATGTGTTTGATCGCCCCCGAGGAGTGCGAAGAGTCGACCGCCGTGCGCGCATTCGTAGACGACTTGGTCGCCGACCCGGACAATCCCATTCGAAGCGTTCGGTACTTCGACCTCCGGGCAAGCATGCGCAACGGCGGCGGCCCGGCGTGTCTACGGCTTCGGGTCGTGCTGGATCCGAGTGGCTGGCAGACGGTGCCGACCGGCGTGAAGATCGATGATCGACAGCTTCGCGCGCTCGAATCGTGGGTGGAGCGCCACTACCGCGACGCGCTCGCCGAGGAAGATCTGGCCGATCCCGCTCTGGTTGAGGAAACGCGCGTCGCGCTCGACGCGCTCACCGAGATCATGGGGCTTCCGGGCCTCTACTCGTTTCAGCGTTGAGCGCGTCACGCGTCCGCGGGACTCTCATTCCCCTCTGGGCTCGGAGGCCCCGGCCGCTTGGTTTTTCCGAGGAACGCGAGATAGATCGGTATGCTCAAAAACAGAATGACCATCGCGTTTCGCGTGAGCTCCGCCTTCGAGCCGGCGACCGCCAGCACGCAGTAGCCCATGCAGATCAGGGTGACGGCCCAGGCGGCGAGCCGGCGCGAACGAGGCAGCTCTCGTTCACGGCACGAGATGACGAAGGTGACGGCGGTGTAGAGATACGGGAGCAACACCAGAATGATGGCGGTGTCGATGATCCGATTGAACTGATCGGTGAGGGTTGGGGAGGCCGTCGCGAGCACGATGGCCGTCATCAGGAACCCGGAGATCACGAAGTTCCATACAGGAACTCCGCGCCGGTCTCGCTTTCCGTAAATCCTCGGAAAGATGCCATCTCCGGCGGCGGCTTCCGCGGACTGCGCAATCGTGAGCGTCCAGCCGACGAGCGATCCGCTGGTCTTGAGGAGCGCAGCGATCTCGATGATCAGCGCGGCGATCGGGCCCGCCGCTCGCGCCGCGGCCTCGGTGAATGGCGCATCACTCTTGGCCAGCTCGGCGTTCGGAATGATCCCCATCATGACCGAACAAGTGCTGATGTAGAGGGCGGCCGAGATCAGTAAGCTCAGCATCGTTGCGAGCGGTACGGTTCGTTTGGGGTTTTCGATCACGCCGGAGGCGACCGAAGCACTTTCGATCCCGATGAACGCCCAGAGCGCGATGGTGGCACTCGCGCTCACAGCTTGAAAGGTTGTCTGGTTGTGCGGGTTCCAGGCGGCCTGGAACACCGTAGGGTCGAACCAGTACCAGCCCGCGGTCGCCACGGCTATGAGCGGCAGAATCGCGAGGATGGTCGTCCAGCTAGTCAGCGAACCGACGAAACGCGGACCAATGATGTTGCAAAACGTCGACGTCCATACGATGGCGATCGTCGCTATCGTCCCGGTCCACTGATCTTTGAGCGCCGGAAGGAACGTGGTCGCATAGGCAGTAATCGTCGTCGCCACCGCGATGTTCCCGAGCAGGTTCGCCGACCAGTAGACGTAGTTGGTCTGGAAGCCGAGGTAGGGTCCGAACGTCATCCGAGCGTAGGCGTATGGGCCTCCTGGTCTCGGATCGGTTGCGCCGAGAAACGCGAAGATGAGCCCAATGCTACCCGCCCCGACTGCAGCCACGATCCAGCCGAGAATCGAGATGCTTCCGACCGACGCCATCGAGACCGGAAGCAGAAAGATCCCGGTGCCCACCATGTTCACCGTGACGAGTGTCGTCGCCATGACGAGGCCCATCTTCTTGTCACCGCTCGGGGCCTTCATCGCCGCCTAGCGTGATGGCGAAGTCACCGTTCCGCCACGAAAAACCGTCGCGCGAGCGAAGGAAGTTCGCCGAAACCGTGACGCTCTGTTTCGTCGAAGTTTCGTGACGCGCCGCGTGAGCCAATCTCGAAAGGGTTGCAAGGTCGAGGCGCGATATCTAAGTAGGGTCCTACGTCAGTGCGCAATCGAGTCTCCATTGCCATTCACGGTGGGGCGGGAGTTTATCCTCGCGCCTACTTCACGCCGCGTCTCAAGGCCCGTTACGAAGATGCGCTCCAGCGTTGCTTGGACCGCGGGTGGCAGGTCTTGTCTCGGGGCGGTTCTTCGTTGGAAGCGGTGGAAAGGGCGGTGCGAGCCCTCGAAGATACGCCGCTATTCAACGCGGGCCGCGGCTCCGTCTTGAACGAGCTGGGGAAAGTCGAGTGCGAGGCGGGGATCATGAACGGCGATGGCGCAGCGGGTGCCGTCGCCGGGCTCAGCACGGTGAAGAATCCCATCGGTTTGGCCCGTAGGGTGTTGGACGACCCCGATGTCGTGTTCGTCGCAGGTCCCGGTGCGGAGCGCTATGCGGACCGGTTCCCGAAGGTGAAGCGGGTCGAAGCCGACTACTTCCTCACGAAAACGCGTCAGCGCCAGCTCGCCCAGGCCAAGGCGGAGAAGAGGGTCGTCCTGGACAATACGAAGTTTGGGACGGTCGGCGCAGTGGCGCGCGACCGGTCTGGCGTCTTGGCGGCAGCTACCTCGACCGGAGGCCTCACCAACAAAGTGGCCGGTCGCGTTGGCGACACCCCGATCATTGGTGCGGGCACCTTCGCTGCCGACGGCGTGTGCGCGGTCTCCTGCACCGGGGTGGGCGAGGTCTTCATTCGCGAGGCTGCAAGCCACGAGGTCGCGGCCCGGATGCGTCACGGCGGCCGCGGACTCAAAGCGGCCGTGCATGAGGTCGTTCACGATGTTCTCGCACCGGCCGGCGGGGTTGGCGGCATGATTGCGGTGGACCACCGAGGCGTCCTGTGTTTGGACTTCAACTCGTCGAGCATGTACCGGGCCTGGAGGACTTCGGGTCGCAAACCGATCGCCCGCATCTTCCGGCGCGAGTCCCCTTCGCCTATTCGCAGCTAGGGCGCCGTTCATACGCAGGTGTTCGCGTCTTCCTACGGGGTCGGACGGCAGCGCGAACGAACGAGCGCCAAAGTTCGAGACACATCGCCGCCCAGGATGCAGATCAGTTCGCCTTGTTGAGCCGATTCCATGGCCCTGAGGACGGATTCGTCCGAGTCGAGGACGACCTCGCAGGGGAGCCCGGGACGCTGAGAGTGCACGCCCCGGAGCACCAGGTCCGCGGTTTGTCCGGGCGGGCGGCCTCGAAGGTCTCGATCCTCGCGAATGATGATGCGGTCGAACATGTCGGCGGCGACGCGGCCGATGCCGGTGATGTCTTCGTCCAGCCGGTCGCCGGTGCCCCCCAAGACCCCGATTCGAGGAACGCCGGATTCGGCCGCCGCGAGGTAACGGCCTAGCGACGACATACTTTCGGCGTTGTGGGCGTAGTCGACCAGGACCCGGAAGCTGTCCCCGTAAAAGTAGTTCATGCGGCCCGGCGTGAGTGCGACTCCTGGTTCGAAGGTCAGCAAACCACGCCGTATCACCGTCGGCGGTAGCCCGTGACAGAATGCCGCCAGCGCAGCGGCGAGCACGTTCTCGATGTTGAAGAATGCCTGCCCTCCGAGGGTGAGCGGGATGTCTGACGCGCGCGCAATCGGATGAGGCCATGGACCGCGTTGGAGAACGACCATCCCGTCCTTCAGAAACGCGGTGAGATCGGCTTCCGCGAGTCGGGGGTTCTCGTCGTTGCAGCTGAAGAAGGCGGACCTGCCAGGAGACTCCGTGCTCATGGCATAGCAGTGGTCGTCGTCTGCGTTGAGAACGGCGAAACCGTCTGGGCGGACGCTTCGAGCGACCACCGCTTTCACCTGCGCCAACTCTGCGACGGTGTGGACGTCGCGCGAACCGAGGTGATCTGCGCTCACGTTCATGACGATTCCAACCGAGCACGCGTCGAAGCCGAGGCCGGCGCGGATGATCCCCCCCCGCGGATACTCGAACACGGCGGTGTCCACCCAGGGGTCTTGCAGGACCAAGCGGGTCGCATGCTCGTCCGTACGATCGCCCTGCTGAACCAAGTGACCACCGATGTAAACGCCATCGGAAGAGGTGAAGCCGATGCGGGCCCCAGCCGTTTGAAGCAGATGCGCCAAAAGTCGCGTCGTTGTCGTCTTGCCGTTGGTACCCGTGATCGCGAAGATCGGGATGCGGCTCGGAGTCCCCGGTGGGAACAAACGCCGAATTACCGGCGAACAGACATCGCGCGGCTGGCCCGCCGAAGGGGACAGATGCATCCGAAAACCCGGCGCTGCGTTGACCTCGATGATCTTTCCGCCGCTGCTCCCGATCGGAGAGCGAAGGTCGGTCGCGACGATGTCTAGCCCGGCCACGTCGAGCCCGACCAGCTGCGCCACCCGTTCGAAGAGGCGGACGTTCTCGGGGTGGATCTCGTCGGTGACATCTTTCGCGGTGCCTCCGGTCGAGAGGTTCGCCGTCGAGCGAAGCGCGACCCGCACTCCCTCGCCCGGAACGCTCTCCGGGCCGAGGTCGGCACGCTCGAGCAGGCGAAGGGCCACCTCGTCCAGCTGGAGCCGGGTCAGGGCTTTTTCGTGGTCGTAGCCTCGCAGTGGATTCTGATTCTCGCGTTCGACCAACGCTTCGATGGTGCTCTCGCCGTCGCCCAGCACGCTGGCGGGCTCGCGCAGCGCGGCCGCTTCGACGTGACCGTCGACCACGAGAACCCGATAGTCGCGACCGCTGACGTGCTCTTCGACCAAAACGCGGCTCCCGTGTTTCGACGCCGCCCCGTAGGCTCTCGAGGCAGACGCGAAGTTACGGACGTCGGAGAAGACTCCTTTCCCCTGATGCCCGTCGGTCGGTTTGATGACGAGAGGGTAGCCGACGGCTTCCACAGCGGCCTCGAGCTCTCGAGGCGACGCGATCTCGCGCCCTGCGGGAACCGGAATATCCATCGAGGCGAGAAACTCTTTGCACGCCCGCTTGTCGCCGACGAGGTCGACGCCGATGATCGACGTGTTCTCGGTCAGCGTGTCTTGAATACGCTGCTGGTTGCAACCGTAGCCCAGTTGGACGAGGGAACGGTCGTTGAGAACCAAGCTCGGGATTCCACGCCGTTTCGCTTCGTCGACGAGCGCCTGAGTGCTGAGTAGCAGTCGATGCGCTTTCCACTCCGCGCGAATTGGGTCGAGCACGTCGCGCCGAGGCGTTCCCGGCTGCGTGGCCGCGAGGGCTCCGCGGACGGATGCAAACCCGACCCCTTCGTCGAGCGCCTCGAAGACTAGGTTACGGACGTCGGGCTCCCGTAGGCTCTGGACGAGTAGGAACCCACCTGCAAAACCGGTCGCTTCTCGTTGAAGCGCGAGCGCATCTTTTCCCAACGCCTCGACCGCAGCGGGCGCGTCACCGTCAGCAAGCCGGACGCGCGCCACGACCAATCGATGGTATTCGACGCTGTAGAGATTGGGGCCAACCGTTGCGCGTAGATGGAGGATATCCACGATTCGTCTCGGAGTTCGAGGTGTCTGCCTCGCCCTGAGAGTATTGTCGCGTTCGACGCGGAGAGCGAGCCGCTTCGACTCCGGCCCGAGAAGCGTCTCATTGAAAGCTGAACGCGAAGGACCACTGAAGCCTGTGGTTGTAGTTTCGAGTCTGTCCGTCCACCGCCGAGTTTTCCGTGATCCGGCGCCAGCCGAAGCTCCATTCCATTCCGATGTCGACGGCGTGCCAAGGGCTCCAAATCAGGTTGAGCGAAGAGTAGATGCTCGCCGCGTAGATCCCCTCGGGGTTTGGGGTCTCGTCGAAGCCGGTGTTGAGGTGCAGGTAGCCGACCGTCGCCGTAGAACGCAGGGCGGTGAGCCACCAGTGCTGGTACGCGAGCCAGAAACCATACGCCGGAATCGGCTTGAGCTCACTCGAACCCGCGCTCTCGGGCGCCGCGTCCAGACCGAACCCTTGCGTGTCGTCGATGAGAGCGCCGAGTGCCTGGCCGGCAATCCCGCCAAAGATGAAATTGTCGCCACGCGTGCCGACGTTCACGAGGCCGTCAAACACGAGTCCCCAGCCGTTGATGTCTGAGTCGATGCCGCCGCCGCGCGCCCCGAGTCGGCGATAGACCGCGGCAAGCTCCACGTCGGCGATGCCACGGCGGTAGATGAACTTGCCGATGAACGCCGGGATGCGCCCGCGGACAAATGCATCTTCGGGTAGCGTCATGTCCGCCGGGTCGTCCTCTGCCCCGATCGACAGATACCAGCCCGACTCCACGCCCTGGCGTTGTAGGCGTTGTAATGGGATCTCGATGGCGAACTGGATCGGACGACCCTCAGGAATCACCTGAGGGCCCTCGAAGTCCAGCGTGTCAGGGATTGTGCTGCTGTTGGTGATCTGCGTGTAGTCGAGCCCCACAAAGAGCCAGGCCCATCTCGCCCAGATTTTGTACATCTGGATCTGCGGAGTCGGACCGGTCGCGGAGCCGAATAGGTTGATCTTGCTGTAGAAGTCGAAGTCGCCCCACGGGGTCGGTGCAAAGGCCTCGAGAACCAACGACGACTGATTGCCGCTGAAGCCCGTGCGATTCGTTCGTTGCGCAGCCTCTCCGGCGATTGGGATCTGGCCCACGATGAACTCGTTGAAAAATCCGTCCATCGTCGACAGCCCAACCGCGTTGATGTCGTGCATGATGTCTACCCAGACGGTCCCGGTCAGCGAGAAGTGTTTCTGCTTTCCAATCGCCTCGAAGGGCGCGGGCGCTTCGGACCCGAGCTTTGGGCGCGGCGCTTCCGTCTCCGTGCTCTCGGGTGCTGCCGGAATGGACTGGGCGGGTTCGCGCGGCAACGGAGGTGGAGGCGGCTCCGCGGCCGCCTGCGCCGTGACGACGAGGGAGAGAGTCATCCAGCAGACCCCCTGTATCCATCGTCGGCCGCGCGCGGGGCTCGGCGATCGGACAACCACCTGGCTAGGCAAGAGGATACTGGAGACGAAGCGACACGAGCCCACCTTCACGCGTGATACTCCAGCCCGAAAACGGAAGGCAAGCGCGAACTCTCGCCATCCCCTGCGCGAGACGAAGATGGGCACAGCCGGGAGGGGGTCGCTCGCGCCTTCGACGGGGTGTCGCTTTCGACTGGTTGGTATACGCTTATTCGGGCCTCATGGAAAAACCACTCAACGTATTCAACGAGCCGCTGGAACTCTGTGGCAAGGATCCGCTCACGGGGTTCTTCCGCGACGGCTGCTGCAATACTGGTGACCAGGACGGCGGATCCCACACCGTCTGCGCGAGCCTCACTGCGGAGTTTCTCGAGTTCTCCCGCGCTCAGGGCAACGATCTCGTCACGCCCCGTCCCGAGTTTGGTTTTCCCGGGCTCAAACCCGGTGACCGCTGGTGCCTTTGCGCGAGCCGCTGGTCCGAGGCGGAACGACACGGCGTGGCGCCGCGGGTCTACCTGAAAGCGACTCACCAACGGGCCCTGGAGCGAGTGTCGCTGGAAACGCTCAAGCCTTACGCACTCGACCTCGAATAGAGGCGGAGAGTCTTGAGTTCTCACCGCCGCCACTGCGCCGGCGGGCCTAGGGTCATGAACCTTCAAGCGCATGCTATTTCAATAACTCCATGCCGGAACCACCTCGCCCACTCGTTCACCTCACTCCGGAAGAGCTATCGGCCCTCGTCAGTTCAACCGTGTCGCACTACCAGGAGCGCGCCGAGGACTTCCACGAAGGGACCAAAGACCACGACGTCTCGCAAAACGTCGACGCGTTGCTTCGTCACCTGCCGGGACCGCCCCCGCAGCGCATTCTCGACCTCGGCTGCGGACCGGGCCGAGACCTCGCTACCTTTGTCGCTCGACGCCACGCGCCGGTGGGACTCGATGGCGCAGCCGCTTTCGTGGCGATGGCCAGGGCCGCGAATGGTTGCGAAGTCTGGCATCAGGACTTGTTAGCCCTCGAGCTGCCCGCCGAGCGGTTCGACGGCATCTTCGCGAATGCGGTTCTTTTTCACGTGCCGACACAGGAGCTCGGCCGCGTGCTCGACGACCTCCGTCACGCGTTGATCACCGGAGGCGTGCTCTTCTCCAGCAACCCCCGCGGTCCGGACGTCGAGCGTCAGCAGGGTCTACGCTACGGCTCCTATCTCACGCTGGAGACCTGGAGCCGCTTCGTCGCCGCGGCAGGTTTTGAGCTCCTCGAGCACTACTTCCGGCCGCCCGGCCTACCGCGGTCCGAGCAGCCGTGGCTCGCGACCGTGTGGCGCGCGGTCTAGTGGCGCGTGCGCCCGGCTCGGCCATTCCGTTTCAGCAGCGCGGCCGCTACGCGTCAGAAGCTCAGCTCGATCCACTCGCCGCGGTCGGCCGGGCCTCGGCATGCCCAGGCCTTGCGCTCGCTCGGCGACGCGATGAACACCGCGTTCGTGGCCGTGCCCTGGTCGTCCTCGGCGTAGCGGTTGATGCTCAGCACGCCGCGCGTTCGGTCGGCGAAGACGCCCTTGATCGAGTCGACGTCGTGTTCGCCGTTCGCTAGCAGTTGACGCAGACGCAGAAAGCGGGCCTGCGTGCTGAGACCGACGGCCTCGGCCTCGAGCTCACGGTGTTCTGGCGCGAGGCAGTGGTTGGTGCGCCACACGGGACCTTCGCTGGTGTCCTGCATGAAGCTCCCGTTCGGCGAGGCCTCGATGTCTACCTGCCGGTGAGGGTCTCCGGCCCAGTACGTGTGTGCGCCGGCGTGCGGAGCGGTTTCGACATTTTGGATCGCTTCGTCGACGGTGCGACAGCGCAGCGAACGATGGAGAATCGAAAGGTAGCCGACACCCTGACCCGAGCCATAGGTTTTCAGGTTGGTCGTACCGATGGCAAGGCCCTCTTCGTTGTGGCCCATGAGCGACAGGCACCCGGTGCAGGTCACGGACCAGGCCTGCGGCCCATCGGCGGGCCGGCGCCGAATCGCCACGACATACTCCACGTCGCCTGGATTGAGGTCCCACGTCTGCCCGACGATCGGCTGCCCCGATTTCGTGCGGCTTGCGGGCACGAGAACGGAGCTGCAGCCCTCGTCGCGATTGGCGCGCTCGTCGCTGCGCTGAAACTGGGGCCCGCCGGGTGCATGCAGAAGAACCGCGTCCCGCATGTCGGTCATGTTCGTGATCGTGAAAAGCTGCTCGGCGTCGACGTCCGCCGCTTTGGCGATGCCTACGAGCTCAGCGTGCCCTGCCGGGTCCCAAGCCTCGAAGAGGCCGAAGCTCCCGCGTCCGACCTCGAGGATGCGCTCCCAGCTCCCTTCGTAGCCCCAGTCGGCGAGGTAGCCTCGGACCGCATCGAAGCGCATCTCCATGAACACACGGATTCGGCTGCGAAACTCCTCGCCCTGGGCGCAGCCCATCTCCTCCGGGGTGCCTGAGACTTCAAAGCATTCGAGTTTCACGAAACGACCTCCGTCAGGCGCGCGGCAGCGTGACACCCTGCGGCGGCTCCTGGTACTCCCAACCTAGGCCCTCCTAGGGCGTTTCGCTCGCTCGCTTCGCGGAGCGGACGCCCGGGCCGCGGCGAACTTAGCGGCACTCGCTAGCGATGTCGAATCGCACCCAGCTTCGTCGGTGAGCTCTTCGGTCAGTCTGGGGCGGGCTCGGAAGGGGCTTCGATGACCTCCGGCCCTCCGACGAGCGATGCGTCAGCAATCGGAAGACGGAACACGACGTTGGAGATCGCAGCGGGCTCGAGGATCTCGCCGCCCGCGCGTGCATAGAGAAACTGCTCCCCCTCGACGAGCAGCCGGGCTTCGTCCCCCGGCTGAAGCTGGGTCACGACCGTGCCGAGGCGAATGTCGATCCGGGTGCCCGCGAAGGGCCCGGTCTGCGATCCGAAAACCATGTCGTTGGCGACATAGGCCGAGTCGCCCGATACCACGAGTAGCGACGCGAGAAAGAGCTCGTCCTGACCCTCCGGGATGTCCGCACCAAGCGTCATCGTGCCCGCGATCAACGTGGGTTCTGTCGCCGTAAAGAGCGGTAGTTCGAGCCCGGGAGCATCCTGCGGGATGTCGATCGTCGGGAACTCGAACACCCGCTCCTCCGTAGCGACCGGCCACGCGTCGGCACGCACGCAACCCTCCTGCTCGACGGGCAAGAGTACGCGGGGGACCTCGTCCATGCGTGCGCGTGCCTCGGGATCGCGAGCGACGTAGGCATCGAGGAAGAGGAAGACGAGATCCCCATCGAGAAATCGACCTAGGTTGCTGCCCTGAAAGCCTGGCGTGTAGATGTCGGCGCACTGATTCGGGCGCTCTCGGCTCGGGGCGCCGACGCCGAAACCTCGAACGTCTCCGACGTCGAGGAAAGGCGCGTTCATGCCAACCAACCACTTTTGGTCGTTCGGCGTGCTGACCGCGCCGTAACTGATCTCCGCCGACCGGAGCGCTCCGACGATCTGATCGGGGATCGGCTGCAAGAACATGACGGGGACGTCGATCATCCCGCCGTAGGTGGCGACATCGGAAAACTCCCATACCGCCCGTAGCTCGTCGTCGACGAAGAGCGTATCCGCAGCCGTCTCGATGTTGTCGAGTAGATCGGGATCGAAGCGGACCCCCAGGTTGGCCGAGAGTTCGAGGAACAGCGCCGCGATGAGCGCGCGGGGCGCGTTGTTGGGACCGAACACGTCCTCGATCACGGAGGCCGACGACACGTACGGCATGATCGCATCGATTCGTTCGTCGAACGCCGCCAAGAGCAACGCCATGGTGCCTCCGGCTCCGTTCCCGAACGTACCGACCACCAGGTCTTTGTCGACACCGGTGTCCGGGTCTTTTTGCACCCAGTCGAGCTCGTCATGGACCCAATCGAGTACCAGACTGGCGTCGGCGTTCTCGATTCCGGGCCGTGGGGCCCCGCTCGTGACCCCTCCCGACTCTCCGAGGATCCCTCGCTGGTCTAGCGAGACGAACGCGTAACCCCGGTCGAGGTAGGGCTGCGCGTCTTCAATCGATTGCGTGCGCGACTCAGGATATCCGTGGTTCCACAGGATTAGAGGCGCGGGAACCGCTTCGCAGACGCCGGGCGGCCGAAACACGCTGAAGACCAGGTCGGTGCCGTCTGGCGCCTGGATCGTATGGTTGCTGACCTGCGCTTGCTGCGGGACCGTTTCGGGGCAGGTCGCAGGCTGCGAGTCGCCGCAGGAAATCGCGCCGAAGGAGAGCGCGATCGTGAAGCTGCAAATAGGACAAAACCGCTTGAACATCGACAACATGAGGCTTATCTACCACAGAGTAGATAGTGCGTAAACCCGGTATTCGGGCGAGCGGAGGGTTACAGTGCGCTGCCACGGTGCCGGCGAAGAAACGAATACGACTGAAACCGGAGGTGCGTCGGGCTCAGCTCTTGGACGTCGGCCTCGAGGTGTTCGCAAAGAAAGGGATGGCCGCGACGAGCCTCGACGACGTCGCGCTGGCCGCAGGCGTCACGAAGCCCGTTCTCTACCACTACTTCAAGAACAAACAGGCCTTCTTCGACGCCATCGCCGAGCGTGAGATGCGGCTCATCGCGAAGCGCATGAGAAAGGACGTCGCGACGACGTATAAGGCGGAGGCCATCGAAAACATGGCGCATGCGCTCTTCGCATACGTGAAAGAGCGCCCACATGGCTTCGGCGCGCTCCTGAGCCATGCGCCGATCGCGTGGGATGGCGAGGACAGGCTGTCCGAGCTTCGGACGGCGTTTCATTCGGCGCTCGTCGCCGATATCGAAAAGACACTGCGGAGCGCGGGAGCGTCGGAGATAGACGCTACGCTGATGGGGTACGCGATGGTGGGCGCCTTCATTTTTGCCGCCCAACGGTGGTTGAGCAGCCCCTCCGACACATCTGCGGACGAAGCGGCGAGGCAGCTCACCGACCTCATCCTGCGCGGGTTCGAGTCCTTTGGGACCGGATAGCGCCGCGTCTTCGTCCGGCCTCCCCCGCAAGGGTTTGTTTCATTGAGAACGAGTTCGCTGGCGATCCGTTTTGGAGCGCGATGAACGCGATGCGCGGGCCAACGGCCCCCTGTGTCCGGTGGAGCAACGATATCCCTCCACGCGGCAAGCGGACGGCCGATTTCGTGTCCATCGTTGAAATTCGAGCCGACTGCGGCTACGTGCGCGCATGTTGGCGTCAGAGTTCCATCAGAGGCGAGTTGAGTCTTACGAGGGCGAAATCGCCGTACTCCGGCGCAAAGACGTTCGGATCTCGACCGCTCGACTCGTGAGCTTCTTGGGAGCCCTCGTGCTCTTCGTGAGCGGGGCCATTGGGGAAAGTCCGCTGCAGCTCGGCCTCGGGGTGGGAGCCGCCTTGCTCTTCATCGTCTTCTTGATCCTTCACGCCCGGGTATTGAAGGCGCTCGAGGCGGCTACTATTCGCCGCGACATTCATGGGCGTCACGTCGCCCGCACCGACGGTCGCTGGCTTGAATTTCCGCAGGGCCCAGAGGACGACTATCCGTCCGACCACGCCTATGCCTGGGATATCGACGTCGCGGGCCAAGGATCCCTGGTTCAGCGGGTCGACGTCAGCGGAACCCGTCTTGGCGAAGTGCGGCTCCGGGAGTGGCTTGGCGAATCCGGCGCCCTCAGCGACATCGCCGCGCGACAGGGTGCGGTTGCGGAGCTCGCGACGGATGTCGGCCTCCGCGCCGAGTTCGAGGCCGCCGCCGCGGTGCCCTCTGGCAGCGGGAAACTCGACGGAAGTCGATTTCTCGAGTTCACGACCCTGCCTTCTTTTTTCGAGTCCCGACCTTGGCTCAAGCTAGTCGCCATCGCACTGCCTCTGCTCACCGTATCCAGCTTGGCTGCCAGCGCTGCCGGGATTTCGCCATACCGGATTTGGCCCTTCACGCTTCTCAGCCAGTTCGTGTTGCTGCTGGTCGTCGGCGCTCCACTTCGCCGCGTCTACGATCTCGTGACCGCTCGGCGAGGCGCGCTCGAAGCCTTCGAGGGAATGCTCCTCGAACTCGAAAGAGCGAGCTTCGAGAGCCCGCTTCTCGTCGATTTACAGGCCCGAGTTTCACCTGGAGGACGACCTCCCTCGGCGCATCTTCGCGGCCTCCGGCGCTGGGTCGGCTTTGCGGACCTTCGCACGCAACCCCTGGCGCACATCTTCATCAACCCGCTGCTGCTTTGGGACCTCAACGTGCTCCAAGGCCTGGAAGCCTGGAACCGCCGCTCCGGACAGCACGTCTCCGCCTGGTTCGAGGCGCTCGCAGACCTCGAGGCCCTCTCGTCGCTCGCCTGTCTGCTCGAGCTCGATCCTGCCGCCCGCCTGCCCGAGGTCGTCAGCTCCGCAGAGCCGCTGCGCGCAACGCAGATCGCACACCCGCTACTGCCAGTGGACGCTCGCGTTGCGAACGACGTCGAGCTTCGCGGGCCCGGCACCGCGCTCATCGTCACCGGCTCCAACATGGCCGGGAAGAGCACGCTCCTCCGAGCGGTCGGCCTCAACGTCGCCCTCGCTCTGGCCGGGGGTCCCGTCTGTGCGGACCGAATGCAGGTGCCGCGGGTGCGGCTGCGCGCCAGCATGCGCGCTCGAGACTCTTTGCAAGAGGGCGCAAGCTACTTCCTCGCCGAGCTCAACAAGCTGCGAATGGTCGTCCGCAACCTCGAGGCCGACCCGCCGGTCCTCTTCCTCCTGGACGAGCTCCTTCGCGGTACGAACGAGCGAGCCCGACATCGCGGCGCCAAAGCCGTGCTCATGCACCTAATCGATCGCGGTGCGAGCGGTCTCGTGGCCACCCACGACACCCAGCTTGCGATACTCGAGGCTGACTACCCCAACCGGCTGAACAACGTCCATTTCACCGACATCGAAAGGGACGGTGAGATGGTGTTCGACTACCACGTCCGCCCAGGCATCGTCCAAACCAGCAACGCGCTCAAGCTCCTTGCCCTCGCCGGGATCGAGGTGGCGGACGAAGGCGCTTAGGCCGAGGATTGAACCGCGCTCGTAGGCGACGCGCGCCACGAAGCTCGCGGCACATGGACAACAGAACACGACGAGAGCATACCGACGCTTTGCCTCGCAAACCCGAACCCTAAGTCAATGGCGCTCTACTCATGGATCCGGTAACCCAGGGCGCCCTCGGTGCCGCGGCACCGCGCGCACTCGCCCCGCGGGAGCATGCTGGCATTGCCGTGCTTCTCGGCATGCTGGCCGGCATGGCGCCGGACCTGGATGTCTTCATCCGCTCGTCGACGGACCCGCTCCTATTTCTGGAATACCATCGGCAGTTCACCCACTCGCTTCTGTTCGTTCCGATTGGTGGTGCAGTCTGTGCCGCCATCCTGCATCCGCTGCTGGCGAAGCGACGCGGGTTGAGCTTTCGCCGTACCCTGTTCTACTGCACCGCAGGCTATGCGACGCACGCGCTGCTCGATGCCTGCACGAGCTACGGGACGCTATTGCTGTGGCCGCTCAGCTCCGAGCGCTTCGCCTGGAGCACCGTGTCGGTCATCGACCCGCTGTTCACACTGCCCCTAATCCTGCTGGTCGGGCTGTCTCTCGGCGGACGCTCCGCCTGGTGGGCGCGGCTCGGCTTGCTCTGGGCGGTCACGTATCTCGTTGGCGGGCTGGTGCAGCGGGATCGGGCAGAAGCGTTTGGTCGCGAGCTCGCGGCCGAACGTGGTCATACGCCGCAGCGACTCGAGGCCAAGCCTAGCTTCGGGAACATCTTGCTGTGGAAGGTCGTTTACGAGACGGAAACCGACTTCTACGTCGATGGGGTGCGTACGGGCACACAGGTTTCGCTGTTTCCTGGCGGGTCGGCACCGAAGCTCGTGGTCGCGCGAGACTTTCCTTGGCTCGACCCCGACAGCCAGCAGGCCGTGGACATCGAGCGCTTTCGCTGGTTCTCGAGCGACTACCTTGCGGTGGACCCCGGCGACCCGAGCCGGATCACGGATATCCGCTACTCCCTGTTGCCAAACGAGATTCGTGGCCTGTGGAGCATCGAGTTGAATCCGGACGCGGGGGAGCATGACCACGTTGGCTACGTGACCTCGAGGCGCGCCGACGGTGCAACGCTGGACGCGTTTAGGCGCATGCTGTTTCCGTAGTAGGCTGAGGCGGCGACCTGCCTAGTACTTGACGCTGCACCCGTATGGCCTGGTTGTCGTCACCTCGACCTTCTTGCCTGCGAGCGCCGCGTCGAGCGCCGCCGACACGTAGTTCGTCGCGCCGGGCACATCCCTCACGTTCGTACTCGCCTTGTCGTCGATGGCCCCTGCGTAGATCAGCACGCCTCGAGGATCGATGACGAACATCTGCGGTGTGGTCCGAGCCGCGTACAGCCTGCCGAGATCGCCCTCGGGGTCGAGAAGAATCGCGCTGGCCTGAGAGCCTTTTTCCCGCTTTGTGGCGTTGGTTTCGTCAGGGGTCTGGTAGCCCTGCCTGCCTTTCGCCGAGGACACCACCGACAGCCACACCACGCCTTTGTCGGTCCATTGCTTCTGAAGCTGCTGCATGTTCTTGCTGTTGTAGTGTTTCTTCACGTAGGGGCAGCCGTGGTTGAGCCATTCGAGCACCACGTACTTCCCCTTGAACTGCTCGAGCGTATGCGTCTCACCGTTGCTGTCCTTCGCGGTGAACCCCGGGGCGGCCTGGCCCACCACGGGGGCCGCTTTCGCAAGAGAGGCCGTGCTGGAGAGTGCCGCCAGCGCGAGCACGATCATCGAGTTGCGTGTGGATATCTGAATCATGGTTTCCTTTCCTGATGTTTCTCGGGCCTCGCCGTCACCCGCCGCGCAGCTCGTCCAGCACGACGCCCGGTGTCAGAACCGACGGAAGCGTGTTGGGCTCCCCGTCGCGGTCCGCGGGATAGTAGAGGTAGAGCGGGACGCCGGCACGTCCGTGTGCCTGCAGTTCCTTGGTGATGGCGTCGTCTCGCCGCGTCCAGTCTGCCTTGAGCGCAGCCACGTTGTTCTCTTCGAGGGCTTTCCGCACCTCGTCGGCTCGAAAGACGACGATCTCGTTCGCCTTGCAGCTGATGCACCAGGCCGCCGTGAAGTTGACGAGGACCGGCCGGCCCTGCGCACGAAGCTCGGCCACTCGTGCCGCAGACCAGGGCTCCCACAGCTCATCGGTGACCGTCGCATTCGCCGCGTCGCGGTCCTGCGACGCCTCGACGCCTCGCGTCCCGAACACCGCCCCGCCTGTGACCAGCACCACGGCCATCGCCACGGCAACGAAGGATCGATGCGCGCTCCGCTGGTAGTGCCCGTACACCCAGGCGCCGAGGGAGACGACCAGCAGGCCACCCAACAAGCGAAACGCCGCGGCGCTACTCGTCAACTCTGCAAACACGGCGAGCAACCAAATGGCGGTCGCGAACATCGGAAACGCCAGCACCTGGCGGAGCACGATCATCCAAGCCCCGGGGCGCGGCAGCCTTCGGACGAGAGCGGGGAAGTAGCCGAGCGCTAGGTACGGTACCGCCATGCCGAGGCCGAGCGCGGTAAACACCAGCAGCGCAACCCCGGTCGACCGCGTCAGCGCAAAACCCACCGCCGAGCCCATGAAGGGGGCCGTACAGGGCGTCGCGACGACCACCGCGAGCGCACCGGTCATGAACGACGACCACATCGCGCGTCGAGCGGACGGCTCCTCGCCAGGCATCGTTGCCCCGACGCTGCCAAGTCGCGAGAGGCCCAGCGCAACTTCAAACGCTCCCAACAGGTTGAGCGCAACGAGGGTCATCAAGATGGCCAACGCCGCGATGAACGCAGGAGACTGCAGCTGGAACCCCCAGCCGAGCCGTTCCCCGCCCGCGCGAAGGGCCAAGAGCAGGCCGGCCACGATCCAAAAAGAAACCAGTACGCCCGCCGTGTACATCCTCCCGTCGCGCCGCGTCGCGTTCGGGTCATCCGCGTGCTCGAGGACGCCCAAGACCTTCAGTGAAAGCACCGGGAACACGCAGGGCATCAGGTTTAGCAGCACACCTCCCGCAAACGCCAACAGCAAGATCAGCGCCAGCGGAACCGAGCGCGGTTCCTCAGGGGGCGAGGCCATCGAACCGGACGACGCGTTGGCAATGGCGCCGTCCAGCGCCGCATCGTCCGCGCCCGCGCCACGAGTCACCGGAGCGTCGAGTTCAAACACCCGCCGCTCGTCGCCATCCTCCAGCACGACGAGACCCGCCACCGTGTTTAGCGGTTTGTCCCGCGTCGGATCCTTCCGAACCTCTAGGCTCACTCCCTCGGGGCGGAACTCAACCCGTTGGTTGGCAGCGTGGTCGAGCACGAGCGCGTCGTATGGAAAGAACGTCGCCCGGGGTTCGCCGCCGAGCCCCGACGCGTCTACCGCAACATCCAAGATCAGCGAGTCGCCGTCGTCCACCGCGCGTCCACGCGCCGGCGTCGGCTGCTCCCGTTCCACCTGCTCGAACAGGGCTGCGTGAGCCTTGCGCGGTGGCGTCGGCTCCGCCCGCACTGGCAGCGTCAGCGTGAGCTCCGCCTCCCCCGGAATACAGTCTTCCCGACAGACCAGCCACGACGCGACGACCGACACGTCCACGTCGCTGCCCTCGGCCATGTTCTCCGGCAGGTTTTCCGGTACCTCGATGACGACCGGCAGCAACAGCTCGCCCTCGTAGCCGTAGTTCATGAGCGGCCCCACGGGGATTGGACGCGGCGCAGGCCACGCCACCTCCCCGGCCGTGAACCCCTCGGGAAGCGTCCACTCGAAGCCGGGTGCCTCCCCGGAGTCGCCGGGGTTTTTCCAGTAGAGGTGCCACTCGGGCTCCAGCTCGAAGTGCACCGCTGCGGTCACCGGCTGTCCGGGCACGACGGAACTCTCGACCGTCACCAGGCTCGCCGCCAAATGCGGTGCTTCGACGGGGTTGGCACGCGCGACTGTCGGAAGCGAAGTGGCAAGGACCAGCATGCTCGCCATCCCCCGAAAAGCCTCGCAATACTTCATCATGATACCCACCGGAGTCCAGGCCCGAGCGGCTGGTTTCCTTCCGTGATCCTAGGGACCGGACCCCGCAGCATGCAAGCCCTCGGGGTACGGAGACGACCGCGGCCCCCAAAACCCGGTGTCGTTGACAGTCTCGCCTGTGCCATGGTCCCGCGGCACTGCGGCACTCGTGCTAGGTTCCCCGCCGGAGGGTGCGAATCATGAGGCGTTTTGTCGTAGTGCTCGCGGTTGCCGTGGTGGCAGCCGTTGGCTCGGGTTGCACGGTCATCGAAGACGGCGAGGTTGGCGTCGTCATGAACTTCGGCACGATTCAGGACCAGCCGCGCATGCCGGGGTTCACCCTTCGCATTCCGGTCGCGCGCAGCATCGAAACCTGGAACATCAAGCTCCAGGAAATCAAAGAGAGTGCGCAGGTGCCGTCTTCAGAGGGCATGGTGGTCGGTCTCGACACGTCGCTACTCTATCGGGTCGATCCCGACGCCGCGCCGGAAATCCGGAAGACGGTCGGGCCCGGGTACCGCGAGACGCTCATCGTGCCTCTCTTCCGGTCTGAGATTCGAAAGGTGGCCGCGGGTCAGCCGGTGCGGGATATGTACAGCGAGGAGGGCCGCGAGCAGATGAGTCAGAGCGTGACCGAAAATCTCCGCGCGGTGCTCGGCCCGGAGGGAATCGAGGTCGTCAACGTCCTCCTTCGTGATGTGCAGCTCCCCGAACGTTTCAAAGCCGCCATCGAAGCCAAGCTCACCGCGGAGCAGAAGGTGCAGCAAAAGCAGTTCGAGCTTCAGCAAGCCGAGAAAGACGCGGAGATCGAAATCGCCCGTGCGCGCGGCGCCGCCGAGGCCCAGAAAATCGTCCGCTCGACGCTTTCGGACTCGTATCTGCAGTACCTCTGGATCTCGACCCTCAACGAGAACCCGAACGTCATCTACGTTGCCACGGAAGCCAACCTCCCGATTTTCAAGCCCACCAAGTAAGCGGACTGACATCGCCGGCGGAGGCGCCCTTGCGCCTCCGCGCCTCGGCCCCACGCAGAGACCATGACGACCAGCATCGGAATCATCGGCTCCGGCAACATCGGCGGCACCCTCGCACAGCTTCTTACGCGCGCCGGGTTTCAGGTTTGGATCGCGAATTCGCGGGGCCCGGACTCTCTCGAGGAGATGGTTGCCGCGCTCGGTCCTGGGGCGCATGCGGCCTCAGTCGAGGAGGCGTCGCGACGGGCGGATCTCGTGATCGAGGCCGTGCCCTTCGGGCGCGTAGGCGAGCTGCCTGCCGAGACACTCGAGGGAAAGGTGCTCGTCAGCGCGTCCAACTACTACCCGGGCCGTGACGGAGAGATCGAACTCGGCGGGATGAGTCAGACCGAGCACGTCGCGCGGCAGGTTCCCGGCGCCAAGGTGGTCAAAGCGTTCAACACGATCTACTGGGAACATCTTCGCGACCAGGGCGACACGACGAAACAGCTCGAAGAGCGTCGTGTCATCCCCATCGCCGGAGACGACCCTGACGCGGTCGACCAAGTGGCGGGTGTCGTCGAACGGCTCGGCTTCGGAGTGCTGAAGGTCGGTACGCTTTCCGATTCACGGGGTCTCACGCAGCCGGGTGACCTGTTGTACAACGTCGACCTCACGCTCGCGCAGGCCAAGAAGCAGTTGGAAAGCCACCGCTGACCTTCGTGTCGATGTCCAACGACTATCCTGCCGATCTGTACGCCTCCCTGCATACGGGAAACGAGGGCGACGAAGAGTTCTATCGTGCCGTGTGTCGTGGCGCGGAGCGGGTCGTCGAGCTCGGCTGTGGGGCAGGGCGCATCCTCATGGCGCTGGCGGACCAGGTATCCGATCTGCATGGCGTTGATTCCTCCGAAGAAACCCTGGCGCTCGCCCGGGCGAGGCTTCCCGCGTCGGTGACGCTCCATCAGAGTGACATGACGACCTTCGACGTCGGAGTGGGTTTCGACCGAGTGCTGATCCCGTTCAACGGGATCTACTGCCTACCGGACATCGAGAGCGTCCGGCGCACGTTCGTGCAGGCAGCAAAAGCGCTCGCTCCGGGCGGCCTGCTGGTGTTCGACGGATACGCCGGCGACCCGGTGCACGACGATGAAGACTTCGAGGAAGGGTTTGACGAGGAAGGTGAAGTCGCGACGGTCCACGTGCGCGGCAAAGAGTGCCAGGTCTTCGAGCGGAGCCACTACGAGCGAGCCGCCCAACGCTTCACGGTCGACTATCGATACGTCGCAAACGATGGGGAGGAGTTTCTGGCCACCATCCGACACCGGTACTTACGGCTGTCCGAGGCGCTAACAGCCGTCGAGGACGCCGGCCTCGAACCCCTCGTCGTCCACGGCGGCTTCGACCAAAGCGTCTACGAGGGCGACTCCGACCTCATGATTCTGACGGCGCAGAAACGCAAGGACGGCTAAGTGGACTCGTCGTCGTCCGACGGACTCGTGCACTGGTCGTCGGCTGGGAAGTCGGCGTCGCCGTCACCGTCGTTGTCGTCCCCGTCGCCGCATTCAGGGGGATCCGAACCCCCGCCGAATAGCTGGGTGATCATCGGTACGAAGATGTCGGTGGTCACGCGCTCGGACTCCGTCGTTGGCGCAACGGACAGGTATCCACTGTAGTAGCTGCCTACGCCCGACACGTTGATCACCTGCGCGCGGGCGAAGATCGTGAAGTCCCCAGCTCGCAGTAGTTGGGCCGCGGCGGACTCGAGGCCGAGGATGCCGGGCCGTTGGGCGTTTGCTTCGCAGACGACCTGGGTTTCCTCGGGGTTGCCGATGAAGTCTCTCGCGACGGCGATCTCCGAGCCGAGGATCGCGGCCGAGGTGAAGTCTCCGGTCACCTGGGCGTTCAGGATGTAGCGCCAGACGGCTTGCTCGTCGTCGCGCACCAGGTTTGCAGCAGCAACGGTCCCGGGGATTGCGAATCCGGACACGTCGTCACCATCGGAGACCGTCCAGCCGACGGGCACGGTGAAACCGAGCAGCAAACTCGTCGGGTTCGAGTACGGACTCTGCGCTAGGTCAATGTCGAACGGGATCGTGAACGCCGTGGAGGGAAGGTCGCCGCGGGGAACCCCATTGATGAAGTCGTAGTACACGGCTTCGAGGCCGCGGACGTCTTCGCAGAGCTCGGAGGTTGCGGATGGGGGCGTCCCGGATCCCGTTCCCGATCCGTCGGCGTCTCCGCAGCCGAGGATCATGAGCAAAAGGGCTCCTGTGAGCGATGCGCGGCCGTTCTTCATCCGGTTTTTCTCCCTTTTCCGACATTATCGTTCGACGTGGCCAAGCGCCACCCCTCGGAGCACGCCGATAGATGTATTGCATGGATCGGTGTTTCCAGCGGGCCCAAGCCTCACCAGCGGTGGTGAGCCGCTGCGAGTCTTCGAGTCGACCACAGAGCCTCGCCTGTTGCGCATGCACTAGACCGGCCTCAGCCTTAGGCGTGTTTGAAAACGCACCGAGCGGAGGACACTCGAAGCGACAGGGAGACACGGGTCCTTCGGACTCTGCGTGCGACCGCCTGTACTAATTTCGACGAAACGGACCGAACGTGATGAATCGACGCTTTCTTCTACTCTTACTCAGCGTGGCATCTGTCTTTTTTGGGGGATGCGGAGACAGCGGCAGCGACAACGGAACCGGCGGCACCGGTGGCACGAGCGAGGACCAGTTTCTCGTCGTCACGCGTGTACGCACCCCCGACAGCCGGGCGAACTTCGCGTCGGTCGTTCCAACACTCGACGTGGACGCGATCGACCTGTCGAACGCGCTCGAGTTCTCGGGCCTGTCGCGCGTACGAACGTTTGACGGCAAGGTGTTCTCGTTCGACGGCGAGTCGGGCGTTGTGACGCGGTTCGTGGTGGAGGGGACCCGGCTGGCCGAGGACGTGCTCGACGACGGAAGCCGAGCTCGGTTCAGCATGGCATCTGTCGGGGTCACTGGGTTCACGAATCAGATCGCGTTCATCAGCGAGCAGCGTGCCTACTACGTCGACCTCGCGAACTTCCAGGTCGTCGTATGGAACCCCACCGACATGGACATCACGTCGACGTTTCCCGCGCCCGAGCTCCGGCGTGAGGACTTTGGGGCTGCCGGCGGCGGAGTCTCCATACTCGATGACTTCGTCTTCATGCCGATCTCGTGGGGCAACGAGAGCCAGGCGACATTCGTGCCGGTTGCGGCGCTGGCGGTCTTCTCGGCCTCCGAAGATGCCGTGTTCGGGGTCATCGAAGACGACCGCTGCGTCTCCAGCAGCGCCGCATTCGCAGACAATGGCGCAGTTTACGTGGTCGCCGACGCGGGCGGCGGCTTCGCGGAGATCCTGACAGAGCCAGGGACGGTTCCGCCCCCGTGCCTCCTCGAGTGGATCCCCGGCGAGGCCACCTTCAACCCGGGCTTCTACCGAGACCTCGCAGAAATTGCAGGCGTACCCATCGTGAGGAGCGGCCTTGGGCGCGGCGATGGCACCTTCGTCCTGCAGCTATACACCTCCGACGTCGACCCTCGGACACTCCTCCCCATCGAGCTGGTCGACGGGAACTTTTGGCAGTGGGCCGCCATCGACTTCCGTCAAGACACGTCCACGCTCATCGAGGCGATTGCGCCCGGCGGGGTTTCGTCCGTGGGCTGGGTGGTGGACGACATGTACTTCGTGCCTGAGTTCAACGACGACGCGGGCGCGTCGACGCTCTTCGAGATCGAGAGCCCCGACGCCACGGAGTTCTTCACCGCAACTGGTGAGATCTTCATCGTCGCGCGGATCCAGTAGGATCGGGCGTTCGCCGAAAGGCTGGAGTTTGACGGGTCTTGAGGTCGGGAATCTCGGCAGCGACCCGAGATCGTGCTTAAGGCAGGCGCGGACGGCCGGAACCGTTCGGGTTCATGCCGTCACCGCGTAGTACCGTCCGACCTCGCGGAGCCGTCAACGAGCTGTCGCTCGATCAAGCCCCGCGTTTGCTCCCACGGGTGAGAGGTGTCGATTCGAGTCAGCTCTGCGCGTGGAATCTCGGTTACGGGCTCGTACTCCGACTCGAACGCGGACCAAAGCCCAGAGCGCGCGTCACTCTCGTGTGTGCCGGCCTGCTCCCGCGCCGCAAGTCGCTGCAAGCAGGTTTCGCGGGGTGCCACACACTCGATGAACGTGAACGGAACCTCGAGCCGGCACGCGAGCTGGCGTATCATGTTTCGAAGCGCGCGTGTCCGAAACGACGCATCGACGATGACGCTTCGTCCGGACTCCAATACGACCTCCGCACGTCGCGCGAGTTCCGCGTAGAGCGCGTTGGTTGCTTCACGCGTGTAGGCACCCGTCCATGCGTCGACTTGCATCGACTCGTGCGGTTCCTTTCCTCGAAGTCTCTTGCGCGCGCGATCCGAGCTCAGGCGGGGCGCGGACAGCAGCCGACCTGCTTCGGCCGCGACCGTGCTTTTCCCCGAGGCAATCATGCCTCCCACCGCGATCAGTCTTGGCGGCTCGAGTGGCTCCCGTTCGAATGCCAGCGAGAGCAAGAAGTAGCGCCGGGCCTCTCGATGCGCCCGAGCACGCGTCTCGCTCGATGCCTCCGGGTCCTGCGCGAGTAGAGCAGCAACCTTGCCTCGCACGAAAGCCCGATAGCTTTCGTAGAAGTTCACGACCGAGTAGAGGTCGTAGTCGTCGCTCTGCTCCGCGTAGTGAGCGAGGAAACGCTCTGCGAGGTCGATTCGCCCTTGGCGCACCAGATCCATCGAGAGGAAGGCGATGTCGGAGCACACGTCAGCGTAGCGAAAGCGTTCGTTGAACTCGATGCAGTCGATGATGTCGATCGTTCCGTCGTCTCGGAGGTACACGTGCTCGAGGCGCAGATCTCCGTGACCGTCCCGCAGCCGGCCGGACTCCGCGCGTTCTGCGAAGCGGCGCTCGTCGGCCAGTTGGGCCAGCTGCCAGCGTTCGATTTCCGCGGCCTGTGATGGGGTCAGATACGAATCGAGATGTGTCCGAGTTTGCAAGAAATTCTCTTGCACGTTGAGCCGGACGCTCTCGGCCATTCCGTGTCGTTTCGTCTCCTCGTCACATCGAGCGCGGGCGTGGAAGTCTGCGACGTGCTTCGCCAACTCCGCGATGTGTTGGGCCGTGAGTCGTCCCTCGAGAAGTCGCACGTCCGCGCGGTCCCCGTCTTGAAGACGACGCATGTGGACGGCCCAGTCGACTACCTCGCCTGGCCCCGAAAACTCATGCAGCCCTCCTGCGCTTCGGGTCACCGGCACCACACCCATGTACACGTCCGGCGCAAGGCGTCCGTTCAAGCGTACTTCTGCCTGGCACGCGTCAAGTCGGGCCGCGAGTGTGGAGAAGTCCAAGAACCCGAGGTTTACCGGGCGCTTCACCTTGAACACTTCAGTGTCCCCGATGAAGACATACGAGATGTGCGTTTCGACGAGTTCGAAATCCGGCGTATCGAGGTCGGCCTTCAGCGTCCCCATTCGCGACTCTCAAAAAGAGGAGGGTTCTCTGCGCCGTGCGACCGAGCGTCCACGTGAGAACGATGCCCCGCGCCCACTCACGGGACAACTCGTAGAGCGCCCGAGGCTGCGCACAAAATGCGCGGCTCATCGCCGTGCTCGCCTCGCGCGGAGGGGGACCGTCGCGGAGAATGCGTCTCTCGGCAGCTGGCGTTCGGGCTAGGGGATCGGCATGCGGATGGCTTTCTCGAGCGAGGCGAAGTGCTAGGAATTATCGACGGGTGACGAAGGCGCCCGTGACTGCCGAGGAGTGCATATGGCGATGACGTGGGTGCTGGTGGCGCACAGTGCAGGCGCGCGACTCTTCGAAAACCGCGGCCCAGGCAAGGGCCTCACCCTGCTCGAACAGTGGGAGCATGAGCGCCGACAAGTGTGTCGTGGGCTCCATCGCGAAAGACCTCGCATCGACCGATGACGCGGCGCTGCGCGAACACATTGGAGAGGTCATCGCCGTGTGAGAGTGGCGGTAAACGTCACCCGAGAGTAGGTTGAATTGGCCCGACAAACGCGGGGCAGTGGCAACAAATGACGATTTGTTGGCGAGTGCGTCGGTGTTTCAGGGGCGCGGATTCGGTCACTCTCAGGTCTAGAATCACTGTGACCTGGAGGCCCGGCGATGTCTTTTCTCAATCCAATCTTCACTCACGGCGACGTCAGCTACCGGGATGGCAAGCGCTACGCATGGATCGTGTCGTTGCTCGTGCCTGCGTTTGTTGGGTGCGGCCCGCTTCTCTACTGGGCCACGGGGTCGGCGGCGCTGCTGTGGCTTCCTGTCGCGGTCGTGTACTTCGGGATCCCCATGGCCGACATCCTCCTCGGAGAGGACCTCAACAATCCGCCCGAAGAGGTGGTGCCGCAGCTCGAGGCCGACCCGTACTACCGGTGGGCCACCTACGTCCTCGTCCCCGTTCTCTGGATCGCCTTCATCGGAAACGCAGTGTTCGTCGGAACGGTGAACCTGCCTTGGTACGGGGTGCTGGCCATGATCGGAAACACAGGCCTGGTCTGCGGCTTTGGGATCAACCTCGGGCACGAGCTCGGGCACAAGAAGTCGAAGCTCGAACGCGGCCTGGCGACCTCCGTCCTGTCGATGGCAGCGTACGGACATTTCGCGATCGAGCACAACCGCGGACATCATCGCCACGTCGCCACGCCGGAAGACGTTGCCTCGTCTCGCATGGGTGAAACCGTCTACCGCTTTGCGCTCCGCGAGTTGCCCGGGGCATTCCTCCGTGCATGGCGACTCGAGAAGGGGCGTCTCGAACGTCACGAGCAGCGCGTGTGGTCACTCGACAACGAAATCGTCCGTGCAGGCTTGATTACGATCGCGGTCTCGGTGACTCTGGTCGGCGCGCTCGGCTGGATCATGGTCCCGTTTCTCTTGGGGACATATTTCTTCGGCGCGTTCCAGCTTACGCTCGCGAACTACATCGAGCACTACGGCCTTCTACGCCAGAAGCGCTCCAATGGCCTCTACGAGCGCTGCAAGCCGCACCACTCGTGGAACAGTAACCACATCGTTTCGAACTGGGCCACGTACCACCTCCAGCGCCATTCCGACCACCACGCGAACCCCGGTCGCCGGTACCAGTCGCTGCGTAGCTTCAACGATCTCCCAGAGCTGCCAAACGGGTATCTCGGGATGTTCCTTCTCGCGTTGGTGCCCCCGCTCTGGTTCCGCGCGATGGATCCGAGGCTGTTGGCGCACACCGACCGGGATCCGCGGCGGATCAACTTCGACCCGAAGCGTCGAGACAGCCTCTGCAAGAAGTACGACCTGACCGAGACGGTCGACGAAGTCGTGGCCGAGGCAATCGCCGCCTGAGGCCGGTCTCCGCGCGTCGCCGTTGATTCCGCGAAACGACCCCACTATCTTCGTCCACCGAAAGGATGGGTGACGAAAACGTCGGCGGGGAGAGCACCACGGGTCGAGCGGGGCCGGATGCGGCGCACCTCCGCCCGACGCTTCACCCCACGTACGTTCGGCTCCTGGCCGCTGAGCTCAAACGACGGGGTTTTTCGGACGAGCAGATCTTCGGCGGGACCCGGCTTTCATGGCCTCAGCTGATCGAAGCGGATCGGTTCCTCAGCTTCGAGCAGTTTCGGCGCTTGGCCGAACGAGGCATGGAGCTCACCGGGGAGGGGTGGCTCGGCCTCGACGTGGGGCGCTCGACGCAGATCTCGGCGCACGGCCCCGTGGGATACGCGATGGTGGCCAGCCGAAACATCGGCCAGGCTCTCGAGGTCGTCGGCCGCTACGCGCCGCTGCGAGTCGAGGTTGCGCATCTGTCGGTCGAAACGCCGCCGGAGCGCCTCGTGCTGCGGGTTGAAGACGTGGTGGGCTGGGGCGACGTAGCCGAGTACGCCGCGCTGAACATCATCGGCAGTGTCACCCTGCTGCTTGAAACGCTCAGCGGGACCCCACTTCCCGACGCGCGAATCCTGCTGACGCATCCACGACCCGCGTGGGCTTCGGAGTACGAGACCCGGGTGCGCGGTGTCACGTTCTGCTTCGATGAAGAGGTCTGTGCGATCGATATGCCCATCTCGTTCGGCGCAACGCCGTGCATCACGGCGGACGAAGCGGCGTTCCAGCATGCCGTTCGGCTCTGCGAACGCGCCGAGGCCCAGCGGCAGGGCGACGGCGACCTCGCCCAACGGGTGCTCGACCGTTTGCTGGACCGCCAGGGGGACTATCCGAGCCTCACCGAGATGGCGAAAGGCCTCTACATGTCGAACCGCACCTTAATCCGTAAGCTGAAGGCGCAGGGGACGTCGTACCAGACGCTTCTCGACGACGTCAGGCAGGAACTGGCGGTGTGGTACCTGCGACAGACGGATCTAACCGTAGAGGCAATCGCCGAACGACTCGGCTACCGCGACACCTCGAACTTCAGCCGGACCTGCAAGCGCTGGTTCGGGATGACGCCGCGATCGATTCGGCAGGGTTGAGGCGAGAGTTCAGCCCAATGCGTGGACGTCGAGAGCAGAACAAGGCACAGCGGAGACGCGCGATTCTCGACGCGACAGCGGCCCTGTTGCGGGAGCGACCGTTTGAGCAGGTGACCGTTGACGAAATCGCCTCGCTTGCGTCGGTGGCTCCGGCGACGGTCTACAACCTCGTCGGGACCCGAGAGCAGCTGCTCATCGGTTTGATCGATCGCGTGATCGAGGACCTCATCGACACGCTTGCGGAGTTGGCTACCGACGGGGACGACGACCCGATTGCAGTGGCGCGGGCCGTCGTCGATCTGTCCGTCGAGGCATTCCTCGCCGACTCCACCCTCTACCGGCGGGTCATTGCAGGCTGGAGCGGCGGCGACCTATACCTTCGGAAGAGGGCGACCGATCCCGCTCAGCTGCAGGTTGCAGCGATGCGCCAGGCCCAGGAGCGGGGGATCATCCGTCCGGATCTCGAGCCTGGGGCACTCGGCCAACAGATCTACTTGTCCTTCAACGGAGCGTTCCTTCTCTGGGTTTTCGGCGGTCTCGACGACGACGGGTTCCGAGCCACAGCCCGTCACGGCCTCATTGCCGTATTGCTCGCCGGCGCGACGCCGAAACACCGGTCGACGTTCGAAGCCGAGATGCGGGCGCTCAGCCCAGCCGTTCTCCGCACGCTTCCGCCACGAGGGTAAGCAGCACCGGTTGCAAAAAGTTAGAGACGTCTCTATCTTCTGCTGGCCAGTGGTCTTCGCTGCCTAGTTCAAACGGTCGAGGTGATTCCATGCGTCAGGGAGGTGCGGTTCAAACGGCGACGAGCCCCGCGCCCGACGTCGACGAGTGGCTCGATGGCCACGTCAGCCACCGGCGGGTAGACGTTGGGCCCGTTGAGCTCCACGTCGCCGAGGCAGGTGCGGGCTCGCCCGTGGTGTTGCTCCACGGCTTTCCGGAGTTCTGGTACGGCTATCGTCGTCAGTTCCGGCCGCTCGTGGAAGCGGGGCATCGGGTGATCGCCCCCGATCTCCGCGGCTACAACCTCTCCGACCGCCCAGCGGGCGTGGACGCCTACCGGATGGACCTCGTGGCTCGGGACATCCACGGCCTGGTGGAAGCCATCACCGGTACTGACGAACGCGTGGATGTCGTGTCGCACGACTGGGGCACCACGGTGGCCTGGCTGTACGTCATGCAGCACCAGAGTCGGGTGCGTCGGTTCGTCGCCCTCGCCGGTCCCGAACCCTGGTACATGTCCCGCAGCCTTCGCTGGACGCAGTTCCGCAAACACCCCTACTTCTTCCTTTTCCAATACCGCTTCGCCGAGAAGCTATTCGCCCGAAACGATCACGCCGCGGTCCGCCAAGTCTTCACCGGCGACGAGCGAACACCGGGCGCCTTCGAGCCGTCCGCCCTCGATCGCTACGTCGAGGCCTTCGCTCGACCGGGAGCCACGACTGCCGCTCTGAACTACTACCGAGCGATCAAGCGCATCGATCCGAGCGAAGTCCGCGCGCTCCAGTCGCCACTCGCGATCCCCGTCATGCTTCTTCTGGCGGGGCACGACCGCTACGTGGATCTCTCCGGTGCCCACCCAGGGGAGGAATGGTGCAGGCCCCGAATCGAAACGATCGACGACTCGAGCCACTGGCTTCTCACCGACGCCGCCGCCCAGGTCAACGAGCTCCTTCTCGATTTCCTTGGTTAGGATGGAGGCCCTTCGAGCCGGGTTCTATGCTAGCCAAGCGAAGACATGCATCGGACTGAAGAGCTGGTCGCAGCGAACGGCATCCGCCTGCGCGTCTTCACCGAAGGACGAGGGCCTGCGGTGCTGCTTTGTCATGGCTTTCCGGGCCTCTGGTACTCGTGGCGCCACCAGATTTCGACGCTCGCGGCTGCCGGGTACCGCGCGCTCGCGGTCGACATGCGCGGGTACGGCGGTTCCGATCGTCCGCTGGCTGCGAGCGACTACGACAACCACACGATCACGGCCGACCTCACGGGCGTGTTGGACGCGCTCGGCGAATCGACCGCCGTGTTGGTGGGCCACGACTTCGGGGCCCAAGCCGCGTGGTCCTCCGCGCTGAAAGCACCGGAGAGGTTTCCAGCGGTGGTGTCGCTGGCGGTGCCGTATGGGGTTGGGTTTTCGAAACGGACCGACCGCGCCTCGAAACGAGATGAGCCGCGCGTCGATGATTCGCACCATCAGCCCGGCCCGAAGCCGAGCGGTGCTTTTGCCGCAATCGCACGCAAGCACTTCATCCACCTTCACTACTTCCAAGAGGTTGGGGTGGCGGAAGCGGAGCTTTGGGCGCACCCGAAGCGCTTCCTCGAACGAATCTACTGGGCGCTCAGCGGGTCTGGCAGCCTGCTCGACTTTCAGAAGTTCCCCTCCGAGGGGACGGGCTACCTGGACGTGCTCGCCGAGCCCTCGAAACCCTTGCCGTGGCCCTGGTTCACCGAGCACGACCTCGACTACCTAGTGGGCGAGTACCTGCGCGGCGACGAGCGAACCGCCTTCATCGGCGGTCTGAACTCGTACCGCGCGATGGACATCAACTGGGCCAACGATCCCGACTACGGTCGGAAGACGATCGAGTGCCCGGCACTGCTGATCTGCGGCGCCGAAGATCCCGCCCTGAAGATCATCGGAAAGCGTGGCCTCGAAACGATGCCCGAACGCGTATCGGACTTGAGAGGCATCGAAATCATTCCGAACGCGGGGCATTTCGTGCAGCAGGAGCAGCCGGAAGCGACGAATCGTGCGCTTCTAGGGTTTCTGGCGGGGCTTTAGCCAACACTCGACGGGTGATCCCACAACAAGCGCACATCTCGGACACGGTCGCCTCGGGGATCGAGCTCGGCGATGAACGCTCCGCTCCGCGGGACGCCTTCCCACTCGAGCGACAGCGGGCCGGATACGGTGGGCCCGGATGCGATGAGCTCGCCAACCCGGAGTCCTGACGACGCGTCGACGAACTCGGAGGGCGAGACGCTTGGTTTGCCAGGGATCCGAATCGACACCTCGGGCTGGTCGCCCGGGGCCGCCGCCCATCGTTGCCACGTTTCCTTCCCTTGGCGACCGACACCTTGGGTAGAGGCTCTGAAGTATCGCGCCATCCATCGGGGGCCGAACGAACGCAGCATGAGTGTGTTGAGGCGCATGACCGTTCGAAGGCCTCGGGCGCCCTCGGAGAGCACGGCGCGACTCATTCGGTTCAACTCCCAGTGCGCGTGCATCTTGCGGATGCGAAGCCCATCGTCGGTTTGGGCGATCTCGTAGAGCAGGTTGGCAGGCACGTGCATCTCGAGGCCGGTTTTGAGATGTGTGGTGTGGATCGTGACGGCACGGAACACCGACATCTCGGAGACGAGTTCGAGATGCGGCTCCATGGCGATCGCGCTTGGCGCGATGAACGCCTCGTAGAACCGGCCAAGCTCGTCGCCCAAGGAGCCCTTGCGCCTTCCTACGTGAGAAGGGGGGGCGCCCACCGGGTCGGCCACGACGGCGTCGTCAGAGTAGAGGGCGAGCCAGCCGGCCTTGTCGTGGGCATCGGCAAGCTCTGGCGATGCTTTCGCGAGGCCGAGAAGCGCGTCTCGGAGCGTGGACGCTGCGATGAAGTCGGGGTCGTTGGGGATCTCAGGGGTCCGTGGCATGTCAGCTGTGCGACCATCGGGGAAACGCAAGCGAGACGACGGGGGAGGCCGGTGAAAGAGGGGGCGAGATCGACCAGGAAGCTCGTCGGCTCCACCGTCTCCGACGGTGACGCCATTTTGTAGGTTATGCGGTGACGACGATCCAGGTAAAACGTCGTACGGTGGCCGCCAACGCCGGCTGGACTCTCCAGGTTGGAGGCAAGAGTGCGCTGGCGGCCGTCCGTTGGCTCAGCCCCGGCGCTCTGCTGAGAAACTACCCCATGCACGAGCAAACACGTTTCATCAATCGAGGTCTCCGATGCATTCGACACGACGACACAGAGGGTGAGGACCGATGTCGTTTCTAGATGCTTGGAAGCCGCCGGCGCGACCGGCATGGGTCGAACACCTCAACTCGATGGCCGATGCGGTCGGGGGTCCGGCACGCCTCGTTTCTCTCGACTCGGACGAGCTGATCGAGTCTGCGACCGACTCGACGGGCTACACGGACTTCGGCCCCGACACGTGGCGCCGGCACTACGACATCCTGGTGGGGTCGATCAATGGGCAGGCCTCGCTTCACGCCGCCGGTCGGCTGCTGACTCGGTCCGAGATCGTTCGGTGTCTCCGAAACCGCTTGTTCGTGGAGGCGTACCTCGAGGCGCATCCCGAAGCGCTCGAAACGCCGGTCCGTGAGCCGGTGATGATTTGCGGCTACGGACGGAGCGGGACCTCCATCACGCAGGAGCTTTTTGGCTGCGATCCCAGTATGCGCGCTCCTCTGGCGACCGATCTCTTCAACGTGTCGCCGCTTGCAGAAGGGGAATCCCGGAGCGAACGGGTGCGTTTCGCCGACGGCGAGCAGCGCTATTACGACGACGTAGTTCCCGAGTACACGGCGATGCACGAGAACGGCGCGGAGCTGCCCGTCGAGTGCCTGATGTTTCAGATGCACGAGTTTCTCAGCGCGAACTTCTTCGGCACGCTGGATGTCCCCGACTATCTGATGCACGCCATGACCACGGACTGGAGAAGCGCCTATCGCTACCAGTACCGAATGCTCCAGGTGATGCAGCACCAGCGCCCAGGTCAGCGCTGGGTGCTCAAGGGGCCCACGCACCAGGACCGCCTCGAGGTTTTGTTCGAGGTCTTTCCCGACGCCAAGGTGGTGCAGCTGCATCGCGACCCCCGAAAGATGATTCCCTCGAGCTTCTCACTGCTCGGCACCCTCCGATGGATGCGATCCGACCGGGTCGACCTGTCGGCGCTGGCGTTCGTCCCTGTGACCATGAAAACGACGCTCGAACGCGTGATCACACAGCGCGAGAACGCCGACATCCCAGGCGACCAAATCTATGACCTTCTCTATGCGGATCTGGTGAACGACCCGGCCGCCGCCGTTCGCCGCGCGTACGCGCACCACGGGCTCGACTTCGGAGCGGGGCAGGGTGGTCGGATCGTCGCGTACTTGAAAGCCAAGCCGAAGGGCAAACACGGTTCTCATCGATACACCCTCGAGGAGTTTGGGCTGGACTCCGACCAGCTCGGCGAGATGTTTCGCGACTACCAGACGCACTACGGCGTTCCTGAGGAGTCCGACCCATGACCGACGGCGAAGCGCGAGAGAAGCTTCGCGCCACTTGGGCGGCGTTCTGTGACCGCATGAAGGCGCTGGGCGATCGAATCCTGGAAGACGATTTCCCCCAGGGAGACCTCGCAGCCGCCGAGGGATTTCGCCACCTGGCCCGCATGACGAACCTTGGGCTGACGCTGGCGTACGAGTACGACGACCCGGACTTCCCGCTCTTCCTTCGCAACAACGACGACGTCACGCAGTGGGGCGGCCCGAACGCCGACAACACCTATCTCTACGCGCGCGTCGACCCGTCCTCGGTGTATCGGGTGTACGGCAACGCCAAGAGCACGTCGGGGTTCATCGTGACCGTTCGAGATGGCTTCATGCACACCGGACATGAAAAGGCGGAGGATTTGTCGTCGACCGAGATGCACATCGAGTACGACGGGTCGTTCGAGCTGACGATCGGGGGACAAGAGCGCGACGGCAACTGGATGCCCATGATGCCCGACGCGCAACAGATCGGCGTGCGCATCTACTTCGATGACTGGGAGCACCAGAGCCCGCCCGAGTTTCACATCGTTCGCGTCGGTAGCGAAACGGAGGCGCCTCCGCTGCTCACGGTCGAGCGCTCTGCGCGAGCCATCGAACATGCCGCGACGTGGATCGAAAAGAACCTGCTTTTCTGGAACGAGTGGTTGGCGTTCCGGATGCAGTTCCTTCCCGTCAACGGCATCTCGCCACCGATGGAAGTTCCTGGAGGCAGCAACGAGGTGATCACCTACGCGGGTGGGCGCTTCCAGTTGGAGGACGACGAGGCGCTGGTGCTGTCAATCTCGGGACTCACCGCCGACTACATCGGCCTGGTCTACTACACCGAGGGCTGGTTCGAGACCGGCAACATGACCAGCCGGACATCGAGCCTCAATCAGAATCAGATTCACGTCGACGACGACGGAGGCCGCCGAATCGTCGTGTGCGGATGCGACCCGGGGGTGATGAACTGGCTCGACACCGAGGGCCGTCCGACGGGACTAATCGCGATGCGCACGGTCAACGGCGACGCCATGCCCGAGGTCGCGCCTCGAGTGGTCCCGGTGAAGGACCTCGAGAGCGTACTCCCCCCGTCGACCAAGTGGATGAGCGTCGAGGACAGGGCCGTACAGCGTCGGATTCGCCGCGAGCACCTGGGCGACCGCTTTCATCGGTAGCAAGGGTTTCCTCGTGCTGCGAAGGCCCGTGAAACCGAAGCCTATTCGCTGTTTGCTTCGACGTGCTCGCGGACGAGGGGGCCCAGCCACGCGCGTAGCTTGGTACGCGCCCGTCGACCGGCGCCCATGAGCTCATCGCCTGTGCCGAGAACCAGGGCCGAGAGCCCTAAGCGCGTGGCCAGCTCCCACAGGGTGGTTTGCTGGCTTTTCGAAAGACCGGGAACCCGTTTTCGGTACTGAGTGAGGATCTCGCGTCCTGGAAAGATGAGTGGGGCGTCCTTCAGAGGGTCGCCGCTCAGCGAAGCGATCGCGTCTGCGCTGAGCGCTTGGGCCAGCACCGGGTCTTGGGGGATCTCGCGAAGCATGAAGATGATCCCCTCGATGACCACGTCGAGCGGGTCGTCGATGGGGTCGAGTCGCTTCACCATCGCGCGATTGAAGGCCTCGACGGACCGGGCGATGGTGGCTGCGATGACCTCGCTTCGGCCCCCAGGAAACAGGCGATAGGCCGTCGGTCGGCTGACGTCCGCTTCCGCCGCCACCTCCGCGAGGCCGGTCCCACGGAGGCCTGAGCGGCCGATACACCGTTCGGCGGCGTCCAAGATCCGCTCCCTCCCGTCCGCTATGGGTGGTCGACCTGCGCGTCCAGGACTCATCGCAGGCTGAGAGTGCGACGGATCGAAGAGCCTTGCAACGAGACAGTCATGCTGACTTTTTTTACATACAGCAGCCTCTGTTTCAAATTGTGCGATTAAGTTTATTTACACCTCGCAAGAGGTGTGTCAAAACCTTCGAGGTTCGTGGACGCGGCGGTGCGCATTGCACGCCGGCTTTCGCCCACACCTCCCCATCTTCCATTCACGGAAAGACGCACCGATCCATGCAAAGCCAGTGCCCGGTCAAGTTCGAGAACGTCGATTTCTGCGACCCAAAGACCCACGACGACCCGTACGAGATGTACGACTATTTTCTCGAGCACGAGCCGATCTACTTCGATGAGAAGAACGGCCTCTGGGAAGTGTTTCGCTACGACGACGTCGTGCGGATTCTGCGCGACCCCGAGACGTTCATCAGCGGGGAGGGCATCCGGCCCAACATTCCGGGCGACCCCGGGATGATCTACCAGGATGGCGAGATTCACAATAAGCAGCGTGCACTGGTCTCTTCGGCGTTTACGCCGCGACAGATGCGCAGGATGGAGGAGCGCGTTCGCGAGATTGTCGGTGAGCTCGTCGCCGCGATGCTCTCGAGCGACGAGGTCGACATCGTGCGGGACCTTGCGGCACCGCTTCCGCTACGCCTCATCTCCGACATGCTCGGCACGCCGGAGGACAAGCGCGACATCGTCGGGCACTGGATCAACACCTTGGGTCAAGGCGGACAGGGGCCCGACTACGTCACTGACGAGGTCAACGACGCCTTCGACAGCTTCGTGATGATGCACGAGGAAATGTGCGTCGAGCGCCAGGCCGCTGGTTGCACCGGGAGCGATATCCTCACGATTTGGATGAACGCCGAGTTCGAGGGGGACAAGCTCGACGAATCGCAGCTGCTATTCGAGCACGTGTTGGTCAACCTCGGCGGCGCGGAAACCACTCGAAACGCGATTGCCGGCGGTCTTTACGAACTCTCCAAAGACCCAGCTCAGTACGACGCGTTAGCAGCCGACCCCACGTTGATCCCGAACGCCGTGGAAGAATGCATCCGGTTCGTGTGCCCGTTCGTCAACATGTACCGCACGGCCACACGCGACTACGAGATCCACGGAAAGGTGATCAAAGAAGGGGAGCAGGTTGGGCTCACGTTCCCCGCGGCCAACCGAGACCCTCGAAAGTTTGAAGACCCCCATCGTTTCAACATCCATCGAGACTTCACGAAAACGAAGCATCTGGCGTTCGGCCTCGGCCCCCATTTCTGCCTTGGCGCATCGCTCGCACGCCTCGAGGTCAGGCTTTCGCTCGAAGAGATGACCCGACGCGTGCAGGCCGTTCATGCCATTCCCGAGAAGGGCGTGACCTATCGCTCGTCCTCGTTCGTGCGGGGACTCGAGTCGTTTCCGGCGACGCTGGATCCGCGCTGACTCCGACCGGCTTCTGGGGTAGCGCCAACTCCGGCGTGCCCCCCGTGGCTACCGAAGCTCGGCGAGCTTGACCACCCGGGTCTTGGGCTGCGGGTGGTCGTCGGTGCGGACCCAGCGGAGCGCCATCGTGCCGTGGTGGTGGCCGGCGGTTTCGATCCAGTTGGGCATCCCTGGGTTTTCGTGCGCGACGATCAGGCGGAACGAGCCGTCATCGTTGTACTTCGCGGCGCCGCTGTTGATGTGAACGTTGTGGGTTTCGAAGTCGAGTGACTCGGCCCAAATGTTCCCGAGCTGGAAGTTCCAGTAGTCGCAGTCAGGTGGGGATGCGTCGATGACGAGGGCCTCGTCAGGCGCGAGCTTCCAGACCCCAAGCCACATGCGAACGTTGGGGTCGCCGCCCATGACTCGGTGTTTCTCGATGTCGGGTAGATGGAACTCGTTGAGAGGCGCCAGCTCGTGGAACTCGCGGACCCATTCGTAGAACCAGGTCGCGCAGCCGATGGCAAAGAAGGCGGAAACCATCAGGCGCCCAGGCATGGAGCTCGGGTCGAGAGGCGGGGCTGCACCCTCGGCGTCGAGGCATTCGATGTCGATGCTCACCGGCTTTTCTTTGTCGCGAAACAGGAACGTCTGGCGCAGCAGGATCTGCTTGGTGTCCGGCGCGAGTCGGAGCCAGTTGCCGGGATGCTCCTTCTGGCTTGCGATGATCTCGAAAGCGCCGTCGGGTCCGAGGTTGAGCTCGTCGTCGTTCAGGTGACCGGCGCCGCCCGTGATCTGCTTGGTGGCCGAGAAGTTCTGGTTCTGAGCCGCGAAGCTCATGTAGTGGACCGTGCCGCGCGTCCCGCGAATGCGATAATCGTACTTCGGGTCGATCGAGGCGCTGAGGTAAAAGTTGTCCGGGTTGTCGAGCCCCATCTTCACGCCGTCGGGCATCTGACCGAAGCGCGGGTGCTGCGGACCCCGGTCTTCGCCGAACGCGAACAGCCCGGCGCGCACGAGGCGACCGAGGTAGCGAAGCCCCTCACCCTTGTCGAAGAGGCTCGGGTCGAGTTCATTTCTCAGGATCACGTCGCCCGCCTTCTTGAGCAGGTCGCAGTACTCGGTCCAGGCCGCAGCCGTCTCGACTTTCTCCGTGAGTGCATCGGTCATTGCCGGATGGAATGCGCTGGTTGTGTTCGAGAGTCAACCGCGTACGCGCGGAACTCCGTCTCGCTTCCTCGTCGACAGAATCCAGAGTAGGGTCGCGCGGATTGGAGACGCACGATGAACGGCAAGAAGATTGGTTTTTGGTTGACCACGGTGGTCGTAGCGCTCGTAGTCGCCGCAGGCGGCGTCGCTGACTTCCTGCTGATCGACGAGGTGAAGGCCGGCATGGATCACCTCGGCTACCCATATTACTTCGCGCGCCTTCTCGGGACTTGGAAGGTATTGGGGGGCATCACGATTCTCGCGCCCGGGCTCCCGAAGCTCAAGGAGTGGGCCTACGCGGGCATCTTCTTCGATCTGAGCGGTGCGTTCGTTTCTCACCTTTCCGTGGGTGATGGGATCGACAAGCTTGCGCCGCCTGTGGTGCTGATCGTCCTCTTGATTACGTCCTATGTCTTGAGGCCCGCTCGCTGACTCTATCGTGTTCCTTTCCGCCATTCCCACGGCATGACGAACGTGCCTGACCAGACGCCCCGGCCTGCCTCTTTGGCTACGCGCTCGTCAGGCACGTAGTCTTTCGAAGACGGTCGGTAGGCGACGGCCCACCCGCGGCGGACGAGCCACTGGTTGAGGTTGACGTCGCCCACGCGGCACACGGCGACGAGCCGGCCGTAGCGGTCGGATTTCTTGCCGGAGCACCGTATGTTTTGACGGTCGATCTTTTTAGAAAGCGCGAGCGCCGCCTTCTGTCCGCAGCGCCAGCGCTTGCCGCTCGGCGTGGTGCACTGCTGGGACGACTCGGGCGCATCGACGCCGTGGAGCCTCACTCGCTTCCCGCGAATCTCCAGCGTGTCCCCGTCGATTACGGTCGCCTGCCCTACCAGTGTGACTGCCGCTCCGGCGCCCACCGGCACGGAAAGAGCAAGAAGAAGCCCCAAGCCTACCCATCGCACGTGCATCGCCAAAGCCTTATGACAATCACGGCGCTACGCAATGCAGCGGTCGAAAGGCGGCCCCGGCGCGATACGTCAGTGCGCTGACTTTTCAATGTCAGTACCGTGTTTCGGATTCGCCGACGGGCACTACGACGCACTGTGCCTCGAGCTCCGAGCGATATTTGAGGCAGCCGTGGTCGTTTGACTGGACGCACGTTCGGGAACTCACTGGAAAGAGGTCGGCCGTTTCGTACCCCCACGCTTGGCATCGTCTCATCGCGTCTTGCTCGGCGGCGCTCCAGTCGACGATGTGCCTCGTTCGATGCCAGTACGTCAGCGTGACGGTTCCTCTCGCGAGGTGTCCTCCCGTGACGACGGGCGTGACCGTGGTTGCGGCGCATCCAGAGGCGAGCACCCCAACCATCGCGAACTGAAGGCATCTCCACATGCCTGTTCCGACGGGCGACAGCGCGAAGCATTCAAACTGTTGGCTCCGTCTGGCCAGTAGAGAAGCACTCGGGGCTCCCAAGTGCTCATGAACGAAGCCGCAATACTAGCTCAGTTCTCGGCGGGCGGGAACCAAGTGAGCGACGAGTGGTGCAGCGAGATGAGCACGCGGCCGGTCAGCTTGTGATAGGCGAACGTGTAGTCGGCGCGGGTCGCGTTGCCGTCGCCGTCGATGAAGGTGTAGTGGCCCATGTCTTTGTAGCCGAGCCCGCCGGCCTTCAAAACCGGTCCTGCAGCGCTCTGAAACTCCACCCGTGTCCAGCCTCGGTTCAGAAAGCCGTGGTCGTGGGGATAGTCCGCATCGCCTCCCACGAAGTACGATCGGGCTCCCTGGCGGTCGAGTCGGATCACGTCGGCGAGGGTAGGCTTGAAGAGCAGGGGCTCGTCGGGCGTTCCGAAGTCGTAGAGCGCCAGAAGTTGGTCGACGTCGCGTTCGGTGACGTACCTCGCCCACGCGCGCTGCGCAGCGACGACTTCAGCTTTGGTCATGGGCTCGAAAGTGCGCTCGGACATACTTCAGGCTCCTCGTTGTTGATTGGCCGCAATCGGAAGCCGCAGCATGCCATCGGCGCGGTCGGGCAGCAAATCTCGTCGGAGGCTTGGTGCCTGACCTAACGGTCCGCTCTAAACTCGCGACTCACGCGTCGCTAGAACCAAGTCGAAGCTCGGGGAATGGGTTCGGCATCCCTGCCCACGACCTGCTGTCGCCCAAGGCCAACCGTTCGTCGAGCAGGCAGGCGTCGAGGCGAGCGCGCGTCTGCTCCTCGTTCATGTTTTGGCCGATGAAAACTAGCTCCTGCGTGCGATCCCCGAAGCGAGGGTGCCAGCCCGGCTGTTGGTCAGGCCGCTGGCCCTCCGGGTGCTCCCAGTGCTTGCGCGGAATCGCCGCCCACCACATCCCCATCGGGTTGACGTTGCTGACGCCGCCGGCCTGTGCCCACTCGTACGCTACCCGATGGTCGGCGGCGACCCAGAAAAAGCCCTTCGATCGGAGCACGCCGCGCCAGTTCTCGTCGTCGTGTAGGAATGCCCAGAGCTTCTCGGCGTTGAACGGCTGCGACGAGCGATACGTGAAGCTCGAGATGCCGTACTCTTCGGTTTCCGGTGTGTGCTCGCCTGCGAGCTCTTGGATCCAGCCTGCGGAGTTCGCCGCCTTATCGTAATCGAATAGCTTGGTGTCGAGCACGGACTCGAGTGGGACCTTCGCGTGTGTTGCCGGCATGATCTTCGCGCCGGGGTTTAGTGCCTTGACGATGGCCTCGACCTCGCGCGCCTGCTCGTCACTCACGAGGTCGAGCTTGTTGAGTATGATGACGTCCGCGAACTCGATTTGATCGATGAGCAGGTCGGTCACGGTTCGTTCATCGTCTTCGCCAAGCGATTCGCCGCGGTCCTTGAGCGCCTCAGCCTGGTTGTAGTCTCGCAAGAAGCTCGCCGCGTCGACGACGGTGACCATCGTATCGAGGCGCGACACTTGGCTCAAGCTCACGCCGTCTTCGTCTTCGAAGGTGAACGTCTGCGCGACCGGGATCGGCTCGGAGATGCCCGTGGATTCGATGAGCAGGTAGTCGAAGCGCCCCTCCTGCGCGAGCCGTGAAACCTCCGCGAGCAGATCGTCGCGGAGCGTGCAGCAGATGCAGCCGTTCGACATCTCAACCAGCTTCTCCTCGGTACGCGAGAGCTGGGCGCCGCCACGTTCGACCAGCGCCGCGTCGATGTTGACGTCGCTCATGTCGTTCACGATCACCGCAACGCGTCGACCCTCTCGGTTGTTGAGCACCTGGTTGAGGAGGGTGGTTTTGCCCGCGCCGAGGAACCCGGATAGAACGGTGACAGGAAGGCGGGTTGGGGCGGTATCGAGTGGTGTGTTCATGGTCGGCGGCTCGAGTCGGCAGGCGAAAAGGGGAACGGATGGAGGACGGGCTTATACGTGCAAGCTGGTTGCTTGTGCAAGTCGATGCGATTACTTTCCGGGGGTCGAGCATATGGACAAAGAAGAGGTACGAAAGCTGCTCCGAGACCACGGGCTTCGGACGACGGCCCCACGCCTGGCTGTGCTCGGGCTGCTCGCGGAGGCGGACACGCCGCTCTCGCACAGCGAGGTGCTTGCACGTCTGGGCCACAACGACTGGGACCCGGCAACCATCTACCGCAATCTCGTGAAGCTCCGAGAGGCCGGCATCGCGCCGGTTGTCAGTCGGGTGGACGGCATTGACCGGTACGCCATGGCGGGTGCTCCCGGTGGCGGCCACGCGCATGCGCACTTCGTCTGCGACGACTGCGGTCGGGTCGCATGTCTGCCCGCCGAACTCACCCAGTCGATGTCGCTCCCGGGGCCGTGGGCAGACTCGATCGCGCAGGCGGTGGTTCAACTGCGCGGTCCGTGTCCGGACTGCCTCCGGCGAGGCGGTTCGGAGCGCACCGAAAGTCCGTGAGCTGAGAATTCGGGCGCATGGAGCGTCCTCTAAGGGCTATCTGCAAGCAATTTGCAAATGCGAGTTCACTGCGATAGCGGAATGACATCACGACATGGTGGATGAGCTTCGAAGAAAAGTCCTGCGGGTGCTTGCTGCCACGCCCCTGCTCTCAGGCGCCGCAGCCGGTTTGCTCGGCGGTTGCAACGCGAACTCGAAGGGGCAGGCCGTCGAGCCTGACCCCCTTTCCCCGGTCACGCCTCGGGAGGCACCTTGGGCGGGACGCCGCGCCGAGCGGAGCCTCGTCGACCAGCTCAATTTCGCGTCGCTGAAACGCGACGGGCTGCTCGTCGATTTCGGTTCGACCGACAGTTTCAAGTACACGTTTGGAGGCTGGCGTTCCGGCTGGGGCAAGCACCTCGAACGCGACGGCGTGGCCTATACCCATGCCACCAACCTGACGAGTCGCGTCAACTTCCCATGGGACACCCAGGAGGCGCTGACCGTGCGCTTCAGGCTCCGTCGTGAGGCGAGCCGCTTCTTCTCCCTCTACATCAACAGCAAGCCGGTCGAGAAAGTCGACATCACGCGCGTCGACTGGACCACCTACGAGAGCGCCATCCCGGCGGAGCTGGTGAGGCCGGGAACCAATCACATGCTGCTTCGCTGGGAGAGGACCACGCGAGCGATGGGAGAAGATGTAGCGGCCGCAGTCGACTTCATCCACATCGCGCCCGCTGGCACGTCAGCGCCGAGCATGGAGGCGCTGCCGCGTCACGCCTCGCTCGTTCGTCAGATCGGGAGTGCGCCTTCGCTGCTGCTCGCGCCGGGGACCACGCTCTCCTACTGGATGGTCCCGCCAGAACAGGGTGAACCGCTGTTGGGCTTCACCGCCGCCCCGGTTGCGGGCGAGGACGCTCCAGCCGCCGATGGCACTTCGGCCACGGGGATCCCGCTGAAGCTCGCGGTCACGGCGCACGTCGACGGTCGAGGCAAGAAAGAACTGCTCTCGGCTACGGTGAGCGACGGAACACCCCGGCCGCTCGCGGCCGCGCTGACGGGCTTCGCGGGACAGGCGATCCGTCTCGACATCTCGGTCACCGGTGATCCCGGGAGCACCGGTGGCGTCGCGCTGGCCGAGCCCGCAGTCTACGTGAAGGGCAAGGACCCCGCCCCGCCGCCGTCCAAGCCTGCGAAGAACGCGATCGTCGTGATGATCGACACGCTTCGCGCAGACCACGTGAGCGCATACGCCAACACACGGGTGAAGGCGCCGGCTCTCGACGCGTTTGCGAGGGGTGGGGTCGTTTTCGAGCGCGACAGCGCCGTCGAGGACTGGACCAAGCCTTCGTGCGCCACGATGCTCACCGGCCTCTACCCGAACACGCACAAGACCCAGTCCGACTCGGGCAAGCTGCCCACCTCAGTGAAGATGGTGTCGGAGGAGATGAAGTCTCAGAACGTTTCCACCGGAGCGTTCATCGCGAACGGATACGTCTCCGGCAAGTTCGGTTTCGAAAAGGGCTGGGACGCCTACACGAACTACATCCGTGAGAACAAAAGGACCGAAGCCGAGCACGTCTTCACGGACGCCTTCGAGTGGATCGAACGGAAGGCGGAAGGGGGCGAACGCTTCTACGCGTACGTGCACACCATCGATCCACACGTGCCCTACGATCCCCCCGACTCGTTCCTCGAGCTGTACGAGAAAGAGCCCTACCGGGGGAGCATCGCGCCGCGCAGCACAGCGCTCCTGCTCGAGGGCATCAAGAAGGGAACGTTCAAGCCAACCGCCGCCGACAAGCGACACATCCGCGCACTCTATGACGGCGAGATCAGCTACCACGACAAGTGGTTCGGCGACTTCATGGACAAGCTCGGCAAGGCGGGCTTGCTCGAAGACACGGTGGTGATCGTCGTGTCAGATCACGGCGAAGAGTTTTGGGAGCACGGCAACGTGGGCCACGGCCACCAGATCCATCAGGAACTCATTCACGTGCCATTCATCATGAGTTGGAAGGGATCTCTGCCCGAAGGTGCGCGCGTCGCGGACAACCAGGACCACTGCAGCCTGGTGCCGACGCTCTTCGACGCGATGGGCCTGACGCGACCCGAGTACTTGGAGGGGAACTCCGTCCTCGGCATCGCCCGCGGCGAAGCGACTCCAGCCCCGGCGGCCGGCTTCTCCACTCACCAGGGAGAACGCGAGGCCGCCTGGTGCGGGCGATACAAGCTGCTGCAGCGCGGGCCCATTAGCACCTCGCTGTTCGACGTCGATGGCGATCCAGGGTGTCAGAACAACCTCAAGAACAGTCACCCGATTGCACTCACGACGATGCGCGCCGTGCTGGGGCAGTTCCAGGGTGCGCCCAACAAGGCGCGCTGGCGTTCGCGAGACCTCGAGGAGGGCGTTGCCATGAACGTCGCGGCCGAGGACGTCGAGATGGACGCCACCACCAGCGAGCAGCTCAAGGCCCTCGGCTATTTCCGTTGAGCCAACGCCTGGAATGCGGTCGCGTATAGCTTCATCTGCTTGAGCATTGCAGATAGGCCGTTGGCACGGTTCTGAGAGAGGTGGGAGCCCAGACCGAGCTCATCGATGAAGCTCGGCGGTGCCGCGAGGATCGATTGCGGCGGCTCACCCGAGTAGAGTTCGAGGAGGATCGCGATGAGCCCGCGAACGATTGCCGCGTCCGAGTCGGCCAGGAACTCCACCCTGCCGTCCTCGAGCGCAGCGTGCATCCAGACCTGGCTTTGGCACCCCTTCACCTTGTTCCGCTCGGTGCGCTGGTCTTCCGGAAACTCAGGGAGCGAGCGGCCGAGCCGAATGATCTCGCTGTAGCGCTCCTCCCAGTCCTCAATCTTGCCGAAGCGCTCGACGAGGGCGGCCTGCCGTTCAGCAATCGTGGTCATGCCATCATCCGCTGCACCTTGCGCAGCCCTTCGATGAACCCGTCGATGTCACCCTCGTTGTTGTATGGACCGAACGAAGCGCGCGCCGTAGCCGGTACCCCATAGTGACGCATCACTGGTTGCGCACAGTGGTGGCCTACGCGGATCGCGATGCCCTGCTCGTCCAACAGCGTCCCGATGTCGAAAGGATGAATGCCATCCAGCGTAAAGGCGAGAATACCGGCTTTCATAGGTGCGGTGCCCACGATTCGGACGCCAGGAAGCGCCTGGATTGCGCGAGTCGCGTACGCCAACAGCGCGTGCTCGTGGGCCGCGATCGACGGGCGGCCTAGCTCCTCGATCCAAGTCATCGCGGCACCGAGTCCGATCACCTGCGCGATCGGCGGCGTCCCCGCTTCGAAGCGGTGCGGGGGGTCGTCGAAGGTGGTTTCCTCGAAGGTGACTTTGTCGATCATCTCGCCGCCACCCATCCACGGGGGCATCGAGGCGAGGAGTTCTTTTCGGCCGTAGAGCAAGCCCACTCCCGTCGGCCCGAACATCTTGTGGCCGGAGCAGGCAAAAAAGTCCGCGCCGAGGGACTGAACGTCGAGGGGAATGTGCGGCGTGCTCTGCGCGCCATCCACGATCGCAACGGCTCCTTTCGCTCGGGCCATGCGTGTGATCTCCGCAACCGGGTTCACGGTGCCTAGGGCGTTCGACACGTGCACCACAGACACGATCTTGGTGCGTTCGGTGATCTTCCGGCGGATCTCGTCGAGGTCGAGCTGGCCGCTATCGTCGAAGGACACGACCTTGATTGTCGCTTTCGTCTCTTTGCAGACGATTTGCCACGGAACGATATTGGCATGGTGCTCCATCTCGGTGATCAGCACTTCATCGCCGGGCCCGAGAACGCTTCGGCCGTAGCTGTACGCGACGAGGTTCATCGCCTCGGTCACGCCCCGAACGAATACAATCTCGTCGGGGTCCTCGGCGCCCAAGAATCTCGCGGCTTGCGCGCGCACACCCTCGTACCGCGCCGTGGCTTCCTGGCTGAGCGAGTAGACCCCGCGCCGAACGGTGGCGTACTCCTCCGCGTAGAACTTCGCGATCGTGTCGACAACCGCCTGAGGCTTGAGGCTCGTCGCCGCGCTGTCGAGAAAGATCAAGGGTCGGCCGTTCACCTCCCGCTGCAGGATCGGGAACTGCGCGCGGACCGCCTCGACGTCCAAGTGCTCGGGCTTCATCGATTCGGCCGTAACATATGGAGCGACGAGCACAAGTGCGTGCCCCGCCAGGGCTGGCCGTTCAAGCCTCCTCGCCGCGGACCATGGCGTAGGCGGAGTGGTTGTGTATCGACTCGAGGTTTTCGACTTCGACTATGTAATTGCCTACCAGCTCGTGAGCTCTGAGGGCGGCCGCGATGTCGCGGGCCATGTCCTCGACGAACTTGGGGTTCTCGTATGCGCGCTCGGTGACGAACTTCTCATCGACGCGCTTGAGCACTCCATAGAGCTCGCTCGATGCCTGGGCCTCGACCAGATCGATGAGGTCTTCGATGTGCAAGCCGTTCGTCCATTCGGCGGCCACGGTGACGTGGGAGCGCTGGTTGTGCGCGCCGTACTCCGAGATCTCCTTCGAGCACGGGCAGAGGCTGGTGACAGGCACGACCACGACGAGCTGCGTCTTCAATGCGCCCTCAACGTAGTCACCGCGTAGCGTCACCTCGTAGTCGAGAGCGCTCGGAACGCCGCTCACCGGGGCGGCCTTCGTGACGAAGTAGGTGAAGCTCAACTCCACGTGCGCGCGCTCCGCATCCAGTCGATCGGCCACCGCGCGGATCAGTCCGCGGAAGCTCTCGATGTTGATCGGCGCGTCATGGCCGTTGATGATTTCGACGAAGCGGGACATGTGGGTGCCCTTGAGTTCCGGCGGCAAACCCACGTACATATTGAAACGCGCGACCGAGGCATGAACCTCGCCGCTGCGAGTGGCGACTCGGACCGGATGCCGGATGTCGCGAATGCCAACCCGATTGATCGCGATCTGCCGTGTATCGAGGATTCCCTGCACGTCGGGGATCGACAGATGGTTCGTCGTCACTTGCTCTCCTTCATGTGCCCTTCGTCGGGGCGGCGTCGCTTCTACGTGGCGCTACGGGGGCGAGGCGCGCGCAGCAAGCGTGCCCTCGGACTCGGTAGGTCGAGGCCAATGCCCAGTGGCTGCACGCGCCTGCCGTCAAACCAGCCAAGTAGCGCAAGCAGATTGCTACTGCAAGTCGATTGCGCTAGGTCTCGAGACCTCATGCAGGAGTACCCCATGTTTGCGCCGCGACTCTCCGTTGAACAGGTCGAGGAAGGAAACGAGCTCGCGCCGAAGTTCGACGCGCAGGGCCTGATCCCCGTCGTGACCACATCCGTCGAGGACGGCGTCGTCCTGATGGTCGGGTACATGAACCGGGAGGCGCTGGCGAAAACCATCGAGACCGGGGAGGCTCACTACTTCAGCCGCAGTCGCCAAGCGCTCTGGCGAAAAGGGGCCACGAGCGGGCTCGTGCAGAAGGTAGTCGAGCTACGCGTCGACGATGACCAGGACGCGCTGTGGCTTCGCGTGGACGTCGTGGGCGATGCCAGCTGCCACGTTGGCTACCGGTCCTGCTTCTATCGATCAGTCCCGGTGGGCAAGGCCGCGGGTCCGATTGAGCTAGCTTTCGAGGAGAAGGCGAAGGCTTTTGACCCGGTGGAGGTCTACGGCGACGCGCCCAACCCCACCAAGCTCTGAACGAAGCGCCGAGGCCTTTTCCCCGTACAGACGTCATGAATGATTACTTTCACTGGGACGTCCATCGCGTCCTGTTCCACCTGGGCCCCCTCGAAATCCGATACTACGGGTTGTTCTTTGCGGCCGGACTGCTCGTGAGCGTGCACATGATGGGACGCTCCTTTCGGGACCGCGGCCTGCCCGAGAAACACGCCGGCACCCTCAGCGTGCTCCTCCCCATCGGGATGCTCGTTGGCGCCCATCTGGTTCACCTCATCTTCTATGAGCCCCGCTCCATCATCGAGAACCCGATTCGCATCATCGAGATCGGGAAGGGCCTCGCGAGCCACGGGGGAGGGCTGGGCGTGGTCCTGGCACTTCTCTGGTTCACGAGGCGACACGGGGTGAGTTGGCACCGCTACGCAGACGCCGTCGTCATCGGCGCGGTCTGGATGATCCTCTTCGTCCGCATCGGCAACTTCTTCAACTCCGAGATCGTCGGGCGGGTGACGGATGTCCCCTGGGGCGTGGTTTTCGTGCAGCTCGGCGAGGACTTTCCCCGGCACCCCTCGCAGCTCTACGAAGCCATCTTGGGCATGGCCCTCATCGGCCTCGCGATGTTCATGCACGCAAAGCGCGACCGCCTTCGGGACGGCGCGACGCTGTACACGTTGATGGGCATCTACTTCGGCGTTCGCTTTTTTCTCGAGTACTTCAAGGAGTACCAGGCGGAGAGCCTGACGCCCGAGTTCCCCTTCACGATGGGACAGCTGCTGTCGGGCCCCGTTGCCCTTTTCTGCGGGTACATGGCCCTCTTTAGTCGTCGCTGCGGGCTGTTGTCTCAGCCGAAACCCCCGGCTTCAGACGAAGGCGAGAGCGATGAACGTGCCGCTACTCGCGCGAGAGGATGATAGTTTAGCTAGGCGCAGTGCGAGGGGTGCGATGACGACATGGACCCGACGTCGATTCTTGGAGTTTCTGCGTAGCTCGTCGCAGGCGCTCGCGGCCGTGAGCCTGGTGCCGGGGGCGACGGGGTGCACTCGGAAGCCGTCCTCGGCCCCGCTGCCGTCCCTCGCTCCGTCGCGGCTCGACGCCGTCAACCTCGTCGAAGGCCTGAGCTGGCGCGAGATGATCCGCTTCAACACGCCAATCAACGCGAATGGCGATCGGTTCGGAGTCAACAACGACTACCTCGAGTTGGTTCCAGCCCCGGGACGACCGCTGACCAAGAGCGCGCTCCTCTGGGTCAACCACGAATACCCGAGCATGCTCGAGCTGCACGGGAGCTACGTGCCGACCCGAACCCGGGAGCAGGTGGATCTCGAACGGAGAGCCGTGGGCGGCAGTATCCTTCGTATCGAGAACACCGACGCGGGCTGGCAGGTGGTTTACGACGATCCTTACAACCGGCGGGTCAGCGGCGAGACGCCGATTCCGATGGTGTCCCCCCGCCCGATCGCGGGCAGTGCGACGGCCATCGGCACACTCGCGAACTGTGCCGGGGGCAAGACGCCTTGGAACACGGTGCTCACCTGCGAAGAGAACTACGAGTCTTACTACGGCGAAGTCGAGTTCACCGGCGGCAAGCGCGCGCGACGCGACGGCCCGCTCGGCTGGAGCGCGCACTACGACCTGCCGCCGGAGCACTACGGCTGGGTGGTGGAGGTGGATCCGACCACCGGTGCATCCAAGAAGCTCACCGCGCTCGGCCGGTTCTCGCACGAATGTGCCACCGTGCGCCCCGGCTCTGACGGTCGGTGCGTGGTGTACTCGAGCGACGACCGTCAGGGTGGCTCCCTCTACAAGTTCATCGCTGACCGCAGGGGCTCGCTCGAAACAGGGACGCTATACGTAGCCAACCTCGACGAAGGCCGGTGGGAGCCGCTCATTCTCGATCGTCCCGAGCTCGAGAACGTGTTCCGCGACGAGGTCGATCTGCTCGTACAGACCCGCCGAGCGGCGGCGCTCGTTGGCGCCACGCCGCTCGATCGGCCCGAAGACATCGAGATCGACCCTGCTACTGGGAACGTGCTCGTCGCGCTCACCAACAACGTCTCGCGCGGCAACTTCCACGGGTCGATCCTCAAGCTGTCGGAGCGCAACGACGATCCTCTCGCGCTCGAGTTCACCCACGCCTCGCTGCTGATGGGGGGTGACGAAACTGGGCTCTCGTGCCCCGACAACCTCACCTTCGACAGACAGGGCAACCTCTGGATCACCACCGACGTGTACGGCGGTTCCCAGCAGGAACCCGAATATGTGCGCTTCGGTCACAACGGTTTGTTCTATGTGCCGATGACTGGGCCCCAGGCCGGGGAGGTGTTCCGCGTGGCTACCGCCCCGGTGGCGGCGGAATTCACCGGACCCAAGTTCACACCCGACGGCCGAACGCTGCTGCTCGCGGTTCAGCACCCGGGCGAGACCACGCGCAGCCCCGACCGCATCACGAGTCACTGGCCGGACGGGGGTGACGCGATGCCCGCGTGTGCGGTGATCGCGCTTTCAGGTCCGCTGCTCGACCGCCTGGTTGCGAGTGCTGCCAACGCGTGACCGCGGGCCGCGTCGTTCCCCTCGGTGGCACGACTACGAGGCCCATCGCACGAGCCACGGACCGGACCCGCTTCGATTGACACGCCGCGGCTCCTATGGGAAGCGCCCCGTGGTTCCATTGACAACGACTATCTAAGGCAGCGGTTCCCTCGGAGACGAGGGTGAAACGGGAAGTTCGGGCGACCCTCCAGTGGTCTTGACCGACGCGGCCCCCGCCACTGTATGCGCGTTCTGCACCACACGATCGCCACTGGGAGTCATCCCGGGAAGGCGTGTGGTTCCGTGATTGGCAGACCTGAGACCTTCACAGCGCGCCAGCCAGGAGACCGGCCCTGCCTTCAAGATCGTTCTTCGGAGGGAAGACATGCGATTTGAATCAGATCCAACCAGGCGTTCGGCCGCAACCCTCAGGCTGCCCGGATGTGTTGAAGGGTGGAAAGAAAGCCCTCGAGCGCCCGCATGAAGGCGCTCGCTCTTCTGTCCGTCCCGCTGGTGGTGCTCGGTGTCTTCGCAGACGCGCGCGCGGACAAGATCGTCGGCGTGGTCTCCAACCGCTCGGCGTGGGAGACCGCCGCAGGGGCTGCGCTCTTCCTCGACGAGAACCCGGGCCATACGGTCCTGTTGCGCACGCCGGAGCAGCTCGCGGAGCTGTCGGATTCGCAGGTGCAGTCGCTCTGGGAAGACGCGGATGCGTTTCTGATGCTCGGTGTCTTCGGGGAGCTCGTCGTCCGCCTCGAGAAACTCCTCGAGGAGCGACCGCCACCACCTCGTGCCACCGTGTTGGCGCTGAGCGGCGATCCGCGCCTCACGCCGCTGGCACGCCTCGACGGGCAGCGCGTCTTCGAGGGGCTTTCGACTGCGGACCTGCGCGAGCTGACGTTCGACCTCTCCGCTTCGAAGAATCCTCGCGCGACGCGGCGCAAGCTGGTGACGCGTTTCCCTGCGGCGGCGGACTGGCTCGCGGCAAACGCCTATCGAGATGCGCGCGGTGTCGAAAACGTGGCCGGTCTCCTCGCTTGGACCGCCGCCCGACATGATGCCAGCGTGAGCGCTTCGCCGCCGCGTCCGCAGGCCTCCGTGCGCTTCATGGTCGATGGAGAGGTGCGCGCAGCCAATCGTCTCGGCCTCGATCCGGATCGCAAGGTCGTCGTCGTGCTCGACTACGATTCAGGTGACCGCGCCGGCGACCGCGACGTTCATGATGCGCTCTGCGAATCGCTCGCAGATCACGAACTGGCGTGCGTGAGCATCCTCGCTCGCTGGGGCGAGGCCAGCGTAGAGGCCCTCGAGTCACTCCCCCAGGCACTCGGACCGGCGACACTTTCGAGCCTGGTCGTACTCCAGGACTTCGTCATTGGAGGAGGGGAGGGACGTCTAGCAGCAACCGACGCCCTCCACGCACTTGGGGTGCCGGTGTTCAAAGCGATTCGTATGTCGAACCGGCAGCGTGCCGTTTGGGAGCTGTCCTCCGACGGGCTGCCCTGGGACAAGGTCCACAACCGGATCGCGATGCCCGAGCTGCAGGGTCAGAGTCAGCCGCACGTCGTCGCGTCCGCCGGAGCCGCTCGCACCGACTCGCGCACGGGAGTTCGGCTCGTGAGCGTGACTCCGCTTCGCGAGGAGATCGATCGCTTCGCGGGTCGGCTGGCTCGCTGGCGCAGCCTCCAAGCGATGGGCAACGAGGAAAAACGCGTTGCCGTCGTGTACTACAACCACCCTCCGGGGAGGCACAACATCGGGGCCGACAACCTCGACGTGCCGGAGACGCTGGTCGAGCTTCTCGGAGTGCTCGATTCCGCGGGCTATCAGATCGACGGGCTCCCTCGCGATGGAGAGGCACTGCTCGCCCAGCTGCAGCAAACGGCGGTCAACCTGCCCAACGATGCGCGCGCCCTCGAAACCATGCACGAAACGGGGTTCACCCTTTCCGGTGAAGACTACGGTGCATGGTTCTCGACCTTGCCTGAAACGGTGCAACGTGACGTAACCTCTGGACCTCTGGCCCGGCTGCAAGCGACGGTCGAGAGCGCGCTCCGTGCTGGTGAAGTCGCGCTCGCCCGCGAGCGCGTGGATGCAGCGCTGGGGGACCTCAAACACATGTTGGAGGGCCAACAGCATGAAGCCCGCGATCGCGCGATCGATCTCACCGGGCAGCTTGCAGTCGCTTACGATGCGGTCCTATCGGGCGATACCTCGGGCCTCGAACAGGTGCGAGAGCTCACCACCGCGCTGACGCGGACCGGCATCGAGGGGCTTTCAGGTTGGGGAGCGGCGCCTGGAAACGTGATGTCTTGGGAAGGAGATCTGCTGGTTCCGGGCGTGACGCTCGGCAACGTCTTCCTCGGGCCCCAGCCTCCAAGGGGCTGGGAGGTGCAGGAAGAGCTTCTCCACGCGAACCTGACGTTTCCGCCGCACCATCAATACCTGGCCTGGTATCACTGGATCCGCGACGTATGGAAAGCAGACGTCGTGATTCACGTCGGCCGCCACAGCACGGCCGAGTTCCTTCCGGGGAAGCGCACCGGCCTTGGGGGTGACGACTACCCCCAGCTCGTGCTCGGCGACTTGCCCAACGCCTACCTCTACATCGTCGACGGCGTCGGCGAGGGTATTCAAGCTAAGCGACGCGGCGCGGCCGTGATCATCGATCACCTGACGCCGGCCCTCTCCACGACACCGCTCTACGACGAACTCCTTGGGCTGCGTCAGCTCGTCGAGACGTATGAAGCTGCGGAGAACGGGCACAACGAGGTCGGGCAGCAGCGCGCGGTGGCCGAGATCCGAAAGCTGCTCGTCGAGTCCGGGATGCAAGCAGAGTTCGCGGAGACCTTGTCGGACGAGCTGAACGTTCGCGGTCTTTCGTTCGAAGAGGTCGATGACGAACTTCTCGTCCACGAGGTTGGGCACTACCTCACCAACCTCCAAGAACGGTTCATGCCGCTCGGCCTTCACGTGTTTGGGCGTGCCTGGAGCGAAGAGCAGGTCGACACCATGCTCGCAAGCATGTTTGGCGATCGCCCTGCCACCCGGAGTGCGCGCAGGCGCCTCGCGGCGAGTCCGAGGGCGGAAGCCGACGCGCTGGTGAGCGCGCTGGAAGGCCAGTTCGTGCCTCCGGGCAAGGGCAACGATCCGATTCGAAGCCCCGAAGTACTCCCGACCGGCCGCAATTTCCACGCGCTTGGTGGCGAGCAGACGCCCACCCGGCTTGCTTGGGGCCTCGGCGAACGGTTGGCGGCTCAAACGTCCGCCGAAGGTGTCAACTCCGACGACGCCGAAGCGATCGTTCTGTGGGCGAGTGACACCGTCCGCGACGAGGGTGCAATGATCGCGCTTGGGCTCTCTCTGCTCGGTGTGGAACCCGTATGGAACAGCCGCGGCGTCGTGCGTGGCATCACCCGCGCCCCCCGAGATGCGGAGCGACACCGTCGAGACGTGACGTTCGTGACGAGCGGCCTCTTCCGGGACCTCTACCCGAACCAGCTCGTCTGGCTCGACCGCGCATGGCTGCTGGCACTCGACGCGAGCTCGATGACCATCCGCGACGAGTACCCCGCGCTCGAGGCATCGTTGAACTCGGCGCTCTCGCGGTTGGGCGACGAGCTGCGCGCACCCGGCCACGAGCCAATCTCGGTGAACCAGGTGGCTGCCCACTGGGTTCGAGATACAAAGGAATCGCTTGCCCGTGGCGAAGACGCGAAAGTAGCCGGGACGCAGGCGTCGCTCCGCGTTTTCGGCAACTCACCCGGTGGCTACGGAGCAGGGCTCAACCGGCTGGCAGAGCGCAGCGGGGCCTGGGAAACGCGCTCGGAGCTCGCGAAGGCCTGGGCCCGCCGGATGGGCCACGCCTACGGGGCCGGCTTCGACGGCATACCCGCTCACGGCGCCTTCGACACGCGGCTTCGGCATACGGAGCACACCTATCTCGGGCGCGCGTCCAACCTTTACGGCCTCTTGGACAACAACGATGCGTTCGATTACCTCGGCGGGCTGTCGCTTGCCGTCGAACACGCGCGCGGCCGTCCGCCGTCGAGTCGCATCATCAGCCATGCGGATCCGACGGAGCCGAAGATGGCTCCCCTGCAGACCGAACTCCTCGCCGAACTTCGAGGCCGCGAGCTCAACCCAGCCTGGATCTCAGCGCTCATGGAGCACGGCTATGCCGGGGCGCGCACCATGGGGAGCGAGTTCATGGAGAACCTCTGGGGGTGGCAGGTGACCAACCCCGAGATCGTCCGCCCCTGGGTGTGGGAGGAGGTCAAGCGAATCTACATCGACGACGGCCACGACCTGGGGCTCGACGAGTTTCTCGAGGAGGGTCAGAACGCGCACGTGAAGGCCAACATGCTCGCCATTCTGTTGGTTGCCGTGCAGAAGGGCTTCTATGCACCCTCGCCGGAAGACCTGCGCGAACTCGCCACGCGGTTTGCGGAGCTCGTCGTCGAAAACGGCTTGCCCGGAAGCGGTCACACCCGCCCCGACCACCCCGTGATGGGTCTCGTCAGGTCCAACGTCGACCCGGCGCTGGCCGAAGCCCTCCAGACGACACTCGACGCGTCGCAGGTCGAGCCGGTCGCCGGCGAGGGCGGCGCCGACCCGACCATCATCGCCGAGGTCGAGGTCGACGCGGCGCCCGAGCGTTCTCCTCGCGAGGGTTGGATCGTGGGTCTCAGCGTACTTGCGCTGCTCGGCCTCGGCGCGTGGGTTGGCGGGAGGCGCACGTGAGTGTCACGTCTCTCGTTCGCGTGTTCGTGGACACCCTGTGGACCCCGGTCCTGCTCGGTTTGGTGGCCACGCTGTTCGTCGCGTTGGTCGATACCGGGGTCGCCGTTGGTGAACGCGTCTGGGGGTTGGCCAAGCTCCGGAGTAGGGGAGATGCGGCGTACGCGGAGGCCCTCGCGCGGGTACGAATTGGTCGTGCCGACCTGCTCGCCCGGATTGGCCCGATGCTCGGGTTGATGGGCACGCTCATCCCGCTCGGGCCTGGCCTGGCCGCGTTGGGAGACGGAAACGTTGCCGTCCTTGCGCAGGCGGTGACGGTCGCTTTCGATACCACCGTCCTTGGCCTGCTGGTCGGCGTGCTTGCGTTCATCGTGAGTCGGCTTCGCCGTCGCTGGTACGAGGCGCTGCTCGACACGCTGGAGGCCGGTGATGCGTGACCGCTTTCGCAGTCGCTTCGACCCCGACTCCGATCCGATGGCGGTCATGGGCAACCTGGTCGACGTCATGTTGGTGTTCGCCTGCGGCCTGATTGCCGCGCTCCTTGCAAGCAGCCCCGAGCTGACGCGCAGCCTCCATCCCGACGTTCAGGACATCACCAAGGGCCGCGAGCTGCCGCGTCTGCCCGACGCGGCGGAAGAAGGCGGCGCAGGCTTGGAGAGCGTTGGGCGAGTCTACCGAGACCCCGAGACGGGTAAGCTCATCTTGATCGGCGATTGACGTCTTCTTGGCTATCGTTCATGGTCGGCCGCGTTGGGATAGGGAAGTCGGTGAGACGCCGGCGCGGACCCGCCACGGTATGTGACTGAACGTTGCGTCGTTGTGCCACTGGGCTGAAATCGCCTGGGAAGGGGACGGAACCTGGGGTCACGAGCCCGGAAACCTGCCCGACGCAAATCGTGCCTATCACCTCGGGGATGGTGAGAGCCGCGCAGGAAAGTGTCTCGCGTTTCCCGCTCGTCCTTCCGTCCCTCGCCTCGGGACCTTCGTTTGGACAGAGCCAGCCACCGCGTCGAGTTGACACGTCGCGCAAGCCGCGCGCGGGTCGTCGCATTTGTGGTTCTTTGGCTGGCCGGCCTGGCGCCGGCAGCCGATGGTCTGGCTCAGTACGGGGCGGTCGCCACAGTGGAGCGTGAGATCCCCGCGACGAATACTCTCGACGCCACTGCGGCGGGAACGGAGGTCAAGGTTGCGGATCGAATCGTCGCGCAAACGATGAACGAGCTTCTTCAGCGGGCCGCAGGCACGCGCGTCGTACAGTCTGGAGCCCAGGGAGAGCCGTTCTGTTTGAGGCTGCGCGGCGCCCCGTGCGATCAGACGACGGTTCTTTTTGGCGACGCTCCGATTAGCAACCCGGACACCGGCGCCTTCGACTTGAGTTTGATCCCGCTCGAGGCGGTCGACGGCTTCCAGGTATTCCGCGGCGGTGCGCCCACGTGGATCAGTCAAGGCGCGATCGGCGGCGTGCTTCGACTCCTTCCGAGAGAGGTCACCCACAACGTGCTCGGCGCGCGGGTGACTGCCGGGAGTTTCGGGAGCTGGAGAGCCAATCTGTATGGAGGCTATGCGGGCGACCGTTTTCAGTTCTTCGGCACCGGCGGAGCGGCAGGCGCAAAGAACGACTTTCCTTTCCGATTCGACAACGGCACGGTTTTCGATCCAACCGACGATGAAGAAAGGCGACGGCAGAACGCCGATTTCCGCGAAGGGTTCGGTTCGAGCAACATGGTCGTCGAGACCAGCGACAAGAGCCAGCTTCGACTGGTGTTTCTGGGCGTAGGGCGCGAGCGAGGGCTCCCAGGCGCGGGAGCGCGGCTTGCGCTCCGGGCGAGAGATCAAACCACGCGGTTGATCGGGTCGGCTTCTTGGACGCAAGAAGACGACGGGGAGTTCCCCTACCGCCTGCAGCTCTTGACCAGCTACGACTACGGCCGGAACCGAGTCGACGACCGATTCGCGGAGATCGGAACCGGCGGCGGGAGGCTCACCGACGACCGAAACAACAGCATCTTCGCGCGCGCTGCGTCCGAGGTCGAAGTCCAGCGGTGGTTGGAGCTCACGGCGATCGCGTCCGCGCGCTACTTCTTTCGGAACCCCGACGACGAGCTCGCGAGCATGCCGGAGCGCGACTCCGACCGCCTGACCCTCAGCGGCACGATCGAGGCCAACTTCAACGGCCGCATTGGAGATGTCCTGTTCGAGCTTCGGCCGAGCGTGTTGCTCTCCTGGACGCGCACCTTCGTGACCTTCATCGATTTGGGCAATGAGCGAGAGAACCAGTCCTCCGACTTCCTGCCGACGTACCGAGTGGGAGGCGCGGTCGCGCCGCTCGAGTGGTTGAGCCTTCGTGGGTCGGTCAGCAGTGGGTTTCGCCTCCCCAACACGCTTCAGCTGTTCGGAAACCGAAGCACGATCTTGGCGAACCCGGAGCTTCGCCCCGAGAAGTCGCTCGCGTACGACGCCGGGATCACGTTGAGAGGACACCGAGAACTGTTGAGCGGATACCTCGCGGTCGGCTACTTCCTCAGCAACGTCGACAATCAGATCCGGTTCCGCCGGACTTCGCAGTTCACGTTGATCGCGGAGAACATCGAGGGCGCGCGCAACCAGGGCGTCGAGGCCGAGGTCAGAGGGGGCATTTCGCCTCATTTTCTCATCACGGGTGAGCTTACGTGGACTCAGGCCCGCGACGACAGCACCGGCAACCAGCTGCCCGGCCAACCCGAACTCGTTGCGTTCGTAAGCCCCGAGGGGCATACGCTCGATCTGTCCGAGAGGGTCTCCGACCTGTTGGTGTTCGTGGAGGTCAATCACATCGGCCGGAGCTTTGCAGACCCCGCCAACCTGGTCGTGATCGGTGCCCGAACGACCTTCGCCGTAGGTATCGGCGCGCTGTTTTTCGACGGAGCGCTGGGGTTGGGGTTCCGCGCGGATGACCTGTTTGACGTGCGCGGTCAGGACCTGCTCGGGTTCCCTCTCCCAGGCAGACGCTACAGCGGTCGCGTCACCTACGAGCGCAGTTGGTGACGCTTGACTTTGTGGGGCTGGGGCCTACCCTCGGCCGGCAGCTTGGGTCGAAAGCCTTGGGGCATCCTGCCCGAAGCGCCGGAGATAGGCAGGTGGAAAAACCCCACCCGCTGAACGGGGAAGTCGGTGAGACGCCGACGCGGACCCGCCACGGTATGTGATCGAACGCTTCGCCACGATGCCACTGGGGTTTCCCTGGGAAGGCGGCGAAGCCTAGGGTCACGAGCCCGGAGACCTACCCAGCGCTGTAGACACGAATCGCCTCGGGGATGGGCGGTGGATGCCGGTTTCGATCGAAAGCCGACGTTTCCGTTTCCGTACTTCCCTTAGGCAGGGAGAGATGAAGATGAAACGGAATGACACATGCGCACTGGTCCTGTGCGGGATGCTTGCCGCTACGGGATGCGGCGACAGCGAGCCTCCGGGCACCTCCGCGCTCGAACCGCTCTCTTTGGCGCCGCGCTTCGCGGTTGTGAGCTCGGATTTCTCTAGTTCCTCGATCGGAGTGTTCGACGCCGACTTTGAGCCGCTCGCCGAAAGCTGGATCAACTCTGGCACCAGCTTTCCCGGTTTGGTCGCCGCACTCTCAGGTGACGTCGTCTTGCCCAACCGACAGGCGGGGGACGGCACGCTCGCCTTTCTCGACCGGCTTGGGACGGACGTCGCCTCGCGCTTCTTCGTCCCAAGCGGGAACCTCGACGGACAGGTGCGAACCCAGGGAGAGATCGGGGACGTGGGCTTCTCGTCGAACCCCCAGGACTTCGTCTTCGTCGATGAGACCAGCGCATGGGTAACCCGGTTTGGCGTGAACCAAGATCCGGACGCGTCGCCCGAGAACCAAGGGACAGACCTCCTGGAAATCGACCCGTCGACTATGATGCGGACGGGCGCAACGATTGATCTCTCGTCGCTCAACACGACCATCACGGTGATGACGGATGATGGGCCCTCGGAGGAGACGGTTTACGCACGGCCGAACCGCGCCGTTCTCGTGGGCACGACCTTGATCGTCGGCCTCGACCGCCTCACCCTCGATTTCGTTGCCGGTCCCGGACTGTTCGCCGTGGTGGATCTTCTCACGCAGGACGTCGAGGGGATACCGCTCCCCGACGGGCTCGTGAACTGTGGCAACGCAACGCCGGTCCCTGACTCGCCGAACAGCGTCGTCATTGCCTGCCTCGGCCCGACCCGGAGCGAAGAGCCGGAGGTTCGAGCAGGCGCCGGAGTCGTGCTTTTGACGGTCGACGGGACCGAAGCCACGATCGGCACGACGTGGCGCGCCTCGACGGTGCCTACGTCGGGAATCGCGGTTAACCACCTGGTCGTCATCGACGAGGATCGCGTTGCAGGGGTCGACTGGGGAGACTTCGATACCGGAGCGGGGGACGTGCTGTGGGTAACGACACTCAGCAGCGGCGCCCAGTTTGCCGTTCACGAGTCGTCGGGTGCCTTCAACATCGGAATTTCCGCGTATGACCCGAGCGGTCAGACTATCTTCGTACCCGACGCTTCCGAAGACGCGAACGCCGTATTCGAGTACGCTATCGAGAGCGACGCGGCGACTGAGATACGCACTATCGAGATCGCACCAAGCCTCGGTCTTCCGCCGCGGCGCGCCTACTATCTGGAGTAGTTGGGAGTCGAGATGGGTCGCATCGGGTTGGTTCGGGGAGGCGCACGTTCCGGAAAGAGCGCCTCCACCTTGGATGCGGCGACCCATCTCGGCGATCGGCTTCTCACACCGGGGCCCTCGGAGGCGGTGGAGCCAGCGACATGGGGCTAGCCTTGGCGGCTGCGATCGCCATCGACCAGCTGTTCGGTGAGTGGCCCTCGCGCATCCATCCGGTCGTTTGGTTTGGGAAGGCTGCGAGCCTCGGAGAGCGGCTAGCGCCGCAGACGGGAAATCGTGCCCGACTCGTCTTCGGTGGGTTTCTGGCACTCGGGTTGCCATGTGCCGCTGCGCTGGTGACCTTCATCGCCTTGCGTTCGGTGTCAGAGTGGCCTTGGATCGAATTCGTGCTTGGCGTGTTTCTCTTGAAATCAACCTTTGCGCTTCGCGCGCTCGGCTGCGCCGCGAACAGCGTTGCCAACCCGTTGAGCGCTGCCGACCTCGATGCGGCACGCCGAGGATTGGCAAACCTCTGCAGCCGTGACCCCTCCGATCTCGGCGCTTCCGAGCTGGCTGGTGCCGCGGTGGAGTCCGTGGCGGAGAACACTTCGGACAGCTTGGTCGCGCCCGTTTTCTATGCCGCCTGCTTCGGGGTTCCTGGTGCAGTTTTCTACCGTGCAGTCAACACGCTCGACGCGATGTTCGGCTATCGCAACCCTACTTACGAATACCTGGGCAAGGCGTCGGCGCGGCTCGACGACCTACTCAACTGGGTGCCGGCGCGTTTGACGGCGCTTCTCTTGCTCGTCGCGGGCGCGGCTCGCGGAGCCGCAGTGCCGAGCGGATGGCGAGTGCTTCGCGCGGACGGCTCGAAAACCGAGAGTCCGAACGCAGGTCGACCCATGGCCACGATGGCCGGGCTTCTCGGTGTCGAGCTCGAAAAGCGCGGAGAGTACGTCCTCGGAGCCCCCGGTGCGCCGCCGACCGGAAGCACGATTGATGATGCGTGGAAGATTGCGCGTCTCGGAGCCCTTGGTTTCGTACTCGTCGTTTGTCTCTCGTTGAGGCTTTTCCATGCATGACCATCGACACGGAGACGCGGCGGCCCGGCGCCTCGCGACTTCCGTGGGAGTCGGTGCGATCGATTTCGCCGTGAGCGTCAATCCGTTCGGCCCCTGTCCCACGCTCGTGGAGGTCCTTCGCGAGGTGGACCCGTGGGCTTACCCGGATCCGCACTGCTGCGGTGCGCGCGATTCTCTCGGCGCCTACCTCGGGGTTGCTGCGGAGGGCCTCGTGCTGGGCAACGGGGCGTCGGAGCTGATCTGGACTTTTTCCAGCGTGCTGCAGGTCGGCGAGCGAAAACGGGCGCTCGTGATCGAGCCCGCGTTCAGCGAGGCGTCCGCTGCCGCAGAGGCCCACGGCGAGCCGCCGCTCCGGTTTCGAGTCGACGATCCTGCGCTCGTCGATGCGGCAGCTTTGAAGACCGCTATCGAGCAGGCGAACCCCTCATACGTCTACCTCGCCAACCCGACGAGTCCCTGGGGGCGAACCTGGGATCCCGACCTTCTTACGGAGCTGATCGAGTCTACTCAGCCGGTATCCTGGATCGTCGACGAGTCGTTTCTGTCGCTGAGCTCCGCTCATCGAGACGGAAGCGAGCCGCTTCCGGCATCGGCAATCCGGTTGCGCTCTCTCGGTAAGGAGCTTGGGCTGGCGGGGGTGCGGGTTGCCTATGCCACGGTGGACCCTGCGCTCGGTAATCGGGTTCGAGCCTCTCGAGCACCCTGGACGGTGAACGCCTATGCGCTTGCTGTCGTCGACGCGATTGGAGAGTCCCGCCAATGGGTCGACGACAGTCGCGACACGCTTCTCGGCCTGACTGAACGGCTTCGGCAGATGCTCGAATCCGAAGGCCTTCGTCTCGAGCTCTCGCAGGCCGTCTACGGTGTGGTGCGCGTCGGCGATGCCCGCTCAGTCGCCGACCGTCTCCTGTTTGGACACCAAATCGCGGTGCGCGACTGCACTTCGTTCGGGATGCCGGAACACATTCGCGTCTGCGCACGACCCGAGGCAGACCTTGAGCGATTGGTCACGGCGGTCGCGGAGGTGTGTCGGTGACCGCGCGTACGCTGATGGTCCAAGGGACCGCCTCCTCCGTGGGGAAGAGCCTCATCGTGGCTGCGCTCTGCCGGATTTTTCGAGACCGTGGGTTTCGGGTCGCTCCTTTCAAATCCCAGAACATGGCGCTCAACTCCGCGGTGACGCCGGAGGGCCGGGAGATCGGTCGGGCGCAGGCCGTTCAGGCGCGCGCTGCGGGGATCGCACCTTCGGTGCACATGAACCCGATCCTGCTCAAGCCCGAAACCGATATGCGGGCGCAGGTCGTCCTGCACGGAAAGCCAATCGGAAGCATGCGCTTCGGCGAATACCACCAACGCCGTCCGAGCCTCGTGACTGCGATCGAGGAGAGCCTGTCCGTGCTTCGGAGTGAGTACGACATCGTCGTGATCGAAGGGGCGGGCAGCCCGGCAGAGATCAATCTCAAGGACCGCGACATCGTCAATGGCTTCATTGCGGAGCTTGCGGACGCGCCTGTTCTCTTAGTGGGGGACATCGATCGCGGTGGCGTCTTCGCGTCGCTCTATGGGACGGTTGCCCTGCTCGACGAGGCGGAGCGCGCGCGGATTGCGGGTTTCGTCATCAACAAGTTCCGCGGCGACTACGAGATTCTCGCGCCCGCGCTGCCCATGATCGAATCGAGGCTCGGTCTTCCCGTGCTCGGCGTGGTCCCCCTCATCCAGGACCTTCGGCTACCCGAGGAGGATGGGATGGCGTTGGCCGAATGGCGTTCGGCACGCTCCGAGTCCGACCGTCTCGAGATTGCGGTCGCCGCTTTCCCCCATCTCTCGAACTTCGACGATTTTCTTCCGCTCCAGCGAGACCCGAGGATGCACGTGCGCTGGGTGGAAACACCTCGGGACATCCTCCGCGCGGACCTCGCGGTTCTCCCTGGCACGAAGTCGACGGTGAGCGACCTTCGCTGGCTTCGGGAGAAAGGGCTCGACCGGGCGATTGTCGCCCGCGCGGACGTCGGCATGCCGGTCCTCGGGATCTGCGGCGGGTGTCAGATGCTCGGGACGTCGATCGAAGACCCAAACCGGGTCGAAAGCGAGGCTACCCGCACTGAGGGTCTAGGCCTCCTCTCACTTCGAACTCGCTTCGACGAGGGCAAGGTGACCGAGCGGGTTCGAGCGATCAGCGCACCGTCGTTCCTCGCGCCCGCCGGGATCGAGGTCGACGGCTACTTCATCCACATGGGGCGCGTCTCCCGCGAGGCTGGCACGACAGCGTTCGAGCGGGACGGACGCGGCGAAGGGGCGGTGGCCGATTCGGGAGTCGTCCTCGGAACGATGATTCATGGCCTCTTCGAGGCGCCACAGATGGTTGACTCGCTGGCTCGTTCGCTTCTCGAGGGGGCGGGACTCCAAGATTCCGCGCCTGCTCGCCCCGGGGCCGAAGAGGAGTACGATCGCCTTGCACGAACGGTCCGCGAATCAGTCGACATGGACCGAGTGATGGAAATCCTCGGGCCGGTGACGGGCCCACCCAGTGACAAAACGAGGCATTGACGTGACCACCGACGATGAAAAGAACGCAGCCCATCGAGAGCGCATGAAGGCCGTCAAAAAGGAGCAAGATGCCGAGGTGCGGTCCAAGGAGATCCGTCGCGGAATCGTTTTGGTGAACACGGGCGACGGAAAAGGGAAATCAACGGCTGCCTTCGGGCTTGCGATCCGCGCAGCGGGACACGGGCAGCGCGTTGGGTTGGTGCAGTTTATCAAGGGCACGTGGAAGACGGGCGAGAAACGAGCGCTGCAGCGGTTTCCGGAGATCGAGCACGTCGTCTCGGGGGACGGCTTCACCTGGAACACCCAGGACCGTGAAAAAGATATCGCGAGCGTTCGGCGCGGCTGGGAGGTCGCCCTCAAGATGATCGAGGAAAGTCGAGGGCCCGACCCGAAATACAGCGTCATCGTGCTCGACGAGCTCAACGTCGCGATCGGCATGGGCTACTTGCCGGTCGAGGAGGTCGTCGATGCGCTGGCGAACAAGCCCGATGAGCTCACGATCTGCGTCACCGGGCGAGGAGCCAAGCCGGAGCTGATCGAGGTGGCGGACACCGTCTCGGAGATGCGCCCGATCAAGCATGCGTACCAGGCGGGGATCAAGGCGCGGCGCGGGGTCGAGTTCTGATCGGCTTCGTGGTTCTCACGCCGCACGAAGACTAGTCACTCGCACAGGCTGCGCAACGGCCGCGCAACTGGATCTCTGCGACTTCGTTGCGGGTGGCCTCCGCTCGCAGGGCAACGGCACTTCTCGGGAGGCACGTGACCTCGCCGCAATCGTTGCACACGAAGTGTGGGTGGGCGTTGTGCTCACTCGACTCCGCGCTCGGGAGTTCGAAGCGCGAAACGTTGTCGCCGAGGTGCGTCCTCACGAGCAATCCTGCCTCGGTGAGGGAGAGGAGGTTACGATAGATAGTGGCTCGATCGAGTCCCGGCCCCGCGAGCCGCTCGGTCAGCTCGGGGTGGCTCGTTGGGATGCGCAGCTTGGAAAGCGCGTGGAGGATGGCGAGGCGCTGCCCCGTCACGCGGATGCCGTTGTCCACCAGCAGCTGGCGCAGGTCGTCCTGACGATGGCGAGGCTTGCGAGACATCTGAGCCACCATTTTCACGCGTCCCTCTCATCGCCGCAAGCATCTTCGCTGGTGGCGAGGAGGGGGCCGACGAACGGGTCGGCGGCTACAGCGTGATGACGAAGTCGGGAGGACTCGGGCCGAGCGCACCGTAGAGCTGCGGGAAGCAGCCCGCCGAGACTCCCTCGACCGTCCCCTTTGCCGCGACTTCCCCTTTGCCGCACTGCTCGAGCGTCCCCTCGGCCAGGTTCCGGCGAACCGCGCACTGGTCGCACATCATCAGCAAGATTCCCTGCTCTTTCGCGACTTTCGCCAAGCGCTCCCCAACGGGGTCGCCCGCCCGAAGGACGAAGGTATTGTCGTCGAAGAAGAACATGCCCACGACCTCCGCGCCGTGGTTGCCCTCTTCCAGCTGCGGGAGAATCATGGTCGCCAACTGGAACGTGGAAGCCATGTTCGAGCGGAATATATACGCAACCTTCAAGGTTTCCTCCTTACGTCTCTTTCTTGATTGAACCGGAGACTTGGCTAGCATTCGGCGGTTCTACATGCAATTCAGTTGCATCTGACGTTCTGCTTACGTCACCCCGAACGATTGCGATGTCGGAACGACACGTCACCAAACACAAGCGAACAGGTTGCATGGCTGTGCGATGCTGGTTTGCGGAGGCCCCATGCGTCTAAAGGTCGAACATCATGGTCATGCGTGCGACTGCACGGCTCACCGCGCTTCCGAGGCGGCCACCGGTAAGGCGGGCCTATGGTCCGCGGTCCTGCCGGTGCTGGCCTGCGCTGTCTGCCCTGCATGTCTCACGATGTACGCAAAGCTGTTCTCAGTGCTCGGCGTGGGTGTCGGCCTCGACGATTTCCACCATCTAATGCTCCTCGTGGTCGCGATCGGTGCGTCGAACGGGCTGAGCGCATGGATTTCGTGGCGGACACGGCGCGTTTGGCCGATCGCCATCGCGCTCACGGGCTCGGCCCTCGTCATGATCGGGCACTTCGGTGGCGACCTTCACGTCGTCGAGTGGGCGGGGTTCCTCATATTGCTCGGCGGTGGCCTTGGCGAGCACTTCCGACTGCGCCGGGCAGCTCGGCGGGCTTCGTCGTCGGCACCGCATCCGCATCCGCACGCCGCACCCGCGTCGCACGATGCGGTCTCTCCGCGTCTGTAAAGGACGCCCGGGTCGGCCGATCGGCACTTTGAACGCAATGCAACTGAGTTGCAGACCCTACCCAAACGGGGTAGGGACGCCTCGATGTGGGCCCAGCTTCTCCCTTCATCGTATTCGGCCGCCTGGCGCTTGCGGCTGAACACTGCCTCCGCAGGTGATCGCGTCGAGGAGGTGATCGCCCGATGAGCGATCTCGACCAAGGTGTGGACCTTCGACCGTTTTCCACCCCTCTCGACAAGGCAGACCGTATTGCGATCATCTCGTGTATCCACGGCAATCTCGAGGCGCTCGACACCGTGCTCGCCGACCTGCGTGCGCGCGAGATCGACAGCGTGCTGTGTCTCGGGGACCTGGTTGGCTACGGACCGTTTCCCAATGAAACCGTCAATCGCATTCGAGACCTAGGCATCCCGACGGTGCTCGGCTGCTGGGACGAAGGGATTGCCCAGGAGAACGAAACCTGCGGGTGCACTTTCATCTCCGAGGAGGAGGGTCAGCTCGGCGCGATGGCGTTCTGGTGGACGACACTCAACGTCTCGGACGAGACCAAGAGCTACCTCGGGGCGCTTCCGATGGGGCTCGCTCTCGATCTTCCCTGCGGTCGCCTCGTGGCGTTCCACGGCAGCCCCAACAGCACGTCCGAGTACCTGACCGAGTCCACGCACGAGCTCGTGCTCTTCGAGCGCGCGGCACGCGCTGGCTGCGACATCCTCGTGTGTGGACACACGCACGTGCCCTACGTCAAACAGGTCGCGGGGACTCTCGAGGTTCGCGCGGAGACTTCCATCAAGGACCCGATCTACCGCGCGCGCTACGGCGAGGCGGAGACACCAAACCTGGTGACGCTCGCGCCGAAAACGATCGTCAACGCGGGCAGTGTAGGCGAGCCTCGCCATGGGGGGCTGGCCTCCACCTATGCCATCCTCGATACGGGCTCGGGTGACGTGGAGCTCTGTGAGGTGGAGTACGACGTCGAAAAGACCGTGCACGCCATGCGAGAACGCGACGTGCCGGAGACTTTCGCCGAGCGCTTGCTTGATGGGAACGAGCTCACCGGCAAGCACAAGGAAGTGTTCTGTGCCTGCTGACGCGGCCGCGAGTGTAGTGCTCGTCGGCTTCGAATCCGTCGGCAAGTCCGCTCTCTTCCGCGGCCTCACCGGGCACGCCACTGGTGATGAGGCCAACTTTCGCGGCTCGACGGTGATCTGCCGCCGGTGCCACCTACAGGAGTGCGAGTGCGAGCTCGTCGATGTGCCTGGGATCCGGCTCGAGAGCGACAGCGCCACGACGGCGCTCGCGCTCGAGACTCTCGAAGACGCGGACACCGTGATGCTCGTGGTCCGTGCGCCGTTTCTGCTCGAGGAAGCGCGAGCGTTGCTCGAAACCGTTCGCTTGGGTGGAAGGCGCCTTGCCGTCGTCGTCACCTTCGCAGACAAAGTGTCGGCCGACCTCTCAGCTGCCGTCAACAAGCTTCAGGCGCAGCTCGGCGTGCCCGTCGTCGCCCTCGACGCACGCGAGATGGGCGAGAGGCGCACCGACCTGTTCGAGGCGATTCGAGAAGCGCGCCCCCTCAACGACGCCAGCTTCGATACGCCTCTAGTTCAGCTCCGCGCCCGCCGGCCGCCTCGGACAGTCTTCGAGCACCCGACGTGGGGGCCATGGGTGGCGCTCGTTGGCATCCTCGGGCTGCTCGCCGTTCCCGTGATGGGCGCGTTCTATCTCGCAGACTGGCTTCAGCCTACCGTCGATGCCGTTGCGATCGTTCCCCTCACGGAAGCGCTCAGCGGAGTATGGCCTCCGCTCGCGGCCGTGTTGGTCGGCCCGTACGGCGTGCTGACGCTCGGATCGTACTCGTTCCTCTGGGCTTTCCCGGTCGTCCTTTTCTTGGGCGTGGCGAGCAGCGTGGCCGAGGAAACGGGCCTTCACGATCGAATCACCACCGCGCTCGACCCTTGGCTTCGCCACGTCGGACTGTCGGGCCGCGATCTCGTCCCCGTGCTGACCGGCTTCGGGTGCAACGTCGTCGCCGTGCTCCATTCGCGCTCGTGCTCTTCTTGCTCGAGAAAGAACTGCGTCAGCCTCGTCGCGTTCGGTAGCGCGTGCAGCTACCAGATCGGCGCAAGCCTCTCGTTGTTTGGCTCGGCGGGGTACTCGTGGATGTTCGCACCGTATCTGCTGACCGTGTTCGTCGTCGGCCTCGTACACGTCCGCGTCTGGAACGGCTCACTCGCCGACCAGGCGGCGCCTCGGCTCGATGAGCGCGCCTACCTCCAGCCACCTTCGGCGAGGGCCGTGCTCTGGCGGATCAGCGTCGTGCTCAAGCAGTTTCTGCTCCAAGCGATGCCCATCTTTCTCGTGCTCTGCGTCATCTCTGCGGTTATCGAACAAACAAACGCGATGGCTGCGTTGTCCAGTCTGCTCGGCCCCGGCCTGGGCTTCTTTCAGCTACCCAGCGACATGGCGCTTCCCGTGCTCTTCAGCCTCCTTCGCAAGGACGGGATGTTGCTTCTGAACGCCGATAACGGCGCCTTGCTTGGGTCTCTGACAGGAGGACAGCTCTTCGTCGTGGTGTACCTCGCGAGCACGCTCGCGCCGTGTCTCGTCACACTCGCCGCGGTGGGACGGGAGCTTGGCTGGCGGACCGCGGGCGGCGTGGCGGGGCGTCAGGCGCTCACGAGCGTCGCGAGCGCGTGGCTGATTAGCCAGGTCGTATGGTGATATCTCAGTTGATGAGCTAAGGGGCAATCAAGGAAAGACTAGGAGTGTTCAATGTTTCGATGTGAGCTTTGCGAACGCGTGTCGCAGCCCGGGGAGAGTCAGATCAAGGTCATCGTAGAACGACGCCCCGCCGAATACCCAAGCCGTGGCAAGGCACAGCGTTCGCGCGTGGGTCGCCGGAGCAAGTTTGGCGATGACCCGGGTGGGGCAGGCTACGAGATCGTCAGGGAAAAGATCGCCTGCGTCGCGTGTATCGATGAGCACATCGAGCGCGAGCCCGTAGAAACGCTCTGACGCGAATGGGAGCGGCGACGAGGCATCGATGATTCTGTCAGACTCCGACATTCTCAAGCGCCTGAACCAGGGAGACCTCGTCGTCGATCCTCTCCTGGATCGAGACCTTCAAGTCCAGCCAGCCAGTGTAGACCTTCGGCTATCGTCGGAGTTCATCGTCTATCGAGCGGCGCAGGTTGCGTTCCTCGATCCGCGTCGTCCCGAAACGCTGCAGTCCAACACGGAGCGGATCCACGTCGTCGACGACGAACCGTTCATCCTGCATCCCGGGCAGTTCGCGCTGGGGTCCACGCTCGAACGCGTCGAAATCCCGGCTGACCTCGTTGCCCGGGTCGACGGCCGGAGCAGCCTCGGCCGGCTCGCGGTCGTGGTGCACGCTACTGCGGGTTTCATCGACCCTGGGTTTTCCGGGCAGATCACCCTCGAGCTATCGAACATTGGCCCCATCCCCGTCCGGCTCTATCCCGGCATGCGCGTCGCGCAAATCGTTTTGTACCGAATGACGTCGCCCGCGGAGCGGCCTTACGGGCGCGATCGAGGGAGCCGGTATCAAGATCAGGCCGGGCCCGTCACGAGCCGGATCGAACTCGATCCTTGATGCCGCCCACGTGAGCACGATTGACCAGCCGGCCGCGGTCAACGCTGCGCTCGAGGCGCACCTGCAAGGCTAGAGTTGAAACTGCATACCCTCCCGCGCAGTAAACGCGGACGGCCATGCACTCTTGGCCTCGGCTTCCAGCTGGTCCATGAACGCGTCGTCATGGTCGGGGTCGTGGTGGAAGATCGCCAAGCTTTTGGCGTTCGCCTCTTGGCAGAGGCGGACGCCTTCCTGCCAGGTGGAGTGCCCCCACCCGACGTGCGAAGGCAGCTCCGCATCGGTGTACGTCGAGTCGTAGATGACCAGGTCGGCCCCCTCGATGAGCGACAAGATGTGCTCGTCGAGCTTGCCGGGCGTATGTTCGGTGTCTGTGACGTAGCAGAGCGCCTTGCCGCCATACTCGAGCCGATAGCCTGTTGCACCGTCGGGGTGGTTTAGCTTTGCCGTCTTCACGTCGACCTTGTTCGACAGCGCGAAGCCGTCGCCCCTAGCGAAATCCTCGAACTCGAGGTCGGCGTGAAGCGCTTCGAGCGGCACCGGAAAGTTCGGAGCGGCCATCTGTCCTGAGAGCACTTCGCGGATGCCTCCGGTCGACTGGAGCCCGCCCGCCATGATTCGCATGGCGCAGGCCTCCGAGTACACGGGCTGGAAGAACGGAAAGCCTGCCGTGTGATCCCAGTGCACGTGTGTGAGAAGGAGCGTGGTTCTGAGCTTGCCTCGTTCGAGAAGCTGGCGGCCGAGTCCTCGCATCCCGGTACCTGCGTCTAGGATTATCTGTTCTCCGCCGAGGTCGAGCTGTACGCAGCTGGTGTTGCCTCCGTAGCGAGCATACTCTCGTTCCGGGCAAGCGATGCTGCCGCGCACTCCCCAGAACCGCACCCCGAACGCAGGCATCTGGCCTAGTCCGCCTCCAGGAAACGGATCATCTTTCCCCGGGCAGTGCCCACCAGTTGCTCATCGCGAACGATGATATCGCCGCGGATGATGGTGTGGATCGGCCAACCCGTGACCCGCTTGCCATCATAGGGCGTCCAGCCGGTTCGGCTCGCGATCCATTCGTTGCGGATCGTGCGCTCACCGGCGAGATCGACGACGGTCAGATCGGCGTCGTACCCACGCGCGATCCGACCCTTGCCTTCGATACCGAAGATACGCGCCGGGCCCGCGCTGGTTAGATCGACCACGCGTTGCAGACTGAGGCGGCCCGCGTGCGCGTGGTCGAGGAGCAGCGGCAACAGGGTCTGCACGCCCGTCATTCCACTCGGTGACTGAGGGAACGGGAGCGCCTTCTCCTCGAGCGTATGCGGTGCGTGATCACTGCCAACCACGTCGACCACACCTTCATTGACGGCCTGCCAAAGCGCGTCTTGGTGTCGCTGTTCACGCACGGGCGGGTTCATTTGGGCGAGAGTCCCCAGGCGCTCGTAGCACTCTGGCGCATGCAGAGTGAGATGCTGTGGCGTGACCTCCACCGTCACGCGTTGCTTGTGCTTTGCCAAGAACGCGATCTCTTCGGCGGTGGTGATGTGCAGCAAGTGAAGACGACGGCCCGACTCGGCTGCGATGCCAACGATGCGACGCGTCGCCTTGAACGCGCTTTCTACGTCACGCCAATGGGGGTGTTGACTGACATCGCCACTACCCTCGACCAGTGCCTTGCGCTCGCGGAGCCGCTCTTCGTCTTCCGCATGTATCGCCATGCGGCGGCGACCGTGGCGCACGATGCGGCGGAGCGTGGCGTCGTCGTCCGCGAGCAGGTCGCCGAAAGAGCTGCCCATGAATACCTTCACCCCCGCGCAGCCCGGCAGGCGTTCCAAAGACTCCAACTCCTCTGCGTTGACTCCCGAGCCGCCGATGTAGAATGCGTAGTCGCACCATGCGCGACCTGCCGCCGCCTCGAGCTTGGCGTTCAGGTCGTCGGCCCAAAGCGTCAGCGGGTTGGTGTTGGGCATCTCGAAAACGCCCGTCACGCCGCCGAGGACCGCGCCGCGAGTACCGGTTTCGAGGTCTTCTTTGTGAACCAGTCCGGGCTCACGGAAATGCACCTGGCTGTCGATGACGCCCGGAAGGACGTGCAGGTTCGAGACGTCGAGTGCGGTGTCTGCGCTCCAAGAGCCGCAGAGATCGCCGAGGGCCACGATGCGGCCCGCAACGCAGGCCACGTCGATGCGTTCCGCGCCGTTGGGGGTCTGCACGATGCCGCCGTGCACCAGCAACTCGGCGTGGCGGCGAGCCCGCGCTTCTTCTTCGATGTCCACGCCAGCCATGGGAGCAGCCTCCGGGAGAGTTGGGTCACCCCGACCCAACTCAATTGCAACTTATCCCAGATGCAATCATATTGCATCTGGCTGCCCCAGAGGGAGCAAAACGCTCGATGGCAACCGTTGCGTGAGGTGAAACGTGGAGGGACTGTGCGAAACCTACGATGAGTGGAAGCACTGCATCACCGTGAAGTGCAGAATCCCGCTCACCTCCGACTTCGTCGCGAAGCGTATCAAGGCGCTCAACGACGAACGAAACCCAACGACCGCACGCTTCATCGCGCTCTACGGTGACTCGTACCGGTTGCGAACAATCGGATGGTTCGAGCAGGCTCGCAACGAACTCGGCGGCTGAGCTGGCCCACCTTCGGAGTCATACAGCGGCAGTGAAGTCTGACGGTTAGCGGCGCTCCCTCGCATGTGATAATTTTTCGTCCATGGATGCCGTCGCGAAGATCTCAAAGGATTCCGTCGTCTCCATCGAATACACGCTCACCGATGAGGCGGGCGTCGTGGTCGGTAGGAGTCCAGGGAACGACCCTCTGTCGTACGTGCACGGCCGCGGCGGCGTGGTACCCGGTCTCGAGAGAGAACTAACCGGCAAGAGCGTCGGCGATCAGGTCTCCGTCACCCTCGAACCGAAGGATGGCTACGGCGTCTACGACGACACGCTGACCTTCGAGATGCCCCGGGCCAGGCTTCCTGCGACCGTCCAGCCTCAAAAAGGAATGGCGCTGGTCATGAACGGAGCCGGCGGACGCCAGTTCCCAGTGGTCATCCTGGAAGTGAAGCCAGAGAGTGTCGTCATCGACAGAAACCATCCCTTCGCCGGCAAGACGCTGCGTTTCGACGTACGAGTGAAGGGGCTGCGCGAGGCGAGGCCAGAGGAACTGAACGACTGCTGTAGTTCGGGAACCTGTTCGGTCTAGCCCGGGAGTTCTCCGACCTCAGCCCCCTACCAGATGGAGGGAGGCTCGGGCGGATACCGTGAATCGATCAAGCCTCGGCAGGCGAGGTCGGAAAACTGATCGGCGAACGTGGCCCGGGTAGGGCGGGGCTCGAAGCCCAGGATACTCTTCGCCTTGTCAGCGGAGTAGCTCATGTTCGCGAACATGAGACGAGCGCTGGCCTCCGACAGGGGCAGCGCGGCTCTCGGAGCAAACCAACGTTTCGCGTTGTCGAGCGCCTTCCCTACGAAGAGCACGAAGCCGGGTTTCAAGAGCCACATCCTCAGCTTGACGTCGGTCGACTGCTCGAACGCGTCGACGAATTCCTGGTGAGATGTATTGTTGGCCAGGATGAAGTCGTCGTGAACTTCATCCATGAAGGCGACCCAATGAACCTTTGCCGCGTCGCGCGCATCGACGTAGGCGAGCGACATGCCCTCCGGGTAGAAGTAAGTTCGCGCACGCGCGTAGCGCACGATGAGCTGGTTGATCAACGCGTCGTCGCGACTTCGCGGCCCGATCGGCGACGGTAAGTACGAAACCGTGACGCGAAGGCCATCGGCCTGTGCCGCGAGGAGCTTTCGAGTCGCCTGTTTCTTGGCCAGCAGGTAGGGGAGTGTCGCGTACACCGCCTCCTCTTCGTCGCCGGAGACCTCGGTCCGCTCCGTGATGATCCCTTCCTTCGGGCATGGAATGCCCGCACTCGAGTGAGCTTTATGAAGCGTGAGCCCGAGTTCGCGTGCCACTCGGATCACGTTCTCGACTCCGCGTAGGTTGATCGCCTCGATTCGTCCGCTCTCGTCTCGAGCACTGAGGTCGATTCGAGTTACCGAATCGAAGAGCAGCGACTGCGTGGTGAAGTCGCTGCAGGCGGCGCGAACGCTGTCCACGTCTCTGACGTCGCCCGGCCGGCAGACGACCCCTTGCGGAAAGTCTTTGGCCCGAGCCATGTCGCGAAGGAGCACGCGAAACTCGCAGTCGGGATAGAGGGCGAGACCCTGCTCGAGAAACACCCGTCCGATGTGCCCCGTCGCACCGATCACGAGCACCTTGTCGGGGGCGCGACCCGGTTCGAGCCGGGTCTCAGGTTCCGTGAATCGCGTCACGCGACGGAGAGATTCACCAAACCACAAGCGCGCGCAAACGGATGCTTTCGCTGTCACTGCTTTATCGCAATCAGCTTGCAAGAGCAGGATGGCTGAGATAAGCGATTCGCCGTGACCGACGGGGTGCCTGAGATCTCCTCGAACCGCATCGATCGAGCCGGTGTGGTGTCGAGCACCGTGTGCGCTGTGCACTGCGCCTCCGCCGCGGCTGCTCCGAGCGTCATCGCTGCGCTCGGGCTCAGCGTGCTGGTGGGTCCGATGTTCGAGTGGGGGTTTACGGTGCTCGCGGTCCTTCTCGGCGCGTCGGCGCTCGTCATCGGATGGCGACGCCACCAGACGATGTCCGTGGCCCTGGTGCTCGGGGCGGGGATTCTGGGGCTCCTCCTTGGGCGCGTGCTCGAGATGAACGAGCTTCATGGCGCGGGTACCGTTGTGAGCGTCGTCGCGGGCGTTGCGCTCGTCGTGGGACACCTGAGTGGGATCCGCGCGAGTCGTGCGCAGGCGGAGGCCGGATCGTGAGTCCATCCTGGATCATCGTCGGTGGAGGGATTCACGGGGTACACCTCGCTGCCCGTCTCATCGGCGAGGGAGGGTGTCACGCGGAGGAGATCCAGATTTTGGACCCTGCCGACGCGCTGCTCGAGCGCTGGCGTGCCTGCACGGCGGCCACCGGGATGACGCACCTGCGCTCCCCCTCGGTTCACCACCTCGACCTCGAGGCGTGGTCGCTCCAACGATTCGCAGGAAAGCGAAGGAATCGAAGCCCGGGGCTCTTTGCGGCCCCGTACGAAAGGCCGGCGCTCGACCTGTTTGATGCGCACTGCGACCGGGTGATCGAAACCTACGGCCTCGACGCGCTGCATGTTCGCGGACGAGCCGCAGCGTGCCAGGTGGACTGCGAAAGCGTTACCGTCGCGACCGACGACGGGCAGGTCCTAGAGGCTGGCCAGGTCGTATTCGCGGTAGGCGTCGGCGACCAGCCGCAGTGGCCCGATTGGGTTCCCTCGGACGACTCACGCGTCGAGCACATTTTTGCGCGAGACTTCTCCTTCCCTGCGCCGGAGCCGGCGCAACGAATCGCGGTGGTAGGGGGCGGAATCTCGGCTGCTCAGGTTGGGCTTCGGCTCGCTGGAGCCGGGCACAGCGTCCATTTGATCTCTCGGCACCCGGTTCGCGAGCACCAGTTCGACTCCGACCCGGGCTGGCTCGGTCCCAAGTTCATGGACCGGTTTGCCCGAGAGCCGTCCTTCGCGAAACGACGCACGACGATCACCGAGGCGAGACATCGCGGCTCGGTGCCACCCGATGTGCGGCATTCCCTTCGCTGTGCGGTGGAGGCGGGTCGCATTGCCTGGCACGAGGCCGACGTCCGAGATCTGGTGCACGAGCAAGGGTTGCGCCGTCTGGTACTCTCGACTGGACGTGAGGTCGAAGTGGCCCACGTGCTCTTGGCCACCGGTTTCGCCTCGGGGCGACCGGGGGGTACCCTGGTCGACGACCTGATTGAGAGCGCAGCTCTTCCCTGCGCCCAATGTGGATATCCGATCGTCGACAAGGCCCTTCGTTGGCACCCTCGAGTGTTCGTCTCGGGCGCGCTCGCTGAACTCGAGCTTGGGCCCAGTGCGAGAAACATCGCCGGAGCGAGGCGCGCCGGCGATCGTATCGTTCCGGCGGCGCGCTCGGTCGCAGCACGGTAGCGTTGAGATCCCAGCCAGGTGCTCGGTATCCGTTCTAGCTTGCACCCGCGGTCTGTGACGTTGCACACGTTGGCGACGCACATCTCCCGTGGCGCGGACCGGCAGACTTCGCTCTTGCACCTGCAAACTCGGGTCCGTATGGTGGGCGACGGTGGAACAACTGACGCGAGACGAGGCGAGAGAGCGGATTCGTGACGCTTGGCTGCGCGCGACCACAGCTGTAGAGCGATGCATGAGAAAGAGCTAGAGCCCTGGCAGCACACCCACCTGTTTGGGGGGACCGAGGTGCATACGGGCGAACGGCGTACGCGCTGGGTGATTGCGCTGACGCTCACGATGATGGTCGCCGAGCTCTACGCGGGTTTCGCCTACAACTCGATGGCTCTGCTCGCCGACGGTTGGCATATGGCGAGCCATGCTGCGGCTCTCCTCGTTGCAGCCTTCGCCTATGCGTTCGCACGCCGAAACGCGGGCAACCCTCGCTTCAGCTTTGGGACCGGCAAAGTTGGGGCGCTTGGCGGCTTCGCAAGCGGCGTGGGCCTCGCCATTGGGGCGATTTTGGTGTTCGTCGAGAGTGTCGAGCGGCTGCTCTCACCGGTGGAGATTCATTTCGACGAGGCGCTGCTAGTCGCAGGCATCGGTCTGGTGGTGAACCTGGTGAGCGCGGCGCTTCTTCATGACGACGGGCACCATCACCACGGCGCCGAGCACCACCACGACCACAACCTCCGCGGCGCCTACCTCCACGTGCTCGCGGACGCCCTGACGTCGCTTTTCGCCATCGGCGCGCTGCTCGCCGGAAAGTACTTCGGCTTGTCTTGGATGGACGGGGCGACCGGGATGCTCGCCTCGTTGGTCGTGGCGCGGTGGTCCGTCGGGCTCCTCAGAGACACGGGCGCCGTGCTGCTCGACGCGGAGGTTTCGCCCGAACGAAGGCAGCAAGTGATCGAGGCCATCGAAGCCGAGGCGGACAACCGTGTGTGCGATCTTCACGTTTGGCGGGTCGGCCCGAAGCACTTCAGCGCAATCGTGTCGATCGTGACGCATGAGCCCCGACCGCCAGAGCACTACAAGCAGCTCCTCCACGGCTTCTCGGACCTGGCTCACGTCACCGTCGAGGTGCACCGCTGTGGGGAGATGCCTCGGCACGGGAGCACACGCGTGTCCAAGAATCACTCGGTCGACAACGTTCACGGCGCCGCGTGATCGGCCTGGACCGAACGGTTCAGGTCGAAAGCGCTTGACACCGCGTTGGTTCATAGGACGAACATGGCGCGCTGAGGAGAAGTAGCGATGCGGTTCATCTTGATGATTGGCTTAGTTTTGTTGCTCGGTGCCCAAGGTTGCGGTGACGACTCGGGCACGACTGGGGGAACAGGCGGAGGTGGCACGGGCGGCGACGCCGCGGGCGGAACCGGCGGCGGAGGCGCAGGGGGCGACGGAGGGAGCTTCGATCCCTTCGGTGACTACGGCGTGTTCCTGAGCCTAGTCCCGCCCGGCTCAGCGGACGTAAACGGCGCCGTCGCCGACGATCCGAACTCCACGAACCAGTTGAGCATGTACGAGAACCTGGTGTTCAGCGACAGCTACCCCACGCCAGGGCAGCTGAGCGAGGACGACCTCGTTCCTGACTACTTCAAAGACGAAGCGCTGCTGCCGGAGAGTTCGTTCGATTCTCCGCGAACCGTTTCGGACGGAATGCTCACTGCACGAATCGGGCGGGACGAGTTTGGCGTGCCGCACGTTTTCGGCGACACGCGGCAGGACGTGTACTTCGGCACAGGGTACGCCACGGGTGAAGATCGCATGTTCCTCATCGACGTGGTTCGCCACATCGGCCGAGGGCGCATGTCGGACTTCATCGGCCCGTCGGCGGGCAACTACGGGTTCGATCGCAACCTTGGACGTTTCGGGGGGTACGACGAGCAGGAGCTACAGGCCCAGATCGACCAGCTCGCGGACCGCCTCGGCGTAGACGGCGAGCAGGCCACCGAGGACGTCATGGCGTACGTCGCGGGCATCAATCAGTACATTAGCGACATTCAAAGCGGTGCCCCAGGAGCCGAGGCGATCCCTGTCGAATATGCTCTCCTCGACGTCGAGCTGCTCCCGTTCACGGCGCGCGACGTGATCTCGACCGTTACGCTGGTCTTTTCGCAGTTCGCCGTCGGCGGCGGGCGTGAAGATCAACAGTCACGGCTCATCACGGGCCTCGCCGACCTCTACCCAGGCGAGAGCGGTACAGCCTGTGGCCTCTGGCGTGACACTCGGCAGGCGGATGATCCGGAGAGGCCGAATACCACCGAGGTCGTTTTTGCGACCCAGTCGCCGCCGACCATCGACGAGGATGCGTGTCCACTCGCGGACGGCTTTGCCGACGAGTATCCGGGTGCCGTTCTGCTCGATGCAGGGAGCCAGGAGAACTTCGAGCTTCTCTTGATCGAAGACTGCGTCGCGCCAGAGATGGCGACCGGCGATGACGTCGAGTGCCCGAACTATCGCGAAGACGTCGTCGACGACGCGGTGGTGATGGCAAACGCGGCAGTGCCGGCTGGCGTCCTACAGGCGGCGTCGCTCAGCGCTCCCCGTGACTACGGCTCGACGGTGCTGACCTGTTCCGTCGACGCCCAAGAGCTCGAACGTGTCCGGGAGCACGCTCTCCAGCGCGTCGAAGGCATTGCGCTCGCTTTGGCTGAGGGCACCTTCCCGACCGCGATGTCGAACGCGATCGTTGCCGCGGGGAGCGAAACGGAGTCGGGCTTTCCGATTGCCGTCTTCGGCCCACAAACCGGCTACACCGCTCCCCAGCTCCTGATGGAGCTCGCGCAGCACGGTGCGGGCGTTCACAACCGCGGGGTAACCTTCGCGGGTCTGCCGTACCCCATCATCGGACGCGGCGTCGATTTCGCGTTCAGCGCGACATCGGCGGGCAACGACATCATCGACGTCCGGGTGCTGAGGCTCTGCGAGCCCGACGACTCGGAACCCACCCGCGACTCGAGGCACTACCTCTACCAAGGCGAGTGTACCCCTATGCTGGTTCGCACCGACGAATGGACGGCGGAAACCAACATCACGACGCCCGGGCCCGATCAGAAGGTGACGCGAAACATCGTTCGCGCAGACGACTACGGGCCGGTGTTCGCGACGGCCACGGTCGACGGTGAGCCGGTCGCGCTCGCGATTCAGCGAACGACGTTCTTCGGCGAGGCCGACTCCGTCGGAGCGTTCGTCAAGGTGAGCCGAAACGAGGCAACCGACCCCGAGAGCTTCTTCGAGGTCTTCAACGAGATCACGGGCACGTTCAACTGGTTCTACCTCGATGCGGGCAACATCGCGTACTTCAACTCGGCGCTCTTACCGACCCGTGCCGCTGGCATTCACCCGGACCTCCCTCAGTGGGGCACAGGCGAGTTCGACTGGGCACAAACCGGGACGGGCCGGGCCAACCCGGACTTCGCGTGGGACAACTTCCTCGCGTTTGACGCCCATCCGCGTGAGGCCAACCCCGCCTCGAACTACTTCATCAACTGGAACAACGCGCAGGCGCCTGGGTTCTGGGCGTCGGACGGACAAACTTCCTACGGAGTCATCTATCGATCCGACATGCTGGAGACCCGCCTGGTCGCCCATCGCGCGCAGGACGGGAACCCCGGGCACGATCGAGCAAGCATGGTCGATGCGATGATGGACGCGGGGACGACCGATCTTCGCGCCGAGCAGGTGCTGCCAAAGGTGTTTGCCGTGCTCGACGACGTGAGCGACCTGACGGCCTTCGAGCAGGAGGTCATTCAGCTGATGAAAGACTGGGTTGAGAACGGGCCAAACGACCTCGGGGCGATGCGACGCGATCGCGACGGGCCTCCACTGAATCCCGCGGGCCTCGAGTACGAAGACCGCGATGCCGTGGCCTTCATGGATGCATGGTGGGACCCCATGATTGATGCCGTGCTCCCACAGCTCACCGAGATGGAGGACGCGGGCATTGCGACCGGCGGACGCCATAATGCCCCTGGCGCCAACGGGTCGGCTTTCCAAGGCGGATACTACAGCTACATGCGTCGCGTGCTCGACATGGCCCTCGGCGAGACCACCGCGCCGTATCGGGAGCTCCAGTGCGCGGGTACCGGAGAACTCGCCGACTGCCGCGCCGCGCTGGTCACGAGCATTCAAGACACAATCGCGGCTCTCGGCACCGACATGGATGCCTGGGACCCCACGCTCGAGGCGGACGATGCCATCAGCCACACGGCGTTCGGCCTGTCGGGCCCTGCCGACATTCACTGGCAAAACCGGCCGACCTGGCAACAGGTGATCGAACCTCAGGTCGACGTGTTGGAGTAGCGGCTCGCGGGCTGCCCCGCCTACTAGGCCTGCCCGACGAACGCCGGGTTCTTCGTGCTTCCGGTGAGCTTGGGTATCCTCTCCCAACAGTGCGTCGTCCAATCCTTGCAGTCTTGGTGGTCGCCGCCGTCCATGGTGGCCTGGCACCCACGCCGTCCGCGCGTGCGGATGCGTCGGATTCCCACGTGGACCTCATCTTTCGGGTTGCGCCTGGCGGGATTCGCTTCGACATCAGCGGAGACGATGAACGGCTCGACGCCGACCCCTCCTTGGGAGGCGAGCTCCGGTTCGACATCCCGGTCGCCAAACGGATCTCGCTCGGGCCGGCGTTCAGCGTCTACACCGTGCGACCCAAGAACTCGGGAATCAAGCGTCAGCCGGTCTTCGACATCGATCCGTTTCTGAAGATTCGCGGCGTGCGAGGACGTCGAAAGAGGGTGGAGCTCTACGGGCTCGTTCACGGCGGGGTTTCCTTGGTGTTTCTACGCGAGGCGTATCGAGGGCCCGGAGACGACAAGTTCACCGCCGGTTGGAACATCGGCTTCATGCCCGGGGCCCGGCTCATCATGGGCCGCCGGTTCGGCCTGATTTTCGAGTTCGGATACATGCGAACCCAGTGGAAAACCAACTCGACGAGGCTGGCCTTCAACCAGGGCGTCTTTCGGGTCGGGCTTTCGTTTTAGAGGTTCAGTCGAGCGCCGCCATGGCGTCGATTTCCACGACAGACGCGAATAGCCGCGAAGCAATCGCGTGAAACAGCGCGTCGGAGCGTGTGCCCGGCTCCGGCGGGTCGGCGCAGAAATGTACGGGAATCGCAAGAACGGCAAGAGCGCCAAGCCGGAAGTCGAGGAGGGCATCGGCCCGGGTGTAGTCGTGCACCCCGGAGGCGACCAGCTCGTCGTGCCAGGCCCGGATCACCTCGAGCTGGTGCCCCTGACGCTCCCGCGTGGGCTCGCTTCCGCCGAGGAGCCGAGCCACGTCGTAGGCGCCGACGCTGCGGACGGCCACTGCCCAGTCGAAGATGATGGGCTCCTCTCCGTCGGGTCCATCGACGAACGCCATGTTGTCCGCGCGGAGGTCTTGGTGGACCAGCGTCTTTGGCCGCGACTCGATGCGGGACGCCACCTCCGGCATTTGGCTGCACAGCGCGTCTCCCACTCGACGACCTTCGTTGGACAGCTCCTTTCGATAAACATCGAGGAAATGCGGCCACTTGTCGGCGAAATCGAGATCGAAATGATCTTTGAACGGCATCCAGCTCAGCTGGTTGAGGGCCTCGTTGTCCCAGTATTGGCCCTGGAGGCGGGCGATCGCCCGAGCCCCGGCAATCACCTGGTCGGTGTGGATCCCCGCAACTTGATCGCCGAGGCGCGCAAAGCTCAGGTCCTCCATGACCAGCGCGATACGCTCCCCTGCCTCGGGGGTCGCGTAGACGCGCGGGACCCGGAGCGGCACGGTGGGCGCCACCTCTCGGTAGAACCGAACCTCGCGGGTAAAGGCGTGTAGCTCGCTCTCCGCTTCGGCGTACTCCGCGACGTCGGGCTGCAGTTTGACCACCACGGACGTGGGTGCGCCGGGCTCGGCTCTGTCGTAGGTCAGCTGGCAGCGCCCTACCGTGCTCAGAAAACCGGCTTCTTCGCCGACGTGTTCGCGACTCACGGAGGTGACCGCGGCCCGGGCGAGGACCCCCTCGGCGCGAAGCACCGCCGTGAGCCACTCGGGTCCGATCTCCTCGACGTGAACAGGAAACGCCATGCCGCGCCTCGAGCGTAGAACGGCAGGCGGACCGCACAAGGGAAGAACCGGGCGCTCGCGAAGGGAGCTGCGGGCGAGAGGTGAAGCTGCGGAGGCTTGGCGGCTTGGCCCTTGATCTCGAGACTGGGTACCCTAGTGACGTGGGGGAGGCAACGGATTGCAACGGGGTGAGGTCGTCGCTGGTCGAGCTCTGCCTGGCCTCGCCCAAGCTGTTCGTGATTCCGGCCGAGCACCTCACGGCGTCAGGAATCACCTCCGCGTTCGCCAACCTCCTCGTCGGCCGACGAGGGGTCTCGGAGCTCTGGATCGGTCGCTTCAACACGGCGTTCGCCTGCTACTTCGAGCGGGCGTCGGAATTGGCCGACAAGGCGCCGGACTGCTGGCGTGCTCCTCGAGCGGCCAACGTTTGCATCGTTCAAAACCAGGACGAGACGCGTCCGTACTACCTACCTTTCGTCAAGACGAGCTGGCTTCTTTACGAGAGTGACTTCGACGCCGAGCGATCGAACGTCGAGTTTGGCACCTATCAGTTCGCTCACGTCGAGCGCCTGGCGGCCACTGGCGATCCCGGGGTGACGTGGTTGCACAACCTCGGGTACTTCCTCGAGCGCACGCCCGAGGAGCGTTCCGCGTTCGCGCAAGGCTGTTCCGTTTCGACGCGTCCCGACGCGGAGGCCTTCCGCGCCCTCGGTGCGCTGATGCCAGAGCTCGACTCGTTCGCTCACGATCAGCTCGGCAAGACGCGTTCGTCGAACGACCCCACGGCCCGAATTGCCTTTGCCGGCCTGGACGTTCCGGAAACCCACCAGGCGACCTGTCAAACGATCGCCAAGTCGTTCTTGGCGGAGGCCCACAACGCAACCTACCGGTACTTTCAGGGTCAGCAGTCGTCCTCCGGCCTCGACGTCGACGGTGTCCTCGCCTGGCTTGCCGATCACGCGCCGAAGCTCCTCGTGACCGATCAGTTTGGCGGGGCACTCTGGAACTCCGACGAGCCGGGCGACACGGCGAGTCTTCGCGCTGTGCTCGAGGGAGGAGCTCCTGCGGCGCTCGCGAGTCTGCGTGAGGATTGGACTGTCATCGACCGCCACTCGAAGGCGTTCCTGTCGGCGCTCGTCGACCCGAATACACTCGTGTTTCCGGACGACGGCCTGGACCAGGGAGACGGGATCTTTCTGCACGCTGAGCATCGGAAGATCGCATACAGCCTCGTCCAGCCGGGCCTGCAAACCCTCGCCGAGGAGGCGCCTCCCTATCATCGACTGCTCGTCGGCGCGCGAACGGTTCACGAATGGGGTCACCTCGCAGCCGAAGCCGGGGTCGTCCACGTGCCCGCCGAGCTCGAGGAGGCGCATGCGGAGCACCACCGGCGGCTAGTCGATGCGTTCGACGACCTGGTGGCAAACGCTCCCGAAGCGCTCCGGGCGACCGCTGACCGTGAGGTGGGCCTTCTGATGGAGGACGGCTGCCACCTCGGAGACCTGCCCCTTCAGCGGGTGGGCGACTACCAAGCCAATCTCTTGGCGCGCGAGTTCCTTTCGGAGGCCGAGATGGAGACGTATGCCCGCGCGAACGTCCGCCCGCTAGTCGATGAAGAGGGCGTGGGTCCGTATCTGGCGCTCGCCCGTCACGCCTACGAGTACCAATACCTGCGGCTCACCGAGATGGCGAACCCTCTCGACTACTTTCTCGCCACAACCTGGTTCGCGGACACCTATTTCGAAGCTGGGATCGTGACCCTCTCGCAGACGCGACAGCTGTTCGACACGGTGTCGGCTCTCTTCGACTGCTACCGAATCGATACCGCGCAGATTCGTTTGCCTCGGGCCGGCGAACACGACTGGTGAGGCCGCGCGAGCCCGACGCGCATCTAGTGCGCGAGCTGCCTGTCTGTCGTGGACAGCGTCAGTCGCGCAAATGCCGAACCGTCGCTTGCGACGACACGGCGGGCGGAGCAAGCATGTACACTGACGGCAAATGAAACACCCAACGCTCCTACTTGCAGCACTCCTCGCGCTCGGCTGCGGCGATAGCAGCCCCACCACGGGCGCCGGGGGCTTGCAGAACCAGTGCGTCGCAGACCAGCTCGGGTTCGAACGGACGCTCCCAGACGGCAGTGAGTGCGGAAACACGGGGTTCACCGACTGCGGTCTGGGGTTTGCGAGCGAGTGCATCGGCAGCTGCGCCAACGGCTTCTGCCAGCCCGAAGAGTGCGAGTCCGCGGAGGACTGCGAGTCGTTCTTCCGGGCGCTTCCGGCGGGCGTGGGCTGGGAGTGCTCTACCCTCGAGATCAGTGACCGACCCTACGGCGACTGGTGTTCGATCGTGGAAGTCTGCGTGGAGGGCACGCTTGGGTGCCCGTGCGCTGCGGGCGACGTCTGCGGGCCCGACCCCTTCGGCACGGGAAACCTCTCGTGTGAAGAAGGTCGCTGCAACTCGTCGTGCCCATCGGCGTGCATCGTGGGGTCGGTGTGCTGCGGTGGGTCTTTCTGCGGTGGAGACTGCGTCGGCACACCCTGCTGCTGAGTCGCCCGCCGGGTCACACCGCCAAGGAAGCCTGAGCGTCGCGCTCGTGAGCCGCCTGCTCCACGGCATCGGAGCGGAGCCGGTCGGCCCTGCGCTGTCTCTCGGGCGGGTCCCAAAGCGCCGGGCCGCCGCTTCGTTCGATCGCGAGAGCGAGCCTCGACACGATCTCGCGGGGCTCCCTGATCTCCACGCGAGGCAGGCGCACCTGTGGAAGCCTGGGATGCTGAAGAGCAATGGAGTCCGACAGCCGGTCTGCCGCCCGCCTTCGAGTGCGCTGCTCGTCACGAATCGTTGCAAGCGCGCTGCGAATCGCCTCCGTGCTTCTCTCGGTATTCTCAAGTCGTTCGATCCAGCCCGAATCCACGACGTAGGCAGAGTTGAGAATCACGGCGTTGGCGCGCAGCCGGAGGCCCCGCAGCTTCTTCACGAGGTAGTGAACGTCTTCTCGCGCCGCGGAGGTTGGGGCCGCCACCAAAAGATACTTGGTTTGGGGGCCGAAGAGCAGGCGGCCGGCCTGCTCGTTCAACTCGAGGAATCGGTCGCGTGCTTTAGCGAGCTCGGCAAAGAGGCCGGCCGCGTCGCGCACCGCGGGGCCTACCGCGTCGGTCAAAAGCCGCTCGACGCGACCCATTCGGTTGCGCGGAGCCGATTCTGCCCCTGACCCGATCCTTGCGAGCCAGCCTACAGCGCGGCTTCGAAGCAGCTTGGCGAGTCGTCGTGGGTAGTCGATGAAATCGATCGCATGGCGAGAAGGCGCCGTATCGATCACCACGGTGTCGATTTGAAGCTCGCCCACCGCCTGGAGCGCGACGTGCATCGTCACGAGTTCGTGTAGCCCCGGCACGGATTCATCGAGCGCGGCGTACACGCGGTTGCGCTTCAAGCGGTCGATTGCCGACAGGTCCTCGGCGAAGAGGATCGTCGCGAAAGCGGTCAGCGCGGTGTTGGGGTCGGGCATCAGCCCGAACAGCGCGCCGTCTCCAGAGTCGACGGTGAGTTCGGACGGCTCACTGCCGAGTCGTACGCCGAGTGCGTCTCCGAGCCGTCTCGCCGGATCGAGGCTAATGACCAGAACCCTGGCGCCACTTCTCGCAACGGCCAAGGCCAGGGCAGCCGATGTGGTCGTCTTGCCTACGCCGCCGCCTCCGGCGCAGACGATGACCGTGGGGTCTTTCAAGCGGCCCTCCGATCCATCAGCTGGGTAGCGAGCGTCGGTACGTCGGGGTCGGACGCAGACAACGGAACAAACACGGGTGGCCTAGTTTCCGACCAGGATTCGGCGCCGCTTGCCGCCTCGCGGACGATGGCGAGCGCGTCTTCTCGTGCCTCGAGGTCCGCGGCAAGCCGCTCCACGAGTTGAGCCGCCGCGGCGCCTTCGGGGCCGGGAAGCGCCGCCAAGCGTGCTGCGTCCGTCAGGGCCTGCTCGGATGGCGCGGGCGGGACCCGGTTGACGATGATCCGGTCAACCGGCAGGCCGACCTCGTCCTCCAGCGTGCGGTTCAGCAACAGTGTTTCGGAAAGTACGAGCCGCTCCGGCAGCGTGACGACCACCATGGAGGCCTTCGACGGCGACAGCAGTTGGTCCTCGAGCCTGGCGCAGAGTGAATGAAGGGGGCCGTGCGCGGCGAGTTTCCTGACTTGTCCGGGCGTCTTCAGCCACCCCACGCAGTGCCCCGACGCCGGCATGTCGAACACGACCGGTACTCCTGGTCGGTTGACCACGACCTGGCGTGCGAGTTCGAGGACCCCAAGCTCGCGGAGAGCGGGAGCCGCCTTGATGAGCGGCTTCATCGCGAAATTGCCGAGCGCAAACCGCGCGATGCGCTTCGAACCGAAGAGCTCCTCGGCCGCTTTGAGGACGGCATCTCTCAAATCGAGCACCACGTGCTCCACATCCGACTCGCGCCTGATGCCCGCGCGGCGGCCGCTCTGGCCGTCGCTGAACTCGACGTAGACCGCCTGGCCGTGAACTCTAGCCGCGGCAGCTGCGAGAGCGGTTGCGAAAGTGGTCTTGCCAACGCCGCCCTTGCCAGTGACGAAAACGGTTCCCGGCGTGGGGCCGAGGACGGCGAAAGAGGGCCGTCGCACTCCTTCTCTCATCGCAGCACCCGCGCGCTGTGGCGACCGAGCAGTCGCGCTGCCCCTTCCTTCCGCACCCGTAACCTAGACATAACCTGAACAGGGGTCATTTTCGCTCATCGTCAAGCCTCTTTTTCTGGACAAAATCTAGACATGCCGGCCAGAGGCCCTATGTCTCCGGCGATGAGACGGGTGAAAACCGCCCTCTGGGCGCTGCTGGCCACGGCCGGCCTCGCGGCATTCGCGCTCTGGTTCGTGCTGGGACGGGGGGAGCCGCAGCAAGACGGCGAACCGACGCCGACGGCCCTCGACGACGCGCTACTCGAGCAGCGGGTCGCTGCCGAGCAGTCCGACCGGGGCCACATCCTGTTCGGGGACCTGCACGTTCACACCACGCTGTCGGTTGACGCGTTCCAGCAGAGCCTGCCGCTTCTCGGAGGGGAAGGTGTGCATCCTCCAGCGGACGCATGCGACTTCGCGAGGTTCTGCTCCCAGCTGGACTTCTACGCGCTCACCGACCACGCGGAGGCGCTGGTCCCGCGCACTTGGGACATGGTTCGAGAGTCGGTGCGCGAATGCAATCGGGTCGCCGACCCAGATCAACCCGATGTGGTCGCGTTTACGGGATTTGAATGGTCGCAGGTTGGGCTCACGCCCGAAACCCACTACGGCCACAAGAACGTCATCTATCGAGGCGAAGACGACGCGCGGCTTCCGAGCCGTCCGATCTCTGCGCCCGGACTCGTCGATCGGAACTTTCGCAACTGGAAGACGCTGCTCATCAACATCCAGCTTCCGTTCTACGCCTTCCCGGACTTCGAGCCGTACAGCGACGTAATCGCGCATGTGCGCGAGGTGATGGGATTGCCCGCGTGCGACTCCGACGCTTCGTCGCCCGAGCTTCCGGTCGATTGCCGAGAGGTCGCGCCGACGCCGTCCGACCTGTTTCGAAAGCTGGACGAATGGGGCTTCCCGGCACTCGTGATTCCCCACGGAACGACCTGGGGCTTTTACACGCCGCGAGAGTACGTGTGGGACAAACAGCTGGCGCCTGAACAAGACGATCCGCGCCGACAGCGTCTCATCGAGGTGTTTTCGGGGCACGGGAACGCGGAGGAGTACCGAACCTACCGCCCTCTCGAGAGGGACGGCCAAACACTTCGCTGTCCTGCCCCCGACGAGGACTTCGAGGCCTGCTGCTGGCGTGCCGGCGAGATCGTTCGCTCGCGCTGCGAAGACCCGAACACCGCGGAGTGCGAGGTAGCCGTCGCGGATGCTCGGCTCAACTACCTGCAGGCGGGCACGGCGGGCCATGCGACGCTCCCCGGCACGACGCTTGCGGAATGGGGCAGCTGCGGGCAGTGCGAGGACTGCTTCAGCCCCGCCTTTCTCCACAGGCCTGGCGGCTCCGCGCAGTACATCTTGGCCAAAGGGCACTTCGATGAGGACGGGGAACCCCGCCACGCAACCCTTGGCTTCATGGCGTCGAGCGACAACCACGCGGCTCGACCGGGCACGGGGTACAAGGAGTTCGCGCGCCATCGCATGACGGAGGCTCGCGGGACGATCAACGAGACGTGGCAGCGTCGAACGTTCGGCTTGCCCGATAAGACCCAAGAGTCCGTCCGACTCACGCCGGAAGACGTGGCCGCCATGCCTCCCTTCAAGACCATCTGGGTCGAGCGGCAGGCTTCGTTCTTCATGACCGGAGGGCTCGTGGCCGTGCATACTCCGACGCGAACGCGCGAGGGAATCTGGGATTCGCTGATGAGCCGTGAGGTGTACGGAACGTCCGGCGATCGAATCCTACTTTGGTTCGACCTGGTCGACGGCGGCCGACGCATGCCCATGGGGAGCGAAGTCTCCGTCGAGGGCAACCCGACGTTTTCCGTGCGAGCGGCAGGGGCGTTCGTGCAGAAGCCAGGGTGCCCCGACAGCGTCGTCGAGGCGCTCGGCGCGGACCGCATCGAGCACGTGTGCGCGGGTGAGTGCTACCACCCGTCTGACCTGCGCCGTCGGATTACCAGAGTGGAGGTAGTTCGGATTCGCCGCCAACTCGAAGCCGAAGAGGCCGTCGACACGCTGATCGACGACCCCTGGCTGACGCTTCCCTGTCCCGCCGAGAGCGAGATTTGCGAAGTGAACTTCGAGGATCCGGAGTTCGCTCGAAGCGAACGCGAGGTGCTCTACTACGTGCGTGCGATTCAGGAGCCCACGGCAGCAGTCAACGCAGGTGGGCTTCGATGCGACTCGGAGGGACGCTGCGAACCCTGCTACGGCGGCTACCGCACCGAGTGGTCGGACGACTGCCTGAGCCTGACGGAAGAGCGCGCGTGGTCGTCGCCAATCTACGTCAGCAGCGTTGTCGCGGGCAGCGAAGGGAGCCCGAGCGATGCGCTCTGATGCGCGGAAGCGTGTTCTCGTGGTCGGCGGCGGGGCCGCGGGCACGGCCGCAGCATGGAGCCTCGCACGTCAGCCGGGCTTCCACGTGGAGCTCTGGGAAAGCGCGCCGCAGGCGGGTGGCGTCGCGACCAGTGAAACCGTTTCCATCGAGGGGCAGGGCGACATCTGGATCAACGACGGCGTGCAGGGGGGAAGTCCCACGTACCGAAACACGCTCTGGCTTCACGAGCAGGTTGGCATCGCGCCCCGCCCGGTCGATTTTCGTGTCTCTTTCGGGCAGGGCGCTACCGCGTGGAACAACAGCGCCGTCACCCCGCTCGTCGAGCGCCTGCACGCGGACATCCGCCGGTTCGGTGCGTTACTTCGCTGGATCGATCGCCTCGAACCGCTCTCGGCGCTTCTTCCGATTGGACTGGTGCTCAAGGCGGGTCGCTTCTCTCCAGACTTCCGCGACCACATGCTCTATCCGCTTGCGGCGCTCTTCTTCGGAACCGGAAACCAGACGAGCCGTGTGTCCGCAGCGCTGATCGCGCGCGTCTTTCACGACGAGAAGCTCCGGCTGTTCGACTTCGATCCGGAGCGACTGCTCGCGCAGCGGCCACCGATGTTCGCGTTTGATCAGCTGCGAGAGATCTACCGTCGGCTCGGCGAGTCCATCGAGGGGACAGGAAACGGCCGAGTCCACCTAGGCCGCGAGCTGGCCTCTGTTGAACGGCCTGAAGGCGGCGGTGTGAGGGTGCGGGACGCGCAAGGGCGAGAGGAGCGGTTCGACGCGCTCATCTTCGCGTGCCCTGCGAACGTTGCGCTGAGCGTGCTGCGGGATCCGAGCACACTCGAACGGTCTGTGCTCGGTGCAGTCCAGTACTTCTACGACATCACGGTCACGCACACCGACCGCACGTATATGAATCGGTACTACGAGCTCGACGACGCGCGTGGCGACCAGTACTTCATCCGCACCTATCCGGACGCGTCCGATCGAATCGAGATGTCTTTCGATCTTTCGCACTATCAGCCTCAGCTCGAGTCGCCCGTCTATCAGACGATATTCCTGGATCGGCACACCGACCGCGATCGATGGACGATCGACGAGATCGATCGGTCGAAGGTCCTCTTCGAGAAACCGTGGACGCAGTTCTCTCACACCTGGCAGCACTACGTGCGCGTGGTTCCGTGGCTACGCTTTCTGCAGGGCCGTTCAAATACCTACTATGCGGGCTCGTGGACGCTCGCCAACACGCATGAGGTGGCCACGATCTCGGGCTTCGCAGCGGCCCATCGACTGGGCGCTGAATACCCGCTCCAAGACGACGAGCTCGCGCAGGACCAGTTCGCGACCTATCTCAAGGTCGTGCACGGCGTGGACGCGAAGGTGTGAGCCGAGCCGTCCGTGGCCTGCGCTAGACACCCTGGCAGGCGGGGCACACGTAGAGTCGACGCGAGGCCACGGTCGTTTTCTCGATCGGTGAGCTGCATCGGTAGCAGGGGAGTCCGGCTCGGCCGAAGACCGCGTGTCGATAGCGGTGACGCTTGAGACCCTGCTTCTTGAGGCGGTTCACGAGACGCGGCGCGTTTGTGATGCCCCCGGTTTCGTAGGCGCGGTTTCCGATCACGAGCGTTTGCTCCGCGAGACGTCGCTGTTGGGCGGCGGTGAGCTGCGACGGTTTTTGGGAGGGGTGCACCCGGGCGGCGTAGAGAATCTCCGAGCGAAGGTAGTTTCCGATGCCGGCCACGAACGCCTGGTCGAGGTAAAGAGAGCCGGTGGAGCGGTTTCGAAAACGCGGGCTCCGGAGCTGCTCGAGGATGTCCGACCGCGATACGTCCTCGTCCAAGATGTCCGGGCCGAGCTTGCTCAGAAACGGGTGCGCGGCGACTCCGGACCCGTCGAGCACTTCGATGTCGGACGCGCTGTAGAGTAGGGCGCTGCTTTCGGCGGTGTGGAGCGCAACGCGGAGCGAGCGGTTGGTTTTCGGATAGCTGTCGCGCGCCCGAACGTACCAGCGACCGTAGAGCTGGTTGTGCGAGTAGAGCGACAGCGCGTTCTCGAAGTGAATTAGCATCGCCTTGCCGCGCGTATCGATCTTCGTCACGCGCTGCCCGCTGAGTTCGCGCTCGAAGGGGCGAAGGCGAGGTAAGCCGAACGAAGCTTCCTCGATCACCCGATCCAGGAGCTTTCGCGCGATCTTGTCTGCTGCGCGCCTTATTTCCGGTCCTTCGGGCAAGCGATCTTGGTTCCTTCGGGACCCGTAGCGTGTCGCGAAGACTCGCGCCGCTCAAGGTCGCCGCACCCAGATCCAACCTTCGCGTTCAGCCAACTCGCGATCGTCTGGTTCGATCGTCTCACCTTCGAGAAAGTCGAAGGCCGCCACGGCGCAGAGTACCGCGTCGAGGACATGGTCGCTTTCTTCCATGCGCTCAAACGTCGACGCCTCTGCGTGGACCTGCCCGCCGAGGCCGTCAATGATCGCGCGTCGGGCGGACGCGGCCTTCACAGTGGCCCCTTTGTAGCCGGACGATGGAAGGCCGCGCGCAGCCAGGGTGCCCGCGGGGTACACCTCGATTGCCGACACTCCCTCGGCGGTCCCTGCTTGCCACGCGAGCGGCACGGCAAGCCCCCTGGCTCCGCGGAGCCTCGTGAGGAAAGCGAGCGCCGCGTGCGCCGTGCGAGCGATGCGGTCCGCACCCACGTCGAGTGGCCGCTTCCCTAGGGCTTCCGCAACGACATCGTCAGTCCTGCGCCGAAAAACGGCATTGGGCGTTCCCGGGAGGCCCTGTCCAGCGCGATGGTGGGCGAGCGCCGACGTCATGGTGGCCGGCCATCCGAGCGGGGCGTCTAGAGCCACCAGCGCGCTGTCCTCGACGAACCGAGCGACTTCCTCGTCGATCTGTGCCCAGCTTTCGCCGAGGGCCACCGACTCGACCACGACTTTCTTTGCGCTCGCCTGGCAGAGCGCGACTCCGACGTTTCGGGGCTGAGTCGCGACGTCCAGGCCGACGACGCGCGTGGGGCCTTCGGGTCCGCGAGACACCTCCGAAGGCTATCGCAGGACGGCCGAGCCGTCAGGTCGCCGCGCCGTTGTCTGACGCACCCACGGTCGGGCGCGAAGCCTCGGCGGCTCGGCCGTAGTGGCGCCGCATGATCGTCGGATAGCTCCGTTCGAAATAGTTCCAAAGCTGCTCGCCGTAAACGGAGGGCTTGTAGGCGGACGCCATGTCGCCAATCCCGGCTTCCGTTTCGAATTTTCGCGCCATGAAACCCGCGCCGGAGTGCCTGGGGCTTGCAGCGACGGCCGTAAAGTACGAGCGATCGAGTGGTAGGAGCTCGTTGCGCATGTCCAGCGACGGGCCGTGAAAGTACGCCATCGAGTATCGCTCCTCGGTGGTGATCACCCGGTGTGCGGTTGCGACGAAGTACTTCCCCGTCATGCCCTGGAGCATCTCGCCGAGATTGATGATGAGGGACCCGTCGACGTGCTGTGCGGGAAACCAATGTCCCGCGGCGTTCTGGATCTCGAGTCCGGGGGTGGGTCCCGGGGCGAGCACAGTGAGGAACCCGGTGTCGTGATGGGCGTTGACCCCGGCTGCCCCGGGTGGGGTTGCCGGGTAGCGAATCAGCTTGGTCAGCGACATCGTTTCGTGTCCGAACAGGTCGTTGATGTAGCCGTCCGAGAGGCCGAGTCCTCGCGACATGACGCTGAGCAGGGTCGACGCGAGCGCACCTGCGCGGTCGAACCACTCCCGGCTGAGGCTCTCGAAGCCCGGGGCGATGTCGTCCGTCAGCCATTGGTTGGGTCCCAAGAGTCGCAGATACGGCGGTTCGACATCTGCCGCCCGCGCGGGGTGTTCCGACCACAGGTCGACCTGCTCGCGCATGTCGGGGCGGTTGTTCGTGCGCTCGGCGCCGACCGCCTCCCATCCCCGAAAGTGACGCGACCGGTGTTTGTCTATCAGGCGCTTCTGCGGCTCGGGGAGGGCGAACAGCCGCGCCATCATGTCGAACATCGAAACGAGAAAGCGTGAGGGAATCCCGTGGTTCACCACCGCGAGAAAACCCACGTGATGACAAATGTCGCGCACTTCCCGGGCGAGCGCGTCTCGGTCCGCCGGAGAGCGTGACCAGCGATCGAGGTCGACGACCGGGATCTCGGACACGACATCCAACCGATGTTGAGCTTCTGCGCGCATCGCCAGGGCCAAGCCTACTCCTGTTCTCGAAGGTCTACCCGCGGAACCTGCTGGCGAGAGAACCTATTCCGAACCGCTGCGTAACGCTGCCGGCCGAGCCTCCGCTCAGCGAACCACGGGCGCGAGCAGATGCGAGTCGTACTCGCCGCCTGTGTAGATGGAGTGGGTGCCCTGGTTGACGTCGTCTGAATGATCGTGGGCAAGGGACGGATGCTCGAAGAGGTCCCGGCCCTGAACGATCACCTGGAGCGACTCGCCCGCCCGGAAGAGCGTGCTGCTCGGCAGGATCTCGACCTCCACGGGGACGATTTCGTTCGGCGTGAGCGGCTGCGGGTTGTCGTGCGATAGCCACGGCTGCCACGGCGTGGAGCGCTCTTCATCGAGCGCGCGCTCCGAGACGCGGGGCCAGCCGAGCGCGGCAGGGGTCTCTGCAAAGCCGGCCTTGCCGTGGAAGTGAACCGGCTCCCCTTCGGCGTCGAGCTTCTCGATGCCGACGAAGAGGTCGATGTCGGTGCCTTCGGTCGTCGAGACCCAGAGCTTGAGCTTCATGTTTCCGGTGAGCTCGGTGTCTTCGTCGAACGTGATCGTGAATGTCGCGGATTCCGAGAGCGGGGCGTACTCCGCTTCCGCCTCGCTACCCGGGGCGTCTTCACTGAGCGTGCCGGAGTCGCCGTCGAGGTAGAGCGCCGTGTATTCGGTGCGCGCGACTGGCCACTCGTCCTCGTAGCGCACCTGATGCTCATTGATGGTTTCCCGCACCTCGAGACGGACCGACCGCACGTCGTCCATGCCGTTGTCTTCGCCTTTCAGGAAATGGTCGAAGAACTGCTTCTGCGCGGCGATGGCTTCGTCGCTGTAGAAGACATCCCACTTCGCGCGGCCGTGGTTGAAGATCCACTTCTGGTCCGACGGGATCGTCTTGTAGGCTTCGAACGAGCCTCGCGTGTGGAGCCCGTGATCCGACCACGAGGCGCAAATCAACGCGGGGGCCGTGACCTGCTCCAGCCCAATGCCGAACGTGGGTAGGAAGGGGAGCAGTCTCGGCATGTCGGGGTGGAGGCTCAGCAGAAGGTCGGCCGGAAGAGGCGGCGTGTTGGCGAGCCCGTTTACGCGATTGATCCAGAAGTCGACGAACGCGGTTTCGGGGACGCCGCCGTGGTAGAGCACCTCACGCACGGCGTCGGTCTGCCCTTCCCACGGTGCAATCGCTTTCAGGCTCGGCGGGTTTGTGGTTGCCGCGACCCACTGGGAGATTGCGAGGTACGATACACCCAAGAGCCCGACGTTGCCGTTGCTCCACGACTGCGCGCCGGCCCACTCGATGGCGTCGTAAAAGTCTTCGCCGTCCTCCGGGCTCAGCAGGCTCGCGTCCCCTTCGGAGGCGAGGTAGCCGCGCACGTCGAGATACACTACGGCGTAGCCGAGGGGCACCCAGGTCGCCGGGTCAGGCGCCTCCCAAGACGTCCACTCGCTCACGGTGATGGATCCGGATTGGAAATCGGGGCGCTCTCCGAACGTGATGGCCTGCGGGTATTCGTCGGGGCCTCGGTCCTTCCCGTAGGTGGTCATCATCATGATGACCGGGAAGCGCCCCTCGCTCGCGGGGCGGAACACGCGTGCCGAAAGCCGCGTGCCGTCGCGAACGACCACCGCGACGTCGTCTTCCACGATGACGTCGTCCCGGATGTCTTCGATGTCGCGGATGACCAGCGGGGGCAGGTCCTCGTCCGGGGTGTCATTGCTCGCGGCGTCTCCACAGCCGACTGCGAGGGATAGGCAGGCGGCTCCCAAGGTTGCAAGCGTTCGCAGTGGATGGGTAAAAAGCCAAGGATTGCAGCTGCTTGTCTGTTCCGCGCCTAGCCTGTCCTGCGTCCGGGGGGTGCTCGTCGTCTTCTGCATTGCTCCGTCTCCTTCGAGGAGGCTCGGGCCTCCTGAGCCGCCATTCTTAGTTAGATCGAACTAAATAACTTGCAGTTTTAGTTAGGTCAACCTAAAATGTTTACATGTCGAGAAACGCCGCCGTCCGAAAGCCGCAGCGCCGCACGATCCAAACGCGTGCCCGCTTGGTCGAAGCTGCGATCCACGAGTTCGCGGAGAAGGGTTTCAGCGGCGCCTCCACGGGGGAGATCGCGGCACGCGCGGGAGTCGCCCAGTCAGCCGTCCCCTATCACTTCGGCACCAAGGACCTTCTCTGGAAGGAAGCGGGCGATCAGCTTTTCGGCCGGCTTCGCGATCGACTCACCGCGCGGCTCGCCGGACTGCAAGGAGTCGACCTCGCCACCACCGCCAAACTCCTGCTCACCGAGTTCGTCCGTTTTGCCGCCGAGTGTCCCGAGCTTCACAGGTTCATGCTCCAGGAGGGCACGGGGCCGAGCGAGCGCCTCGAGTGGCTGGTGCGAGAGCACGTTGCGCACATGGGTGGGCTGCTCGAAGGCTTGGTGCGCGGCATCGAGGCGTCAGGGGGTCGGTCGCCCGGCCCTCCGAGTCACCTGTTCTATGTGCTCATCGGCGCGGTGTCCACGCCGTACGCATTGGCACCGCAGGTACGGTTATCTACCGGCCTGGATCCGTTTTCAGAGGACTATATCCAAACGCACGTCGAGATGATCCTGCGGATGTTCGTTCCGGAGTAGGGACGGTCGGAGGCGCACATGCAGTTCGAACAAGTCACCTCACTGCTCAAACCAGAGGCCCTGCCATACCTCAGCGGGGTAGAGCGGCTTCCGAACGGCATGCTCCACGTGGCGGTGCTCACTCGCATGCCGGGAGTCTCGCCCGCGATGATCGAGTGGTGGTTCAGCGAGTACATGCGCACCCCTGAACACTACAAACGCTGGCATCCGCGGGATCACGTCTGGATGGCGTGGGAAGACAAGTCGCCCGGAACACACGTGGGTGCGAAGCACCTCGTTCACGAGCGGATTGGGGGGCGCCTCGAGAAGCTGTGCATCTCCTTCGTGGCACCGACGGAGTTCTTAGGGGACGCGCTCGCACAGGCGCCCGGCGCCATAGCGGTGTGCGCGCGGACGGGCCTCTTGGATTGGCCGGTCGACGTCGGTCGGATGGTGCACCTGGCGGTCCCCCGGCCCTGGGGCTGCGAGCTCCACAGCCGTTTCTGGCTCGGATACGTGGCACCCCGCGGCCAAACACGCCTGCCGGTCGAAATCGCCAACGCTCCGTGGGTTCGCCGCCTCTTCGCGAGGTCGTCATTTGGGCGCGAGCTCGCCGTTCATTGCCACGAAGAGATGAGCACGCTCGCCGGTTTCCTTCCTGCTTTGCACGCCGTCGAGTCCCGCGCTGACTCTCCCTCACGCTCCCGGCAGGATGGGGAGGCCGTTCTCGATCAGGATGGCGTCGTTCAGTCGACGTGAGGCCGTTTCGACCGCTGAGCGGATGAGGGCGAGGGGTGAGCGTTCCTCATCGTTCCTCCGATCACAGCCAGCGCGGCCACCGTACTCGGAGGGAGGGCCGAGTGGCTCCGGGTGTCGGAGCTCGTCGGCCCACAAAAAGTGAGACGCGGGGAGGGCCCCGGGCTGCCCACCCCCCGTCGCGGGGTGGATGCCCACGCGCTGGCACAAAGTGGCAGTGTCGCGGTGCTCTTGCCCGGGGCCTTTTACACGTTGCACGAAACCCAGCGCCCGCCCGTCGCGCATTTCCGCGCGCAGACTGTGCCCATGGCGGTGGCCACCGATTGGAACCCAGGCTCGTCGCCCATGGGCTCGATCCTCTTAGCGATGAACATGGCGTGCA
>JBCDFZ010000012.1:0-106823 GCA_039177115.1 Myxococcota bacterium
CCTTCCCTATGTGAGCTATTTCACAATGAATTCGCTTCTAAAACCGATCTCTCGCGCCGCTTCCATCGCCGGCCTGTGCGGTGCGATGGCGTGCGCTGGAACCGGCATCGAAGACAGCGAGAACGCCGTCATCGATCCTCCGGGTGAATGCTCGTCCGGACTCCCCGACTGTTCGATCAGCAACGACTTCCCAACCGAGGGAGAGCTCACGCCCGAGAACTCGAGCGGACTTCGATTCTCGGACGAGCGCGGTGGGCTCGTGATCGACCGCATCCGCTCCCTCGACGATGAAGATTTAGACGGCGTTCCGGATGATGCGGACGAGTGCCTCGGCCAGCCTGGGTTTCGTGCTCCCTGCGACGGCAGTGACGCGAACGACGGTATCTTCCGTACCCTCTTTTACAGTCCCGACAATGACGACGCGCGCCGCAACGTTACCGTTCCCGCGACGGCCGATCTTCCGGTAGTCGACATCTACTTCTTGGTCGACGCTAGCACTTCGATGCGGAGCGAGATCCTCGAGTTCCAAACCAACCTTCCGACCATCATCTCCGACGTTGAGGCGCTGTTCGACGACGTTCGCTTCGGTCTCGGCATCGTCCGCGAGTACCCGCTTCCTGGGCTCGCAGCCGCGGAGTCGCAGGCGCCGTATCACCACGTCGTCGACCTCACGGCCGACACCGGGCTATTCACCAAGGGCGTCGACTCGCTGAACCTGCTGGGCCGCATCAGCGACGAATCGGCCCTCACGCAGGCGCTGCACGCCGTGGCCACCGGCGAGGGCCTCGCGACCTTCGTGCCCAACCGCGTGGGCTGCCCTGCGGGCGAAACGGGGTACCCCTGTTTTCGTGAGGAGGCGCTGCGCGTGGTTTTCACGCTCACCAACTCCGAGGTCGCGAACGGCCCGCGCGGCGCGGTCGACTACACGTTTGCCCTCGAGCCGGGGAGCGACCTCCGCCCACCCGTCCAGATGTTTCCGGCCCTTCTCGACGCCGACGACGAGGCGACCGCGCTCGACCTCGGGGACCTCTCCGCAGGCTCGCTCACGCTCATGGGCATGACGACCAATTTCACCAACGCGGTGAGCACCAACATGGCCGCGGGCTGCGACGCCAACGCCCTGCCGCCGTTCATGTCCCTCGACACCGAGGATGCCGTGGTCACCTTCCGCTTCGACGCGCCGTCCATCACTTCGGCCAGCGCGCTTTCGGACTACACGCATTTTAGCTCGAACCTGGCGCTGTTCGACACGCTGCCGATCGATCCGATGAACGTGATCGTCTGCAACGGTGGCGACCTCGACATGATGCCTCCGACGGACCCGATGTTCTGGGGCCGGCTCGCCTGGACACCCGTGACGAGCCAGCAGTACTACCTGGTGATCGACGGGAAGACCTCCGGAATGGATCCCGCGGAAGAGCAGCGCGGCCCCTTCCAGCTCGAGATCTCGCACAGCGACGACGTCGGGCCGAACCCCGCCTGGCTCACGGCCGACGCCCCGGTCACCTGGACCGCCGTCGAAACGGCGCTTCTGGCGGAGGACGTACGTGTCGCAAGCGTGGTTTCCGCGAAGGCCGGTGGCAACGACGGCGAACTCGACGCTCGTGAGATTGCCAGTGCAACTGGCGCCGAAACCCGGATCGGCGAGCCGTGGGTGGGTACTGCGGGGCAGCTCGGTGAAGGTCTCGACGCGGCAATCGTGAACGCGCTTCGCTTGGCTGCCGAGGAAAGCGGCTACGACATCCGGATGACAGCGATCGACAACGACGCCACCATCGAAGACGAGACGCTCTTCATCCGGGCGGACGGTCTCGCCTGTATGCCCGATCCCGCCTGCGACGCGCCTGTGGCGAATCAGTGCACGGAATGTCTGGCCGGAACCCTTCTCGGGTATGAGCTGCGACTCCTGAATGACTTCATTGCAGACACTGATACGCCTCAGGTGTTCGACTTCGAGCTCGTTGTCGATGTGGACGACAAGCGAGAGCTAGAACGGATCCCGGTACGCGTGCTCGTCCCGGACAGCGCCTCGCATGAGTTCGACGCAACACCCGAGATGAATTTCTATCGCAACACCTACGACCCGCTCGACCGGTGCAACATCCCGCCTGAGCGTCCGAGCTGGGGCAACCTCGTGTGGACCGGAAGCACGCCCGGTGACTCCACGATCGAGTTTCAGATTCGCACCGCCGACACCGAAGCAGAGCTCGATACCGTGACCCCCGCGAGCATCATCGTTCCGACAGACACCAGCGAAGACACCATCGACATCGGCTCTGAGCTCATTGCTGCCGGCCTTTCCGACGGCCTTCTCTACCTTCGCGTCACCGCCATGCTCAATCCGTCGCCCGACTTCTTGAGCACCCCCGAACTCACTGGCTGGACGCTCGAGTTCTCCTGCTTCCCGGCCGACTGAGCGCTCTCGTCAGGCCGAGCGCTCGCGGGCTTTGCCGGCGGCGTTCCGCGCGCGTGCCATCAGCGCGAACAGGCTCTCGACGATCCCGATGACGACGTACGCCGACAGGAGCCAAACGAGCGCCATCGAGGGGTGGTAGCGAAGTGCAATCCAAATGGTGACGGCGATGGCGGTGGAGATGAACAGCACCGTCCGCCACGAAAGCCGAAGGTCTTTGAATGACCGAAACGGCATGGCGCTCACCATGAACAGCGACAGCGCGATCACCAGAACGGAGATGATGATTGGCGAGAACGGGAGCTTCCCCGTGAGGGTGTTGGCCACTACGATCGAGATCAGGATGGCCGCCGCAGCGGGAATGGGAAGCCCCTGGGTGTACTTCCCTGGCGCTTGAGGCTGGCCGTCGTCGCCCGTGGTCGTGACGTTGAAGCGCGCCAGACGGATCGCGCCGCAGCCGACGAATACGAAGCCCACGAGCATGCCCCCGGTCCCGAGTTCAACCAGCGACCAGTGGTAAACCAGGATGGCCGGAGCCACACCGAACGACACGATGTCGGCGAGCGAATCGAGCTGAACTCCGATCGCGCTCTGGGTTTTGGTGAGACGCGCGACGCGTCCGTCGATGGTGTCGAAGAAAAGCGCGAAGATGATGAGCAGAGCGGCTCGGTAGAAGTCGTCGCCCGTCGGTTGGTCGGAGCAGATGAGGATCGCGTAGTAGCCGCAGAGCACGCTCCCCAACGTAAACAAGTTGGGGAGGATGAAGAGGCTCTTCCTCAGGTCTACTTTCACGGGAGGTCCACCTTCTTCGCGCCAGAGTGAGCCCCTAGGCTACGAGATGTGGTTTTTTCTGTCCACCATCGCGCCACGCTCATGGCCGTGGCGCCACCGCGGCGCGAAGTGCCCCTAGCGAAAGATTTCTGAACCTCAGCTGATCGGTGTTCTCGTACATCACCGCGAGCAGCGTCGCCGCTCGATTCGGTTGCTGTTTCAGGAGATCGAAGAGTGCCGCGGCTTCCAGGACGCTCCGTCCGCCTGCTTCCTTGTACCGAGCCAGGGCTCGAGTGCGGTCCTCGAGCGGCACACCCCACCCATGGAGCGCGAGCCAGCCCCAGTACGACTGGTGCTCGATGGGCGAGAAGCCGCGGGTCGCCTCCACGCGATGGATCAGATTCCAGCGAGCCTTGTACATCGATCGCAGCGTCAACTCGGGCGCCACGAGCACGCCGTCATACACCGCACCGTAGCGTTCGAGGATCGTATCGAACCCCCCGAGCGTGCCCGCTTCTTCTTCGTTCCGGGGCTCGAGCCTTCCGGCTTCGAAACCCGCGACGAAGTCCTCGACCGCGCGAGCCCGAATGGCGTCGAAGGCCTCGGGGCCGTGTTCGGCGGCGAGCGCGAGTATCTCCTGGTGGACCTCGGTTTGTCGGGCGTCGTGCTCTTTTCGCGAGTGCTCCGACCGCTCGGCGCGTCCGTGGTCGAGGAAGAGCACTCGCAGTCGGGTCGCGTGGTCCCCGTCGGGCGCCTTGGCGGCGAGGTCTTTGCTCTCGCGCACTGCGTTTGCCACCGCGGCACGGTCGAGGACCAGGCTAGGCATCTCCCAGGGGGCCACGGGCTGTGGAATCGCCAACAGCGCTCCGACGATGCCGGTGGCCGCCATCCAAAACACCAGTCTCGCCCCCGACTCGGTCACGCCGCGGACGCTATCACGACTCGTCGTTGCGGGCTGACTCCTTGCACGCGCCTGCTACGCTTTCGCGTCCTCATGAAGGTGGCTGTGCACTACTACGCTGCTGCGCGCGAGCTTGCTGGCTGCGACGCCGAAGCATTCGAGTTCCCGACCGAGGTCACCGATCAAGCCGAGCTTCGCCTTGCCGTGGCGCAGCGCCGCCCTTCGCTCGAGTCGTATCTCGCGGGCATGCGACTCGCACTCAACGGCGACTTCGTCGATCGCGATGAGCCCGTCCGAGATGGCGATCGCATCGACATTCTACCCCCGGTTGCCGGAGGATCGCCGGTGGCCCTGTGCGATATCGTCGACCACGAAATTTCGATCGACGACTGTCGACGCGCCGTCGAGCATCCCAGCGCCGGCGGGCTCTGCATGTTTACGGGCATCGTGCGCGACCATGCCGAGGGCAAGACCGTCGCGCGGCTCGACTACGAAGCCCACGAGAGCCTCGCCAAGAAGGAGATGGCGCGCGTGCTCGACCGGGTCGCCGCGTCGCATCCCGGTGCGCGCCTCGCTGCCGTACATCGGGTGGGGCAGCTCGCCGTTGGAGACGTTGCGGTTTGCGTGGCGGCGAGCGCTGCCCACCGAGACGAGGCGTTCGTCGCATGTCGCGCCGCCATCGACCAAATCAAGGAGACTGTTCCCGTGTGGAAGAAGGAGTGGGGGCCTGGCGGTGAAGCCCACTGGGTCAACCTCGAGGAGTGACTACGCGCTGACGGTCCGCTCGAGCGACTCTCGGGTTTTTTCGTCGAGCACACCCACACAGGTCAAGTAGGCGTGCTCCTCCCCGAGGTAACGCGAGGCGATGCGCCGTACGTCGTCCGCGGTGACCGACGCGACGTGGTCGGCCACACGCGAAAGAGCTTCTGGCAGGTTAAAGAGAGCGCTCGTCCCCACGAAATGGGCGGTATCTTCAGGGTCGTCGCGCACCGTTCGGAGGTCCCAAAGAAACCGGCGCTTCGCTTTCGTGATCTCGTCATCGTTCGGCCCGTCTGCGCGAAGCTCTCTGAGGAGCTCGAGTGACGTCTGAACCAGCGCCGGCACCTTGCCGTGTTCGACCGACGCGCCGAAGTCGTAGATGCCACAGTCTTCGAAGGTGTCGTGCCCGGAGAAGGCCTCGTACGCCAACCCCCGCTCTTCGCAGAGCACGCGGTGAACGCGAGTGCTCAGGCCGTCGTCGAGGATGCGGTCGAGGACTAGGAACGCCGGCGCGTCCGCGCTCTCGAGGCCTGGCGTGTGGTACGACAGCCTCACTTCGGTCTGGCTGCCGGGCTCGTGCACATATCCAAAGCGCGACGCCGCTTCCTCGGTCGGGCGCACCGAGGCGGGGGCCCGGGACTGCCGTGGGAAGCTCCCGAACTCGTCGCGAACCACGGACTCGATGGCGTCCATTTCGAAGGCGCCGGCCACGCACAGCACGGCGTTCTCGGCTCCGTAGTGGGCGCGATGGTGGTCTTTCAGATGCTTGGTTTCGAAGCTCTCGAGATTGTCGAGCGGGCCCGCGATGGAAAACCCGAGCGGATGCTGCGGATAGAGGAGCCGTCTCGACACGTTGTCGATGTCGATCTGCTCACCCTGCTCATTGAGTTCCTCGAGGATCTCTTCGCGAATGATCTCCTTCTCGGTGGTGAGCTCCTCGAGCAGGGGGTTTCTCAAGACGTCGGCGAGCAGCGCGGTGCCTTCCACGATCGATTCGCTCGGGAGAGTCAGGTCGTAGCTGGTGAAGTCGACGTGGGTCGCGGCGTCGAGCGTTCCGCCGAGGCGCTCGATCGCGAGACTGAGATCGTGAGCCCGCGGGTGACGTTCGGTGCCCCGGTAGAGCATGTGCTCGAGGAAATGGCTGAGCCCGTTCGTCGCCTCGGTTTCGTATCGTGAGCCCACCCGAACGAAGCAGGAGACGGTGGCCGACTGAAGATGAGGCAGCGGAATGAGCCGGACGCGCATGCCGTTGTCGAGCGTCAGTGACGTCGTCGGCAGGTCGGAAGGGCGCAGTCCGTCAGCTGTTGCCATTCTCGGTTTGAAGCGGGTTCACGCGCAGCGCGTTGTCTTCAACGGCCTGCTCGCGCAGCGCCCGAATGTAGGCGTTGACGGCTTCGTCTTTCTTGATCGTGCGAAGCACCTCTCGGGTCGAGTCGCGAAGGTCGTCGGTGAACGCGTCTTCGCTCGGGCGCTCGCGGTCGACGATACGAAACACCACCCAGTCGCTTCCGATGAGCACTGGCTCGTCGGGGAACTCTTGCCCCTCCTCCACCGCGAACACCGCGTCGAGCAGCACGTTGGTAGAGACGCCGGCGATCGGCGAACCCTCTCTCCCGAACGCCCCGGTGGATTCGAACTTCGGCCCGAGGGACGAGCCCTCGTTGCGCGCCACCTCGCGTGCGAGCAGCCTGTCGAGCGCGTCTTGTCCGGTCGTTTTCCAAGCGACGAGCGCGCTGTCGGCCGCCGACTTGGCCTGCTGGTCGACCCAGTCGTTGAGGTAGAGGTCCTCGGCCAGCTCGCGTTTGGCTTCGTCCTTCGGTACGTCGCCTTCGCGAACCCCGGTCACCTTGATGATGTGGTAGCCGAAGTCGGTCTCCACGACGTCAGAGACCTGGTCGACCTCAAGCGCGAATGCCACAGCGTCGTAGGCGTCGGGCATGGTTCCTTTGGGCTGGTAGCCGAGGTCACCGCCCTTCGGCGCGGTGATACGGTCGTCGCTCTCCGCTTTCGCCAGCTTATCGAAATCGGCGCCGTCGGCGAGTCGCTTCTGGAGGGTGGCGGCCTTCTTCTCGGCTTCGGCGCGGTCTTCGTCGGTGGCGTAGGAACCGGTTTTGACGAGAATGTGCTGGGACCGAACCTGCTTGTCGAGGTTGGTAAAGCGGTACTTGTTCGCCTCGTACGCCGCTTCGAGATCGGCGTCGTGATCGGTCATCCACTCCGCGATCGCCGCGTCGGTGACTTTCGGCTTGTTTTTGCCGTAGTAGGCGCGAGAGAAGCGAACGTACTCGAGGTCGGCGCTGTCGTTTTCGCGGACGTAGTCGTCCCAGGCTTCCGCATCACTCACGTTGACCGACGACGCGACGAGGTCTCGCATTTGTGCTGCAAGATACTCGTCGACCTGCCCTTCGACGAACTCGCCGACGCTCCGACGAAGCCCGTTCTCGATGTAGCGCTTCGCGAGTTCGACGTTGAAGCTTCCGTCCTTGTCCTCGAAAGACACGGGGATTTCGCCCTGCGGGATCTCAGGGGGTGCTGCGGTACCGAGCGAGAGCAGAATCACGCCGTCGTTGACGAAGCGCTCCATCACCTGGTCCTCGCTGACTTCGAAGCCCACGTTTCGCGCCTCTCGCGCGAGCAGTGTCCGGTCGATGAGGCCATTCAGCACGAGTTGCGGCAGACCGAGCGCCTGCTGTGTTTCCGCGGGGAGCCGTCCGAAGTTTCCGACTGCGTAGGCTGCCTCGTAGTCGCCCCGACTGAGCGTCCTGTCGTAAACGCGCACGAGATAGGTGGAACCGCCGGCCGCGCATCCCTCCGCCTGGCCACCTCCGAATTGGAGCGCGAAAACCGCCGATAGCAGCACTACGAGAAGTACGAGAAAGAACCCTTTGAGCTTATCCGCCATACCAATTGCCGTTTAAAGAGGCCGAACCATAGAGGAGAGGTCGACAAACGGCAAACTCCGATTCTTGGCCTCGCAAAGGGCTCTCGAGTTGGCTACACAGGGGCGGGAACCTAGACTCCCGTCGGGTTTCGAGAGACCGTCCCAATGTGAGGAAAGTGAGGGGGATGTGGCCCAAGGTTCGAGCCTACCGCCGCTGAAAACCAACAAGGGAAAGTGGGGCATCATCCTCCTGTTGCTGCTCGGAACCTGCGGTACCGGGTGGCTGATCATGCAGCGCTCCGAAGAGGCTGAGCCGGCCGTGACCGAAGCCGTGGAGCCCCCTCCGCCCGCGCGCGAGCAGTTCGAGCCCGAGATTGAGATCCCGGAGCCGGAGCCGGAACCCGCCGAGGACGGTGCGGGGGGCGCGCCCGAGAAGAAGGCCCGCACCCAGCGTCGCGAGCCAATCGAGTGCAACGGGTCGCTTGCGGCGAGCCAGATTCGCGACGCCATCAACGGGGCTCCCCGGAAGCAGGTCCAGAATTGCTACGAGCAGCGGCTCAAAGACAACAACCTGTTGCAGGGCCAGATGACGGTGCTCATCACGATCGCCCAAACTGGAGCCGTTCGAAACGTATCGGTGTCGGGCTCTCTTCGCGATCCCCAGGTGTACTCCTGCGTTCGACGCGTCGCGCGGTCGTGGAAGTTTCCTCGCCCAGACGGCGGCTGCGTGAGGACGTCTGTGCCGTTCACACTCACGCCGAAGCTATGAGCCTCAGCCGGCTTTGCCGTGCGCGAAACGGACGAGGTCGGCCACGTCCGCCGGGCTGCCCATGAACACCGGCGTACGCTCGTGGAGTTCCTTCGGGACGATGTCGAGCAGCGGCTGGGTACCGTCCGTTGCGGAGCCGCCAGCGGCCTCGACGAGAAACGCCATGGGGCTCGCCTCATAAAGGAGTCGAAGCTTACCTCGGCGGTTTTTGATGTCTTGCGGGTACGCGAAGATCCCTCCGCGGAGAAGCGTTCGGTGGAGGTCGGCGACCATCGCGCCGATGTAGCGAAGACGGTAGGCGGGTTTGCCTTCGGAGGGGGTCTTGATCCAGTCGGCCCAGCGCTGAACTCCTCCATCCCAGTTGTGGTAGTTGCCTTCGTTGATCGAGTAGATGCCACCGCGGTCGGGGATCCGAATGTTCGGATGTGACAAGAAGAACTCGCCGACGCCCGGGTCGTAGGTGAACCCGTCGACGCCGGCGCCGCTCGAGTACACCAGCATGTTGGACGAGCCGTAGATCACGTAGCCCGCGGCGACGATGTCTCTGCCCGGCTGCAGCAAGTCTTGAAGGGTGCCGGGCTCGCCATCGGGCGTGACGCGTCGATGGATCGAAAAGATGGTTCCGATCGAGGCATTGATGTCGATGTTGCCGGAGCCGTCGAGCGGGTCGAACTGCAGCACGTACTTGCCCTGCGGGTACCGCGCGGGGATCGCGATGGGTTCCTCGACCTCCTCGCTGCCCATGACGCATACGTGGCCTCCGGCTTCGATCGTGCCCACGATCGTGTTGTTGGCGAACACGTCGAGCTTCTGGACCTGCTCGCCCTGGACGTTGGTTTGACCGGTCCGTCCGAGGATGCCGGACAGGCCCGCTTTGCTGACCCGGCTGGCGATGATCTTGGAGGCCAGCATGATCTGCTGGAATAGCCCTGTGAAATCGCCCGTGGCCTCGGGCATTCGTCGCTGGCGTTCGAGGAGATGGCGCTCGAGGGTGGTCCCGATGGGGCTTTCTTCCGAGGGGCCGATGGATCCGGCTGTAGGCATTGAAAGCGGGCATACCAGAGGCCCTCAGAGTGCGCTAGGATGGGGACAGGTGGGCTGAGGCATCCCCGTTCGGGGATACCAAGCTGTGGTCGTAATCTTGTAAACTTACCGTATTAGGTAAACTGTGACGAACTTTCGCGACTGGTTGAAGCAGACCCAGCAGCGTCGGTCGGGGATCCCCCGGATGCGCAGTGTGAAGGGGCTCCCTGGTGTCCTCTCTCGGGGCGATCTGAGCGTCGTGTACCAGCCCATCGTCTCGCTCACGACGATGGAGCCGTTTGCCTACGAGGCGCTCGTCCGAAGCGACTCGCCGCACTGGATCAACCCGCCGAAGCTCTTCGACGAGGCGATCAAGAGCCGCTGCGTCGGTGCGCTCGGCCGCGCCATCCGTGAAATCGCGACGGCGAACTGCGCGGGCGCACCGCTGTTCCTCAACGTCCACCCCAACGAGTTCGACGAGTCGTGGCTCGTGCAGCCGGACGACCCGATCTTCACGCACGACCAGCCGATCTACCTCGAGGTCACCGAGTCGGTTCCGCTCACCCACTTCGCGTACTGCCATAGCGTCTTGCGAGAAATTCGGGGGAAGGGCGTGTCACTGGCAGTCGACGATCTCGGCGCCGGGTACTCGAACCTCAAGTACATCGTCGACCTCAAGCCTGAAATCGTGAAGCTCGACCGCACCTTGATCGCCGACTTGGCCGACGACCGACGCGCGCAGGTGCTCGTGCGGCATATCGTTCGTCTCTGTCACGAACTCGGCGCACGTGTCGTGGCCGAAGGCATCGAGCAGGAAACCGAGATGAAAGTCGTCGTGGACTGCGGAGCGCACTACGGACAGGGCTACTACTTTGCACGACCGGCCTATCCGGCACCCGGCGTGAGTGCCACACCTCGGCAAGTGATGAGCAAAGGCGCCTGAGCCCTCAGGCGTGAACCGACTGATAGCTGACGTCGCCAGCTTCAGCGCCCTCCACCTCGAGGATCGCACTGACACGATGCCCCTCTGGGGTGCTTTCCATGGCGACTACCGTGTGTACGGCTTGGGCGATCCGTTGCGCCACGGAGGTACGGTCTGCGCCCGTCGACGTAGCCGCTAGCAGCAGACCTTCGACCGGGTTGCTCGTGGCGGCTGCGTGCACGCCGAGCAAGTGACCAGGTTCGCGTCCTGCAATCGCCCCGAGCGCCGCTACCACGTCCTGAGACGCGAGGTCGTTGATCACCAGGTGGTCCGCCCTGAGGCGTGCACCGTGAGCGATGACCTCGGCGGGCTTCATCCCGAGCGCGCTGCCGTTCAGTGCAACGACCTTGTCACGGTCGACCTCGAGGTCCGGGACGGCCTCGACGACGACCGTATTCTCTTCGTCGGGCAGTTCCGCGCAGAGAGCGGAGAGCAACGGAGTCACGCCCGAGCCCGAAGGCCCGAGCACCACCACGTTTCGGCACTCCGCCACGGCTTTCGTGAGGTACGCCGCACTGTCTGTCGAAAGCACGCCGTCTTCGGCGAGTTCGTCGAGCGAGCGGCTGCGCGTCACGTGAATCTCGATGAAGAGCCCCGATGCGACCAGCGGCTTTTGCATGATGGTCACCCGCGGTCCGAAGGAAAGACGACCCTGAAAGACCGCCTGCGTTCCGAGCTCGTGTCCGCACTGCGCGGCCAACCGTCGCGCGACGACGTCGAGCGCAGAAGAAGAAGAAAACGTGAGTGCGGTTGCGCGAGGCCCCGCGCCAGTATCGATCGTCACCCGGTTGGGTCCGTTCACAGTGACTAAGCGCACCTCGTCGTTCGACAACACGTCGTCGAGTGCACCGAGCCCGACGATCTCGTGCAGCGCGGTGTGCGCAATCTGTCGCATGTCGACGTCGGCATCGACCGAACCGTCTTTCTGCATCGCAAGGAACGTCTCTGCGATTGCCGCACGCGTGGCCGACCAGCGCTCTTGGTCCTTCATTGCGTTCGGATCCACGTTCTCGACGTCGAGGCGCCTCGAGAGCCGCGACATCAACCCCTCGAGCGGATCGCCGGCGAGCGTGTTGCGAAGCTCCGCTTCATCAGTGGCGCGCGACTCCACGCGGGGAGGGAGGCTCGTTGGGCCCGGGTCCTTGGGCCGGCTCGTCCGCGCGCGCTGCGCAATGGCCGGACGTGCGGGCCGCGACGTCTTCGGGGCCAGCGAACGCGACGGCGAGCGCGAAGGCGGTGCTGGCGGTTCCGACAGACTCGGCGGGCTCGCGCTCGGCTGGTCGCCCTCGGCGCCCTCCTCGAGCGTGATGATGAAGTCGGCGATGTAGATCTTGTCACCCGACTTCAGCGGGTGCGGAGCGGTGATCTTCCGTCCGTTGACCCACGTTCCGTTCGTGCTGTTGAGGTCGACGACGACCGCTTTTTCGTCCTCGAGCGATAGCTGAGCGTGCTGTTTGGACACGTTCCGCTTCGCGAGGACGATATCGTTTCCGTTGACGCGGCCGACGGTCAGCTGTGGCTTCGAAAAATCGAGCCGTCGCTGCGCGCCCCCCTCGTCGGTGATCACCACCGCGTACATGGCTGTTCATTCAAATGTCGGCGACCCGTGGCGTCAAGTGAGTGGCAGTTTTCACCCACTTGGCTGACATCGGTCGACCCACGGGCCCATGGAACGGAGGGCAAATTACACCAGAATCATTGACTTTTCAGAGGATCGCGAGAACTGAAAATTCGTGTAGGGGTTAAAAAACTCCTCCGCCCTGACCGGAATCGGTATCCCCGAAGGGGTCAACTGGGGTAGCTTACGCCGCATGCCCGGCGGCTTTCTCATCGTCGAAGACGAGCCGACGCTCGCACGAACCCTGGCTCGCACCTTCGGACGCCACGGCCCCGTCGATGTCGTTCACAACATGGCCACGGCGCGTGACAAGCTTGCGGCGCATCCGGAGTGGACAGGGGTTGTACTGGATCTGATCCTCCCTGATGGTTACGGGCTCGACCTGTTGGCTGAGATCCGCGAGCAGCACGGCGCGCTCCCGGTTCTGGTCCTGACGGGTGAGCTCAATCGTGATGTAGTTAACAAAGTGCAGACGATGCGGGGTGAGTACGTTTGCAAGCCGGCTTCTGCCGACAACCTAAACCCGTTCATTCAGCGCGCGCTCGCGCAGGAGCGCGTCGACGACGCGGCGATCGGCCAACGGATCGAGCACCTTGCCCGGCAGCTTCGATTGACGCGCCGAGAGACCGAGCTGCTGACTCTTTCCGTCGACGGATTGTCACGCAAGGAGCTCGCCGACGCGCTCGGCGTGGCGGAGAACACGGTGAAGGCCCAGATTCGCTCGCTGTTGAAGAAGAGCGGGGCGCGCAGCTTGGCGACCCTGGCTCAGAAGGTGATCAAGGGAGCGGTCCACGACAGCATTCCGCCCGGCCCGCCTGGGGCTAGCGACTGAGCACGGCTTCGAGCGCGCTCAGGTCGTCGTGAAGCTCGATCCGTGAGTTTTCGGGAACGACCGCGGCGCGCCCTCCCGCAAGCAGCCGAACCCCCTCGGGTGCCGATCGCTCGATCTCAGCCAGCTCGGTCCGTGCGTCGTCCGGCTCGAGATTGCTGACGCTCACCATGATCATCCGCGCACCCGTGCTGTTCGCGGCGAACGCAATTTCCTCGGCGGGGAGATCCGCGCCGAGATAAAGGACGCGCCAGCCGTGCATCGTCGCCAGCATCGCCACCATCAGCGCACCGAGCTCGTGGTGCTCGCCCGCGGGGGTCGCGACGACGACCCCCGGCATCGCGTCACTCGCTGGATAGAGTCTCATCAGCGAAAACAGAAGCCCGCGCATCACCGTCGAGCTTGCGTGCTCGTGGGCGATTCGAAGATCGCCGCGCTCCCAGCGTTCGCCGACTTCCTGGAGGATCGGACCGACGGCGCTTCGCAGGAACTCGGCGGGCTCGGTGCTCAACGCCGCCCGAGAGAGCATCTGCTCGGCGCCGACGATGTCGAGTCGCTCGATCGCGTCGATGAAGCGGTCGCGGAGCGCGATGAGCTGCGCCGAACCGGTTCGATCCTCGGCGACCGGGAGCTTCGCGGCCATCGTTTGAAGCTCGCCGGTGGGAAGCTTGGCAATCCCGCCGATCGAGTGACCGTCCTCTACGAGTCGGTGAAGGACTCGGAGGCGCTCCACGTCTTGGTCGCTATAGAGCCGTCCGCCCGCCTCAGTGCGATGGGGAAGCACCGCGGCGTAGCGCTTCTCCCAGACCCGAAGCGTATGGGTCGAGAGGCCAGTCATTCGGGCGACCATCCCTACGCGATACCTGGCTTCGTTAGACATCACACATAAGGGTTAAGTGGCCACGCGTTGATCGATCCTGTCTAACCGACGTCTATCCTTAGGCTTCTCGCCTATCAAGCATTCATCGAAAAAAATCAGTGTTCTCGTCCTTGACGCAACCGCAACCTGCGGTAGAAAGCTGTACAAGACCTAGACATGACTTAAACAGGTCGGAGGAGATTCATGATCAGAAAGACAACTTTGGGTGTTGCGATCGTTGCGGTGCTGGGATTTGCACTCGTCGGTTGCAGTGATGATAGCGACAACGGAACCGGCGGCTCGGGTGGCACGGCCGGCAGTGGCGGCGATGGTGGCTCGGCAGGTGCCGGCGGCGAAGGCGGCATGGGCGGTGGTCTGCTCGGTGGTGGAACGGTCACCGCGGTTCACCTCGCGCCCGAGGTCCCGACCGCGGAAGACACCGAGGTGGAGATCTACGTCAACGGTGAAGGCTCGGGCGTCACGATTTCGTACGCAGAGTCGACCGGTCGCGTTGAGTTGCCGGCCGGGGAATACAGCATTGGCATCGGTCTTCCCGAAGCAGACGAACCGCTTCTGTCGCTCGACGGCGTAATGATCGATGACGGGACTGACCTCACGGCAGTCGCATACGCTGTGACGCCGCCCGGCGAGCAAGACCCGCCTTTCTCGGTTCTCGTCTTCAACACGTCTTCGGACGGTCTCGAGTCCGGCAATGGTCGCGTGTTCGTAGGCCATGGTGCCAACGACCCGGCGCTCGACCCAGTCAACATCGTGACTGTCGACACGCCAATCACCGAGTGTATGGACCTCATTCCGGACTTCGCGTTCGGCACCATCTTCCCAACGACGGACACCGTCGACCTTCCCGCAGGCGAGCTCACGGTCGCGTTCAACGTGGCTGAGACCTGCCCGCCCGTGTTCGCCGACCTCGGCGTCACCGTCCCCGTCACCGAGGACGTGGTTAGCGTCGTGGTTGCGGTCGACGAAGACACTAGCGAGGGGCTTGCTCCTCAGCTTTACGGCATGATCGACGCCGGTCAGCCGGTCCCGCTTATTCCTACAGAATAATCCCAAATCCTCTTCCTCAAACACCACCGCGCTTCGGCGCACAGGGCCGCTCATCTCCCGGTGAGCGGCCCTTTTCTTTTTCCATCGTTGACGCTCGGCCTTTGCCGCGGGTAGGACAGACCTGATGAGCGCTTCGTCGTGGCAATCGGCTCGCGGGCCAACCTCCGCGTTTTTGCTTGCGATCTGCGTCGTCGGCTGCTCGCGACAGACGGAAGAGAGCCCACCTCAGCCGCTCGTTCCGCTTCCCCCAGGGCCTGCTGCCGAACCCGAGGATCCGTATCTTCGATCCAAGTCCCGGTTCGGCGTGGTTCACCTGCACGCCGGCTTCAACCCCGACCCGCGAGTGATCGACGGTACCGCGGAGGGTCAAGTGAAGGCGGACGCCGTGCATCGGCGGTGCAAAGGGTGGACCTCCGAAACCCCGGACTACCTCGTTTCGGCCGACACCGCGTTTCTTCAGCTCTACGTTCTCGGCCGTTCCGAGAACGCGCTTGCGCTGATGCTCAGAAAACCCGACGGATCCGTCGTCTGTCGACACTCGCGAAGCGCCAGCCGAAGCCCCGTGCTTCGCACGGACCTGCCTCTCGGGACCTCACAGCTTTGGGTCGGCGTTCTCGAGGAGGGCGAGTCCGCGCCCTACCGGCTCGGCTTTTCGGAGGTGACCTGGCGAGCGTCGTCGGTTCCCCTGCCTGAAGCACCCTCCGAGCCCGCCGCGACGGCCGCTAACGAATGAGCCCGACCCCGCGGGCGACGTCTTCGACGACGGGCAGCACCGCGTCGAACGCTTCGGCGTTGCAGGCCAAGATGCCCCGCGCGTTGCGCATCTCGGCCCTTCGATAGTCGAACGCCCGGCCCCCGAGATCGGTGAACCGCCCGCCTGCCGCTTTGAGGATCGCCTCGGGCCCGCACGCGTCCCAAGCGCTCGACTTGTTGGACATGTGCACGTAGAGGTCTGCAGCGCGCTCCGCGATGAGCCCGACCTTCAGCCCGACCGAGCCGCGCTGCCTTTCTTCCGTGATACGCAACCGGTCCATGACCTCGTCGATGGGCTGCCCGCGATGCGATCGCGAGACGACCAGCGACAGCCTGCTCGGATCGGAGACGTCGCTTACGGTGAGGGGACGCCGCTCCCCGCCGTCTTCGAGCGAAGCTCCGTCCCCGACGACCCCTCCGTAGAGTTTGTCCCCGACTGGCTGGTACACCACGCCGAGGGTTGCGACGCCCTCCATGGCGAGGCCGATCATCACGGCGAACTCTCCGTTTTTTGCGATGAACTCTTTCGTTCCGTCGAGAGGGTCTACGAACCAACAGCGTCCCCCGCGAAGCGCGTCGGTTCGGTCTTCGGTTTCTTCGGCCACGATGCCGTCATCGGGGAAGGCCGCTCGGAGCGCGTCCACGATGTACGCGTTCGCCCGCGTGTCCGCCTCCGTCACCGGATCAGACTTCGCTTTGTAGGCCACGTCGTACCCGCCGTCGTAGAGCCCCATCACGATGCCGCCTGCTACCCTCGCGATCTTTTCGGCCTCGAGAAGCTCTCGATCGAGCATACGTCGCTCTACCACGGCTTCGACGGCGGGCCACCGATTACGAAAGGCGTGCAACGAGCTCCGACAGGATCGTCGCCATCGTACCGACTCCCTCGACTCGGAGAACGCCCTCGACCGGCGGGTCCGGCCGCTCTTTCGAGACGACGAACGCACCGATGCCCTGATTGACCGCAAACTCGATCGCCGGCAGGTCCGTGATGTCGTCGCCCGCGAAGAACACGCTCTCGGCGCCTGAGCGCGCGAAGATCTCTCGAAGCGCCTCGCCCTTGTCGTGTTTTGCGGCCTCGGCTTCCCGGAGGCATCGGCCTAGGCGCACGTGCAGCCCGAGCGAACTGGCCGCCTCTTCGGCCTGGTCGAGCAGCGCCTCCGCCCGTTCCGGCTTGGTTTCGGCCAAAACGCGGACGTGCACCGCGACGGCGCCCGGCTTGAGCTCGACGAACGCGTCCTTCGCGTGCTCCTCCGCCCATCGTCGAAAGTCTTCGAGCGCGTGGCGCTGGTCGTCGTCGAGCGCTCTCGGGCCCGGTTCCTCGCCGGGGGCGATGACGACTCCCCCGTGTTCGACGCCTCTCCAGATGCCGGAGAGCGTTTCCATGCGCGACAGAGACGCGAGGTCACGTCCGGTAATCAGCGCGACTCGGGCGTCCGGTTTGAGAACGAGCTCCGCGAGCGACCGGAGGGTGGGTGCCGGGATGGCGGACTCCTCTGGGTTCCGCACGATGGGTGCCAGTGTGCCGTCGACGTCGAGAGCGACCAGGATCGGACGCGGAAGCGCAAGCAGCCGATCGACGACGCTCACGTGGACTCCAGCGCCGCGATGTACTGATCGGCCCAGCCGTGTACGTCGAGACGCATGACTTCGTTCCTGAGCGCACGCATTCGCTTCCGCATCTCGGGTCGCTTCATGTTGAGCGCCTGGCGAACTGCGTCGGCCATGGCGTCCACGTCGTAGGGGTTGACCAACACCGCGGCGCGAAGATACTTGGCGGCGCCCGCGAACTCGCTCAGGACTAACACCCCGTCTTCGTCGGTGCGAGATGCGGCGTACTCGTGCGCCACCAGGTTCATTCCGTCTCGAAGCGGGGTGACCCATGCGACGTCCGCGGCGCGATAGTGCGCGAAGAGCGCACGTTGGCTCAGGTTCCGGTACTGGTAGTGGATCGGGATGTTCCCAGTGTCGGAGTACCGGCCGTTGATGTCTCCGACCATGCGGTCGATCTCTTCCTTCAGGTCGGCATACGCCTTTACGTCGGTTCGGCTCGGCACCATCACCTGCATCAGGACGTAGCGGCTTCGGGCGTAACGGTCTTGGCGTAGCAGAGCGTCGAAGGCGGAGAGCCGCTCGGGGATCCCCTTGGTGTAGTCGAGCCGGTCGACGCCGAGAATCAGGCGACGGTTACCGATGGCCTGGCGGATTCGGCCGACCTCGCGCTCCACGTCTGGGTCGATCGCCAGCGCCTGAAGGTCGTCTACCGGAACGCCGATGGGCGCCGTGATGGTTTTGACGATACGGTTTCGGTGCTTGACCGAGTTTTGCGAAACGCGATAGGGCGTGAAGCGCTTCACGCACTCGAGGAAGTGCCGCTCGTATTCGGGGAGATGAAAACCGAGCAGGTCGGCGCCCAGCAGCCCTTCGAGGATGTCCTCTCGCCACGGCAAGATCCCGAACGTATCGGGCGATGGCCACGGGATATGGCAGAACCAGCCCACCGTGGCTTTCGGCCGGCGCGACCGGATGAAGCCGGGCACCAGCATGAGGTGGTAGTCCTGAACCCAGATCACGTCGGACGGTCCGCTCGTCGAGAGCGTCATGTCCGCGAACTCTTTGTTGGCGTTGACGTAGTTGGGCCAAGGCGCATCGCCGACGCGAATGGTTGGAGGAAAGTTGTGAAGAAGCGGCCAAATGACCCCGTTCGACACGCCTTCGTAGAAGCCCCGCTCATCGGATCGTTTGAGCGCGATGTAGGCGAGGTCGTATTCGAGCTGGGGCACCGGAACGGTGATCGAGTCGAAGTCTTTGGCCTGCTTGGCGCTCACCCACACCCCGCCGCGCTTCTGAAGGACCGGGTCGAGCGCCGCGACGAGCCCGCCTGCCGCACGCACCCAGCGTTCTTTGCCGCGGGTTGCTTCGTGACGATAGGGACCACGGTTCGAGACGACCACCAGCTTCCGGCTCTTCTTCGGCATCGGCGGGCAGCATAGCAGGATCGACCGTGCCTCAGTTTTCTGATACCGACACTCGTGATGGGCGCAGATGCATCCCAGTTTCTTCAGGGTCGCACGCGGGAAACACAAATTCGTCGCGACGCACGCGGCCGATGGTTCAACGGAGCCGATCGGATCGACCATCCGAACCTGGTCCACTCCTTCGACGGGTGGGTCGACCGCGCCGAGGACGGACGGTTTTGTCTGAGCAACTCGATCAACTGGGCGTACGTCGAAATCGAAGGCCCCCCTTACTTCGTCAAGGACCTCACCCTGGAAAGCGACCGCATCGTGCTCCATCTCTCCGGGGGACACGACGAAGCGCTCGACCCGGAGTCGTTGTCCGAGGGCCCCGAGGGTGCGCTCTGGTGCGCGGTTCGCGAAGGGCGATGCCCCGCGCGTTTCGACAACCACGCAGCGAGTAAAATGTCCCCCGCGGTTGACGAGGACGACGAAGGTGTGTTCGTCCGCGTCGGGTCGCAGACGGTGCGCCCGAGGCGACTCGACGATCCCCTTTCACTCGGAACCGAAAAGCGCTAGGTCTCCGCCGTGAAGCGACGAGAGCTCATCGCGGCGGTCATCGTCGGCGCCATCGCGTTTCCCCTGATCGTCATCTTTGCGGGGGCGTTTGCGGACGCGCGTGTGCGCTCGAGCGAGGCACCGTTCCGCGCCGTGCTTGGCAACCAGCGCTTCGAGGCGATGATGGATGGGGAGGGAGGCATTCCCCACTACCTCGGCGCTTCCCTGTCTGCGCCAAACTTCACGCTGCCGGAGCAGACGGGCGGATCGTGGAGCCTCGCGGACCAGCGCGGGAAGGTCATCGTGATGAATTTCTGGACGGTGACGTGCCGCCCCTGCATTCAAGAGATGCCCACCATCGAGCTGCTGGCTGAGATCACCAAGAACTGGGGCGACGTCGAGGTGGTGACCGTGTCGACGGACCGCAACTGGGCCGAGGTGGAGGCGATCATTCCCAAAGGCTCCGACATCGTGAGCCTGCTCGACGCAGACCGCACTGTGGTGACGGAGCAGTTCGGCACGAAACTCTTTCCGGAAACCTGGATCATCGACAAGAACGGGCTCATCAGGCTGCGTTTCGACGGCGCCTTCGACTGGGCGAGCCCCGTCGCGCTCGACTTGATCCGGGCCTACCGCTGACGTTCAAGCCTCGGCCAAGAGGTATCGAGACACCCAGAGGCCGAACGCCACGAAGAGCAGGTCGAACGCGGTGAGGATTCGCATCCAGCCCAGCACTTCGTCGAGCGGCGCGCCAGCGAAGAGCTCGCGCGTGGCCACGGCCGATGCCAACAGTGCTGGCGCGACCAGCGGGAACACAAGCACGCTCAGCATCAGATCGCGCGCCCGCGTCCGAATGCCAACGGCGGAGAACAGCGTCGCCGTGGTGACGAACCCCAGCGACCCGAGAAAGACGAGCGCCATCAGGGGAAGCCATCGTCCGCTCGGTTCGATCTGGAAGAAGATCAGGCAGAGCGGCACCAGCAAGAGCTCGACGACGAACAGCAGCACTAGGGCGCTGATCGATTTGCCGATGTAGATTGCCGAGCGCGGAATCGGCGCCATCAGCAAAGAGAACACCGCGTCGTTCTCCCGCTCGAGCGCCCAGCTGCGTCCGATGAGCAGAACGCCGCAAAAGAGGATTGAGATCCAGAGGACGCCGGGGGCGACGTTAGGGGCGCTCACCGGGTCCGTGTAGAAGGCAAGCGAGCCGAGCGTCACCACGAGCACCGCAAAGAGCGAGGTAGCCGTCAGGATTTCCTTGGTGCGAAGCTCGAGTCGGAGGTCTTTGAGCGCGACCCACCACGCGGCCCGAAAGGTGTTCACGGTTGGTCTCCTCGAATTCGACCACGTTCCATTCGGATTACGCGGTCGGCCACGCGCTCCGCGAACCCCACTTCATGGCTCACCATCACGGTGATCGCGCCTGCCTCCCTCTGCTGCGCCAAGAGATCGGCGAGCACGTCCGTCGACCCCTCGTCGAGCCCCGTCGAGGGCTCGTCCATCAAGAGGAGCCTCGGCGAGTGCAGGAGCGCGCGCGCGATGGCGATGCGCTGCGCCTGTCCACGAGAGTAGGTGCGCAGCGGACGCGTCCAATACTCCGCAAGACCGAGCGCCTGCTCAAGGGCTTCGATTCGTCTCGGCGCATCGGCGACGCCGTAGAGCTCCGAGGAGAGCTCCAGGTTTTCGAGCCCGCTGAGCCCCGGGTAGAGCTGAAGCTGGTGTGCTACGAACCCGATCGCCCCGCGCAGCTCAGCGGCGTCATCCATGCCGTACTCGCCGTACCGGATGTTCCCGCGCGTCGGTCGCGAGAGCAACGCGAGGAGCCAAAGCAGCGTAGACTTCCCCGACCCGTTGGCGCCGAGGATCGCAGTGGTGCTGCCGCTTGCGAAGCGCAGATCGATCCCTGCGAGCGCAAGGGTGGCGCCATAGGACTTCGTTAGTCCGGTGACCGCGACTTCGTCGAAATCCAAACCCACTGCGCTTCAGTCTAGAGCATTATTCACGGGCCCTAAAACAAGTCACGGACGATGCCGTCGAGCTTTAGCCAACGATCCTGGGGGACTCGCAGGCGACCTTCGTGTGCCACGAGGTCTCCTCGGTCGAGGGCGCGTGCGACGTCGCGCTCCCGACCGAGTTCGATCGCCTGGCCGGCGCGTCGCTCGGTGGCTCCTACGTCGACACCTTCCGAGGTTCGGAGACCGAGCATCAACGCCTCCCGCACGAGCTCGGTCGGTCCGAGAGTTTCGGCTTCGCCTTCTTTGCAGGGCTCGGCCATGTACCGCTGTGGGATGGGCTCGTTACGCCACCGCAGCGCGCGGCCTACCCCATGATCGAGGCATCCTACCGCCGACGAGCCGAGCCCCACGTACGCGCCGCCATGCCAGTAGTGGAGATTGTGCTGCGACACCTTGCCATCGCGCGCGTAGTTCGACACCTCGTAGTGGTCGAAGCCGAACGCCGCGAACTTCGCATGCGCGGTCTCGAAGAGATCGGCGTACCGATCTTCCGTGGCGACTTCGAGCCTGCCCGTCTTGTGAAGAGAACCGAAGAGAGTTCGCGGTTCGATCGTAAGTGCGTAGGCGGACACGTGCTCGACGCCTGCGTCCACGAGGCGCGACACGTCCTCAGAGAGTGCTTCGGGCGTCTGCTTCGGCATACCGAACATCAGGTCGGCGCTCACTCGCGGGACTTCACGGACGGCTGCCTCGAGGGCTATCAGAGCCGTTGCTGAATCATGCAGCCGGCCGAGGAACCGGAGGTGCTCATCGCGAAGCGACTGCACCCCGAGCGAAACTCGCGTCACCCCTGCATCTCGTAGTGCGGCCGCGTGGGCCTGCGAAAGGGAACTCGGGTTACACTCTGCCGTGACCTCGAGTTCGTCCGCCTCGGATGCGAATGCACTTCGGATCCGTTTGAGCGTGCGCTCGAGCGCGTCGGCGCGCCAAAGTGACGGTGTGCCGCCACCGAAGAACACCGAAAACAGCGTGCGTCCATGCAGATCGGCAGCGCGATATTCCAGTTCGCGCGCTAGTGCGTCGGCGTACGCGTCATGCGCAATCGTGTCTGCTGTGACGGGCTCGGTCGCGAAGTCGCAGTAGGGACACTTGCGAGCGCACCAGGGGAAGTGCACGTAGACCGAGGTCGGAGTGGGTTCGCTTGACATGGGACGCGCTCGGCCGGAGGTATACTCCGAAAACCAAGTTCGGCGCAGACGACCATGCAAGCGTTCCCTTCTCTCAGGATCACTGCCGAAGCCCTCGTCCCCGAGGGTTCCTTCGCCGAAGCGCAAGCAACGTACCTGCGCCCTCAACCCGACGTAGTCGAACAGCTCAACGGATTGCTCCGCGAGAAGCAGGCGGGGGTCGTTGCGCACTTCTACATGGACCCCGAGCTTCAGGGAGTGCTTTCCGCGTCCGATTGGCCGCACATTCACGTGTCTGATTCGCTTGCGATGGCCGACCGGGCGATCGCCATGGCGGAACGCGGTGCCCGTACCATTGCCGTTCTCGGCGTCGACTTCATGAGCGAGAACGTGCGCGCAATGCTCGACGCATCGGGCTTCGAGCACGTCCCGGTGTATCGAGTGGCGGCGGACCCGATCGGCTGCTCGCTCGCCGAGTCTGCCGAAGCCCAAGCGTACGGTGCGTACCTCGCGGAGGCCGCCGAAACCCCGCACTCGCTCCACGTCGTCTACATCAACACCAGCCTCGTCACCAAGGCGAAGGCGCACGCCATGGTACCCACCATCACCTGCACCTCGTCGAACGTGGTCCAAACCGTGCTTCAGGCAGCCTCGCAGGTCCCCGACGGACACATCTGGTTCGGCCCCGACACGTACATGGGGCAGAACCTCGCGGCGATGTTCGAGGTGATTGGAGGCATGACCGACCGCCAGATCCGCGAAGTACACCCCGCGCACGACCGGGCTTCGATCGCCGCCCTCCGCGAGCGGTTTCACTATTTCGAACAGGGCACGTGCATCGTCCACCACATGTTCGGCCAAGAGGTCGTCGACATGGTTCGAACCCACTATCCGGACGCGTTCGTCACGGCTCACCTCGAGGTGCCGGGCGAGATGTTTGCGCTTGGGCTCGAGGCGCAGCGCCGCGACGAGGGAGTCGTCGGGTCGACGTCGAACATTCTCTCGTTCGTCCTCGGTAAGGTCGACGACGCCATTGCCAGAGGAGACGGAGGCGAGCTTCGTTTCGTGCTCGGCACCGAGGCGGGGATGATCACGCCGATCGTGCGTCAGGTGCAGGAGAAGCTTCGCGACTACGCGTCCGAGGGCGGAAGCGAGATCGCCGTCGAGGTGATCTTCCCGGTGGCGAGCGAGGCGATCGCAGAGGCACCGGAGAGCGGGCTCGCAATCGTGCCCGGTGTCGCGGCCGGCGAGGGGTGCTCTACCGCGGGCGGCTGCGCGACCTGCCCCTACATGAAGATGAACTCGCTCCGCGCGCTACTCGACCTCCTCGAGCGTGTTGACGTAGAGCCCGGTTCGAACCTCGTTCCATTCGAGCCGAGAAAGTACGTCCAGGAGATTCGCGGCCGGACCGCCGCAGACCTCGGGGGCGAGCCGATTCTGCACATGCGCGCCTTCCAGCGCACCGGCGTGCTCCCAAACGCGCTCGTCGACGACATTCTCACGCGCGCGCCAGCCGCCGCTGGGGCAGCGACCTAGCGGGTCAGACGCCGGGCCGCGGGAACAGCCTCGCGATCACACGGTCGTAGGTCGTGGGTGCCGTGCGCTGGAGCCGGTCGATGACGTGTGCGTCCGGGCCCACCAGAACCTTCGTCTTCTTTGCGCGAATCCCCTTGATGATGGTTTTTGCCGCTGTCGCCGCCGTGGTGATGAACATCTGGTCGGCTCGATCTGCGATGGCGCGTTTCTCTTCGGGACTCCGGTTCGGCATGCGAGCTTCGCGCGCAATGTTCGTCTTGATTCCACCTGGGTGAACGCTCGTGACCGTCACTCCGGTGCCTTTCAACTCTTGCCTCAACGCCTCCGAGAGGCCGCGCACCCCGAACTTGCTGATGTTGTAAGCGGCTTGTCCCGGGTAAGAAATCAGTCCGAACACGCTCGAAATGTTCACGAGGCTCGACTCGGGGCGCTGTCGGAGATGTGGCAGAAACTCCTTGCACCCGTAGATGACGCCCCAGAGGTTGATACCGAGGATCCACTCGAGGTCTTCGTACGTGGCGTCGACGAAGTCCCCCTCGAGCGACACGCCCGCGTTGTTGATGACGATGTCGACCGTGCCGAACTTCGCGATGGAATCCGACGTGAAGGCTTGCATCGCTGCGCGATCGGCGACGTCGACGACCCACGTCTCGCATTCGCCGCGAACAAGCATTTGGGTTTCCGTCAGAGTCTCCTGCTTGATGTCGGTGAGAGCCACGCGGCAGCCGTGGTCCGAAAGCTGGACGGCGAGTTCGCGCCCGATACCGGAGCCGGCACCCGTGATGACGGCCGTCTTTCCCTCGAGGTTCTTCATGGGGCGAGGATACCAGCAACACCCCGGTTTTCCTGGTCTAAACTGGACCTTGACCGGGCCGCCGGCGTACTTATGTTGCGTGCGCTGCAGCAGGGTGTGATGGAGAAGGCCGACTACTACGAAGTGCTCGAGGTCTCGCGGGAAGTAACCGTGACCGAGCTCAAAAAAGCGTATCGAGAAAAGGCGCTCCAATTCCACCCTGATCGCAATCCGGACGACCCCCAGGCCGAGGAGCAGTTCAAACTTTGCGCCGAGGCGTACGCGGTTCTGAGCGACCCGCAGAAGCGCGAGGCCTACGACCGGTTTGGTCACGCAGGTCTCGGGGGTGCCGGTGCGGCAGGCTTCGGCGACATCGGGGATGTCTTTAGTCAGTTCCAAGACATCTTTGGCGATATCTTCGGAGGCGGGTTTGGGTTTGGTGGTTTCGGCCGACGCCGGCGAGATCCCAACGCGCCTCAGCGCGGGGCCGACATCCGCACCGACGTGGTGCTGTCGCTCCGTGAGGCGGCGTTTGGCGCGAGGAGCGAGATCGACCTCTCTCATCCGACGCCGTGCGAAGAGTGCAACGGCACCGGGGCCGAGGGCGGCGAGCTCGAGGCCTGTGCGACGTGCGGAGGTCGAGGCCAAGTGGCTCGGGCGCAGGGCGCATTCGTAATGACCACTACCTGCCCCACGTGTCGCGGACGAGGCACCCTGGCCAAAGCCCCGTGCGTTTCCTGCGACGGCACGGGAGAGCGCAACGTCGAGCGCCTGGTCAAAGTGAACGTTCCGGGCGGCGTCGATTCCGGGCAGACGCTCCGATTGAGCGGTCAGGGCCAGGCCGGGTCCCGCGGCGGCCCCGCCGGAGACCTCTACGTCACCGTGCGTATCCAACCCGACGACGACTTCCAGCGCGAAGGGTTCGACCTGATCCAGACGGTCGAGGTGTCCTATCCCCAGGCGGCGCTCGGCGCGAAGGTGGAAGTGCCGGTACTCGAAGAGGACGAGGATGCTACCGACACCCTGAAAGTGCCTGCGGGGACCCAGCCTGGGGACACCCTGTTCATGCGTGGGCGCGGCGTTCCTCGTCTGAATGGGCGCGGCCGGGGCGACATGGCGTGCGTGGTCGAGGTCACCGTACCGAGGAAGCTTACCCGTGAGCAGAAGAAGCTCCTGAAGGACCTGAACCGGACCTTCGGCGAGTCCTGACGAACTCGGTAGATCTTCCCCGCCGAAGGTGTAGCCTACGGGTCTATGCTCCAGCCGCTTACCGGACTCGATTCCTCGTTTCTGTTCTTGGAGACCCCTCGTCAGCCGATGCACGTCGGCAGCGTCCTCGTGTTCGAGGGCTCGATGCGCTTCGACGACTTCCGCGAGATGATGAAGGCTCGCCTCCACCTCGTGCCTCGGATGCGCGAGCGTCTCGTGATGGTGCCGCTCGGTATCGGGAAGCCCTATTGGGCGGAAGACCCGGACTTCAACATCGACATGCACCTCCAGCACGTCGCACTCCCCCGGCCTGGCGACTGGAAAGAGCTTCGCAGACTCGCGGGTCGGCTTTTCAGCGTCCCGCTCGATCGTTCGCGACCGCTTTGGGAGATGGCCTTCATCGAAGGTCTCGACAACATCCCCCAAGCGCTCCCCGGCTCGGTGGCGTTGGTCAGCAAGATGCACCATGCGGCGATCGACGGGGTTTCCGGCGCCGACATGCTCGGGATCCTTCTCGACATGACGCGCGAGCCGCGCCAGTTTCCGCCAGAGAAACCGCGCCGTGTCCCCCCGATCCCGAACGAGCTCGAGGTGCTTCGGTACACAGGGCAAAAAATCGCCGGGAAGCCCCGTGAGATCGTTCGAGTCGCCAAGGAAGCGATGGGCGCCGCCAAGAAGACCTCCGAGACCCAGAAGAAAGCGGGATCCGAAGCCCCCCCGAACCCGATGACCGCACCGGTCACACCGTTCAACCATTTGATTTCGGGCCAGCGGATTTGGAACACGGCGCTCCTCGACCTCGATCGCGTGAAGGCGATCAAGGAGGCCTGCGAATGCACGCTGAACGACGTGGTGCTCGCCATCTGTGCGGGCGCGCTTCGTCGCTACTTGATTGAACGCGGCGCGCTGCCCCCGAAGCGCCTGGTAGCCATGTGTCCGGTGTCGACGCGCCAAAAGGGCCAGCACGGCCAGATGGGCAACATGGTCTCAGCCATGCTCGTCGAGCTCGCCACCGACGTCGAGGACCCGCTCGAGCGTCTGCAGGCGCTGAAGTCCCGTTCGAAGAAGGGCAAAGCCGTGGAAAAGGCAGGCGCAGCCCGTGCCGCGTCCGACCTGGCGGAGTTCATCCCGTTTGGACTCGCCAACCGAATGACGCGTCTCTATTCGAGGTTCCACGTCTCCGAACTTCACAACCCCTTTTTCAACCTCGTCATCACCAACGTGCCCGGGCCGCAGGTCGACCTCTTCATGGCTGGGCACAAGCTGCTCGCGACCATGGGGATGGCGCCCGTCATGGATGGTATGGGGCTTCTCATCACGGTGCTGAGCTACAACGGCGTGCTGTCGATCAGCCCCACGTCGAGCCCGGCCGTCATGCCCGACCTCGACAAGTTCGCTCGCTACATCCGTGAGGCGGCCAACGAGCTCGAGGCCGCCGCCGTGCCCAAGCGCGATGAGCCCGTCGCTGCCAACGGAGAGGTGGCTCGGGAAGTCGAGTCGTTCGTCGAGCACATGCGGTCGTTTTTCCACGAGGCGCCGAAGGAAAAGAACATCGGCACGGGGCGCTTTCAGCTGCGCGTCACCGGCTCAGACGAAAAGAGCTGGGTGGTCGATTTTCCCGAACGCAGCGTCACCGAGGGCGCCGAGCGGGAGTCCGATGCCACGCTCACCATTCGAGGCGACCACCTGAGTCAGATTCTCCACGGCGATCTCGATCCGCAGATCGCCTACGTCCAAGGGAAGCTTCGCGTGGACGGCGACGTCAACAAGGCGCTCGAGTTTGGCGTCCTCTTGCCGGCCGAGGCCATCGCGTAGAGCTCAGCGGCCGCTGACGCTGTATCGTCGCGCGGTTTCGCGAGGAAGTGCGCTCGGTAGCGGTGGCAACCGTTCGTCGTCGAGCCACTGATAGACCCCGTAGGTCTGAAGCACGCGTCGCGTGTATCGTCGCGTTTCGTCGTAGGGGATCTCCTCGATGAACACATCGAGAGGGCGGGCCGAGTCTTCGTCGAGCCATCGTCGCACGGCCCCCTCGCCGGCGTTGTACGCTGATGGAATGAGCGCGGGGTTCTGCTCGAAGCGGTCCCAGAGCCAGGCCATGTATGCGGTGCCGATCTTCAGGTTCACCTCGGGCCGCTTCAGCGTTCGCGGCGTGGCCTTGACCCCGGCCTCCTCGGCAAAGCGCCGAGCGGTCGGCATGATGAGCTGGACGAGACCGTAGGCTTTCGCCCAGGAGACGGCGCTCGGATCGAAAGAGCTTTCTTCGCGCGCGACGGCCCGAACGAATGCCGGTGGGAGTCCGCGGTCCTCCGCGATGTCTTCGATCATGGGCTCGAACGCCAGCGGGTAGGTCGCCTCCCAGAATAGGCGGCCCTCGCCCCGCGGGAGAAGCCCCTCGAAGTCCTCGAAGTGCGACCGGATGACGCGGCTCAGCTTCGCGTCGGCCCCTGCGTGCTGCAGAAGCACAGCGCCGACGACCGCCATCTCCGGCTCGACGTTGCGGCCTACCATGTGCAGCTCGGCCATTTCATCGGAGGCGTACCCAGTATCGCCCACGATCAGGAGCTCGGTCATTCGAGTGAAGGCGGGGTCGTCGAACTCGTCGCGCCAGGCGAACACCATCCGCGAGGGCCCGTCCCCCGAGCGCATGTTCGCGCGGATCGTCTCTGCGCGACTCGGCACGATCTCTTCGAGACGCCAGAGCGACTGCTGCGCGTAGTAGCGAAGCGGCCAGCGCTCTGCGATCTCGGCATAGGCTTCGACGGCATCGATGCGCCGGCCAAGCGCGAAGAGTGCGCGCGCCCGCCAATAGTTTGCTCTCCCGGTCATGCCCTCTTCGTCACCGTCGCCGCCTTTTTCGACCAACGCGTCGAAGTGCTCGAACGCGCGCTGGTAGTGGCCGTCGCGAAACTCGAGCCAGCCGAGCCGGAACATCGCACGCGGCCACATGTCGCCCTCTGGGTAGCGCACCGCGATCGAGTCGAGCCGCGCTTTGGCCGCTCGGTCGTTGCCGGTTTCGAGCTCTGCCAACGCCGCACGGTAGCTCGCGTCGTCGGCGAGGCGGTGACCGGGCGCTTCCTTTTCGAGCCTCTCGAACTGCTCAATCGACTGTTCCCAGTCACCGATTCGGCCGTAGGCTCGTGCCGCGTGATAGCGGGCCCAGGCGCGCGTGTCGGTGTCCATGCGGGCGCAGCGCTCGGCCACCTCTTTCATGATCGGTGCGCCGCGAGTGCGATCTCGGTTCTGCAGGAGCGAGCGCGCCTGTTTGTAGCGTGCGTCGCACCACACCGGCGACCCGGCCTTGGCGCTCCGCGCCACCCGCCCGAACAGTCGCTCAGCCTCTCGGTAGCGTTTCTTCTCGTAGTATGACTGCGCCTTGTCGTACGTTTGCTTGGCGCGCCCCCTCGGAGTGCTCGACCTCGGGCTCGCAGTCGACGAGGCACCTCCGGACGGCTTCGGATTCAGGCGCTGATCGATCGCGTCAGCTCGCGCACTTCCGCCCCATTCGGCGGGTAGGGTTTCGAGGATCTCGGCCGCGGTGGCGGGTTCGCGGCGCTCGAGCAGCATCGCCCGGCGAAGCCTCGCCCAGGGGGCCAGCGGGTGGTTGAACGAACCGAGCGCGTCGAAGTGCGCCACGGCGATATTCGCGTAGCCGTCTTTTGCCGCCGCCTGAGCAGCGAGCCAGTGAAGCCGCCCTTTGTCGGTCGCGTTGGCCTGCCCCACAGCCGCCTCGGCAATCTCGCGTGCCTTGCTCGGGTTCCCTTTTTCAAGGGCGCGCCTCGACTGCATGACGGGAGACCGATCGGACATCTCCACGACGGTCGGGTCGAGCACCTTGGGCGGCGGCGCCGGAGTCGGTGCCGGAGCGTGCGCAACGACCGGAGCAGACTCTTTCGGCGGCGGCCACACTTCGCGGCGCACGTGCTGCTGCTGATGACAGCTCATCAGCAGCCCGAAGCACCACGCCAAGGGCCAAACCCGCTTCATCTGATGCACCCTAGTGAGTCCGTCTGTGACGGGCAACTTCACGGGTCTTCGCCTCGCTACTCACGGCATGATAGGGGAGGGGGGCGTGAGCTACAGCGTCCAGATCGGGCTTCGCTACCTGCGCTCGAGGAAGCGAGCCACAGTCTCGATGATTACCCTGATTTCGATCATCGGTGTTGCGCTCGGCGTCGCTGCGCTTCTCGCCGTGCTGTCGATCACCACCGGATTCGAGCAGTCGTTCAAAAACAAAGTTCTTGGCGTCAACGCGCACGTGCTCATCTTGAAGTACGGGCGCGAGTTCAAGGACTACCCTGAAGTCCTCGAATCGGTGGGCAAGCTCCCCGAGGTTGCGGGCGTTGCGCCCTTTTCGATCCACGAGATGATGCTCACCAAGGGGGACCAGCGTGCGGTCGTGCTGGCGAAGGGCGTCACGCCCGACGGTGTTCACACCGTTCTCGACCTTCCGCAGCAGGTCATCGCCGGGAGCCTCGAGAACCTCCGTCGCCCCGGCGCGACGCCCACCCCGGACCGGGTCGTCGTTCCTGAGGACGACTGGACCTGGCTCCGCAATCTCGAGGAGGCAGACGCGGCCCTCGAGGCCGTCGACTCCGACGACTCGCCCTCGACGGGCACCGGGCCCGACGACGCGCCTCGCGTGGTTCGAGCTCCCACGGTTTGGGAGCAGGATCGCGCGCGCGAGGACGAGAAAGCGCGCGCCCGAGCGCCGTCGCCCGAGGTTGCCAAACCCGGCGACATCGAAGCCATGCTGGGCGCCCTCGACGACGACGACCTCGCCCTTCCGGACGACCCGGCTTGGGAAGAGAGCCTTTCCAAGGGGTCGGTGCGTGAACCGCTCGAAGCGCTTCCGGGCGTGGTCATCGGGAGGACGCTCGCTGAAGATCTCGGCGCCGACGTCGGCGACCGCGTGCGTATGATCTCGCCGCTTGCAGCGCTAGGACTTTCCCTCGGCACCGCAGGAACCGGGGCCACCCGTTCCCGCGAGTTTCGCGTCATCGGCATCTTCCAAGCGGGCTTTCAAGAGTACGACTCGGGCTTGGTCTACACCGACCTCTACGAGGCGCAGCGCCTGTTCGACGAGGGCGACAACGTTACGGGCGTCGAGCTTCGCGTGAACGACCTCGATACATCGGCGGCGTTGGCCCGCCGAATCGAACAGGACCTCGGCGGTGCGTTTCATACGCTCGACTGGTCTGAGCTCAACCGAAACCTCTTCACCGCACTCGAAGTCCAGAAGATCGCGCTCACTCTGGTGATCGCGACCATCATCTTCGTGGCCGCGTTCAATGTCATTGCCACCCTGATCATGATCGTGCTCGAAAAGAAGCGGGAGATCGCCATCCTGAAAGCGATGGGCGCCACCGACGGCACGGTGCTCGGGGTGTTCATGGTTCAGGGGGTGGTCGTAGGGGTGGTCGGCACAGTACTCGGGGTGCTGGTCGGTGGGGGTATCATCACTTACCTCGACCGCATACGTTTTCCGCTCGATCCGAAGGTGTATCTCATCGATCACCTCCCGGTCGTCATCAATCCAAGCGTTTTCCTCGTCACGATCGCCATCGCGCTCTTGATCTGCACCCTGTCGACCATCGCGCCTTCGTGGTGGGCGGCGCGGATGCTGCCGGTCGAGGGGCTTCGCTACGAGTGATCCGGTAGACCCACGAAGACTTGGCGCCCGCCACCGTGTTAGGGTCCCGGGCGATGTCTCGTTTCGTTGCGATCCGCAGCGGGGTCACCCTGCTCACACTCAGCTTGTTCGCGGCCTGTGGGGACGGCGGCTCCGAGGTCGAAGGCGCCACGGCCAGTCTCGGCTGCACCGACGGCACGCTTGACGCGACCGTCGAGCAGATCGAGCTGGAACACGACGGACAGACCCGAAGCTACGAGCTTCACGTGCCTATGAGCTACGACGGCGCGACTCCGCTGCCCCTCGTGTTCAACTTCCACGGCTTCACGTCGAGCGGCCCGGCTCAGCGCGCCTCGACTGGAATGGACGACACCGCGGACGACAACGGCTTCATCGTCGCCTACCCGAACGGCCTCTCGAACTCCTGGAACGGCGGCGTGTGCTGCGGCGTGTCTGGGCTCGAAGACGTGGACGACGTCGACTTCACGCGCGCGATGCTCGACGATCTCGGCGCGCGCGGCTGCATCGATCTCTCTCGCGTCTACGCCACCGGCATGTCGAACGGCGGGTTCATGTCTCATCGACTCGCCTGCGAAGCGTCCGACATCATCGCGGCGGTGGGCCCGGTCGCCGGCGTCCTCGGGATCCCTCCGGGCGACTGCAATCCCGAGCGCCCCGTCCCGGTGATTCACTTTCACGGCACGGCCGACAACATCATTCTCTATGAAGGCGGAGGACTGGTCGAATCCGCGAGCGTCGTCGACACCGTCGAGCTTTGGGCGGACTTGAACGGTTGCACGGATGAACCGACGGTCACGTTCGATGAGGGCGACGTCACGTGCGAAACCGCGTCCGAGTGCGCGGATGGTGCAACGGTCACGCTATGCACGATCGCCGACGGGGGCCACTGCTGGCCAGGGTCTCCCTGCGGCAGCGTGGGCCCCGTCGACCTCGGAATGGCCACCACCGACATCTTGGCGAACGACGCGATGTGGGCGCTGTTCGAAACGGTCACCCTCGAGCAACCCGCCGAGTAGGCAAGCCGGCTAGTCGAACGAGGCGTGTCCGTCGTCCCAGGCGGCCACCTCGATTTCGTAGCCGTTGGGATCGTGCACGTACCACGACTGCGAGTGCGGGTAGTCGATCGCACCGCCGTAGTACAAACGAAGCCCCTGCTCTTCGACGGTGCGCGCCCACGCCTCGCGGTCCTTGATGCGAAACGCGAAGTGCTTGATCGCATGGTGGTCGTGCACCGCGACCGAAGGGTGGTCGCGCTCGGGGGCCTCGTAGATGCACAGCATCGCCTCGCCCGACTTGAGGATCCGCCACGGGCGACCGCTCCACTGGCCCTCCTCCACGTTCTCGAAACCAAATACCCTGGCGTACCAGTCGGACGACTCTTCCACGCTCCGCACCGTCATGTTCAGATGGTCCAGCATTTCTACGTTCATGGGATACCTCCTCGTCCATCCAACGTGGGCGTCGAATGACGCTGTGTCGTCTGCATTGACGATGTATCGGTGACAGGTCAATCTCTCGGCATGTCCTCAGGCGATGCCATGGTCGCGAGCTTCTCAGCCAACCTGAAGGACGCCCGAACGCGCCGGGGGCTTACCCAAGACGCACTCGCGCGCATGAGCGGTGTCCCTCGCTCCACCATCAGCACGGTCGAAAGCGGGGAGGGAAATCCGACGCTTCACGTCATCGCAGCCCTCTCGGACGCACTCCACCTCTCCATCGACGAGCTCCTGTCCCCACCCTGGGGCGACTCTCAGGTGTTTCGCGCTTCGGACATCCCGGTGCAGCGGCGCGGCCCCGCGGCCGTGCAAAAGCTGCTGCCCCACAGCATCCCTGGGATGGAGATCGATCGCATCACGCTCGCCAAAGGGGCGCGGCTCCCCGGAACGCCTCATCGTGCGGGCACGCACGAATACCTCTACTGCGAGCGCGGCCGGCTCGTCCTTCACGTCGCCGGCGAAACCCACACTCTCGATGCCGGCGATCTCGTCGCGTTCCCAGGCGACCGCCGCCACTCCTACCGCAACCCCGGCAGCGCCACCGCCGTCGGCTTCAGCGTCGTCACCCTCGCGAACTAGCGCACAATTCAGGTCACAAAGGCCTTTTCAGCACCCCTCAACGAGCCTCGCCGAGCACGACCCCATTCACTTGACGCCCCTCACCGAAACGACTACGAAGCAGGCCCTTTGCGGGAATAACTCAGCGGTAGAGTGCAACCTTGCCAAGGTTGAAGTCGTGGGTTCGAATCCCATTTCCCGCTCCACTCGAACGGCTCCGCCTCGCGGAGCCGTTCTTCGTTGAAGCGCTAGAGGACCCACCCCCACAGCGTCGACCGGGCTACGACGTGAGCCAGACCAGCGCGGCAACCTGCGCTTCGGTTTCGCTCAGCGTCCAGCCACGCACATCGACGACCTGCAGGTCTCGGAAGTCCTCTCCGACGAGCGCCCGGAGCTCGGCCACGGCCTCCTCGTCAGACGCGGCTTCGTTGATGAGCGCCGTCACCGGTGTGAGCAACTCTTCCACAGCGGACTGTCGTACGGGGACGACACGCACGTCGATGTACTCGCGACCAATGCGCTCCGCCGCGTCCAGCACCCGATCGTCTCCGAGGGACTGGCGCGCGTCGGCGAAATAGGTATCGACCCTCGGTCGCGCATCCAGCCACTCCTGAGTCGCCTGCAGCCCGTCGTCGCTGCCACAGCCCATGGTCTGTAGGAGAGGGAGGCTGATCACTTGGGCCGCGGCATACCGCAGGAAATCGCGTCGTTGGCATCGTGGTGTAGCGCTCATGCGATCTCCGCCAGATGGTCTGCAAGCCGTTCCGCGAGGGCGACGATGGTCAACGTGGGGTTCACGGACCCACCGGTGGTGAAGACGGAGCTGCCAGCGACGTAGAGGTTGTCGACGTCGTGTGCGCGGCAGTTCGCGTCTACCACGCCCTCGCTCGGGTCTGCGCTCATGCGCGTCGTCCCCATGTGATGCCCACCGGGCGCGGCTTGCCATTGAATGGCACCCTCATCGTCGGTCGGCGTCCAGATGCGGCCGAGGCCCGCCGCAGCGATTTCGGCTCCGACGAGCTCGACCCCCCGTCGTATCGCGAAATCATCGTCTCGTGTGATTTGCCAGTCGAGCTCGATGCGCGGAATCCCGAAGTCGTCGGTGTCGCTTCCGAGTCTCACCCGGCTGTCCGGGTCGGGGACCTGCTCCGCGCGGATGCTCAGGCGCGCCATGGGTGTTAGGCGACCGGGCTGAGCAACGAGCGCGTGAATGTCTCCGGGCTCGATCGGGCCGGTGTCCTCTTCCGGCGCGTCGAAACGGCCGATCGAGAGGGTGAAGTGCGGCAGCCCCTCGGCGGCACGAGCCGAGCGACTGAGGCCAAGCAGGCCCATCATGCGTCCCCTCGGCGCGTTGAGAATGTCGCTGGCCGCTCGAGGCCGGTAAAAGGAAAGGTCGGGTTCGCCCTGCAAGACCCACGCTGCTGAGTTCAGGTAGTGCGGATGCTCCATGAAGTAGCGGCCGACCATGCCGTTGCCGTTCGCGACACCTTCCGGGAGCTGCTCGTTGGAGGCGAGCAGGATTCTGGGGTTCTCGAGGCCGCCACAGGCGAGCACGTAGCGGTCCGCCTCCACCGTGAAGCTCACCCCGGACAGGGTGGCGCAGTCGAGGTGACTCAGCGAGTCCTCGGAAGACTCGAGTGCGACGTTGAGCACGTTGGCGTAGAGGTAAACGTCGACGTCCGGGTCGTCGACGAGCTCTTGTCGGTAGCGGGACCCGAAGCGCGTCGGCGGGCTGAACTGGAGCAGTTGGGTCTCGAGGCGGCCGCTCGACTCGACGAGCGGAAGGCCCTCTGCGTTCGCCACTTCAACCGAGTCGTAGATGAACTCGCCGAGTTCGACTCGCCGCTGCGCCCGCTCGTAGTATGGACGCAGCTCGTCGAGGCCAATGGGCCAGCCGCTGTTGGGAATCCAGTCGCGCTCCTCGAAATCCTCTTCTAGTAGCGGCATGCACCACCCGGCCCAATGGTTAGTCGTGCCGCCGAAGTAGCGGAGGCGCATCACGTCCATGGCCCAGGTATCGATTCCGACCATGCGGCCGCTGTAGAGCGACTGCGTGTCGCCCTCGAAGTCGAAGCCTCCACTCTCGATGACCGCGATCGACAGGCCTGTCCCGCGAAGAGCGCGCGCGATGGTGATACCCGCCGCGCCAGCTCCGACGATGCATAGGTCGGCTGAAACAGTTGTCCCGTCGGCGAGCTCTCTCGCATCAATAAGCAAAGTGAGAGGACCCTATCTCGCTCCTCGACCGCGCGCAACGCCGCACAAAATGCGATTTCTAATTGCCGCCGTACCAGTCGTCGACGAACTGCTCGTACTCCGCGAAGTGACGGAGGAGCTGAGCGACGAGCTGTTTCCACATCGCGCCCGGCCGCGACACCTCAACCGCCATCTTGCGGATCGTTTCCTCGCCAACCTTGCTGACGTCGCTCGGCGTCGGAACCGCGGCCACTCGAAAGAAATCCATGTCGGCGCGATTGAAAGTCTTGTAGACGATGAACCGGTTCTTCGGGTGCAACACCTCTCGAACGAAGTCCGCGATCGTCTCAGCCGACTGCGTCTCGAAAAGCCGTCTCGCGGCTTCCTTGATTTCGTCGAAATCCTGAACGGTCATCGCGACCTCGCCAATCGGCGCGGACATTCCGCCGAGCAACCCAGCCCCGACGCCGCCAAACCCAACAGAATGTTGCGCATGACAACTTGATATCATGCCATCAAGTAGGCCGGTAACGTTTTCCGAGTATTCGGTGACCCACGTCACATCCCACTCGGTGGCTAACCGGTACCCGAGAATCTCGACTACCTCTTCCGAGATACAGGCGACGAAGTCGTAAGTCCCCTTCGCGAGTCCATGGCTCGACGTTCACCTGAGGGAGCCGCGAAGATCTCGCCGAAATGCAAGGGTCGCTTGCACCGAGCGCGTTTCCCGCTACCGCTTCGTCGGGAGGCGATGGGATGAACATGAAAGCGACCACGAAAACCGCGATCTGTGCAATCGGCCTGGTTGCCGCGATGCTCTCGCATCCTGCCCCCGCTCAGGCCTGCACCCGGGTGGTCTATTTGGGTCCGAGCGGGATGGTCTTGGTGGCGCGCTCGATGGACTGGAGGGAAGACATCCAGAGCAACATCTGGGTGCTTCCCCGCGGCATCAAGCGAAACGGTCATGCGGGACCGAACTCGTTGAAGTGGAAAGCACGCTACGGCTCGGTGGTCGTGTCGGCCTACGAATCGGGGACCTCCGACGGGATGAACGAAAAAGGTCTCGTCACGAACATGCTTTGGCTCGCGGAATCCGAGTTTCCAACGACCACGCCCAAGGGGAAGAAGGGTTTGGCCGTGTCGGTCTGGGCGCAGTACTTCCTCGACCGGTTCACCACCGTCGACGAAGCTGTAGATGCAATGTCCGGCGGCGAGATCGTGGTGCTCACCGGGGAGACGCCCGGGAGCACCGGCGTCGGCTCTGCCAACGTACATCTCTCCATCTCCGATTCGACGGGCGACAGCGCGATCTTCGAATACATCGGCGGGAAGCTCGTGATTCACCACGGCCGGCCGTATCAAGTGATGACCAACTCGCCCACCTACGACAAGCAGCTCGCGCTCGACGAGTACTGGGAGCAGATCGGTGGCACGGTCATGCTGCCTGGAACCAACCGCGCGGCCGATCGCTTCGCGCGGGCTTCGTTCTACGTCAAGGCCGTCCCGCAGACCGATGACCCAAGGCTCGCCGTCGCGTCGATGTTCAGCGTCATCCGCAACGTCTCGGTGCCGCTCGGCATCTCGACGCCGAACCAGCCCAACATCGCGAGCACGCTCTGGCGCGTCGTCGCCGACCAGAAGAACCTCGTCTACTACTACGAGAGCACGCTCACCCCGAACGTCTTCTGGCTAGACCTCAAGGACATCGACTTTTCCCGTCGGTCGGGCGTTCGAAAGCTCTCGGTCATCAACCAGGAAACCTACTCCGGCAACGCCGTCGACGAGCTGGAATCGGCCACCGCGTTCGAGTTCATGAGCGCGGAGCAGTAGCTACGCTCCAACGGGCCCGCGAGGCGGAGCCGTTCGTCGTTGGGCGTCGAGGTGGCTGCCGTCCTCGGGTCCCCTGCTCGTTCGGCTCCGGTCGCTGGGCCCGACGGGACGACTCGTGCCTCGATGCGACCTTCTCGCGCCCGAACGTGACAACCTGACGACGCGCTGGGATTTGCGGAACGTCCGTGAGATGCTCCTGCCGACTTAGTTAGGAGGGTGGCTTGGGCTGGTCTGGCGCACGCGAGGCCGAGATCGCAACGCGCTACGCGACGGGCGTCACCGAGGACCTCGTGGTGCTCGTCGCCGGCTGCGCGCTGATCGGTCTCTGGGCCTTCCTTGCCTCACGGCATCGCAGTCGTCCCGCGATTCGCTGGGCTACGGTTGCGGTCGCGTGCGTCGGTGGCTTGGCGTGGGCGTGGTCGCTTGGTTGGATTGGCGACGATGCCTTCATCTCCTTTCGCTACGCCCGAAATCTCATCGAAGGGCATGGCCTGGTCTACAACGAGGGCGAGCGAGTCGAGGGGTACACCAACTTTTTGTGGACGATGCTCATCGCGGGCGCGGGTTTCGTCGGGTTCGATCTCGCTCAGGCTGCAGTCGTTCTCTCCCTTTCGTGCTTCGCCGGGGCCATCGTGCTCATCGCCATCCTGAGCGAGCGACTCTCCGACGGTGCCGTCCCGTTTTCGATCGCGGCCTTCGCGTTTGCTGCCAACTACGGCAGCGCTTCGTTTGCGACTTCCGGTCTCGAGACGATGTTCTGCACGCTGTTGGTCCTCGTTGCGCTGGAGCGGGCGCTCGTTGGCGCCCATTTCGCGTCCGGGCTCGCGGGCATCCTGGCGACCATGGGACGCCCCGACCACGCGCTGTTCTACGTGGCGCTCGGGCTCGCGATGGTATTGGGCCGCGCCTCACGGCGCGCGCTCGTCCGCTACGGCCTACCGTTCGTCCTCGTCTTCGTTCCCTACTTCGCCTGGCGCTGGTCCTACTACGGCTACTTCTTCCCGAACACCTTCTATGCGAAGAGCGGAGCCGGATGGCACGCAGTCCAGGGGTTTCGGTACCTGGGTCTCTCTACTCTCGTCCTCGGCCTTTGGGGAGCTGTTCCGATCGCTGTCTACGAGTCGATCGCCCGCCGCCGAGAACTCGTCGGTCGCTACGCCCTGATCGCGATTCCCATCTACATCGTCTACGTGGCCAAAGTCGGCGGCGATTTCATGCTCGGGCGTTTCGTGGTCGTTCTTCTTCCACTCGTCTTTCTGCTTGCGGAGCTCGGCCTGTCGAGGCTCCTTCATGCGGATCGTCGGAGAGTTCTCGTCGCGGCATCGTTGGCGCTGGCGTTCTGCTTTCTGCCAAACCGGGTCATCCTCACTAAAGAGAAGTACCTGGGGGTCGCTGACGAGCGCACGTTCTACGAGCTGATCTCGTTCTCACCCATCGAAGTGGACGACAAGTACGAAGCTTGGTCGGAGCGATTCAATGAGCTCTTCGCGGGAACCAGCGGGCCCAAAGTGGCGACCGGTTGCGTGGGTATCTTCGGCTACAGGACGCACTTCTACCTGTCCGACATCTACGGGCTCTTGGACCCCGCCGTGGCGCACAAGCCGATCCGTCGTCGCGGTCGTCCTGGGCATGAGAAGCGAAGCTCCCCCGCGCACATCCTCGAGCACGCCGAGCTGTCCGACATGCGGATCTACCCGAAGAAGTATGACCGTTGGACCCGCGTCGAGCTCCCGCCGTTCCCGCTCTACCTGACACGCTACGACCGCGAGCTGGTGGCGCGACTGAACTCTGGCGACGAGAAGCGCGCGCGCCCGTTTCATCGGATCGTGGGCCGGGTCCGACCGAAAAAGAACCAAGAGCAGCGCGACTGTCAGCAGTGGGTGCTCGAGGACTACTACTTCTCGGCTAACAATGACCCTCGGAACAGGCTGCGGCTTCAGCGCCGGTTCGCCAAGGCCAACGGGACCGAGGGCCTCGAAGCCCTGTACTTCGACGAAACGCCCGACGGCTGGGTGTCGAGTCCGCTCGAAACGTTCGACGGAGACGAGGGAACGCTCTCCTGGCAGTACGATCGAGAGCCAGAGTTCAATCCCGTGACGGACGAGGCCCGAGCCGACCAAGACTTCATCGGCGGTCATCATGGGCACTACGCCAACACGTATGCGCCCGCCGACGGAGATCGCGACCTGCTCACGATGACCTCTTCCAGCTTCGAGGTCACCGGGGACGCGCTGACGTTCCGCGTCGCCGGCGGCGGGGGAGACCAGCTCGCGGTGGAGCTACTGCACGACGGGGTACCAGTTCGGCACGCGACCGGATGCCGTAGTGACATCCTGAGCCGTCGAATCTGGGACATTCGCGACCTTCAGGGAGAGCAGGTGCAGCTGCGCGTGCGCGACGGCGACGAAACCTCCTGGGGCCACGCCATCGTCGACACCTTCGAGCAATGGACGGCACCGGTGCCCTAGCGAGTCTAGGGTCTGCACTAGGATCCATCGACTCCTCGAAACCCCCGAGGCTCTGACTGGTCAGTAACGGACGCGCGGCTTTACGCCTTGATTTGCGGTGGCCGCGTCTCTTAGTCTCGCCGAGGCTGAGGGGGTTCAGCCGAGGACGACGTACCCGTGACCCGTTTGATAGTCGCATGGATCTTGGCGTGTTCGGTGGCGAGCCTGGGCTGCGGCTCGGGCGCCGGTGTCAGTGATGGGGGCGCTGCCGCCGCTGGCGATGGGGGCGGCGGCCAGGGGGGATCCGCGCCGCCCCGATCGAAGAGCAACGTATGCCCCGATCTCCTGCTCCTCGGATGCTCCGACCCGACAGCCCCGAGCGCTCCGACGCTACCCCCGGAAGCCGACGAGCGCGCGGTTTCGTGCGAGGTTCGATTCCGCGACGATGACGGTACCTGTGCTCAGAGCTGCGATCCGCAGACCTGCAGCGAAGGGCCCGCGGGCATCACCTGCTCGCCCGGTCCCGATCCGGGCGTGTCGACCACCCTAACGTGCGAAGGCGCCGATCTCGACTGCACCGGGGATGGCACCCTCGAGGCGGAATGCGTCATCGATGCCGACATCCTCGTCGGGCCGCCCGATCTTCCGGACGGCCCCATCGAATGCGAGTCGGCCGGCGACTGCGGACTCGAGGGCGCGACCTGTGCCGCTGGCTTCTGCGACTTCTCGGCGCTCGTCCCGACCCTCAACGCCATGTTCTTCGTGGTTTGCCCGAGCGGCGCCCCAAACGAGCGCGCCACCTGCACGGCCGTGACCACCGACGGCGACGTTGAGTGCGACAAGCGCGAGACCGTCACGGTTCCGTGCGTGACAGCCGAGTGACTTGCTTGCGGCGATCCCGTTCGATGACAGACGCGAAGTGCTCCACCGCCGGCACCGCGGACGACATGTGAGCGCCGGTGACTTCGACGAGTTCAAACGGTGCGCCCACGTCGTCGGCGAGCCGTTTCGCGTAGCGGGCGTAGGCGAGGTCGCGTGACGCCTCACGGCCGGCGTAGGCGATGTGAGGTCGCGTCATGTCGCGAAGGTTCGGGACGAGCAGCCGGAGCGTGACCTCGTCTGCGTCTGCGGGATTGAAGCGCACCAAGTGGGTGGTTTCCGCCTGCAGCGCCCATACGTGAAGCGTTCGTGCCCGGTAAGTGCCTCCGATGCTTGCGGTGCGTCGCGCTCTGAGGTCGGGCCGAAGGTTGAGCAGCGAGGCAATCCCGCCGCCGATGCTGTGACCGATTACGTAGACGAAGTCGGGATCGACGGCCGGATGCGACGCCAACCACGACACCGCGTTCTCCGCGTCATCGACTTCTCCCCAAAGGAGCTCGAAGTCGCCCGGGTTTCCGTTTTCGGCTCGAAGCGCAGGAAGAAAGACCACGTATCCCCGATCCGCGAGCGCGCGTGCGTTCTCATAAGAGGTCCGCGTGAGCTCGAAGTCGTTGTGGAGGAAGACCACGCCGGGACGACGCGAACCGGTTTCGCCTTCGGGTACGACCAACCAGCCGCGCAGAATCAAGTCGTCTGAAGGGTAGGTGACCTCTTCGGCACCGTCGGGAGGTTTCGTCCAGTCGCGCTCTTCTTCGTGCCCGTCGGCCGCGAGCCGCGTTTGATGCGAAGCGCGGCGATCGAGGTAGGGCGTATACGGTTCGATGGTTTCTTGGGGGATCAGCTCACTTGCCCTCGGAAACGAAAGCACCGAGCTGTGGGCGGTGGTCGGAGGCGGGAGCGGCCCGCCACGCGAACCGCAGGCAGCGCAGAGCAGCGCGACACCCGCGATGAGGTTCCTAGGGAGTTTTCGTGGTCGCCGATCCATCTCCACCGACCTTAGGCTCGTGGCCCGCCACTGTTAGCCCTGAGTGCGCTCCACCTGGCCCTTCACCCATGCCCCGTAGGCCTGGCTGGCCTGCAGGACGGAGAGCGCGACGACCTCGGGCACGTCGTACGGATGATGCTCCGCGAGCCATGCCGCGACCTCGTCGAAGCGGGCAGACCTCGTCTTGATGATCAGCTGAAGCTCGTCGTCGTGCTCGAGCTTGCCTTCCCAGCGGTAAAACGATCGCAGACCGGGCACGACGTTGACGCAGGCCGCAAGGCGCGCTTCCACCAGCCCCGCGGCGAGTCGCTCGGCCGCGACCTCGTCGGGGGCCGTGCAGAGGACGACGACGAGCGGGTCTTCCGTCATGGGCTCACGGTAGTCGAACAAGTTCCGCAGGTCTATCGACTGGGCTCAAGCGATCCGAGCCGGAAGCTCGGCGAGAAGGTACGCTTCGGGCGGCACCTCGACGCCTTCGCCTTCGCACGCTTCGATGCACCAGCGCGCCGCCTCGCTGACGCTTCCGAACGCCTTGTTGGGGACCGGCTGCGCGGAGATCCACCGAAGCGCCGTATAGGCACCCCGAACGACTCGGCTTTGGAAGACGATGGCGCAGGCAACGCCCTTTTCGGCGCTGATCTGCTGACGACTATCCTCGAACGCTTTGAGCTTCTTTCGCACCTCCGGACCGGGCGCGCTCCGGACCGACGAGCAGTCGACCAAGAACGCGTGGCGGTCCTGCGCGGCAAAGACCTGATCGCACACGGTATGCAGGTAGTCGCAGTCGATTTCGCGAAGCTCGTTTTCTACCGTAACCGACACGATGGGCCACAGGTCGACGCGGATGTGAATGTTCGCGCCAGGCGGGGCCTCGTCGATCGTCGGTGGGCTGTACACGCTTTGAGGATACTCGAATGCTCGAGCGACCCCAAAAACGCCGACGCGGCGCGACAGGCTGCATTCGGTAAGCGAGATTCCGCACGTCGGTGTAGAGGGCCGGGCCGACGATCGGGTAGAGTCGTCGTCGTGCGAACCGTCTTCGCCGCCGCCCTCTTCGTTCTTGCCGCGTGCAGCGGCAGCGGCGACTCCTCGGGCGTCGAAGGCAACCTCCAGTGCAACTGCGTTCGAGACACCTTCGTCGCCGGGTTCCTCGACCGAACGGTGGCCGATGGCGAAGCCTGTTCGAACTCCGCCGTGGCAGGCTGCGCCTGTCTTGCGAGCGACTGCGAGAACTACTGCGCGTTCGAGATCTGTCAGCCAGAGTGCGAGACCAGCGACGACTGCCCCGAGAGCTTCGAATGCAACGACCTCGTCGACGCCGAGTTCGGGCCGCTCGGCCGCTTCTGCGAGTTCGTCCCCCCGTGCCCCGAGGGGACCACGGGCTGCCCATGCGGTCCGAACGGCGAGTGCTCGGCTTTCGGCGATCGGCTCGAGGCGTTTTGTGATTCAGAGAACGTTTGCCAAGTCAACGATCTCTGCACCCCAGGCTGCCGCCAAAGCACAGTCTGCTGCGGTGGCGGGTTGTGCGGCGGCGACTGCATCGGGACCCCGTGCTGCAGCTAGCGATTTAGGTCGATCTCGGGTCCGGGCTGTAGGCGGGGTCGAGAAGCTCGATGCTGCGTCGGCAGGCGTCGCCCGCGTCGGCCCGGGCGCCTACGTGCCGAGGAAACGTGTCGACGACCTCGAGACGTACGGCAAACCATCGACACTCGCTTCTACGGCAGAAGCGGGCGCGATGGCCAGACAGGACTCGCGCGCTACTCTGCGGCTTCGAGGTAGACGGCCGGCTCCGCGACGGGACCGCCGAGGTCTTCCTCGAGGAGATCTGCCCACGCTTCCAAGTACGTCACGACGTTGCGCCGGTCGTGATGGGCAAAGCGGACGGTGCTCTTGCCGAGGCGGCGCCGTACGGCCGGGTCGCTCAGGCGTTCGAGGTAGCCGACGTCTTCGCGGCTGAGCCCGAGCCGGTAGAGCGATCGAAACACGTCGTCGAGCGGCGCGCCCGTGACTTGGCAGGCGCCGACGTCTTCGGGCTCCCACGCACCCTCGTCGAGGGCCGGTCGGTCGCCGTAGTCGAAGCTGGGGAAGCGCACCGGCTCGGTGTACCAAGCCTGGGTCGCCCAGTCGCCTTCGCCGCGGGACGCGCGAGACTCGATCTCGCCCGGGGCGAGCCCGGTAACGGTCTGCGCAAGATGCCCGCAGTTGCAGAGCGAAAAACTCCCCCATCGGTAGGGCACCGACTCCACGACGAGCCTCGCGGCCGTTTGGCGGAGGGCGATGACCAGCTCTCGAGACGCTTTCGCCATTTCGCAACTGTAGGGCGAGTGCCCCGCCCGGAAAAGGTGCCTGCACCCGGTTTTTGTGGGATGTGGATGCGGCATGGGCGAAACGGCCAGTCTGCGAAGCGTCCTACGGCGGAGACCCGTAGTCGCGTGGTCCCTCTACGACTGGGCCAACTCTGCGTTCGCGACGACCATCATGGCCGGCTTCTTCCCGGTCTTCTACAGCGCCATCAGCGAGGACCTGTCCACCGAGGACAGCCAGTTCTGGTTCAACGTTACGCTGGCGGCCGCGAGCATCGCGATCGCCATCTCGGCGCCCATTCTCGGAGCTGTCGGCGATCGCGGCGGGTCGCGCAAGAAGTTCCTCGCGTTCTTCGCCGCCCTAGGCATCCTCATGACGGCCGCGCTCGCCTGGGTGCACGTCGGCCAGTGGGGCATGGGTCTCCTGCTCTACGGGCTCGGCACGGTGGGGTTTTCCGGTGCCAACGTCTTCTACGATTCGATGCTCGTCGACGTCGCCGAAGAGCACGAGCTCGACCTCGTATCGTCGCTCGGGTACTCGGCGGGCTACATCGGAGGTGGGCTGCTCTTCACCGCCAACGTTCTCATGGTGCAGAAGCCCGAGTGGTTTGGGCTGACCGACGCGGGGACCGCGGTAAAGGCGTCGTTTCTCAGCGTCGCGGTCTGGTGGGGTCTCTTCACGATTCCGCTCCTTCGTAGCGTTCGCGAGCAGCCCACCGAGGACCAGCCCAGCTCTGCGCAGGCAGTGCGCGAGGGTCTTCGTCAACTCGCGTCGACCTTTCGCGAGATCCGGAGCTTCCGCGTACTGCTCCTGTTTCTCCTCGCCTACTGGATTTACATCGACGGGGTCAACACCGTCATCAAGACCGCGGTGTTCTTTGGCGACAAAGTGCTCGGTCTCGAGCAGGGCGCCCTCATCACGGCTCTCCTGCTTACACAGTTCGTCGCGTTCCCGGCCGCGCTCGCGTTCGGCGCTCTCGGACAGCGCATCGGGCCGAAGCCAGCCATCCTGATCGGGATCGCGGTTTACCTCGGGGCGCTGGTGTACGCCTGGCGGTTCCTAACCGACGAGAACGACTTCTACCTACTCGCGGTCGCCATCGGGCTCGTCCAGGGTGGCGTTCAGGGGCTTTCGCGCTCGCTCTACGCGCGCCTCGTGCCGGCCTCCAAAACGGCGGAGTTCTTCGGCTTCTTCAACATGGTGGGGAAGTTCGCCACGATTTTCGGGCCGCTCCTCATCGCGTTCACCCCCATTCTCATTCCCGGCGCCACCGATCGCGACGGCATCATCTCGCTTTCCCTCCTCTTCCTGGTGGGCGGCTTTTTGCTGAGTCGTGTCGACGTCGCGCGCGGAGTCGAAGCGGCACGACGCTTCGACGAGTGAAGGGAGTTCAGCCGTTGAACAAGACGCGCAGCAAGCTCGTCGTTCTCGGGACCACCGGGTTGGCCCTGCTCGCGCTGGTGGGTCTCGTTCTCACGCTTGGGCCGACGGTGGCGGACCGTATCGCAAACCGCGTGGCGAACGAGGGACGGCACTTCCCCTCCGAAGACGTCGAAGCGCTTCACCATGGTACATTCGTGGTCGACCTTCACGCCGACCCTCTTCTCTGGTCTCGAGACCTCACGGAACGGAACGGTCACGGCGCCGTCGACATCCCTCGCCTCATCGAGGGGAACGTCGCCCTCGAGTGCTTTTTCCTCGTCACCAAGAGTCCCTATGGCCTCAGCATCGACTACACCGTTCCCGGTTCCGACGTCGTCACGCTATTGGCATTCGCGCAGGGCTGGCCCCCGGCCACTTGGGGCAGCCTGCTCGAGCGCGCGCTTTACCAGGCCGAGCGCTTCAGGAAGCTCCCGGAGCGCACCCAGGGCGCGTTCACCATCGTGCAGAGCAAGAGTGACCTTCGCGAATACCGCCGCGCACGGGAGCAGGGCCAGGTTCAGGTGGCCGGGATTCTGGGGGTGGAGGGCGCCCACGTGCTCGAAGGTGAACTCGAGAACCTCGACGTGCTCGACAAGAAGGGCGTTCGCATCTTCGGGCTGACCCACCTGTTCGACAACGACGCTGGGGGTTCGGCGCACGGCGTCGAGCGAGGCGGGCTCACCGAGTTCGGGCGCGGCCTGATCCGCGAACTCGAGAGCCGCGGTATCCTCGTCGACTTGGCACACGCGTCGAGTGCCACGTTCGACGAGGCGATCGCGCTTGTGACCAAGCCCGTGATCGTGTCGCACACCGGGGTCCTTGGAACCTGCGACAGCAGTCGGAACCTGTCGGACGATCAGCTGAGAGCGGTTGCCGCGACCGGAGGCGTGGTCGGCATCGGGCTCTGGGACCTCGCCGTCTGTGGCAGCGCCCCCACCGACGTGGCTCGTGCGATCCGGTACGCGGTCGACGTCGCGGGCGTCGAGCACGTGGGCCTCGGCTCCGACTTCGACGGCGGAGTTCCCTTGGTCACGGACGCGTCCGGTGTGGGACGCGTGACCGCGGCGCTCGTCGAAGAAGGTTTTTCGGCTGAGGAAATACCGCTGATCCTCGGCGAGAACGCGGTGCGTGTGTTCGAGCAGACGCTCCCCGATTGACCGGCGTGACGGCGCGCGAGGGACGTCGTATGGTTCCCTCATGCGTGCCCCCCGCGTCGCCCTTTGGGTTCCGTTCGCGATCGCTCTGTCGGTCTGCGCCAACCTCGGAGGCCCGGGCGCCGTATCGGCACAAGACGCTCAGGGCGCCCAAGACGTCGTCGAGCAGCTCGGAACCGAGGGCGCCTCGGTCGCGATCGTAACTCCGAACCAGGGCGTTCGAGGCCAGTCCACGTTCGTCACGCTTTCCACGGGCGGTCTGGTGTTCGTGAGAGGCCAGCGGTTCGTGGTCACGAGTGAACCGCCGCCCTCGGTCGTCATCACCGAGCCGCCGCCGGCCCCGCCCGTCGACGCCATCCTCAACCCAACCGAAACCACCATCGCCGGCGCCATCTGGGTGCCCGGCTACTGGACGCACGGCGCGGACGGGTTCGTGTGGGTCGAGGGCCGTCACATCGCGCCCAAGCCAGGCCACGTGTTCGTCCCGCCGCGGTGGGTGCTGATTCAGGAGCGCTATCTGTTCTTCAACGGGTTTTTCGTACCCCATCGCGTGTGGGTTCGGAGCTTCTTCAACACGTACCACTACAGCGGCGACCCCGTGAGAAACCGAAGCGCCACGCGCGATCGCGGCCCGTACTGGCCCATTGGCGTTTCCGGTCGCCCCGTCGGAACCAGCACGACGCGGGGTCGCGGCCCGTACTGGCCTCTCGGCCTCGGCCCGCCCACGGTCCTCAATCGAGCCGGTGGTTCGCCCGTGGGCTTGCCATCCAGCAACGGACGCCGCTAGAACGGCGGCATGAAGCCGTACCTGTTTCCTTTCTTCCTGGCTGCGTGTCTGCTTTTCGCTTCCTCATGCTCGGACGACACGGAGGGCGGTGACACCGAGCCGCCTCCCGATCCCGAGCCCCCGGCGGAAACCCCCGCCGACTTCACGGAGCGTGGTCCCCTCGAAGTCGGGGTGACGACCACTTCGCTCGCCGACTCGTCGCGCGACCGAACGCTCGCGCTCGAGGTCTGGTACCCCACCGAGGACGCGGGAGACGCGTCCGCCGTGCTCGACTTCGCAGTCGATTCAGACCAAGCGCAGGCGCTCGGGCCGCTTCTCGAAGCCGCGCCTTCGGACTGCGTGGCTACGTCCACAGGTGCGACACGCGACGCTTCGCCGCTCGAGGGCAGCTATCCGGTCGTCTTCTACTCGCACTGCTACACCTGCACGCGCTGGTCTGCGCATGCCGTGATGGAGCGTCTGGCATCGCACGGATTCGTGGTGGTAGCTCCCGACCATACGTCCGACACGCTCTTCGACCGTCTCGAGGTCGACTTCCCGCCCCTCGATGCGGACCTCGTCGCCCTACGCATCGCCGACGTTCGTTTCGTGATCGATGAAGTGCTCGACGGGGGTGTGTTGCCCAGCGGGGTGGCGGCCGATGCTGCGCGCCTCGGGATGCTCGGGCACAGCCTCGGCTCCGTCACCTCGGGTGGCGTCGCCGAGCAGGACGACCGGATCTCGGCCGTCGCCGGTCTCGCTGCGCCCATGGAAAACCCCCTGACCCCGGGCGTCGACATCGAAGCCATCAACGTGCCCTTGGCGCTGCTTCTCGCCACGGAGGACAACAGCATCGGGCTCGCGGGGAACGTCGTCCTTCAGGCCAACTTCGAGAACGCCAACCCGCCCGCCTACCGACTCGACCTCATCGATGGGGGTCACTGGTCGGTGACCAACATCGCCGGGATCGACACGGCCTACGAGCCCGGATGCGGCGACGGCACGCGCCAGGAATCTGGCGAGCCCTTCACCTATCTCGACGTCGACCGAGCCAACGACCTCACCGCCACGTTCGTCACGGCGTTCTTCGTCGCGCACCTCGACGAGGATGACGCCGGGTTCGACCTTCTCGACGAGTCGGCCTGGTCGGACGACGCGGTCTTCGAAGCTCGCGAGTGACCGCCGCTACTTGCGGCCGACGATCGTGCCCACCTCTTCGAGCAGCGCTTTCGAGTAGAGGCGTCCGGCGAGTGACCAGCGGGCTGAGTACTGCACAGCCTGCCAAGAGGACGCGCTCGCGATCAGGTTGATCACCTTGAGCCGCTGGCTGAGCTTCACCGTGGCCTCGTCGTCGACGGACTTGCTGTCGAGGTCGGGGACCTGCGTCTTGAAGTACTGCTTCGCTTCTTCGGGAAGCGCGTCGTACTTGTCCTTCTTGATGATGAACGCACCGACGACGATGCCGCTCGACTGCTTGGCCATGGTCTTGAGCTTGGTGAACCACTGGAAGCTCATCACGGCGACGCTGGTTGCGATTACCGTGTCGACCATGCCGGTCTGAAGCGCCGAGTACACCTCGGGCAGGCTCAAGAGGACGCCGTTGGCGCCTGCCGCCTTCAGGACGGCCTGCATCGGCGCCGAGTCGCGCCACGCCCACGGCCGTGCCGTGTGTAGATCGGTCGGCGCCCGAATCTTCTCGGCCGAGAAGATGCGGATGCGGCCGGCGTCGCCCCAAGCGATGAGCTCGTAGCCTGCGTCTTGAAAGAGTTTCACGAAGCGCGGGCCGAGCTCTTTGCGAACCAGGTCGAGCTCTTGATACGTGGTGATCATCCCGGGTGCCTGCAGCACCAACACCGACCGGACGAGTTTGCCGAGACCGGCCGAGGTGATGAGCGCGCCGTCGAGCTGACCGACGCGCATCTTGCGAACTACTGTGCTCTCGTCGCCGGCGACGCCGCCGTAGTACATCTGCAGTGACACCTGACCGTTGGTGGCGTTCTTCAGCCCGACTTTGAGCTTCTGGTACTCGTCTCCGAGTGGGGACTGCCGCGGGGCGAGGGTCGCGATTCGCAGCGCGTGGGCGGGCTCTGCTTGAGCCGCTTGGAAGAAGGAGTCGCCGCTCACGAGCAGCCCTACCACCACCAACAACAGGAGCTTTTGCATCCGGCGAGGCAAACACGTTCTACGAGATCCCACAAGCGAATTTTCCCTGACGGAGGGGGAGGGTTGACTCCGGGTGCAAACTGGTCTCTGTTCGAAACATGATGGCTTGGACTCGACTGACCGCATTGCGGACCGCCCCGTCATGGACGGTCCTTTTGGCCTTGAATCTGCTCGTACCGCTTGGCTGCAAGTCTTCTCCGCTCACGAGCCACGGGACCGAGGTTGCAGTCCTCGCCGCGAAGCCCATCGGCTGCGAGGAGCTCGGGAAGGTGGTCGGCCACGGTGGCGGTGTCGGCGGTGGCTACACGCAGAAGGGCGTGCTGTCCGAGAGAGCAACCGAACGTGCCCGAAACGAAGCCGCCGAGATGGGGGCTACCCACATCGTGCTCGAAGAGCCCGCTTTCGAACATGGTTCCGCCGACGCACCCGTGCACGATCAACAGCCGGCGCTCGGCCACGGCAATAGCTCCGCCGCGCACGCGAGCGTCGAGGGGGTGGCCTACAAGTGCGAACAGGGCGCTGTGCCACCGACCGTGGCCTCGGTCCTGCCCAAAGTCGAAAACCCGTCCGCCTCCATTTCACTCCTCCCACTCGGCACGATGCAGCGCGTGATCGTCTACCAGAAGAACCCGAGCATTGCCGGGTCCGACGCGTCCGAGACCGAGACGTTTCGACTCGAAGACGCCGCCGGCATCGCGCGCGTGACGGAGTCGCTGAACGACCTTGCGCTCGATCCCATCAAGTACATTCCAACGCACCGGGTCGAGTTCGAGGGTGACCTTGGAACACAATCGTTGCTCTACGGGTTCGGGTATCTTCAGTACGCAGGGAAGACCTACCGTCTCACGACCGGCGCATTCGAAGAGACACTCGGTCTCGTCGAACCCCCTGTGACTGCGCCCGCTGGACCCGATGTGGAAACCGAAACGCCGACGGAAACCACGTCAGGCGGCGAGTCCGAATAGCCCGCAAAAATCGGGATAAAATGGCGCTGTGCCGGCTGCGTTTGCGAACGTGAACCGCGCGCAAAGTTGAGCATGACGCACGACGCCATTGCGGTGCGTGATCGCACGTCGCGTAGACGTCGGGACCGCGACGGTACGACAAACGATCGAAAGTGAAAAGGGGGTAAGCGAGAAAAAGTACTTGACCGCCGACACGTCAACTTTGTTCAGCCGTCGATGCGCGTTGCGATCTGCGAATGACGGCATCGGAGTCATTACGATCTTGGTAGACAGACGCATCTTGGTGGGTGCATTCTCCCGAGCGGACGCGGAAACGCGTTTGCTGGATGTGACCGGTGGAGGTGCGACGTGAAGTATAGCTGGATTGCGATAACCATCCTGACGTTGGCCCTGTTGCCGACCTCCATGGTATCTGCGCAACGGCCCGGGACCGAGGATCCCGGCGGCGGAATCGGGGATTCGACCGAGCAGGAGTTCCGCGAAGACAACAAGATGGAGTCCGACGAGTCGACCGTGGAGGCGTTCGAGGACGACTTCGACTCCACGGTTGAAACGGAAGTCGATGCGCGCCCAGCGACGGAAGGTCCTGCATCGAAGCCGCCCACGGCCGGTACGCAGCGCTTCGAGGAGTCGCGCACTTACAACCCGGACTCGATTCGCGTGACCGACCGCTCGTCGCGCAACCGAGAACCGGACGAGAAGATCATCCCGCTCAAGTTCCAGTTTCACGGGTACTACCGCGCTCGCTACAACTGGATCGGTGAAAACCCGCTGCCGCGAAACCCCGCGCTCGGCGGCAACGGGATGGACTATCCGACGGCCAACGCATCTTACGGCTACATGCGGCTTCGTCTCGACCCGGAGGTGACCTACGGGCCCAACCCGGACCTGCCGATTGCGCGACTCCGCTTCACTATAGACGGCTTTGACAACGTCGTCTTCGGTGACAACGCGCGCGTCTTCAACGTGCCGCTCTTTGCCACCGACCAGTCGCTCACCAACGTCGACGGCTTCGATCTCCGCGAATCGCTCCGCCTCGAGCGTGCCTGGATCGAGTTCCTGGTTCCCGTCGGCCAGATTCGCGTTGGCCGCATGGAATCTCAGTGGGGCGTTGGTCTCCTGACCCATGCGGGCAACGGGCTTGCCGACTGGGGCGATTTCTTCCGTGGTGAGACCTTCGACCGAATCCTGTTCGCCACGCGTCCTCTGACGGTCGGCAGGGCGATCAAGAACGGCGACTCCCGGCAGACGCCGCTGATCTACGCGTTCGTCTACGACCGGCTCTCGCAGAATCAGGTGGCCGACCCGATCGTTCCGCGACCGCCGCCCGACTCGATCCCCGACCCGTTCACGTACCGGTTCCTTCCCTACACCACGTACTTTGCTGATCCGAACGCAACCGGAGGCAACGTCAACGGCGCACGGCCGCTGTTCCCGAACCAGTACCTCACGACACTCGGCACCCGGGTCAACGAGATCGTCAACGTGCTTGCATGGTTCGACGAGGACTACGGACGCGCCGAAAACGACGAGCTCTTCGCCGGTGTGTATTTCGTCTACCGTTGGCAGAGCCTCACCCAAAGCAAGATCTTCATTCCCGACGTGTCCTGGCGACTTCAACACACGCTTGCCGGAAAGCGTCGCCTCGCGATTACGACCGAAGGTGAATACGTCTGGATCGGAGGTCGAAGCGGCGCGCTTGCGTTCACCGGTGAAAACACCGACAACGATCCACCTACCTGTTCGCCGAGCAACAACGTCAGTCCCTGCCGTCGCGGCATGGGCAACATCCACAACGTGCTGGCACGAATCGGGCTCAAGTCCGAAGGCAACTGGTCGGTCCAGCTCGAAGGCGGCTTCTCGTCGGGCGACGACGACCTCCTGAGCTTCACCGAGCGCGGCGAGGGGCAGACGCCGACGCTGCGCGCTCGCGGGTTCAACCAGAACATCAAGGTGGGTCTCTTGATGTACCAGGTGGCCTTGAAGGCGCTCACCTTCGACCGCTTGTTCACCTTAGGTCCTGCGCTCGAGCTCGGCGCCAACGGCAGCGTCTGGAACTCGAAGTACCTCATGCCGTCGTACCGCGTGACGATCGTCAATGGCCTCGAGTTCCACACGCAGTTCCTGGTGGGCTGGGCGGCGGCGCTCGACCCGCTCATCTACCGCAACGCCGAGCCGGTCTCGAACTGCGGCTTCAAGGGCGAGTGCTTCATGGGCTGGGAGCTCGACGGCGCCATTCGAGCTCGAATGGGTGCAGACGACATCGTCTGGATCGACATCGAAGCCGGTGTGTTCCAGCCTGGCGGGGCGTTCACCAACGCGGGGTTCCGGGACATCGTGCAGTGGACGGTCCAGATGCGAGCCGCGATGGTGTTCTAGCGCACAGTTTCCCGAAAACTCGCCCGAGAGGGGCAAAAGGGTAAGATTCCGGCGCGACGTCTCGTCGGATGGACATTTGGTCGATAAGGGACTTAAATGCTCGGCGGGTGGATGAGGAAACCCCGGGTGAAGCTACAGAAAGGAACCCAGGATGAAACTGATTGGATTTGTATGCGCGCTTGCGCTTATGGGGGCCGTAGGATGCGGCGACGACAGCGATGGCAACACCGGCGGTAGCGGCGGTTCGACCGGCGGCACCGGCGGCAGCGCCGCCACGGGCGGAACCGGCGGCGGTACAGGCGGCATGGGCGGCACGGGCGCAGTCTCGACCGACGCATGCCTGAATGCTGAGGACACCGCGGTCTTCGAAGCGGCGACGTACACCAACGCGGGCAACGAAACGTTCACCGGTGATGACGCGGTGGCCGAGGTGGGGGGCGACTGCGTGCTCGGCTCACCCTCGCTCGTCAGCAACGGCTGTGGCGCGGAGACCGGCGCGGCACTCGCCAACCCGACCGATGAGAACATCGGCGCGCTCGTCACGTGCGTCGAGGTCTGCATCGCCGAGCAGGGCTTCGACCTGACGGCGGAATGTATGAGCTGTTACGGCGCGTCGGTCAGTTGTGGTGCGGCCTTCTGCACCGGTCCGTGTGCATCGGACGTCAACGCGCCAGCCTGCATCGAGTGCCGCTGCGGTGGTAACGCGGCAGATGCGAACTGCTTCGGCGACTTCGACGTGTGTTCGGGCCTGGTTCGCGACCCCGACCCCTGCGCGGCGCCCTAACCGCGAGAGCGCAAACACAGAGAAAGGGCGCCCTGTTCGGGGCGCCCTTTTTCAATTGAAGATCGGGTTGCCGTTCTCGTCGACGCAGAGCTCGCTCGTTCGTTCGACTTCGTCGGCGCACGGTGCGTCTTCTTCTGCGTTGGCAAATGCGATGTAGTCTTCGCAGCTGAGGTCGCCGAGGCACGCGTGTAGGGTTTCCCATTGCGCTTCGCAGTCCGGGAAGTCGGTGACGCTCTGGAGCTGGCACTCGCAGCGCTCGTCGAGTGCGACAGGCAGGAACTCGATCGGGAGCAGCGACTCGCAGCGCCGAGACGTCACGTCGAAGCTCTGGCACGCGGCCCGAGGCTCGACGTCTTCGAGGCATCCGCTCGACAAAGTACCGTCGTCGCAGCCGACGGCGAAGACCAGCAAACATGGAATTAGCCCAAGAAATCGAAGCATAGCGAGAGTCTGCCTGCACTGCGGCTCGAGTCAACCGAGCTTGGTTTCCCCCGCTTCAGCCCCGGTTCCGGCTTCGGGATGGGCCAGCTCCGTCGGCGCGGTGGCCTCGTCCTTCAGCTCTTCCTCGTCCTCCTCTTTGAGCCACGCGACGAACAGCGTGTATCCGACAGCCAGCACGACGGCGCCTACGAAGAGGCCAATGATGCCTTCGAGCATGAAGCCGCCGATTGCCCCGACGAAGATCACGAGCATCGGGGCATCGGTGCCCCGTCCCATCAGGAGAGGCTTGAAGAAGTTGTCGCTGAGCCCGACGACCACGGCCCAGATCGCGAACAGCACCGAGACGGTGGTCGAACTGACCGAGAAGACGTAGACGGCCACCGGCGCCAGGACCAGCAGGGTGGGCAGCTGGACGATGGCCACGAGAAGGACGAGGAGCGTCCAGAGCCCCGCCGCTGGGACTCCTGCAACCAGCATTCCGAGCCCGGCGAGAATCGCCTGGATCAGCGACACCCCGAGGATGCCTCGGGTCACGCTGCGGACGCTCGACGCGGCGAGACCGACGAGCTCGGCACCGCGCGAACCGGTGACGATCGTGGCTACTTTCTGGGCGATTGACGTCGCGCGATCGGCGTTCGGTAGCAGCACCCCGGCGATGACGATGGCGATGACGAACATCGCCAGCCCCACGCCGAGGTGGCCCATGCTCGAGATGAGCCAAACGCCGAAGTCTTTGAGCTGTGGGGTGAAGCGTTCGAGGGCGCTCTCGAGGTTCGTGGATGCGGCAGTCCAGAGCGCATAGGTTTTGTCGCCGATGAGCGGCCAGTCTTTGACGCTATCCGGCGGAGGCGGGACGGTGATGGTCTTTCCTTCGAGGTCGTCCGATAGATTCTGAGCGGTCTCGACCAAACTCGCGCCGAGGGCGACCGTGGGAAGGATCAGAAGCAGAAGGCCGAGGACGATCATCAGCCCGCCGGCGAGCTTCGGGCGGTTGCCGACGATGCGGTTCAGCGCGTTGTAGGGCGTGAGGGTGGCGATCGCGATGATGATGCCCCACGCGACCGTCGTCAGGAACGGCTGCACGATCAGAAAGCAGAGATAGACGAGGAGGGCGAGCAGGCTCAGCCGAATGGCGGCTTGAAGCGCTCGACGTTGGAAGAGACGCTCCTCCTCTGGCGTTTGCCCGGTGTTCACCAGGCTCGGTGTACCGAAAATGCGGACGAATCGCTAGCGCCGTGGCAAGCGCTCAGGCGTCGCCCACCCAAAGGAGCGCATCGTCGCGTTCGGCCATGGGGAACGCACGGGATTCGGCCACCAGAAACTGAGCGCTGATGCGCGGGAGAACCGAGAGCAGCCGGTCGTCGGTGACGAAGGCAATCCGTCGGATTTTGCGATGGTGCTCTCGTACGAACTTCAGGTGGGAGGTGAGCGCCGCGAAGTCGTCCCAGCCGGGGAAGTGTTCAGCCACGATCATGAGCCCCTGTAGACCGCCTGATTCGGCGATGTACGGGTCGACTTCGGCACCCACGCGCTCGAAGTCCCCCGCCTCGAGCTCGCCGCGGGGCTCGAGCACGAGGACGCCCTGCGCCGTGATGAGCTCGAACTTCAGGTCGCTCGTGGCCGGTGGTTCCGAAATCCATTCTCGGGCTTCTTGAAGCTCGTCGCCGTCGAACACGCGGACCTCGCCGGGCATGGCAAACCCGAACGCTTTGACCATGTTCTCCACCCAGTCGACGTCGGTGACGACCGCGGCACGGTCGAAGTCACTCAGGTGCTTCATGCCCACTTTGGCATCTTCCCAGGCGGCACCTCCGGAGTAGCCTTCGAAGTCGTCGCCGAGCACGTAGAGCAGCCGTACCTTCTTCTGCTCTGTGAGCTTGGCCTCAAGCGCAGGCACCAACACCTGCTGGTAGTCGTCGGCCGTGACGTGGCCTGTTGCCTTGATCCCGAGCACGCGGTCCGGGAGGTCTTGAATGATCTCGATCATGGGTCCCCCTCAGGCGCGGCATATACTGCCACACGGCGAACGAACCGCCAGGTCGGTTTCGCTACTGACACGCGGCGGCGTCTGCGTTCGGGAACACGACGAACGCCATGGAGCGCGCAGGAAGGTCTGCCGGAGACCCCCCGAGTGGTTCTGCTATCAGCGGCGGTAGCGTGCCGTCGTCGTCTTGGAGTGTCGTCCCATTGAGCAAGAGCGCGCTCGAATCGAGCGCGGGAGAGGTCAGCAGATACATGCCCTTGTCGCCGCCGAGGCCGTCAGCCGTCACGCGAACCGCGTCCTCCGGGTCGAGGTTGATGGCGAGCAGGCTCACGCCTCCGTTCGAGCCACGCAAGCAGTGCGCATAAATGCGCACGCCGTCGTCGAGCTCGTCGCGGGTGACTTCGAGCACGCGGGTCCCCATCAGCCGGCGCCACAGGACCGAGGCCCAGTAGTCGGGTCGTGGGTCGAGCGTTTCATCGTCGATCAGGCCGTAGTTCGACCCCGAGAGGGTCTGCCGCACCGTCACCTGGTGGCCGCGCGCGGCGACGCCGCCGAGCTGATCCAACCACCAGAACGTCCCCTCGAAGCGGTCCGAGGCCTCCGGCTGGCCGCCGCACTGCGCGTGGCCCGACTCTCCGAGCCATACCGGGGTATCGGGGGCGAAGGCGTCTCGAATTTCGTTGACCTCGTCCGCCCATCCGAGCCCTCGGTCGAGGCCGACCGCGTTGAGAATGCCCTCAGTCTCGTAGGGGTCCGTGGTGAACGGGCATCGCTGAGACTGCTGCGGGTAGTAGTGCCACGTGATGACGTCGATGGTATTCGGGGCAATCGCCTCCATCAGCGGCGCGTAGACTTCTTGGATGAGCTCCCCGGGGGTCGGCCAGTACGCACTCGAGGGGCCGCCGAACAAGGCGTCCGGGTCGACTTCGCGGACGAGCGCGGCCGCGGCTTCGAAGTCGGCGACGATTTGAGGAGTTTCCAGCTGAAGCCCGAGGATCGGAAAGAAGACGTTCCATTCGTTTCCGAGCTCCCACAGCGTGACGTCGTATTCGTTGTCAACGACGTACTCGACCAATATGCGGGCCATGTCCTCGGTCCAAGCGAGCGATTCGTCGCGCACTCCCTCGCCGGCGTTGAGCGTGAACATGACGTCGTAGTCGAGCGCCTCGGAGAACTCGAACACGCTGTCGACCTGCGCCGCAGTGAGCACGAACTCGAAGCCTTCCGGCGCCTCGTCGATCGGACTGTCGCTCAGGTCGTAGACGACGCGATCCGAATCCGATCCACCGATGCGCAGAAATGCGGGCGCCAGTTCGGCGGCCAATGCGCGAAGTCTCGGACGAGTGAAGTCGTACTCCGGAACCTCTTCTTCGCCGATGATCTCCGTTTGCCCGGAAGACGACCAGAAGCGACCGCCGACGACCTGAGCCATGTCGACGGCGATCGAGAGGTAGCGCTCGTCGATGGTGGCGAGCGGGACGCTCGTGTCGACCGATACGGTCGCGCTCGTTGCCGGGATGCCGCCGGATCCACCGTCTCCGCCACTTCCCCCAGCGCTGCCGTCGCTGTTGCCCCCGCAGCCCGCCAGCGCGATCATCAAGAGCCCACACCACGCGCTCCGTCTCATGCGGGAGGGATACCGTAGGCGTACCCGAATCGCCACCCCTGGTGCGCTCGTCGCCCGGCACTCATGGGGGGTAGCGCGGTGTTCCCCGTGTGGCATTGTCCGCCCAACCTCCATGAGTGAAAAAGTTGCAGCCAACAAAGTCGTCACCATCTCGTACGTCCTCCGAGCCGATGACGGAGAAATCATCGATCGATCGGAGGACAGCAGTCCGCTCGTTTACCTGCACGGGGCGAGCAACATCGTTCCCGGGCTCGAAGAGGAGCTCGAAGGGGCGGCCCTAGGCGACGCGATCAAGGCGTCCATTCCTCCAGAGAAGGGCTACGGTCCCCGAATCGGAGAGGCGCAAGAAGTGCCGCGGAGTCTTTTTCCGGAGGGTGCGCCGTTGACCGCGGGCATGCAGGTCATGGCGCACGACGACCAGGGTGGACAGCTGCCGTTCTTCATCACGGGCATCAGTGAAGAGACGGTCACCGTCGACCCGAACCATCCGCTGGCGGGAGAAACGCTCCACTTCGAGGTGAAGATCGAGTCGCTGCGCGACGCGACTCCGAAGGAACTCGAGCACGGCCATCCTGCAGGGTACGGCGGCCACACCGACTGAGGAAAGGGGACCGGCGCCGAGGCGCCAGCCCCCTGCCGAGTCAGTCGTCGGTCGAGATGACGATCTCGGAGACCGTGTCGGCCTCGATGTCGTCGGGGCAGTACGGCATGTCGTTCCACACCTTCTCCGAGAACAGCTCCGTCCAGTCGGAGTAGTGTGGAGACTCAGGATCCGTCGACTGCGAGTAGGTGAGCGTGCCCCACGCGTCCGGGCAGTCGGTTTCGTCCCATGTGACGGACTGGATGTAGCTGTTGCCGGTGGGAATGTTGCTGTACCCCTCGCCTTCGACGAAGTTCGAGCTGATCACGCTCCACATGAAGCCTCCCGAGCCGCCGTGAACCGGGATCTGTTCGGTGCGGTCGCCGTTGAACCGGAACTGCACTTCGCCCCACGGGCGGTCGAGCGGAATGCCCTCGGCGACGAGGAAGTCGACGGCCGAGCCGATGGCGCAGCGGGTCGCTTCGATGACCCCGGCGTCGCTTTCGTTGAAGCCGTTGGGCGTATTGACCGGGTCGTCCGCGTCGAACGGCACCGACCAGAGGTTCGGCGCGTCGTCCACGCGGAACCAGACGTTGCGCCAGAGGGCAGGGCCGACGCTGTCGTTGTTGAAGAGCCCGTCCCAGTCTTCGAGGATGGTGCAGGCCTCTGCCGCCTCGGTCGGGTTCGCGCTGTACGGGTTTCCGGCACAGTCACCGGCGCTCCAGTCGTCTACGTCGTCGCAGATCGCAACGACGTCTGCGCGGGCGAGCTCGCCGGCGATGTTCCGGTTCTGGAACATCAGGTCACGCATGTTGTCGATGTTGAATCCCGGGTCGTCGCCAAGGCCGTCGGTACCGGTCAGTCGTTCTTCGGCCTGGACGAATCCCTGCCGGGTACGGAGGGACTGCTGGATTCGCTCCGGCGGGTTGAACCCGTTTCGACCCATGAGCGGTGAGAAGTTCTCGAGGAGCTCGTTTGGGTTGCTGAGCCAGTAGCTGTCGTTCGAGTTGCTGACGTACTCGACGCCAGGACCGGTACGCAGCTTTGGAAGGTTGTCGAACCCGAGCAGCCCCGGAGGTCCGTCCGAGTCGGTTGCCCACTCGCACTCGCTCCGAGACCCGTTGATCGCGGCCACGCCGAGGTTCGTAATGGCGATGGTGTAGATGCTGTCGGCGCAGTTGGCGAGCTGTTCTTGGCTCACGTTCGGCACCGTCGACACGTCGGCGTAGTAGCCGGTGCCGTCGCGGTCGGCGGCGATGGTGTTGACCCAGGGCAAGCCGATGTCCTTGAGCGCGTCCTCGAGCTCGTCGATGGACGTGGACTGACCCATCTTGGTGAACTGGTCGAGGATGCGCGTGTTGTCGATGTTGGCGTCGCGCATCGCAAAGACGGTGCCCGCCTGTGTGGGCCAACCCGCGACCAGCTCGCTGAGCCCGCCGAGGTTCACGATCGGGCCGTACTGCGTCATGTAGATGTTGCTCGTCCGCTCCTCCACGGTGCCGTCTTCGAGCATGACCTCGATGGTGACCGGGTTGACCTCGATGTCGCGGACTTCGTCATCATAGTTGTACTGGTACGGGTTGTCGGCGAGCAGGTCGAGCTCGAAGAAGCCGAAGCGCTGCGCCGTCGACACCGTGTGCGACCACGCGAGATCGTTGTTGAAGCCGATGTTGACCACCGGGATCCCCTGAAGGGACGCGCCCATCACGTCGTACTCGCCCGGGACGATCAGGTGCTGTACGTACCAGCGCTCGGGCCCGCGCCACGGGAAGTGCGGATTTCCGAGGAGAATCCCGTAGTCGGTCTGCGACCCTTCCGACCCGACACCGTACGCGTTGCTGCCGAACGCCGTCGGCTCCGGGATGCCGAGCACCTCGGGGTTGAAGGGCGAGCTCTCGAGGGGATCGAGGGCAAGGCTTGCGGTGGACTGCGTCGGTGCCACGTCGTCGGCGGCCATGATGAGGCTCGCCACGGACTCGATCCCAGCGCGGACGATCAGCTTCCGGTACACCTTCGCCAGGTCCACGTTGGTAATGTCGCGAACCCAGTCGGCGCCGCGACATCCCTCGGGACCTGCCGGGAGGTTGTCGACGCCGGTCTCCGCGAGGTAGCGGTTCATGCCTGCCGCGTACCCGCGAATCACTTCCTGCAGGTTCTCCGTGGCGGACGCGATGAACTCGTTCCGAATGTAGTCGTCGTTGTTGAAGAACGTGTAGATGTGGTCGCTCGTCGGGTCGCCCTCCGACTCTCCGAGCCAGCGCGCCGACTCGCCGTTGGCGAACACAATCTCGCGCATGAGTACGCAGTAGTTGTCCTGTGCGTACGCGTAACCGGTTCCATAGCCGAGGCCCGCGAAGTCATCCGCCGTGATGTGCGGAATCCCGAGGCTGGTACGGACGATCGTGGCGGTTGCGTCGAGGGGCGGCGGGCTTCCGCCCTGTCCTCCCGCGCCACCGTCGCCGCCGTCGCCGCCGGAACCTGCGTCGCCACCCGTTGCACCCGTGCCGCTGTCGTCGTCTCCGCAGCCGGCTGCGCTCACACCGAGCGCCAGCACGAGCACGCCAATCCAAGCCAAAGAACGCGTCATCTCTAACCTCCTGATGAACTCTCGCTTCTTCGTTTCCGAAGCGTCACGGAGGGTACCAGTCGAGGGCACGACGTCCAGCTGTCGTGACACGCCGCGTCACAGTCTGGGGTCGTGGCTACTTCCGAAACCGGAAGGCGATGATGGCCGGCAGGCTCTTCACGATGTCGCCGATCGCCTTCGGCCAGCTGAACCGGTCGACCCAGTCGACCACCAGACCGTTCTCCACGCGAAACTCGCCCTGCACGCCGATGCGCATGTCGAGGCCGCCCCCCTCGATCGTGTCGATGCGATCGGTGTAGACGACGCCGTTGCCCCGCTCGTGGATGTCGAGGTACTGAACCTCGAAACGCGTCACCATCTTGAACATCCCGCGGCAGGCTTTCTCGAAGCTGTCCTTGCCACGCGCACTCGTGATCGGGGCGTTCACCCAGCGGATGTTCGGCGCGGCAAGCGCCACGGTTTCGTCGAAGTCGAGCCGTTCCATCGCAGACAGGAAGGCCCGCACCGTTTCTAGGGGAGCGCGCTCGGCGACCGCGCTTTCCGTGACCACACTTCCGTTCAGTGCCATGCGGGACACCATACCACCCAACTCCGTTCGTCAAAGGCGCGGCGCTATTCGATGTTCAAGAGCCGATGGGCGAGCCTAGGGGCCGCCCCTTCGTCCTCGTGCTTGAAGAAAACGAAGGCCTCTTTCCAGGACTGTTCCGCCATCGCCTCCTTCCACTTCCGGAGCGCTTCGTCGCTGTACTCCTCGCGCCGGAGCCGCAGATAGCCCCAGTCCGTCGTCGACACGAGCTCTGGGGTGTCGGTCTTGTCGGTGTCGGCAAGGCACAGGGCGTGGCCGCCGGCGCGAATCGCTTCGTACACCTCGTCGTCGAACCAGGATTCATGGCGAAACTCGAAGGCGGCGCGGAGGCCCTCAGGCAGCGTTTCCATGAATGCCTCAACCCGCGGGACGTCCTTCTTGAGGAACGGAGGCAGCTGAAACAGGATCGGTCCGAGATGCGGGCCCAAGCGCTGGGCGACCTTCCAGAGGTACTCGACCGAGTCCTCGACCTCCTGGAGCCGGCCGTGGTGGGTGATTCGACGAGAGGCCTTCAGGACGAACACGAAGTCGTCTGGGACCTTCTCGGCCCACCCTTCGAGCATGCTCTCTTTCGGCATTCGGTAGAAGGTGCTGTTGATCTCGACGGTGGAGAGTCGCTCGGCGTAGTAACGGAGCATGTCTTTCGCGGCGAGCTTCTCCGGGTAGAAGGGGCCCTTCCATTCCTTGTAGCTGAAGCCGCTGCTGCCGGCGCGAAGGCGCATCGGACGATCATGGCCCAAACCCCACTCGGTTGCGAGACCGGGTTCTCATCGTGGACACGGCTGTGGTAGTCATGCGGTACCGATGAGGAAACTCGATGGACGATGGCGCCTGGCGTTCGTGGGCGCGATGGTTTTCCTCCTTGCGCCCGCCTGTGCCACGGTTCCCGATCGGACCCCGCTGCCCGAGGACGACGCCAACATGGCCAAGGTCTTGGGCATCCCCCGCGCGCGATACTGGGGCGACGTCACGACGCCGTGGGCGCATGAGTGGCTCGCCAAGCCCACCGCAGAGCTGAAGGGCCGGTATCCTGCCGTCTACGGAAAGCCGATGACCTTTCTCGCAATTTCGGGCGGCGGCGAGGACGGCGCGTTCGCGGCAGGGGTGCTCCTCGGCTGGACGGAGAAGGGCGACCGACCGCAGTTCACCACTGTGACGGGTGTCAGCGCGGGCGCCCTCATTGCGCCGTTCGCGTTCCTCGGGCCCGAGTACGACTACGTGCTGAGGCGCGTCACCCTCGAACTGAAAGCGAAAGACGTGGTCAAGGAGCGTCGCCTGATTCAAGGCCTTCGCAGCGACGGCATGACGAGCTCGGCGCCTCTCCAGGCGCTCATCGCCGAGTACGTCGACGAGGAGGTGATGGAAAAGATCGCGGAGCAGCACCGGCGAGGGCGCTCGCTCAACATCGGCACGTCGAACCTCGACGCCATGCGGCCCGTGGTTTGGCGCCTCGGCGCGATTGCAAACAGCGGTCACCCGAAAGCGCTTGCACTCATCCGGCAGGTGCTGCTCGCGTCCGCCTCCATCCCGGCTGCGTTTCCGCCCGTGCTCATCAGCGTCGAGGCCAACGGCGAAACTTACGACGAACTTCACGTCGACGGCGGCGCCACATCGCAGGTGTTCCTGTACCCGGTCGGGCTCGACTTCGACAAAGTCATGGACCGGCTCAAGATCCCGGGCCGGCCCAAGGTCTACGTGATTCGGAACGCGCGCCTGTCGCCCATTTACAAGTCGATCACGCCGAAAACGATTCCGATCGCGGAGCGCTCCGTGTCGTCGCTAGTGCGAACACAGGGGATCGGCGATCTATTTCGCATTTATCTCGAGACCTACCGCGACGGGCTGGAGTATCACCTCGCTTTCGTCCCGGATTCGTTCACCGCCGAGCCAAAAGGGCTGTTCGATTCCGAGTACATGCAGGAGATGTTTCACCTCGCGTACGACATGGCCAAAGAAGGCTACCCGTGGCACTCCATGCCCCCCGAGCTCAAGCACGCCCCCCTCGAGCGGCGCCGCTAAGGTGGTCCGGGGCGTGGGAGGGTTGCTCGAACGGTCTGGGGCCCTAGGCTTTTCGGCATGAAAACCCTTCTCCTCTCTCTCTCCCTCCCCCTTCTGCTAGTGGGCTGCAAAGACAGCAGCCCCGCTGCCGCGACCGAAACTCCGCAAGCGGACGCGGTCGCCCAGGACACGCAGGTCGCTGACGTGTCCATTTCCGAGCTCACCGTCGAGGACGCCGACAAAGCGCTTCAAACCGGCGCGGTCGCCTTCGACGCGAACTCCGCGTCGACCCGCAAGAAGCACGGCACCGTTCCGAACGCGGTCATGCTGACTTCTTCTTCCAAGTACGACCTCGCGCAGCTTCCTGAGGACAAGAGCCAGGACTTGATATTCTACTGCTCGAGCACCTTCTGCAGCGCGTCGGACAGCGCGGCTGAGCGCGCCCAAGCCAACGGCTACGAGAGCGTTCACATCATGCGCGAAGGCATCAAGGGCTGGAAGGAAGCCGGCAAGCCGACCCAGGAGTTTACCGGCAGCTGAGCCCGCCAGGTCCTCGAACCGATCAAGCCGGAAGCGCGGTGAGCGCCTCCGGCTTTTTTTGTTACTGCCGATACTCGACGGTTTCGGCGGCGACGTTGGCAGCCTCGGCGACGTCGAAGATGATTGGGCTCGGTTGGTTGTCGAGGTAGAGCGGCAAGAGATCGTCGTAGTTGGGTGACGACGCGTGCGACGACTGACCGCCCGGGAGCTGGATCGAGCACTCGACCGGAACCGTGCCTTCGCACAGGAAGCGCATGGACGCTCCCGAGCTGTGGATCCCGCTTCGGCCCGGGTTGGCCACGTCGACCGTGAACTGGCCGCCGTCGTTGGCGAAGAAACTCCCATCGGACGGATTGTTGAAGTCGTTGAAGAGACTGCTCAGCGACGACAGCAGGTTCACCAAACGGAAGCCGTGCTTTCGCCCCCACGGCCACTCGGTTTCGTCGGGCCCGAACTCGTTCACGAGCGCGCTACCCGCCTCGTCGAGCGCAGCGCCGATGATGTCGTACTTGGTCTCCACGACGCCGGTCCGGGTGTCGTCCCAGTACACGTCGCCTGCTCGCAGGTTCGACGGGTCCATGATGGAGAAGTACGTGACGCCGCTCGGGAACTTGTTGGTGGGCTCGGCCTCGACGATTGCGTCGTCAATCGCACGGATCGTTTGGTGCCAGGCGGAGCAGCCAGAGGACTCTTCGACCTCGGCGGCGTCCGCAAGAGGCGACATCACGGGGTCGCTCCCGTCGAGGCCCGTCGGGCACGTGTAGTTCCAAGACGTCAGCGCGTTGACGATCTTCTGCGCGTTCTCGGAGAGGGTCGTCATGTCGTCGTTGGCGATCGCCAAGATTTCCGGGACCATGTCCCTGCCGATGAGCACCTGCACGTCGCTGATCAGCGCTTCGTTGGTGGCACGCGTGTGCTCGTCGGTCTCGTCGATGAGCTCGAAGATGCGCGCCGTACGATAGCCCGCGGCGATGTTGTCGGTTTGCTGCGGCGCGAACCCGTCGTTGGTGGGGTTGCCATCGAACGCAGCGCCCGTGTGATCGCTGTTGGCGGTCGCGAGATAGCCGTTCGCGCGATTGAACGCTTGCGGAAGCTCCTCGTACTCGAAGTACTCTTCCCACTCGAACTCGCCGGTGCCCAACAGAGGCAACCAGGGGTACGGGTCCGTCCCACTGTTGAGGTCCAGGTCGATCGCCCAGGTCCGCTTCGGGATTCGGTTGTAGGGGAACCAGCCGAAGTTCCCCTGGTTGTCGATGACGACCCAGTTCTGGCCGATGGTGGTCACGTTCGTGAGAGCCTCGCGTGCCTCTTCGACGCTCGTGGCCACCGCCATGGCGGTCGGGAAGTTTCCGTCGGTGGTGATGTCGGTTCCGGTCCAACGCAGCGTGACGGCAACGTCGTTGTCGGCGTCGATGCTTCGCACCGGCCCGTGGTGCGGGACGAACAGGAGCTCTCGTTCCTCGGTCGACCCGTCGGCGAAGTCCATCACGAAGTTGGTCCTTACGAACTCGACGACCTCCCCGTTGAACATCACGCCGAGCGGCTCGCCCTCTTCGTCTTTGACGAGCTCCTCGAGGTACACGTCGGTGAAGTCGAGACCGGTGTTGGTCGCGCCCCATGCGATGTCCTCGTTCTGCCCGATGATGACGTACGGCAGCCCCGCGAGGGTGGCACCCGCCGTATGGATCGTTCCCGACCCGTTGGTCTTCGAATCGAGGTGCGCGATGTACCAAACCGATGGCTGTGAGAGCCCGAGGTGCGGGTCGTTCGCGAGGAAGGTGTTTCCGTTCGCGGTCTTGGACGGGCCGAGCACCCAGTTGTTGGAGCCGAGGTCGCCGTTGACCATCGGGTCACGAGGGAACATCCGGAATCTGTCTTCAAAGGCGATTTGCTGCTGCAGACTCGCCATCGCGTTCCCGGCGCGCGAGAAGATCTCGGGCCGCTGCGAGTCGGGAATCGGGAAGAGCGTCGCAGTGGCCGGTGGGAACGTGCCCACCTCGAGGATCGGCGCCTTCTTGATCGGCTCGAGGCTGTAGAGGTCTTGGTAGCGGACGTTGTCGTTGATCTGCTCGCGGGCATTCGCGGCACGTAGCTGCGCGTTTTCGTCGATCGTGAGGTTGCCGATGAGTGTCAGCACGGTGGCGATGCTGTCTCCGGGCGTCCACTCGAGCGCGTCCTCCGGACCGTAGTCGAGAAGCGGGCTGCTGTACTCGGCCGGCCAGATCGCGCCGTTCTCGCCGTTTCGAACGTCGGCAAGCCATTGGTTCACGCCTGCCGCATAGGCGGTGTAGAGATCGCGGGTTTTGTCGTCGGTCTGCTCGAACGCGACCTCGCCGGCTGGTCGACCGTCACGAGCGGAGTAGAGCGCACGGTTATTCGCGGCCGTGTCGATCAACCCTTCCAGCAAACCCGATGCTTCGACGAGCGCCTTGTTGACCACCGAGGTCAGGCGGCCCGTCGAGAGGCGACGCTGCAGGTCCATTTGGAAGAAGCGGTCGCGCGCGTGGTAGTAGCCGAGCACCATCGCACAGTCTTCGTCGGTGTCGCAGTCCGCGTGAAAGATGCCGTTGTCCTCGATGAACGCGGTCGCTGCAGGCGGCCATGAAAGCGGATCGTCAGGCGTGCCGCCCGTTCCACCGTCGCCCCCGTCGCCCCCTGCGCCGCCTGAGCCGGCGCTGCCGCCGGTTCCACCGGTGTCCCCCGAGCTATCGTCTCCGCATCCCAGGATCGCAAGCGACCCAACCAACAACCCAACAAGCAAACCACGCATGACAAACCTCGTCTCGTCTGGAAGCGGAGCGACGATAAAGGGTTTCGTCGCTCGCGACAAGCGTGTCTTCCCGTCAGGACGACGGGGTGAGTCCCAGGAGGATCCGGTCGGCGGCGTCCTGGAAGCGACCGTTCGACATCACCACGATGATGTCGTTCTCTTGCGCACACTGCACAGCCGTTTCGACGGTGTCGTCGACGCTCGCGCACGCCCGCGCGTCTTTTCCGAGTGCTTGGAGGGTTTTCGCGATCCCGACGGTGTCGAGTCTCTCTTCGGCGGGGATCTCCGGGCGGCCGACGGGCGCCAAGAGCGTGAGGTCTGCCGGTTCGAACGCCTCGGGGTAAGCCCCTTGGTGGAGTCGACGGGACGCCGTGGCGCTTCGCGGTTCGAACACCGCGATCACTCTTCCGTCCGCTTCGACCCGTTCGCGGAATCCGAGCAGCGTCTCCCTCACGGCCGTCGGGTGGTGTGCGAAGTCGTCGTACACGCGGACACCGCGCGCGATACCGACCAGCTCCTGTCGACGCCGGGTTCCGCGAAACGCTGGCAGCGTAGCGATCATGCGATCGAGCGGTGCACCTCCGGCTTCGCTGGCCATCGCGAGTGCTGCGACCGTGTTTCGGGCGTTGTGCTGTCCCATCAGCGGAAGCTGCGTCCGCCCGCAGAGCGAACCGCCCCCGAAGAGGTCGATGGCGTTCCCAGGTGCTCGAACGCCGAGCCACCACGGCTGGACGCCTCCGCAGTCGTCGCCGTCGAGCGCGTAGAAACGAGTTCTGCATTGGGCATGCTGGGCCACGTCCCGAAGTCGAGGGTCACCGGCCCAAGCAAAGAGCCACCCGTCTTCCGGGATACGCGAGACGAACTCGCTGAACGCGGCCACGTACGCCTTTTCGTCCGGATAGATGTCGACGTGGTCGTACTCGATGGAGGTCAGGACCGCGGCGTGTGGAAGGTAGCTCCAAAACTTGGGGACCTTCTCGAAGAAGGCGCTGTCGTATTCGTCCCCCTCGATGACGAAAGGGGCTCCTGGCGTGCCAGCCTTCGAGCTCACGTCGAAGTCGAGCGGCAGTCCTCCCACGAAGAACCCCGCGTCGATCCCGGTCTGACGAAACAAATAGGCGACGAGCGACGAGGTCGTGGTCTTTCCGTGGGTCCCCGCGACGACAAACGGTTTGCGGGCGGAAAGCACGCTGTCGGCGAGGGTCTTGGGCATCGACTGAACTGGGAGCCCGCGATCGAGGGCTGCCCGCGCTTCCGGGTTGTCGGGTCGGCACACGTTGCCGACGACGACCAGGTCGGGGTCGCTGTCCAGGTTTTCCGGGGTCCAGCCTGGCAAACACTCGATTCCGAGTTGCTCGAGGAGCGGCCCAACCGGGGGGTCGAACGCCGTATCACTGCCACTTACCCGATGCCCTGCCTCGGCTAACAGCCCGGCCAGAGCGCTCATTCCGGTTCCAGCCACACCGATGAGATGAATGTGCATGTAGGACTCGGCTTCTCGTGTTTTCCGCCGTTTGCGACGGTTGGTGTTGACAGCGTGCCAGGTGCACCCATTATGAACGTAGTGCCACCGAAGACGAAAAAGCTTTCAGAGCGAGCTCGTGAGGTCCTAGACACCCTCGCCGACGCACTCGATAGCCTCGTCAACCCGCCGCCTGCGCCAGTGCCTGTTCGGGTTCGTCCGCCGCGCATTCCGGTGAAGCGCCGACGCTGAGCGGCCGCGAGCTACTCCGCAGCCGCCACTTGCTCGGCCGCCTTCACGGTGACGGGCACTCCGCTGAACGCTGCATTGCCGCTTAGACGATCGACCGATTGGTCATCGGTGAGGTCATTGAGGCTCACGCCGGGGCTCGTCGTGGCGACGCTAAGCTTCACGCCGTCGCGGCCGTGACCGAAGCCGTGCGGAATGCTGACGACGCCAGCCATCATGTCTTCCGTGATCTCGACCGGTAGCGTGACCGCGCCCACGCGCGATCGCACGGTTACCATAGCGCCGTCGTTCACACCTACATGCTCCGCGTCACTCGGGCTCATCATCACCGTGCAGCGCGGCTTCCCCTTGATGAGGCGCGCTGAGTTGTGCATCCAGGAGTTGTTGCTTCGAAGGTGACGGCGCCCGATCAGCAGCATCTCGTCGCTTGCCGTCGACCCGTCGGATGCGAACCTGGCGTGGAGGCGGTCCAGGTCGTCGACGAAGAGGTCGGGCGCAAGGTCGATTGGGCCGTGCTTCTCGGGAAGCCCCTGCGGGAACACCGGCTGCAACGGGCCGAAGTCGACCCCGTGCGGGTCCTTCTTGAGTTTTGCGAGCGAGATCCCCGGGCCGACCGGCTTGAGCCCCTGGCCGTAGGGACCGATGCGAAGCCCAAGGTCGAGCACACGCTCCGGCCCCGCCTTCTGCATCGCCTTTGCCGCGAGGTGCTCCTTGCTCAGCTTGCCGTGCCGTTTCGCCGCGAGTCGGCAGCTGAGCTCACTCAGAATCTGCCAGTCATCGAGCTCGCCCTTCTTCAGCTCGAACAGGGGAGCGGAGTAGTTCGCGTTGTTTCGAACCGCCACCAGGTAGAGTGCCAGGTCATAGTGTGCGCGCTGGATCGGCGAGACGGGCGGAAGGATCAGGTCGGCGTGACGCGTCGTTTCGTTGATGAAGAAGTCGATTGCCAAGGTGAAATCGAGCGATGCAAATGCCTCGTCGAGACGCCCCCCGTTGGGCGTCGATAGGATGGGGTTGCCCGCCAGGGTCACCATGGCGTGAATCCGTCCGGGCCCCTCCGTTAGGATCTCCTCGGCCATGACCGCCGACGGCAGCTCACCGCCGAACTCCGGTAAACCTCGAACGCGGCTCTTCCAGCGGCCGTACGACCCGGCGCCGACGCCAAAGCCGCCCACCTTCTTGAGTGTGTCGATCGCCGGGGTGGCGAACATCGAGCCCCCCGGCTCGTCGAGATTGCCCGTGAGGGCGTTCAGGACGTTGATCAGCCACATGCAGAGCCCGCCGAACTCCTGCGTGCAGGCCCCGACCCGACCATAGGCGACGGCTGTGCGCGACTGCCGGAACTCTCGAGCTATGCGCTTCACGGTGTCGGCGGGAATCCCGGTGACGACTTCGGTTTGCGAGGGCGGATACGACTTCGCGATCTCGATGATCCGATCGAGGTTCTTGCTGTGTTCACCGAGCCGTCCGAGGTCCACGCCGAGCGCCGTGACCTCGTGCAGCAGGCCGAGCAGGAACAAGGCGTCGGTCCCGGGCTTCACGAACACGTGCTCGTCGGCGAGCTGCGCCGTCTCCGAGCGTCGCGGGTCGACCACGACGACCTTTCCACCGCGCTCCTGAATCGCCCGAAGGCGCTTCTTGATCCCCGGCGCCGACATGATGCTGCCGTTCGACGCGAGCGGGTTGGCACCGATGAGCATCATGTAGTCGGTGCGGTCGACGTCCGGGACCGGGAACCGAAGCTGGTGACCGAACATGAAGTAGGACGCCACCATCAGCGGGACCTGGTCGCACGAACTGGCGCTGAAGCGGTTCTTGGTACCGACCGCTCGAAAGAAGGCGGGCCCGTAGACCAACGTACCGAAGTTGTGGGCGTTCGGGTTTCCGAAGTAGATGCCAACCGCGCTACGGCCGTGCTTCTCCTGGACTCCGTGGAGACGGTCGACGGCCATGTCGAACGCGTCGTCCCATGAAATCGATTCCCAGCGGTCGCCCACCCTGCGCACCGGCTGCTTCAATCGGTCGGTGTCGTCGTACAGGTCTTTGAGCGCCGTGGCTTTGGGGCAAACGTGACCATGACTGAACACGTCCTGCCGGTCTCCACGAATCGAGGTGACTTGGTCGCCATCGACTTCGACCTCCAAACCGCACATGGCTTCGCAAAGGTTGCAGGTTCGGTAGTGGGTCGAGGTGTGCCGCGGCATTGCGCCAGCATACCCGAGCTTCGTGCTCCGGTTAAGGCAGGTCGGCGTGGCGCGCAGGAAGCGGCTATTCCGCTTCTTTGGTAGCGGCCACGAAACGAAGGCGGAGGTCGTAGAGGACCTCGCTGAGGAGACGCTCTTCCTCGCCGGTCAGATTCCCGCGCGTCTTTTCCTCGAGGAGGGCGATGCAGTCGATCGACTGCTTTGCGTGGGCCAAGTTGATGGTCGCGTGTTCGGCATCGGGCAGCTTGCCAAGATGCATCAGCGCGGACGTACTGAGGGACAGGACCAGCGTGTTGAAATCGATGTCTGGCGCGGTGCTTTGGTCGTCAGCCATCTCGATGCTCCTGCCGCCTACCCCTCGGGGGTGTCCTTCGACTCGGCGGTCTCAATCTCGACCGTATCGTACTCGCCGTCTCGGTCGGCAAGTTCGGCGAGATGCCGCTCGTACTCTTCCTTGGTGATCAAGCCTTTTTCGATGTTGCGCTCGATGATCCGGATGTCGACCAATTTATCGCCCAAAGCTGCCATGCGGCCGAGTGTAGATTCGACGAGGATGCTGTCAAACCGTCCTCGCTACGCTACTCTGTAGCCATGGTGTTGAAGGGGGTAACACCGTCAGCCGACCAGATGCGAGAACTGGAGATTCTCGTGAGGTCGCACCATCCAATGCTCCTGGTCGAGACGGCCGAGGAAGACCGGGTTCACCTGTTGCTTCGTCACACGGCCGAGCGCGTCGGGCTTCCGCTGTTCTCTTGGACCCAGGTGGACGGGCTTCGGCGCGAGCTGCCGGACGCCGGTCAAACTCCAGAAAGTGGTCCTCCCCAGAAGGCCCTCGCTTTCATCGAACGCTCCGACCTCGAAGCGGTGTTCCATCTGCGTGGCCTCGGACCCTACCTTCATGAAGCGCCAGTGATCGCGCTCCTCAAGAGCATCCACAACAAGTACTTTCAGCACAAGGGGGCCATCGTCCTGTCAGGACACGACCTGGAGATTCCGCCCGCGCTCCAGCATCTCTTCACGCCCTTCACGCTCGAGGTGCCCACGCCGCAGACCTATCACGCGTTCGTGAAGGCCGTACTCAAGGATCTTTCGCAGCGCATCGATCTCAAGATCGAGATGTCCAGCGTCGACGTTTCCAAGCTGCTTGCCGCACTTCACGGGCTCACGTTCTTCGAGGTGCAGAAGATCATCACACAAGCGGTGGTCGAGGATGGGGTTCTCGACCGGCACGACATCGTTCGCGTCCTTCAGGCCAAGCGGCAGATCATCGAACGCTCGGGGGTCCTCGAGTACTTTCCCCACGAGCACAACCTCGGTGATGTCGCGGGTCTCGACGAGCTGAAGGGCTGGCTCCAGAAAAGGCAGGCCGCTTTCGAAGATCCGCGCCGCGCTGCCGAGTACGGGCTTACTCCTCCGAAGGGGCTGCTTCTCATCGGCGTCCAGGGCTGTGGCAAGAGCCTGAGCGCGAAAGCTGTGGCAGCCGAGTGGCAGCTCCCGCTGATCCGTCTGGATCCCTCGAATCTCTACAACCGCTACGTCGGTGAAAGCGAAAAGAACCTGAAGCGTGCGATTCGGCTCGCGGAGGCGATGGCGCCGGTGGTTCTCTGGATCGACGAGATCGAAAAGGCGCTCTCCCAAGAAGACGCTCAGGGAGGGCCCGCGCAGCGGATCTTCGGAACTTTCCTGGCGTGGCTCCAAGACAAAAAGGAAAACGTGTTCGTCATCGCGACGGCGAACGACATCAGCAAGCTTCCGCCGGAGCTACTTCGAAAGGGGCGGTTCGACGAGATCTTCTTCGTAGACCTCCCCGACGTCGAGGCACGGCGCCGGATCTTCGAGATTCATCTTCGTCGCCGAAAACGCGATCCCGCCAAATTCGACCTCATGCGCCTGGTCGACATGACGGACGGGTTCAGCGGCGCCGAGATCGAGCAGGCCGTCGTGTCCGCGCTCTACACCGCGTTCTCAAACCAGGAGGACTTGACCACCGAGGCGGTGGCGAACGAGATCGAGCTGACGAAGCCTCTGTCCGTGACGATGGCTGAGCGAATCGACTCGCTGCGGACATGGGCGCGGGACCGAGCGGTTTTTGCCGGCTGATCCCGCCTCGTAGCGACCGACGGCTCTGGCGTGATCGTGAGGGAACGGGTACCTTCGGGCTCTCGCCTTCAGGACCGACATGACATCAAGACGCTTCCTTGTTGGGGCCGCGTGCGCGGCTCTCCTTTTCACAGCTTGCGGTGACGACAGCGGCACCGGCGGTACCGGAGGCCAAGCTGGCACCGGAGGCCAAGCGGGCATCGGAGGCACCGACGAGGCGCGCGGCCTTCTCGTACAAACCGCGCTCGGTCCGGTGCAGGGCTTCGACAACGACTCGGTTCACTCCTTCCGCGGCATTCCCTACGCGGCGCCGCCGGTTGGCAGCCTTCGCTGGGCGGCCCCCGCACCTGCGGAGCCTTGGCAGGACACGTTCGACGCCACTTCACTAGGGAACATCTGCCAGCAGGAGGCGTTCGGCGGGCTCCCGGTCCCGGGCTTCTCCCCGAGCGAAGACTGTCTGGTGCTCAACGTCGACACACCGGCCGAAGGTAGCGATCTGCCCGTCATGGTTTGGATCCACGGTGGCGGCTTCACACTCGGCGAAGGGCTCCAGGCCGACGGCGGTACCGCCGGCGATCGCATCGCGCGTCAAACGCAGACCGTGGTGGTCAGCATGAACTATCGCCTCGGTCAGTTCGGGTTCCTAGCGCACCCGGCACTTTCGGCCGAGGCAGGGTCCGCGTCGGGGAACTACGGGCTGATGGACCAGGCCGCGGCGCTTCGGTGGGTGGAAGAGAACATCGAGGCGTTTGGCGGCGACCCCGACAACGTCACCATATTCGGCGAGTCCGCCGGAGCGTTCAGCGTATGCAGCCACCTCGTTTCGCCCGATAGCGCGGGCCTCTTCGACAAGGCGATTCTGCAAAGCGGATCGTGCCAGCGTCGCTACCTCGAGCTCGAAGAAGCCGAGGTTCAGGGAGAGGAGTTCGCGGAAGCCCTCGGGTGCGCGGCGGCCGACGACGTTCTCGACTGCATGCGGAGCGCGACGCCACAGGAGATCCTCGCCGCGCTACCGCCGGCGCCGAACTTCGGCTTCACGCCCACCGATGGCGTGACGGGAAGCTGGAACCCCATCGTCGACGGCCAGTTCATGGTGGAGCAGCCGAGCGACTCGTTCAGCTCTGGAAACTTCAACCAGGTGCCGACCATTGCGGGCTTTACCCGAGGCGAAGCGCGGTTGTTCGTGTGGCTCGGTGAAATCGCGGACGACCCACTGGTCGTCACCGAAGAGAACTACGAGCTCCTCGTGTCGTTCTTTCTCGGGGGAGACGCGGAGCTTGCGGCGGAGGCGGTCGCTCAGTACCCGGTGGGCGATTTTCTCGAGCCGGCCGAAGCGCTTGCCGAGGTCGCCACCGACATCATCTTCCGATGTCCTGGCAAGCAGGAGGCCGCACGGATCGCGGAGTTCGTTCCGGATACCTATCTTTTCCAGTTCGAGTATCTCGGCGCGCGTTTTCAGCTCGAGCCGTTCCTGTTCCTGCTCGGAGGCGATCTCCCCGCCTACGGGCTCGACGCGTTTCACAGTGCCGACATCGCCTACGTGTTCGGCTACAGCCCGCTTCTCGACGTCGACCTCATGACGTTCGAGGCCACTCTCAACCAGTGGGAGAGCGGCACCGCGGACGAGGCGCTCTGGCTCGATACGCTCGGGTATTTCACCCGGTTTGCGGCCACGGGGGACCCAAACGGCGACGGCGCGACTCCCTGGCCGGCGTACGATGCCCAAACCGACCAGCACCTCATCCTCGATGCACCGATCGGAACGGGAAGCAATGCTGCCGGGCTCTGCGAGAGCTTCTGGGACGACACCGACTATCTGCAGGCTCCGCTCGGCGGCTAGCCGCCGAGGGTGCGCTGGTTGTAATCGTGCTGATCGCGGACGCTGTCGAGGGCGGTTTTCGCGGCGAACTCTTCGAGCTTCTTGCGAATGAGGGGAACCTTCACGCTCACCTCGAGCTCGATGTCGTAGGTGCAGCCGCTGCCCTTCGGGGAGAGGGTGACGTTGGAGTCGATCTTGCCGGGTGTGCCTTCGATGTCGATGTGGCTCTTGCAGGTCTTCGTATCGCCGGCATCCCGCCACTCTTGGCGCTCGACGATGGTGTTCTTCGAGTTGAAGATTTTCTTGGCAAACGATGGCAGGTCGCTTTCGACGTCGCGCGTAATCGAGATGGTCTTCATGCCGCCTGACTCGTTCACCTGAACACGGACGTTAGTTTCGCCGAGCGCCTCACCGCGCTTCTGGATGGCGTCTGGATCCGTGAGAAAGTTGTAAACGGTGTCGATGTCTTGCGTGTAGTCGATCGAGAATTTCGGCATTGATTGCTCCCCTGGCGAGCGGCGAGCCTAGCACGGATTCGCTGCGCGGATCGACCCCGCTAAGTTGCCAGAACCAGGTTCAAAACGAGGTGCGCAACGGCGAAGTACACCAAGAGGCCGAGGACGTCGACGATCGATGCGATGAACGGTGTCGACGACACCGCAGGGTCGAGTCCGACGCGCTTGATCAAGAGCGGAAGTAGCGAGCCGATGATGGTGCTCATCGTCACGATCGCAAGAATGCTCATCCCGACTGCGGTTGCGATGTTCAGTGGCGGGACGGTTTCGCCCGACAGCCAGCCCCGCGCGAACCCCATCAGTCCGAGGGTGACGCCGAGCGACACACCGATGAGCAGTTCTCGCGACAAGACGCGGTTCCAATCCTTCGGCCCAAGCTCTCCCACGGCCATGGCGCGAATGACCAGCGTGGAAGACTGCGAACCCGCGTTTCCGCCTGAGGACATGATCAACGGGATGAAGATGACGAGCTCGAGTGTCGCGGCGAGAATGCCCTCGTTCTCGCGAATGACGGTCGCGGTCAACAGCTGCGCAATGAACAGCAGTACGAGCCACGAGCCTCGTTTCCAGACCATCTCGGCCCAACGGGTTTGAAAGTAGGAGTCCTCGAGGGGCACCACGCCGCCCATCTTCTGAACGTCTTCGGTCGCTTCCTCGATGACGACGTCGACCACGTCGTCGACCGTGACTACGCCCACCAGTCTCGAAGACGAGTCGACGACGGGAAGGGCGGCGAAGTCGTAGCGCGCGATCTCGTGTGCAACCTTCTCTTGGTCGTCCGTTGGTGAGACGTACCGAACGTGGGTCGTCATGATCTCCGAAAGCGCCTCGCCGGGCTCACTCAAAATGAGATCGCGCAACGACACGACCCCACGCAGATCCCCGTTCAATCCGCACACGTAGATGTAGTAGAGCAGCTCGGCCTGGTCTTGGCGCCCGAGCTTCCGCGCTTCCTCGACGGCCTCCCAGACCTTCGTTTCCGGCGGCAGCGCGATGAACGCGCTGGTCATGATGCCGCCAGCAGTCTCGGGCTCGTAGCGGTCGAGCTCGCGGACTTCCTCGGCGGCTTCTGGCTCCTCGCGGGCGAGCGCAGCCATCAGCGCCTGCGCGTCGTCTTCCTCGAGTTCCTGAATCAGGTCGACGCGATCGTCGGGGTCCATTTCGCCGAGGAGCTCGACGGCTCTGGCGGTGTCGATGGTGTTGAAGACGAGGACCTGTCGGTTCGGGCTCAGCCGTTCGACGACGTCGGCCGCGGCTTCCGCCGGAAGCGCTCGGACCAGGGCAACGGCTTCGCGCGCCGAGAGGTCTTCGAGAAGCTCTGCGATGTCCTCCGGATGGATCTCGGACACAGCCTCGCGAACCGCGGTCTGGCCCTGTGCGATTGCGTCTTGGAGGTCCGGTCCGATGAGTGTCGCCAGCCGCATCGCGGGCGATTTTGGCCCATGCGCGCGCACCCCGCAGCAAAAAACTCGCTTAAGTCGCGGGTTGTTTCTTTCGAGACCGGATATTGAGCAGCTCGACCATGAGTGCGAACGCCATCGCGAAGTAGATGGTTCCCTTGTTCACGTGCTGCCCAAACCCTTCGGCGGTGAGAAGAACACCGATGAGCAGGAGGAACGAGAGCGCGAGGATTTTCATCGACGGGTAGCGGTTCACGAAGTCGCCGATCTGCTTGGCGAAGAGCAGCATCACTGCGATGGCAATGACGATGGCCGCCACCATGATCTCGACGTCTTCGGCCATCCCAACTGCCGTGATCACCGAGTCGAGTGAAAAGACCACGTCGAGGATCATGATCTGCACGATGATCCCGGCCAGGCTGTTGAACCAGCCCTGCACGGACTCCTCCTCGACGCCTTCGACCTTCTCGTAGATTTCGTGTGAACTCTTGGCAATCAAGAACAGCCCGCCGCCGAGCAAGATCAGGTCGCGCCCCGAAAACGAGTAGTCCCCAAACCCGAAAAGAGGTTCGGTCAGCCCCATCACCCAGTTGATCGTCAACAGGAGGGCGACCCGGGTAACCATCGCGCCAAGTAGCCCAAGCCGATATGCGAGGCCCTGCTGCTCCTTGGGGAGCCGCGCCGCCAAGATCGCGATGAACACGATGTTGTCGATGCCGAGGACGATCTCGAGCAGCGTGAGCGTGACTAACGCGAGCCATGCATCCGGGGAACTGAAGAGCTCGACCATCGCTTGCGATTTCTAGCCTGCTTCGTCGTCTCTCTGCAAACGTGGCTTTGCACTTTGGAGGCGGCGCGGTACCCAAACGCCATGTCTGCACGAATCGAAACCGTGGCCGCGCATGCGGGTCGCCGACGGCGAGAGCCGGGAGAGCCGGTTGCCCCTTCCGTGTCCCTCTCGACGACCTATTTCCTTCCGGCACCCGGCGAGTACGAGGGGCATGGCTATAGCCGCCTAGGCAACCCGAGCCGCGAGGGGCTGGAAACCACCTTAGCGGCCCTCGAGGGCGGAGACGCCGCGTCCGCTTTCTCTTCGGGATGCGCGGCGATGCACGCGGTTCTGCAGCTGCTGCGTCCGCAGGATCACCTGGTGGCCTGTGCCGACATCTACGGGGGCACCTATCGGCTCGTCGAACAGATCGTGAAGCCAATCGGCGTCGAGGTGAGCTGGGTGGACATGGGCGACCAAGCGGCCGTCGAGCAGAGCTTTCGGGAGAACACCAGGATGCTCTGGATCGAAACTCCGACCAACCCGCTCCTTCGGGTGTTCGACATCGAACGGCTCTCCGAGATGGCACGCCGCCGCAGCGCCCTGAGCGTGGTCGATGGGACCTTCACCACACCGGTCCTCCAGCGACCCCTTGCGCTTGGTGCCGACGTGGTCGTGCACTCCATGTCGAAGTACCTCAACGGCCACAGCGATGTCGTGGCTGGAGCAGTCGTCACGAGCACGCCGAAGCTTTCCGAGCGCGTCCGGTTTACGCAGCAGGCTGCCGGCGCCGTGCTCGCGCCGTTCGATAGCTACCTGGTGTCGCGCGGCATCAAGACCCTTCCGCTTCGAATGGCCCGCCACTCGGAGAACGCCCAGACGCTCGCGGAATGGCTTAGCGAGCACCCAAGAGTCGACGCGGTGCACTATCCAGGCCTTTCGGGTCATCCGGAGCACGCGCTCGCGCGAAAACAGATGAAGGGCTTCGGGGGGATGCTCTCGTTCGAGGTCGCGGGAGGTCTCGACGCCGCCCGGTCTTTCCTCGACCGCGTGCGCGTGTTTTCGCTGGCCGAGAGCCTCGGCGGGATCGAATCCCTGGTCGGTCAGCCGGCTTTGATGAGCCACGCCTCCATGCCCGCCGAGGTGCGGCGTGCTCGGGGAATCGCCGACGGCCTGGTGCGGGTTTCCGTGGGCCTCGAGCACGTCGACGACCTTCGCGAGGACCTCGCCGCCGCGCTCGACCCTCCCTAAGTTGCCGTCATTTCTCGGCTTGGCTACGCTGATCGGGTGGGGATTCGAAGCCGACTGGGGTTCTTTGGCCTGATTGCCGCCTTCTCGGGCGCAGTGGGCTGTTCCGGCGATGGCGGTCCTGCTGCGACCGACACCGAGTACACGCTGACCTGCCCGGCGTCGCAGCCCTGCGGTTCGCTTTCCGACACCACCTGCCTTCGACCCGAGGGCGGCGCGGTCGGCGAGCGCGAGATCTTCGCGGAGAACGGTGAGCTCTCCTGCGACGACGAGACGACGACCATCGTCGTCTGCGAAGCGACCGAAACCACCGACGACCGACTCATCGTGCAGCTCGAGGCGACTGCGGGCGCCTTCGGCTTCGACACGCGAATCGTGGCAAGCGGAGACGGCGCGTCGATCGACGGCAGCTGCGAGGTGACCGTCATGGAAGACGAGCTTGCCTACGGCGGTATGCTCGGCACGTGCGGTATCGAGCCGCCATCGATGGATCAGCCCTGTCAGATTTCGAACTTCACCGTCGACGAAGAGGGGCCGGTCAACGTGTCCTTCGACGTCGAGTGCGTCGGCCTCTTGAGCAGCGTCACCGAAGAAGCGTTCGACGTGCAGGCGTCGATTCGCTTTGCGCGCTGCACTGGCTTCTAGAGAGACTTCTGGGAGTAGTCCTTGCCGTCGAAGCGCAGGGCTGTCGCTTTTTCGTCGACGATGGTCTGAAGCTCGACCGGGCGCGTCCAGACGCGGCTGAGTGACCGGCAGACTTCCTTCGCCCAGTCCAGCCGAAGGTCGGCGCCCTGATGGGTGTGCTGGAGAAGCAGCTCCGAACGGTTTCCGTGGTTCGCGTCGACCACTGAGATGATCGGGTTCCCGGCGTTGGTGATCGAGCCCAGCAGCTGCGACTTCACCTCTTGAAACTGGCGGCTCTCGATTTCCCACCGGTCGTTTCGCTGGTTATAGCCGAAGGAGTACAGCTTCTGGTCGGCGACGAAGTCCTCGGTGAGGTACTCGTCGATGAACGTGACGTCGTTGTAGAGCGCACGGACCTCGAAGATCTTCTCGCGCCCAAGCCCGGTTCGCCGGTCCCAGTGGCGCCGCATCTCGAAGTCTTCGCAGTCGTCCCACTCTTTTCCGAACTGGCCCTTGTTCCAGCGGTCTTCGATGTGGCGAAAGAGCTCGATACCTAGCTTGTAGGGGTTGAGCTGCCCTGGGGCGGTGGCGAGGACGCTTGCACATCGATCGGCGTAGTCGACGATCTCGCTCGCTTCGCAGATGTTTTCCGTCATGAGCCGGGAGTGCCAGTAGCTCGCCCAGCCTTCGTTCATGATCTTGGTCTGCATCTGGGGAAGGAAGTAGTACGCCTCGGTTCGGATCACGGCGAGGCACTCACGCTCCCAGCGCTGAAGTGGAGCCTGGTCGAGCAGGAACCCGAGCACGTCGCGTTCGGGTGCCACTGGGAATCGCTGCGCCTTTTCCTGCTCCTCTTCGATTTTCTTTTTCTGTGATTCGACGAAGTCGTCCGGGTTGATGAACGACTCCATGTACTCTCGATCGACGCGGAGCAGAGGAACCTCTTGGGCCTCGTCCTGCGGCTCTTCCTCGGTGGACGTCGAGGGCTCCGCCAGCTTGGGCATGAAGGGCTTCTGCGGGTCGATCAGGTTTTCGAGGCTGAGGCACGCATCGATGAACTGTTCCACCTTCTCGACGCCGATACGGTTCGACCATTTGCGGATGATCGCCCCGTGGTTCGCGAGCGTGTCGATCCACTTCCGCACGTCGGTGCCGTGCTTCGGATCGCGACCCTGGCTCGTCATCTGAAAGCAGAAGTTGTTCTTGAAGAAGTCGACGTGTCCGTACACGTGCGCCATCACGAGCTTCTGATCGACGAGACTGTTCCCTTCGAGCAAGTAGGCGATGGACGGGTTGTTGTTGATGACCAGCTCGTAGATCTTGGAGATCCCGTACTCGTGGCTCTTGCTGAGCCGCTCGTATTCCATGCCCCAGCGCCAGTGCGGGTACCGCGTGGGGAAGCCCCCGTACGCGGCGACTTCGTTCATCTGGTCGTAGCTGAGGACTTCGAAGATGGTGGGGAAGAAGTCGAGACCGACGTTTCGGGCGAACTCCTCGATGCGGAGCTGTTGGTCGCGCAGGTAGTTTGGAAGCGAAGTTTTCAGCGCAAACTGGGCCACCGGCTACTTCCCTTTCCCTAGGAATTCGCGGATCGACTCGACGATGGCGTCGCGGTCGTTGATCTCGCTCGTAATGATCTGGTCGTCCTCGGAGAAGTGTTCCTTGAGGTCTTTGATGAACTGGCCGGAGCCGTACGGACTGTCGACCTGGCCATAGCAAAACACGTTGGCGGCAGGAAGAAGCAGCTTCTTGAGGATGTCGACGCAAAGCAGGGTGTCGTCGACGCTCCAGTTGTCCCCGTCTGAGAAGTGAAACGGGTAGATGTTCCACTGGGACGAGGGATAGTCGCGTTCGATGATGTCGGCCGCGAGCCGGTAGGCCGAAGAGATCATCGTGCCGCCGGACTCCCGGGTTCGGAAGAATGTGTCGCGGTCGACCTCGCGTGCAGCCGCATCGTGAATGATGAACCGTGTTTCGATCCCCTTGTACTGACGGCGAAGCCACGTATCGATCCAAAAAGACTCGATGCGGACAATCTCTTTTTGCTCGTCACCCATGGAGCCAGAGACGTCCATCATGTAGAGGATCACCGCATTGGCGACCGGCTCTTCTTCGGTCTTCCACGACTTGTAGCGCATGTCGTCGCGGGTCGGGATGATGACGGGGCGCTTCGCGTTGTACGTACCGAGCGCGATTTGGCGACGAAGCGCGCTTCGGAAGGTGCGTTTGAAGTGCCGGAGCGAGTTCGGGCCCACGTTGCGAACGCCAACGTATCGATCTTTCTTGTCGACGATCGCGCTTTTGCCCTTGTTCTCGATGTTGGGGAGCTCGAGTTCTTCGCCGAGAATGTCGGCGAGCTCATCGAGAGTGAGTTCGACCTCGAGTGCATGGTCGCCGGCCTGGTCGCCGGCCTGTCCCTCGCCCTGTCCCTCCTGCGGGCTCGCCGAAAGCGGATCGCCGGGCTCGCCGTCGCCCTGCGAGACGCCGCCCTGCTGTTTGTCGCCAAAACGCAGCTTCGGGATGTCGATGTGCGGGATTGGAATCGATACGATGTCCTTGCCCTGGCGGCCGAGAAGCTCGCCCTTCGAGATGTACTTGCGAAGGTTCTGCCGGATTCTCCCGCGAACGATGTTGCGGAACCGGGAGTGATCCTGGTCGATGCGCAGGGACAACCGCTACTCCTTTACGTCGCCCCTCGCGAAGATGCTGGCCACGTAGGCCAGTACGTCGGTCGCCGAAGCCTCGTTATACCCGTAGTACTTGATCAGCCGGTTCTTGATGATGTCGATCTTGTCCTGCGTCTCTTTGTCGATGACGTTCGACACGAAGCTCGACAGCTTGATCGAGTCTTTTTGGTCTTCGAAAAGCTTCATCTCGAGCGCGCGCCGAAGCCGATCGTTGGTTTCGTAGGTGAACTTCTTCCCCTCGAGTGCGAGGTGACCGATGAAGTTCATGATCTCGCGCCGGAAGTCGTCTTTGCGCGCGTCGGTGATGTCGATCTTTTCTTCGATGGAACGCATGAGCCGCTCGTCGGGCTCTTCGTCCTTTCCGGTGTACTTGTTCTTCACCTTCTGCTTCATCAAGTACGCGCGGATGTTGTCGATGTAGTTGGCGCAGAGTCGACCGATGGCGTCTTCGTCGGCGCTGATGGCGCGCTGGACTTCATTCTTGACGATCTCGTCGTACTCGGCCTTGACCACGCTGATCAGCTCGCTGAACCGCTTGCTTTGGTCTTCTCCCACCGTGAGCGAGGCGCTGAGTCCCTTCTCGAGCTCGTTCAGCACCATGAACGGGTTGATGTAGCCCTCGTTCCCCTCGCGCACGAGCGAGTTGCTGATCTTGTCCTGCACGTAGCGTGGCGACATGCCGTCGAGGCCTTCGCGGTTACCTTCCTTGCGGAGCTCTTTGACGTTGTCTTGCGTGTAACCGGGAAGGATCTTGCCGTCGTAGAGCTTCAGCTTTTGCAAGAGCGCGAGCTGATGCTTCTTGGGCTCCTCGAGCCGCGTGAGCACCGCCCACATGGCCGCGACCTCGAGGGTGTGCGGGGCGACGTGCTTTCCGCGAAGCCGTTCGGCGCTGAAGTCTTTTCGGTAGATCTTGATTTCCTCGTTCATCTTGGTGATGTACGGGATGTCGATCTTGATGGTGCGGTCCCGAAGCGCCTCCATGAACTCGTTGTTGATGAGCTTCTTGTATTCCGCCTCGTTCGTGTGACCGATGATCACCTCGTCGATGTCGGTTTGCGCGAACTTTTTGGGCTTTATCTTGTGTTCCTGGGTTGCTCCGAGGAGGTCGTAGAGGAACGCCACGTCGAGCTTCAGAACCTCGACAAACTCGACGATGCCGCGGTTGGCGATGTTGAATTCGCCGTCGAAGTTGAACGCGCGCGGGTCGGAGTCGGAGCCGTACTCGGCGATCTTTCGATAGTTGATGTCGCCGGTGAGTTCGGTGGAGTCCTGGTTCTTTTCGTCCTTCGGCTGGAACGTGCCGATCCCGACGCGGTCCTGCTCACTCAACACCAAGCGCTTCACCTTGATGTGGTTGCTCATCACCTTCGACCAGTCGCCGTCGTAGCGTTCGAGAAGGTTTCGGAAGATGAATCGGCACGCCGGGTTGAGCTCGCCGCGCACGTTCACGCGACGGCGGTCGTCGCCGAGGCGTAGCTCTTGAATCGCCTGCGAACGCCAGTCGGGAGGAATCAGCCGAAGCGGTTCGTCATGCATCGGACACGGGAACGTGTCATCGCCGCCCGCGAGCCCCGTCTCCGAGAGGTTGACCCACTCGTACGAGTAGAGCGCACCCTCGGGTGTGCGCGAGTACTGCTCGAGGCCCTTCTTCAGCAGTCGCGCGATGGTGCTCTTCGAGGAACCCACCGGACCGTGGAGCAAGATGATGCGCTTCTCGGGTCCGTAGCCTTGGGCTGCGGCGTGAAGCACGTGCACCAACCGCATGAGCGGAATGTCGAGGCCGTAGATCGCGTCTTTGCCGTTCTCGAGGGGGTCTTTGAAGAACGGGTAGCGAATCAGCTTCTTCTTGTTGTCGATGTACTCTTCTTCACCGTAGGAGACGACCATGTCGTAGAGCCGTTGAAACGCGTTGCGCGTAACCTGCGGCCGCTCCCTGACGATTTGAAGGTAGTCTTCGAACGACCCCTCCCAGTGGAGATCTTGGTACCGTTCGTAGTCTTGCAGGGCAGCGATCCGCTTGACCATTTCCCCCATGGGCGACCCTCCTTATTTTCCTAAGAGTATCATCAACGTGGATCCGCGAAAGATTATTGTTGGAGGCACGCTCGTGCGAGCCGACGCACCCAACTCCGTAACTGTAGTGCGCTTCTCACCGAAGCCAAGCGGCGATGCAGGTGGCGACCACACATAAGAACACGAACCACCGCAGGCCCTCCATCGGCACCTTCAGCATGATCTTCACGCCGAGACGAGCGCCGACGATCGACGCCCCCGCGAGCACGATGGCTGGTGTCCAGGCAATGTGGCCTGCCCAGACGAAGATGGCGAGCGCAACGCTGCCGAATGCGAGTGTGGCGATCAGTTTGATCGCATTGGCCGAAACGAAGTCGTAACGCAGCGTACCAACAAGGACGGCGAGGATGAGAAAACCTGTGCCGGCCTGAATGAAACCCCCGTACAATCCGGAAACAAATAGGCCGAAGTACGACCAAGGCACGTCGCGCGGCGCGAGGGGAGGCCCTTCGCCCGCAACCAAGGTCCCTTTGCGAAACGCGATGAGCGCGGCCATTCCGATCATCGTCACCAGCACGATGGGCTTGAGCACGTGTTCGGGGATCGACGTCGCTGCGCCTGCACCAATCGCTGCGCCGACGACCATGGGGATCATGATTGGCACGAGCGCCGGTCGCTCGACGGTCGTGTGTCCGCGAAGCGCGGCCACTCCCGAAAGACTTTGCGTGATCACACCCAAGCGATATGTCCCGTTCGCGATGTGAACGGGCATCCCGAGTGCAATCAGCGCAGGGATCACGATCATGCCCCCGCCGCCGGCGATCACGTTCACGATGGTTGCCAGCACACCCGCGAGCGCGAGCACCGCGAGACCTTCGATACTCAGATCTTCACCCATCGTCCGTGCGCGCGGACTATAGCCGGTTTTCGTTTCTCGGTACCTGCGGCGACAAAGCGTGCTACCGTCTTTCGCGAAGTGAAGAAGACCTACGTCTTGGATACCAACGTGGTGCTTCACGACCCGTTAGCTGTCTATAAGTTCGAGGACAACACGGTCGTCCTTCCGATCTTCGTCATCGAAGAAGTCGACCAATTCAAGAAAGAGCTCAGCGAGCTTGGTCAGAACGCGCGGCACGTCGCGCGTATTCTCGACGACCTGCGGAACCAGAACGGTCGCACGCTCGATCAGGGTGTGATGCTCGAGAGCACGGGAGGCGAGCTGCGCGTCGCGGTCCCAGCAGACTCCATGCCGCGTCGCGGTCATGGTCCGGGCGAAATGGATCGTGCCATCCTGCAAATGGCCCTCGAGCTACGCGACGAGAATCCAGGTCAGCCACTGATTTTCGTGACGATGGACACCAACCTTCGCATTCGCGCCGATGCGCTCGGGCTCCGAGCGGAGACGTATGAGGGGGGCCGTGTTTCCATCGACGAACTCTACTCGGGCGTTTGCACGGTCGATGTCGACGGAGACGTGGTCGACCGACTCGCCCGGCGTGAGCTGATCGATGCCGCGACGCTCGACGCCCAGCTCTACCCTCACGCCGGCGTGGTGCTGAGGGAACGCGAGCGACCACGGCACACTGCGCTTGGCCGCTACGACCCGAAGAGCGGGATGGTGGTTCCGCTTCGCGTCGGTCGCGAAGGGGTCTGGCGCGTCCGGCCGAGAAACCTCGAGCAGTACTTCGCGCTCGACATGCTGCTCGCCTCCGACGTGCATCTGCTCACGCTCGTCGGGAAGGCGGGCACTGGAAAAACACTGCTTGCGATCGCAGCCGGACTCCAATCGGTGGTGCAAGACGGGACTTACGGCAGGATGCTGGTGTCGCGGCCCATATTCCCGATGGGGCGGGACGTCGGGTATCTGCCGGGCACGGTCGAGGAGAAGCTCAACCCGTGGATGCAGCCGATCTTCGACAACCTCGAGTACATCTTCAGCAGCGGGCGTGGCCGAATGTCCGACCACCGAAACTACGAAGAGCTCGTCGGATCCGGTGTCATTCAGATCGAGCCTTTGACCTACATTCGGGGGCGCTCGCTTCCAAATCAGTTCTTGGTGGTGGATGAGGCGCAAAACCTCACCCCGCATCAGGTCAAGACCGTCATCACACGGTGCGGCGCAGACACGAAGATCGTGCTAACTGGCGACCCTTATCAAATCGACAATCCCTACGTCGACGCCGCCAGCAATGGGCTGACGGTGGTAGCGCAGCGCTTCCAGGATGAACAAATCGGTGCGCACGTTACACTGGTGAAGGGTGAGCGGAGTGAGCTGGCAGAGCGTGCAACACAACTTCTCTGACGGAACCGAGCGAAGGCTTCAGGCCGAGCTCGACGTATCGCTTCGGCGGTTGCATCACAAGGCGCGCGAGCTCATCGGTGCGACCACGCATAGCGATCCCGGCGAGCGACAGCGCTTGGTCACGCTCGTCGAGCGAGGCGAACACGCGAAGCCTCGCTGGGTATGGAAGGGCGTCGCCATCGATCCGGCGCTTTGGCGAGATCTCGACCGCGCTCGATGCCTTGCAGAGCAATCGATCGCGCCAGCGCTTTACCTCGGTCGCCTCGAAGAGCTCGAGACTGAGCTGTTGCTGCTCGAGTCGCTTGGGAAACCCAAGCGCGTTCGCCCGATGGCGGCGCGGCTCTTCGGCACGGGGTCAGAGGCCGTCCACGATGGTTCGAGCGACCGCGTCCTCGACGCCGCGCACCATATCCTGGCTGCCGTCGAGCCCGACCCCGACCCCGAGCCCAAGACGGTCCCCGCTGCATCGGACGACGAGCTCTGTCTTCGCGACCTCATGCTGAGGCACGCCAAGGCGCTCGGCATCCACATCGCCGTCCGGGTCGATCCTCGATTGATCGCGAACGCGGCCGTAGGCGAACGCACCGTGTTCATCGCCGACCGTTTGTTCGGCGCGCGTGAGGCACGGCGCCTCGCGACGCACGAGGTCGACGGGCACCTGGTCTCGAGCTTCAACGGGCGCGCCCAGCGCCTCGGCGTGCTGGCAGTCGGAACCGCCGGTTCGTACGGCGACCAAGAGGGGATTGCCATCTTCCTCGAGGAGCTCTCCGGTTTCCTCGATGGTTCGCGTCAAAGGACGCTCGCGGGACGGCTCCTTGCGACTCATGCCATGCATGCGGGCGTCGCTTTCGGTGACGCCGCGCGCGTGCTGGTCGAGGAACACGGGTTCACGCCGTCCGACGCCGTGACCCTCTGCGAACGCTCCTTCCGCGGCGGGGGGGTTGCCCGCGACGCGGTCTACCTCGCGAGCTGGCTGCGCGTTCGCAAGGCCGTCATCGAAGGGAACGTGAGCCTTTCGGAACTGCAGCTCGGCAAAGTGTCGCTTCGATCCGTCGCCGACCTTCGGGGTCTTGTCCGTGAAGGCGTGGTCGGGCAGCCCCGCTACTTGTCGAACTTGGCGCGCAGCTTGGGTAGCACGGGCGTGGGTACCAAGTCGGCGACGTCGCCGCCGAGCCTCGCAACCTCTTTCACGAGGTTGGACGCCACATAGAAGTAGGCGTCATTCGCCATGATGAACACGGTTTCGACGTCCGGACTGAGATGCCGGTTCATGTTGGCCATCTGCAGCTCGTACTCGAAGTCCGCTACGGCTCGAAGCCCGCGCAGAATCACGCGCGCGTTACGGTCCCGCGCGTAGTTCACTAGGAGTCCGTCGAAGTTGTCGACCTCGATCCGCTCTGGATCGGCGCCCATATCCACGACCGATTCCCGGATCATATCCATTCGTTCGGCAACCGTGAAGAGTGGCTTTTTCGACTCGTTGTTGAGGACCGCGACGATGATCTTCTCAAACGCCACCAGGCCACTTTGCAAGATTGCGGTGTGCCCTTTGGTGATCGGGTCGAACGACCCCGGGTAAACGGCGATCCTCGTCACTTCGTGCCTTTCGGTTTGTAGACGCCGAGATTGATCACGGTGTGACCATAGCGGTAGTCCGCTTCGGACGCGAGCCCCTTCGTCCATTCCCATCGGTAACGTCGCGGGTGCTCGACCACCACATATGCGCCGGGGTTCATCAGGTCCGCACCTTCAATCGCCTCGAGCACGGGAGGCACGAGGCCGATGTCGGAGTAGGGCGCGTCGATGAACAGGAGGTCGAAGGTCCGCTCCTCTGTTCGGATTCGTCGGACAGCGGCGTTTGGTGTCGCCAAGTCTGCACGGACCGTTTGAACGGAGTTGCCGAGGTCCAGCGTCGTGGCGCTCGCTTTGATGTCCCGAAGGACGCGCGCGTCGGAGTCGACTAGCGTGGCACTTGCAGCACCGCGCGACAGTGCCTCAAAACTCAACGCGCCGCTCCCCGCAAACAGGTCGAGAACACATGCCCCTTCGAAAGCTCCGCGTGAGGCAAGAGCCGAGCCGAGTCCTTCGCGCACGCGGTCGGATGTGGGTCGCGTTCCCTTGCCAGAGGGCGCGCCGAAACGGCGGCCTGAGAGCCTGCCGCCTATGATGCGCATGGTTTCAGAACCGGAGACGTGCAGACACGCCGCCGAGACGCCTTCCAGCAACCGGAGTCACCTCGAGTCGAGCGCGGTCGGCTGACTTTCCGCTTCGCACCGACTTCACCAAAAGCCACGTACCCACGCCTACCGACGCAGCGCCCAATCCCAAGAACACCCATTGCAGCGTTTCGTGAGTATCGGCTTTTGCACAAAGCGAGTCGAGGTTCGAGATCCCAAAATCGCTCTCCGCTCGGCAGACGTCGTTCACCTCGGGGCCAGCCAGCTGTCGCGCGGCTTGAAAAGCGGGGTCTTCTTCGACGTTGCGGATGGTTACCCAGCTCCAGGCCGTGAGCCCGATGAACGCCGCCCCGCTCGCGTAGCTCACGGCCGCCGGCCAGATCGGGAAGCGCTTCTCGGGTTCGGCGAGGACGACCTGCGCGACGTCGAGTCGGCTTTCCATGCGAGCGGGCTCTTGGTTGGCGAGTTTCCTCGCGCCCTCCGCGGTGCTCTTTGCCCCTGCCAGTTTGTCGACTTCGTGCTGTCCCACGACGGCGAGCTCGCCCGGCCGGACTCGGTCGGGTTCGAGTCGAACCTCTGAGGTTCTCTCGATCTGCCCTGTCTCCGCGTCGAAGATGAAGAGCTCCGCGTCGAAGACGTACCCGTCGTCCCGCAGGACGCGGGAGAACGACCCCGAAATGATGCGATCGACGTCCAGCGTCTTCGCGATCGCGGCGAGGCAGGTTTCGTGTGGCGCATCACACCCGTTCACGAGCATGAACTGTTCGAGAGACGCAACCGTGGAGTGAAGGCGCCACCCATCGATGGTGGACGTAGCGGCACGAAGCCACCCGGTGAGTTCGTTCGCCGCGTCGTCGTCCCCGTGAAGCGCACGAAGGCCCGGGACCGCCACGACCAGCTCGTCCGCCGATGCGGCCGCCTGAGCGCTCGCGGCGCTCGACCCCAACATCGTCGCCACAGCCAATACGACGCCTGCGCATCCGTAACCCCGAATCACGTCTCTGCTCCCTGTTAAAAGCATAAGCAAATGTGAATCGGCCAGCCACCGAGACCGTCCGAAGACGGAATTGTGCGATATGCCACCAAGTGCTAACGGGGTAAGGTTTTCGAGGACGTTGAGCGCGATGCGGAAGATCTGCCTTCGCTGCGGTTCCAAGTTCGGGAGTCAGGCCGAGTTCTGCCCCCACGACGGGACCGCCTTAGTCCGCGACGACGACGTTCCCGACTCGCTGATCGGCACCGTGCTGCTCGAGCAGTTTCGCATCGACGCTCTCATCGGGACGGGCGGGATGGGGACCGTGTACCGAGCTCGCCAAACCACCATCGATCGCGACGTGGCCGTGAAGGTGCTCCGTTTGGAACTCGCAAGAGACGATGCAGCCGTTGCACGTTTCGAGCGAGAGGCGCAGCTCGCGGCTTCGCTCGACCATCCAAACCTGGTCCGCGTACTGCTCTCGGGTCGGCTGCCCGACGGCAGGCTCTACATCGTCATGGAGCTTCTCGAGGGTCGGTCGCTCGCCGATGACCTCGACGCGCAGGGAATTCCAACACTCGATCGCGCTCTCCTGCTCATCATGAAACTGTGCGCCGGGCTCGGTGCCGTCCACGCCAAAGGGATCGTTCACCGCGACATCAAGCCCGAGAACATCTACCTCGTTCCCCGCGGAGAGGATCCGGACTTCGTCAAGCTGGTCGACTTCGGGATTTCGCGCACGCTCGATACCGACACGGCAGGGACAGAGTCTCAGAGCGGTCGGGTGTTCGGTACCGCCGGCTACATCTCGCCCGAAGCTGCGACAGGGGAGGCGACCGACGTCAGGAGCGACATCTATTCGGTTGGCGTGCTCGCCTATCAGCTGTTCACCGGCGACCTTCCTTTTGAGGGGAAGACGGCCGGCGCGGTCCTCATGCAGCACGTGCACGACTCGGCGCCTCCAATGCGAAGCAAGGGGCTTGGCGAGCGCGTGCCTCCTCGGCTCGCAGAAGCGGTTCATCAAGCGTTGCGAAAGGACCCCGCAGATCGATTTCAGACTCTTGCGGCTTTCGTCGATGCGCTGGCCGAGGCCGCGGTCGAGAGCGGCCTTCTGAGCGACGCGCGCCCGGTCCTGCTCGGGACCGTTTGGGGCACCGAGCTTGCTGCGCCCGGGTCATTCTTGGCCGAGCTGCTCGCGTCGAGCAGTCTTCCGGGGCAGGCCGACGCGCTCCTTCTCGTCCCGAGAGACGACGAGGTGCTCGATTCGGCGCCGCGACCTTTCGAGAGCTCGGCAGGGATGGCGTCGCTGGACGTTCCCGAGCGGAGCCGCACGTGGCTCTGGGCGTCACTCGGCACGCTCGTGGTTCTGCTGGTTGGTTTCGCGGTCTGGAACCGGCGCGAAGAGCCCGCGCCGACCCCCGTCACTTCCGTCGATGCGCCTCAGGAAGCGCCGACCCGACCCGACGTGCGTGCCGGAACCCCGAGCGTCGCGCCGACGACCCTGGTAGAGACCGCGCCTCCTGCGGCGCCTGCAGCGGAAGACATTCCCGCTCCGGCCGACCTCGTCGAGGCCACCCCCCACTCGGGAGCACGAGAGCTCCCTGCGAAGCTCCCCAAGCGCCGTCGAAAGCCGACCCCCAAGCCTCGGGCAACGCCGCCTGCGCCCGAGTCGTCGACCCCCGCCCCCGCTCCGCCCGAGCCATCGGCGCCCGACCTCGAGGACGGCATCGACTGGACCGTGCCCGACTTCCCCGAGGACGAGCTTCGGGCGCCGCCTCCCGGGCCGACCGGATCGCCCGAAGCTCCGCCCCGCAACCCGGTCGTGATCGACGAGGTACCTTCCGAGGGCGCTCGCTCTCCCTGACGGGGCGTCAAGCGCGAGGCGCCTAGCGGGGCGCGAAGGTGAGGCCTATCGTTCTCCCATGCACGTCATCCCGGTTCCGTGTCTACGAGACAACTATGCCTACCTCGTCGTCGTGGACGGACGCGCAGCTGTCGTCGATCCTTCGGAGGCCGATCCGGTGCTCGTGGCGGTCGAGAAAGCCGGCGTAACGCTCTCGGAGATCTGGCTGACGCACCATCACTGGGATCACGTAGGCGGGATCGAGGGACTGGTCGACGAGCTCGACATTCGGGAGGTGCGAGGCTCGGCGTACGACCTGGCGGAGGGACGGATCCCGAGGCAGACGATGGCGCTTCGAGAAGGCGACACGTTTTCGTTCGAAGGACACGACGTCTCGATCATGGAGATCCCCGGGCACACGCTCGGGGCCATCGCGTTCGTCACGGAAGACAATCTCTTCAGCGGAGACACGCTGTTCCTCGGCGGCTGCGGACGTGTGTTCGAGGGCACGATGGAAATGATGTCGACTTCGCTCGCGAGGCTTCGCGTGCTGCCGAATGATACCAAGGTTTGGTGCGGGCACGAGTACACCGTCAACAACCTTCGCTTCGCACAAACGGTCGAGCCCGAAAACGGCGCCGTTGGGCAGGCGCTGGCGGAGGCCGATGAGACTCGCAGTCGGGGTCGGTTCACCGTGCCCGGGAGCATCGGACGAGAGCTCGAAACCAACCCGTTCCTCCGGTTTGACCTACCCGAAGTTGCTGGCAGCCGCGACCCGGTTGCTTCGTTCACGGCCATTCGAAAAGCCAAGGACGATTTCTAGTCTTTGGGCCTGCCGCCGCGGAGCTGCTCCATCGAGCGGCGAACGAGTGAGAGCGTCCAGCTTCGAGGCAGCAGTCGCGACATGAACGTCGAAGACAGCCGGTCGGCGAGTGTGGGGATCACGACGGGCTGTCTTCCGAGCGCACGAAGCGCGCCCTCGGCGACCGGCTCAGGGCCGTTCATGGGCACCAGGAACGGCACGCTCTCGTCGAGTCCGCGTTCCTTGACCGGCGTTGTGTTGGTGAGGCCGGGACAGACCGCCAGCACGTCGATTCCGCGATGGCGAAGCTCTCCCCAGAGGCTCGACGCCAGTGCAAGGCCGTACGCTTTGGTGGCTGCGTAGTTGGCGGTGTAAGGTGCCCCGCTGATCGCCGACGCCGAAGACACGACGACGATGGCGCCGCGTCCTCGCTCGACCATTTTGCGGGCGACCAGATGGGTCAGGATTAGGGTGGCGCGGCTATTGATGTCGAGCGTGGCGAGGTGGGCCTCGAGAGAGATATCGACGAACTCGCCCATTGGGGAGATTCCGGCATTCGCGATCAAGAGGCCGACATCGTACTGCTCGACCCAACCGGTCGCGACGCGCTCGAGGCCCGGTTTGGACAGGTCGCACGCGAGGAGCTGCGCGTCGACGCCGTGTATGTCTCTGAGCTCGTTGGCCAGCGCCTCGCCGTCCTCGGTTTCTCGATCGACGAGGAGCAGATCGAACCCTGCGGCGGCCAGGCTTTCTGCGAACGCGCGACCGATGCCTCGCGCCCCGCCAGTGATGAGGGCACGTCCTCCGTATCGATCGAGTAGGCGCGCGGCGTCGTTCGGTTCCACTTTCCTTGTCTCAGCTCGTCGTCAACCGCCCTGTTTCCCGAGTGCGGTCGTGAATCCAGAAGCCCAACCATATCGCGGCGAGGCCGGCCACCCCAGCCAGGCCATAGAAGGGGCGCAGCCAGTAGGGGGCGCCAAACGTGAGATCGAGTGCAGCGGCGCTGAGCGCGAGGATCGTTCCACGCGCGAGCGCCGTGGCAATGACCGACCCCGTTCGCACCCGGAGGTAGACGAGCACCCACGACGTGACCACGCACCACGGGAGCGCAATCGCGACTGCGACCACACCCGGAGCGCCGTAGAGGTTCCCAAGAGCGATGGATGGCGCGAGCCACGCCCACCAAAGAATGCCGATGAGCGTTGCACGGACCCAGAAGCTCCCCGGCACCTCGCGGAAGAAGTAGCCGCGAAACGCCACCTCGTCGCAGAGCGCGAGCAATAGGTTGAAGGTGAGGCCCGCGGGCATTCCGAGGACGATGAGCATCCATGGCGACGGCGGTGGATTGTCGGCCAGGTACTGCTCGAAGTCCGCCATTTGTTCCGGAGGGACCATCGTTCGCTTGTTGGCGATCAGCTGGTCGACGGTCAGAACCGGTTCGTATCCCGCGAGCGCCGTGACGAACACCGCCACCAGGAGCGCAACGACCGGGAGGAGCCAGGCCACCAACCACCATCGGTTGATGGAGAGCGACAGGCCGAGCGGTTCGATGACCGGCTGCTTCAGAATCGGGGCCTGCATGAGCAACACGGCGATCAGCGCAGGGAACCCGTACCAGATCGCAACGCCTCGGCCGACTGCGCCGCTCCACGGGATGTCGCGTGCCCACATGACGGCGACAGGCGTCCAACTGCCGAGCGCCATGAGCGCGAACGGAATCCCGATTAGCTGCGCTCTGCTGTTGCGGAGGCTCACCGAAAGCGCTTCCAAGCAGCCAGCTCGGCGTCCTGAAATGCGGCGTACCGCTTCTGCAGGCGAATCAGCTCTCCATATACCCGAGGCATCTGCCCCGCGAGACCGAGGAGGACGCGCCCGGTGGCTTCGGCGTCTCCCGCGGCGCGGTGGGCCTGTTCGAGCGGGATGCCGAGGTGGGCGGCGACGTCGCCGAGCTTGCGACTCGAGAGTTCTTTCAAGATCTCTCGAGCCCACACCAAGGGGTCGACCCAGGTGACGTCGTCTCGGGCGGCCGGGGGCATGTCGCCTTCGGTCATTCCCTCCGGCGCCGCTCGCGCCAGCTCTGCGCGCAAGAAGCCACGATCGAAGTCGGCATTGTAGGCTACCGGCAGGTGACCTTGGAGCATTTCGAGAACCTGCGGCATCAGCGCTGCGAAATCGGGTGCGCCGTGAAGCTCCTCGTCGGTGATGCCGTGGACGGCGCGCGACTCTTCCGGAACTGGAATGCCTGGATTGACGAGCAAACCTTCACGACGAACGACCCGACCCTTCTGGAACAGCACTACGCCAATTTCGATGACGCGGTCTTGCTCGGGGTCACGGCCCGTCGTTTCGAAATCGATGACGGCGAAAGGGATGTCTTCCCACGACGTTCCGGGCTCGAACTCGTGGCACAGGCCTTCGACGTTCTGAATCGCCTCCGCGATGAGGTCTGCGATCCCCGGATAGTGACGTCCGGTCGGAAAGCATCCGTTGACATCGGGTCGTCCCCGCACGCCCGGAAGATGCACCGTATGGCCGCCCCGATGCAAGTCGTCTAAAAAACCAGCGTGAACGCCGAGTACCGAACGCGATTTGCTCCGTCCCCGACCGGGAAGATGCACCCGGGTCATGCACGGACGGCTCTGGTCACCTGGCTTCGCGCGAGAAAGCTCGGCGGGAAGATCGTGATGCGGATCGAAGACCTGGACGGGCCGAGGGTAGTGCCGGGTTCCGCGGACGCGATCCTACGCGACCACGAATGGCTCGGGCTCGACTGGGACGAGGGCCCGGTCTACCAGTCGGCACGAGAGCCGCACTACGAAGAGGCGCTCCACGCGCTCAGCGAGGCCGGGAGAGTCTATCCCTGCACTTGTTCTCGAAAAGACATCGCGGCGATTGCCAGCGCGCCACACGGCGACGATGGCGTTCGCTACCCCGGCACCTGTCGAAACGGGCCGACGCGCCGCGATCGCCCACCGTCTCTTCGGTTTCGGTTCGAGGATCCGTCACCTGGGTTCGACGACGCACTGAGGGGCCATTACTCGCCGGGACGGGTTGGAGGCGATTTCGTGGTGCGCCGCGCCGACGGGCTTTGGGCGTACCAGCTCGCGGTGGTGGTCGACGACGCCGACATGGGAATCACCGAGGTCGTTCGCGGAGAAGATCTGCTTTCGTCGACGCCGAGACAAATCGCGCTTTACGAGGCACTCGGGCTCGACACGCCCGGTTTCGCCCACGTGCCGCTCGTGCTGAGCCCTGACGGGACTCGACTCTCGAAACGATACGAAACGGCAACGATCGTCGCGCTTCGGTCCTCGGGGCGCTCTGCCGAGTCCATCATCGGTGAGCTCGCGCGCTCTCTTGGACTCACCCCAACGGACGCGCCAATTAGGCCTGAAGCGTTGGTCTCGTCGTTCGACCTCGGGAAGATATGCGGCGGTTCGTTCGTTTGGGGGGGAGGGGGTTGACTTTTCTTCCGATTTCGCACCTGATTCATCTGATGATCACACGCTAAGGGAGTGGACCATGACATCGAGCGAAAGGCTGATGGAAATCGCCGAGCGCCTTGCGGAGCTCGATCCGGTCAGGACCTACCCCGAACGCGGTGCCGCTTTGATCGCCGGAATCGTCGGCGCGTCGACGTACCGACTCGAGAGAAACGACGGCCCGGAGGTGAGCAGTGAGGCGTCTCTGAGCGCGGCCGAGCCGACGATCTCCCTACCGCTTCGGCAAGGGCGCACGCCGGTAGGCACGCTCCACCTCGAGATCGCAGGTGACGCGCCAGCCGGGAGTCAGCTCGACGTGTTGAAGTGGGCGTCCCGTCTGTACTCCCGAGGGCTCGACTACGTCGATCGGCTTGCCGACGAAGGCGGGCGGCGTCCCGGGGAGGCCTTGGAGCAGACGCTGCGCCGTGCCCCGCTCACTCCCCGCGAGCGAGACGTGGTGTCTCTCCTCGTGGCCGGCTCGAGCACGCGCGACATCGCCTCCGAGACCGGGCTCACGGTTTCCACCGTGAACACCTACCTCAAGCGGATCTTCTCGAAGCTCGGCGTACACTCGAGGGTCGAACTGATTGCGAGGATGGCCGGGACGGCTACCATCCCGCCGCGTTCGAACTACGAGGCGACGCGACCGGATTGATGGATCGAGACGACGAGCTGACACACCTGGACCGCCACGGACACGCGCGCATGGTCGACGTCGGCGAGAAAGCCGAGACCGAGCGCGAAGCCACCGCACGCGCAACGCTCCGAATGTTGGCCGCCACGCGGGAGATCCTCTTGAGTGGGCAAGTACCCAAAGGGGACGCGATCGCGACCGCGCGCATCGCCGGGATTCAGGCCGCCAAGAAAACCTCGGAACTCATCCCTCTCTGTCACCCGCTTCCCATCACGGCGTGCGAGGTCGACCTCAGCCCGGTCGAGGGAGACCTCGAACGGTTCGTCATTCACGCGACGGTACGATGCACGGGTCGCACCGGTGTCGAAATGGAAGCGTTGACTGCAGCCTCGGTTTCAGCACTCACGCTCTACGACATGCTCAAAGCGATCGACCGCGGTATGTCGATTGAAGAGGTGGTTCTGATCGAGAAGCGCGGCGGCCGATCCGGCCACTACCAACGCGCGTAGCCCGGGTGAAGTCCGAATCTCGTCAGCGGCGGGTGACCTCGCGGACTGTGGCCCAGTCGGTGCGCGTGATCTCTCTCGTCAGAACGAGGGTCCCAAGCGCTGCGATGAACCCGGCTACCAGGGCGACGATGGCGAAAAACGGAGTTTCGTCGGGCATGGCGTGTGCCGTAAAGAACCCGGCAGCCGCAGCCAGGGCGGCCCGAGCCCACGTGAGAGGCGGGATGAAGACGCCGAAACGGATGCGAACGGCAAACGCGGCGATGAGGAGCGCGCACACCATGCCGATGGCGGTTCCGGTGGCGGCGGCACGCATGGTGTCGGGGCCGAGTCCCGCACGAACGATCAACCCGCGGTTGGCGACGACCACCGTCACGAGCGCAAACGCCGCGATCCCTGCGGCGAGCGATGGCCTTCCAGCGCCGCTGATCGCCGTGGCGGCCACCGCGAACAGCGCAAACGCCGCGACGCCGAAGATCAACACCGCCAGGGCCGGTGCGCCAGCAATGTAGTCGGCCGGGTAAACGAGCCGAACCACTCCGTGGGCCGCTCCGGAGATCGGCGCAGCGACCAACAGCAGCAGGATTAGCGACAGCCGCATCGCATGCTGAATCGTCGACTGGGTCGCTTTCCGGTCACCGAGACTCGTTGCACGGCTGATCATCGGGAAGATGATGAAGGTCATCGAGATGATCAGTTGGTATGGGACGAACGCGAACGTTTGCGCGGCGCGGTAGTACGCCACGTATTGGTTGGCGAGGTCGACGGCCGTTTGCGCCGTCGCTGTGCCAGCGAGTGCCAACTCCGTTGCCGTTCGCTTGAGCACCTGGATGTCGATCATCAAGATTCCGTTCAGGCAGACTTGGTACACCCATATTGGGGCCATGAACGCGAGCCACTGCGTAACCGGGAGCCGCTTCCCTGGACGCCCCCAACCCACCCAAATCAGTGCGACGGTCACGATGGACGTGGCCGCGGCCGCGAAGCCGACCACCGCGCCGAGTGCTCCGATCCCGACGGCAGCCCCTCCCAGGATGCCGGTCGTTCGGAGCACCGAGAAGATCATGTCGAGCTTGGCTTGTTTTCCGAACAAGTGGCGGCCGTTGAGGCTGCCCACGGTCGCGGCGTAGAGGGCGTAGGCAAACACCACCAGCGACGCCACACGCAGGAGAGGTGTGAGCTGGTCGTCGAGGAGCAATCGCGAGATCGCGGGTGCGAACACGAAGAGCGTCGCGGCCAGCGCACCTCCAACCAGCGTTTGCAACCGGAGCCCCTGTCGTAGGGTGGCGGGTGCGCTGGGTTCGTCCTCACTGACGAACTTCGAGACCGATTGGATCGTTGCGACGATCAGCACGTTGTTGAAGATCGCAACCCCGCTCATGGCGGCGGAGTAGAGGCCGAACTCTTTCGCCTCCCCGAAGATGCGCGGCAAGAGGAGCTGCACGGCGTAGCTGGTGAGGATGAAGAAGACCTTCGCGCCGGCAATCGACACCAGACCGCGCCCGGCACGACGCGCCGACTCCGCAGAATCCACCGTCGCCGGTTGTGAAGACCTTGCCAAGACGGGTCAAGGGTTGACTTGAATCGTCCGATGACGCCAATTACGGCCCCGTGAGGCTGGTGTTCTTCCGGTCGAGGCGAAACGCGTACGGCCGTATCATCTCCGCAGCGGGGGTCCTCGGGGTAGTGCTCATCGTGGGGGCGACCGCGTACTACGCCGTCGGGGACGGCCGGTGGAGTTGGTACGACTGTTTCTACATGACGATCATCACCCTTTCGACGGTCGGCTTCGCCGAAACGCTCGAGGGGATGAACGAGCTTCCGGAGGCGCGAGGAGTCACCATCGCGCTGATCGTTCTCGGTAGCGGCACCCTGCTTTATTTCATTTCGAGTATGACGGCTTTGATTGTAGAAGGTGACCTGCAGGGGATTCTGAGGCGTCGGAGAATGCAGCGGGCAATTGGCGGTCTGAAGGAGCACATCATCGTTTGCGGCATCGGGACCACCGGTCGCCACATCGCCACCGAACTGCACGCCGTAGGGATCCCTTTCGTCGTCATCGACCGAAACCGGGATCGCCTCGAGGAGCTCGAAGAGGAGTTCGCGGGTCGCCTCCTCTACGTGCTCGGAGACGCCACCGACGACCACAGCCTCGAGCTTGCGGGTGTCGAGAACGCCCGTGGCGTCATTTCGGCACTCAACGACGACAAGGCCAATCTCTTCGTGACGATCACGGCCCGCGCGCTCAACCCGACCGCTCGCATCGTCGCCAAGTCGATCGAGCCCTCCACCGAGGCCAAACTGCGTCGTGCCGGGGCCGATGCGGTCGTCGCGCCGAACTACATCGGCGGTGTGCGCCTCTTCAGCGAGATGATCAGCCCGAAGACGGTGGCGTTCCTCGACCGCATCGTTCGCTTCGGCAGCGGGATCAGCGTGGGCATCGAGGCGATCGATGTGCCGAGCGGAAGCCCTCTCGTTGGAAAACGTTTGTCTGAAGCGAACCTCCGGGAGGCTGGGGCGCTCGTCGTGGCCGTGCACCGTGTCGACGACGAGTACATCTACAACCCAGGCGGCGAGTACCAGCTCGAGGCGGGGGATTCACTGCTCGTGCTTGCCGAGTCTCAAGACGTGAAAAAGCTCCGCAGCCACCTCTTCGTCGACGCACCCGTCTAGCCGATTTAACCCCGCATCTCCGAGCACGTTGGACCTTGACGCCCTAGGGCGCGTGGTTAGGTTGACTCGACTCCGGGGGGACTCCGGAGGCCAAAAGGAGACGAAAACACATGGGAAAAATTATCGGCATCGACCTCGGAACGACGAACTCGGTCGTCGCGGTGATGGAGGGCAAGGACCCGCAGGTCATCGTCAATGAGGAGGGTGACCGGATTACCCCGTCTGTCGTGGCATGGGACGACCAGGGCGAAGTCCTCGTCGGTCAGATCGCCAAGCGGCAGGCCATCACGAACCCCGAGGGGACGGTCTACTCGACCAAGCGTTTCATGGGGCGCCGTTTCGACGAGCTCGGCGACGACGCGACCCGGATGCCCTACAAGGTCATCCAGCGCGAGAACGGCGACGCGGGCTTCGAAGTCCGTGGCAAAGATCTGAGTCCGCCCGAGGTTTCGGCGCAGGTGCTCCGCAAGCTGAAGAAGGCCGCAGAGAACTACCTGGGTGAACCGGTCAACGAGGCGGTCATCACCGTTCCGGCATACTTCAACGACTCGCAGCGGCAGGCGACGAAAGACGCCGGCAAGATTGCGGGCCTCGACGTGAAGCGAATCGTCAACGAGCCCACGGCTGCGGCACTCGCCTACGGCCTCGACAAAACCGAGGACCACCTGATTGCGGTGTACGACTTCGGCGGCGGTACCTTCGACATCTCGATTCTCGAGGTGGGCGACAAGGTCGTCGACGTGGTGAGCACCAACGGCGACACGCACCTCGGCGGCGACGACGTCGACGAGAAGGTCATCCAGTACCTGATTACAGAGTTCAAGAAGGACACCGGCATCGACGTCGCGCAGGACAAGATGGTCCTCCAGCGTCTGAAGGACGCGGCGGAAAAGGCGAAGATCGAGCTCAGCAACAAGCTCGAGACCAACGTCAACCTGCCGTTCCTCACGGCCGACGCGTCGGGTCCGAAGCACCTCAACATTCGGCTCACTCGGGCGAAGCTCGAGTCGATGATCGACGACCTGGTCCAGCGAACGCTCGAGCCGGTCAAGAAGGCGCTTTCCGACGCCAGCAAAACCGCGGCCGATATCGCCGAGGTGGTTCTGGTGGGTGGCTCTACGCGAATCCCGCTCGTGCAGGAGACGGTGACGAAGTTCTTCGGCAAGGAGCCCCACAAGGGCGTCAATCCCGACGAGGTCGTGGCGCTCGGTGCGGCGGTGCAGGCCGGCGTGCTGTCGGGCGACGTGCAGGACATGGTCTTGCTCGACGTCACTCCGCTCAGCCTCGGCGTCGAGACGCTGGGGGGCGTGATGACGGCGCTCATTCCGCGCAACACCACGATCCCGACGCGGAAGGAAGAGGTGTTCTCGACCGCCGAGGACAGCCAAACCAAGGTCGAGATCCACGTGCTCCAGGGTGAGCGCGCCGAGGCCGGCAACAACCGTACCCTCGGTCGGTTCCACCTCGAGGGCATCATGCCCGCACCGCGGGGGATCCCGAAGATCAAGGTGACCTTCGACATCGACGCCAACGGCATCCTTTCGGTGACCGCCAAAGACGAGGCCACCGGCAAGGACCAGAAGGTGACCATCACCTCCAACAGCGGCCTGTCCGACGACGAGATCGACAAGATGGTCGAGGACGCGGCGGCCAACGAGGAAGAGGACAAGAAGCGTCGTGAGGCGGTCGAGTCGCGCAACCGGGCCGACCAGCTCGCTTACGGCGTCGAAAAGGCCCTCGAGGAGGCGAAGGACAAGCTCCCCGCCGACAAGGTGGCCGACGTCGAGGCCAAGGTGAAGAGCTTGCGCGAGGCCATCGAAGCCAACGATACCGCGGCGATGGAGTCCGGAAGTGCGGCCCTCGAGGCGGCCATGAAGGAAATCGCCGAGATCGCCTACAGCGCCGCGGCTGCGAACGGGGCCCCCGAGGGCGCACCGGGCGGTGCCGCCGAGCCCTCGGCCGAGGAGAACAAGGGCGACGACGACGTCATCGACGCGGAGTTCGAAGAAGGCGAGTAACCCCGCTCACAGCGACACAGCGTTGGAAACCCCGCCTGGCCCGCCGCCAAGCGGGGTTTTCCATTGGGGTTGCCCGTTTCGTCGCCTACCCCTAGCCTTCCAAAGCCAATGCCGGCTTTCGACATTCCGTTCCTTGGCACGCTTCTGCTCTGCCTGATCTTGGTGAGCGCCGCGTACACGATGGCGATGGCGATGGGGGCCGGAAGCGGCCGGCCACACCTCTTGCCGTCGGCGCGCTGGGGTACGTACGCGACCTGCGCCTTCGTCCTCGTGGCCGTGTGTGTGCTCGCCTACGCGTTCCAAACTCACGACTTCCGGATTCGATACGTCGCCCGATACAGCGACCGGTCGATGCCGTGGTGGTATCTCATCGCCTCGCTGTGGGGCGGCCAGGATGGCTCGCTCCTCTGGTGGGCCTTCTTGCTTTGCGGATACACGTTCTTCGTCACGCGCTGGCTTCGCGGACGATACGTGGAGCTTCAGCCGTGGATACTGGCCACGCTGATGAGCATATTGATCTTTTTCATCGTGCTCATGCTGTTCGCGGCGAACCCGTTCGCGACCTACATACGAACCACACCGGGTGACGGGGAGGGCCTCAACCCGCTGCTCCAGAACTACTGGATGGCCATCCATCCGCCGAGCCTCTACATGGGTTTCGTCGGGTGGTCGGTGCCGTTCGCGATCCTGGTGGCGGCCCTCGTCACCGGGCGGCTCGGGAACGAGTGGGTTCGCGCGGCGCGCCTCTGGTCGATGATCGCATGGACCTTCCTTTCGCTTGGGCTCCTGCTCGGCTGCCTCTGGTCGTACGAGGAGCTCGGGTGGGGAGGTTACTGGGCCTGGGACCCGGTCGAGAACGCCTCGTTCATGCCTTGGCTGGTCGGGACGGCCTACCTGCACTCGGTCCTCATCCAAGAGCGCCGCCACATGATGAAGGTGTGGAACGTGTTCTTGCTGGCACTCACGTTCTTCCTGACCATTTTCGGCACGTTCTTGACGCGGTCGGGGCTGATCGCGAGCGTCCACTCATTCGCCCGGTCCGACATCGGCCAGTACTTCGTTTGGTATCTCGTGTTTTTGGCGGTTGCGATCGCGGCGTTGATGATTTGGCGGGTGCCGAAGCTCAAGGCCGACAACGAGATCGAGTCGCTGGTGAGCCGCGAGTTCGCCTTCCTCCTCAACAACTGGGTGCTGCTCGGCATGATGCTCTTCGTGCTGATTGCGACGACCTTTCCGCTCTTGAGCGAGTGGCTCCGGGGCGAAGAGGTGACGGTCGGGCCTGGCTTCTACAACAAGTGGATGGTGCCTCTCGGGATCGTGCTCTTGTTCCTGGCCGGCGTGGGCCCGCTCGTGGCGTGGCGGAAGGCCACGGGTAGTAACCTCCTCCGCGCGATGCTGTTCCCGCTCGGCGTCGGCATCGGGGTTGCGGCCCTCCAGTTCGCGTTTGGGGCACGCCTCGGCTACCCGCCGATCGTCGAGCCTACCGAGATCTACGACACTGCGACCGGCACGGTGCTGGCATGGATGGGGGCCGTCGCTCCGGTGGTGTCGTTCGCCACGTGTGGGTTCGTGTTGGCGAGCATCGGACAGGAGTTCTGGCGCGGTATGCGCGTCCGAATGCGCAAGGGCGAGGGGGCCTTCACGGCGCTTGGTCGCTTGGTGTCGAAGGGTCGGCGCCGCTACGGCGGGTACATCGTGCACATCGGCGTCGTGTTCATGTTCATCGGCTTCACCGGTGCCGCGTACGACGTCGAAGAGGAGAGTGCGCTTCGACCCGGCGAGTCAATGACAATCGGCTCCCACACCGTCCGCTACGACCAGCCTCGGATGGAGGCCGACCCCAACAAGCGCATGGTGTTCACCGACATGACGCTTCTCGATGGCGAGGGTCGCGAAAAAGGCGGCGTCGCACCTGCGAAGTTCATCTACCGGACGCATCCGCAGATGCCCACGAGCGAAGTCGCCATTCGAAGCCGGCCTGCCGAGGACGTCTACGTGATTATGAGCACGGTCGATCCGTCGACACGGCGTGGGACGTTCCGCGTCATCGTTCGGCCGCTCGTCGCATGGATTTGGTTTGGCGGGCTCGTGCTCCTGCTCGGCGCGATCATAGGCATGTGGCCCAACGCGCGGGAGCTCGTTCGAGACGCCAAGCGGACTGCGCCGCGAGCGCGATTCTCGCCGGCAACCGCCGTGATCGCGCTTGCCATCGCGGTCGCCACCATGATGGCGTTTGTGGGGGTGGCGAACGCACAAAACGACAGCACGAGTTCGCTGCACGCCGGGAGCGTGGTGATCAACGACCCGGTTGAACGACAGCTGTTTGGACGACTCCTTTGCCAGTGCGGCGACTGTGCACGCCTTCCGCTCGACACCTGCGCGTGCGGTTGGGCTGACGACAAGCGTTCCGAGATTCGCGAACTACTGAGCGCGGGGGAAACGCCGACGGCCGTTCAGGAGTCGTACCGGGCAGAGTTCGGCGCGAAGGCTCTCGCCATCCCCTCCGACCAAGGCCTCGACCGTGCGCTTTGGGCGGTTCCGGTGGCCGCGATGGTGTTCGCGGTGGGCGTCATCGTCGCGGTTGGGCGACGCTGGCAGCGCCGCGGTGTCGCCCTCGAATCAGCGGCGGCGGCCGCCATCCCTTCCGAGATGCAGTACGACGAGCAGCTCGACGAGGAGCTCGCGCGATTCGAGGAAGACACGTGAGCGGCGTTCTTCCGTGGCTGTTTCTCGTGGTGGCGGGGGGCGCCATGCTCCTGGCCCTCGCAAGCCTGTGGTCGAGCCTGAGCTTGGCGCTGTCTCCGCGAGGGCAGCTCGACATGAGGGCGAAGCTCACGTCCGACGCCCGGAACGCACTCCTCACGGAAAAGGAAGCGTTGCTCCAAGAGCTTCGGGACGTCGCTTTTGAGCACGACGCCGGCAAGCTCTCGGATGAAGACTTTCGCGAGCTCAACGACAAGCTACGAGCGCGGGCGCGACATGTTCTCCACGAGCTCGATGAGGGTGCCGAGGCGTTTCGAGGCGAGGCGGAGGCGCTCATCGCCGCAAGACTCGGCGAATCCGGGGAATCGGAATCGGCCTAGCGCCGGGCGGAGTACGATGCGCTTGCTCGGTTTGGTTGCGGTGTTGTGTGGGGTTGCGGCGGTTACGCCGGTCGCGTCAGGGCAAACAGACCAGGCTGTCGTGGATCGTGTGATGGGCAACGTGCCTTCAATCACCACCTCGACCGTAGACGAGAGCCTCCCCGTCGGGACGATCGTCGTCGAGGTCGTCGATGCTGATGGATCGGGAATCTCCGAGGCGGCGGTACGACTCGGCGTCATGCAACAGTCCGGGGGTCGTGAGAGCGAAGCGTGCGTCACCAATGAAGAAGGAACCTGCGCTTTCTCGGACTTGGCTTCGGATTCGTCGCATTCGTATCGCGTGAACGTGCCCTACAACGGTGCACGCTACAGCTCGACGCCGTTTCGGCTCGATGCCGACGTAGGACAGCGCGTTCGGGTAGTTCGTCTACCCACCACCACCGACGATGACCGGGTGTTCCAAGTGCTCGGGCGAACGATGATCGAGTTTCTCGGCGACCGTGCGCGCGTGACCCAGGAGGCGCGTCTCGCCAACCTCGGCGGGGCCACGTACGTGTTTCCCGAGGACGGGCTCGCGATCGAGTTGCCGGACGGCGCGATGGCGTTTCAGTCGCGCGCGATGATGACCGACCAGCGCGTGAGCGGGACCGACGAGGGGTTTACGATCAGTGGCTCGTTGCCTCCCGGACGGTCGACGTTGACCTGGGCGTACGACATGCCGATCGAGGGGCGTGTCTTCGAGATCGAGCAAGCGGTGCCCTTCGCGACGATGGAGTATCAGATCATCAGCGACTACATTGACGGAATGGAGCTCGAAGCCGACGGGTTTGCGCCGGCGCAGGTTCGGGAGGGGACCGACCGGCGCTTCCTCGTGACGGGGATGGCGCGGAGGCCGAGCGATCCGCCGCTCGATACCCTACAGCTCGCGGTGCGCGGGATCCCAGGCGGTGGGCCGCTTCCTTTCCTCGCGGTCGGTCTCGGCCTCGTCTTTCTCGGTCTCGGCCTCATTTTTCTGTTTCGGCCATCGGATGCTTCTCGCGAAGTCGCCGCCGCGCGCAGCGACCGACAGGACGAGCTCCTCGAGGAGATCGCGCAGCTCGAGGCCGATCGCCGAGACGATCGCGTTGGACCCCAGTTTTATGCGCACCGACGCCGAGAACTGACCGATGAGCTGGCGATCTTGCTGCGCATGAAAAGCGAGCAAGCCGGCCATTGATCCGTCGGGCAAGGCCGCGTATGTTCGCCGCCCACGGCGCTAATCGAAGAGGGGAGCCATGGCAGAAGGCCTGAATCGTGTAGTTCTCATCGGCAATCTGGGGACCGACCCAGAGCTCAAGTACACCCAGAACGGACAGGCGGTGCTGCGTCTCCGGCTCGCCACCACCGAATCCTATATGAATCGCGCAGGCGAGCGGCAGCAGCGCACCGATTGGCACACCGTCATCATCTGGGGCAAGCGGGGCGAAGCGCTCAACAACATCCTGTCGAAGGGCCGATCGATCTGCGCTGAGGGCCGCATCCAGTACCGCCAGTGGGAAGACAAAGACGGCAATAAGCGCAACTCCACCGAGATTGTCGCCACCAACATCGTCCTCCTCGGCGGCCGCCGAGACTCCGGCGGCCCGGGCGACTTCGGCGGAGGGGGAGGCGGCAGCGGCAGCGGAGCGCCACCCGCCGACGAGTTCGGCGACGACGACATTCCGTTTTGATCGACGGCTGGCAAAGCCAGGCGTCGAAGGGGGGCAATCGAAGGGCAGCAGCCGGCCTGCTGATGGGCTGCCGAGGGGTTAGTTGCATCCGACCCGCCCACCCCCACCCGTAATCCTCCCTGCGCGGCCTTTGCTGCGCTCGGCCTTGCCGGCGCGTTCGCGCCGGCTCGCTCCGCTCGCGCTGGCGCTCTTGGCTTCTGGGTGGCGGCCCTCATTGGCGGCTCGCGTTCGCTCGCACTCAGTCGTGGTGCATCCGAGGCGCCTCGATGCGTGGATGCCTCGCTGAGAGTGGGTGCTCGAACAAGAGTGCCTTTCCAAGATTGCCGGGGCGGGGTGCGAGCGAACGCGAGCCGCCAACAAGGGCTCCACCGGCTCCAAACAAGAGCGGCAGCGCGAGCGGAGCGAGCCCGCGCAAGTGCGCGGGCAAGCCGGGGCGGAGCCCCCGGTGCGCAGGGAGGATTACGGGTGGGGGTGGGCGGGTCGGATGTAACAAAACCTCTCGCACTCCCTCTAGGCAGGCCGCCTTCACGCCTCCACGGCTCCCCAACCCACAAGACCCCCGCGCCTCGGCGGTCTTGTCGCGCGCTAATCCGCCGTCGCCGTCGTCACCGCCGCCGGCTCC